>JAYTOX010000086.1:0-42394 GCA_043747595.1 Bacteroidota bacterium | reverse complement strand
CGGAAGAAAGTATTTATTTGGCCTTTCATTATATTCATGGTCTTTTAGATTTAAATCATAATATTCCATTTACGAATTCTTCAACACCTGAAGTCTATTATTTTCCAAAAGAATATAGTCGATCATTTGCACTTACAGTAGGATGGATGTTTTCGCACAAGAAAAACAAACCAGTTAGTACGATTGATAAGTGAATGGTTGAAAGAATGAATCCATAATCAAATTTTTTGGTAACTTAGTATTGTGAATGGTTCAATCGATAAAATAAATTAAGCTAAAACCACTAAATCGAAAAAAAATGAAAAATATTTTTGCATTATTATTTTCGTTATTGATCTACCATATTGTTATCGGTCAACACTTGAATGATACGCTTTCAGAAAAAGTTAACAGTATTCAATTAGTAGAAGTTTCATGTGGCGAATGTAATTTTCACATGAAAGGGAAAAGTTGCGATCTAGCCGTAAGGATTGATGGCCACACCTATTTTGTAGATGGTGCAAAGATTGATGATTTCGGAAACGCTCATTCGGTTGATGGATTTTGTTCTGCTATAAGGAAAGCCTATGTGAAAGGGACAGTAGTTAATGATCGCTTTAAGGCAGACTATTTTAAATTGGTTCCGGTTAATGATTCTATCAAGTGAGATAAATAATAATTAACGATATATACTATTGAATTGATGTCAAACAATAGAGAAAAAATTACAGTGCAAACGAGTGTAAATGCTGCTCTTGAAAAAGTTTGGGAATTCTTTACAGATCCGATACACATTACAAAGTGGTATAATGCATCAGATGATTGGCATGCACCTTTTGCGGAAAACGATTTACAAGTTGGATCTAATTTTAAAACGACCATGGCAGCTAAAGATGGGAGTATGAGTTTTGATTTCATAGGAACTTATACTAAAGTTGAAAATGAAATCCACTATGAAATTGTAGACGGGCGAAAAGTTGAGATTAGATTTTCGTCAGCTGGTGATTCAACTATTGTTGTGGAAACATTTGAAGCAGAAGACGAAAATCCTATTGAACTTCAAAGAGGCGGCTGGCAAGCGATATTAACAAGTTTCAAAAAGTATACCGAAGCAAATTAAAAATAGCTTTTTGTATAGTATGCCAAAAGGCAAATCTGATCCCATTTACATTTTAGATTTATTTATGTGCGTAAACAAGATTCGAAGTAATCAAAAGCGTTATTTTCAGATGGCGGTATAAAACATAAAGTAGCTGTTTATTTTGTATCAAATAAAATGGGAACAATATATCAACACTTAAAATGGGTTTAAATTAAAATGAAAAAGAGTAGCGTACATTCAATCCTGATTCAAAAGCGATTTATTTATTAGAAGCTCATTCAAAAAATCACTCGTTTCCGTTGAAATGATCTGTGCTATCTTCCTGTTCATTTTCGGTCGACGAATTGATATTGTTTTCCGATTCCTCTTCGCTTACATATTCCTCTTGTTCGGCTTCAGAAAAATCAAATCCGTCGCCGGAAGTTTCATGGAATTTTTTGATCAATGCAAATTTGAATTTTCGCTTATAGTCTTCAGCAAGCCATTTCACATAACTCTCGGAAGTTTTACTCAAACAGCGAGTAAATGTACGCACTCTAAATTCAATTTCTTCTTTAAGCAAATTGGAAAGTACAAGCGCCTCTTCAATAGTTTTGCTATTTTCCATACAAATTTTTACGTGTTGCTTGATTGACCTTTCAATAACTTCTTTCGGTCGCTGACCGTTGGCAATAGATTTTTGATGCTCGTCTTTTATATCGAAGTCGATGGATTCTGAATTAGAAAACTTTTCGCGTAAATCTTCCGGCATTACATATCTGTAATTTCTTTCAATCTCTTCATCCGATTTTATACCGGCTAAATAAAGTTCGGGATTTTTGAATATACTTTCCCAATCGATAGGCGCATCCCAAAGGCCAAATCTGTTTAAATTATTTCCAAGATCAATAATAGAAAATTCTTTTTTCTTTGGAAGTATTCGCGACCCACGACCAATCATTTGGAAGTACAAAGTGAGCGATTTAGTAGCGCGATTTAAAATGATACAATCTACAGTAGGCTCGTCAAATCCTGTTGTAAGGATACTTACAGAAGTGAGAATAGCGTCAGGCTTATCTCTAAACCACTGAAGTATTTCTTTTCTTTCTGTAGCACTATGGCTATGGTCGAGATGTTTTATTTCAAAACCTGCTTCTTGAAAAGTGGCATATACATATTGCGAAGTAGCAATTCCATTATTGAAAATCAATGTTTTTTTACCGATACATTTTTCTTTATAAGCACCTAGCAATTTATCCTGCATAGCGTGATTATTATATAGTCGTTCGGAAGAACTCACGGTATAATCGCCCGTTCGCCCAACTTTCAAAGAAGTAAGCCCAACGTGATAATGATAAGTTGTTGCCTTCGAAAGAAAACCATTTTCAATAAGAGAGGAAATTGATTCGCCAATAATTAATTCATCGTAGTTATCTCTCATTCGAATTGAAATGTTCGAACTTAAGGGAGTAGCGGTTACACCAAGAACAACACCTTTTTCATAAAAGCTTAAAAGTTTTCCAAATGCATTATAGTGAGCTTCATCAATAATTATTAAGCCGATATTATCTAGCGTAAGTATTTTATCGCGTAATCGATTATTTAGAGTTTCAACCATTGCAACGAAACACATGTAATCGTTAGGTACAGGAAGTTCTTTTACGGCACTATTAATAATTTTATTTTTTACACCAAACTCTTGCAACATTGTAGAAGTTTGATTGCATAATTCAACGCGATGCGTGAGTATGAGAACCTTTTTTCCGGTACTAAGAATATATCTTCGTGCTATTTCAGAAAAGATAACCGTTTTTCCACCACCGGTAGGAAGCTGGTATAAAAGATTGTAACGTGTTGCATGTCCCTCCAGTTTTTTGAAAATATCGTCGATTGCCGCGTGTTGATAGTCATAAAGCTTCTTCCCGTTTTTTTCATTCGTGCTTTCTATGATATTAGTGTAGTTCAAAATGGAGGGTCTAAATTTTTGAGGATTTGCAAAGATACACAGTTTAATCAATTTTAAACGAATCGAGAGTTCTGTTTTTGATTAAAAATAGTAAAGGTTAATTATTATAATCGGTTCAAAGGAAAATAAGGGACATTTTTGGAGGATAAAACAACAGACGATTCACAGTTGAAAGGCAAGAAATAATACATATTCTGGTTATTGTCAAAATAATTAGAGAAATAAAAGGTAGACGGCCTCAAAATATTTTAGTTGTGGAATAGATAAGTCCCAATTTTATTTATAACTTGAGGGAGTTGTGGCTCTAAAGATGATTGATTTAAATATTTTAATTGGAGTTTATATACATTTTTTTTGAATTAGAAAATAATAAGTAAATTAGGCATGTATAGGGAAATATTATTGAACGAAAAAAAATCAATAATTTCTGTACAAGGAATAATGTAACGACAAGTATCATTAATAATAATTTATGAGTAGCTTTAATTTGTGCTATGGAAGTATATAGATCAAAAATTATTTTATTAACATATAAACTTAAATCCCATGAAAACATTTAAATCAATTTTTGTCATTGCTATTATTATTTTTTGCACGCCTATTGGTTCCTTCGGCCAAAGTGCACTAAAGAAAATGTATTCCATCCATCAGGATATTGTAAAGCCGTCGATGGTCGGTGATTATGAAAAAATACTAAAAGAATTAATTGGCTATCTTAACCAGTATAATATTTCCAATGTCAATTTTTTTGTTTCGCAAACTTCCGATTTTCGATATAATTATATTATGCCAATAGACAATATGGCGGATCTAGACAAAAATATTTTTGAGCAATTGTCGGAAAAATTAGGCAAAGAAAATCTTGAAAATTTATGGAATAGGATGAATAAGTGTTATTCTGCACATGGAACATATATTATTACTCTGGAAGAGGATATGTGTTATATGCCGGAGGGAATTACCATTGCTCAAGACGGCTTGCCCTATAGAGTTTATTATTATTATCACGCTACACCTGAGAATTTAGAAATGCTAAGAGAAAAGGGTTTAGCTGTTAAAAATTATTATGCAAGTAAAAATTCTAAAGTCCACTATAGGGTTTATAAAAGCGGATTTGGATTGATTGATTCATATTACATGGTTGTCGTTTCCGCAAAAGACGCAGAGTCGTTTGCTCAGATGCAAAAAGAAAATATGGTTTTGATAGGTGATGATGGAAGAAAAATATTGAATGATGTTTTAACATATACATCAAAATATGAAACGTTAACCGGTGTGATGAGGGACGATCTCGCATATCATCCCAAAAAATAATTGCGAAAGGCAGTAGATTTCTAAGAATATCTCCTGCCTTTCTTAATGTTTTTCAGAGGCCACTTAGCAAGGTTTCTTTAGTAGATTATATTGATAGTTTTAAGAGCACAAAATGAAATTGAAATTCGAATTAATCACGGAGATTCCGGCAAGCGCACGCAGCATTTATTCGGCTTGGTTAGATAGTGAGAAACATGCATTGATGACCGATTCGGAATCTGCAATAGCCAGTCAGAACGAAGGTGCAGAATATAAAGCACATGGAGATTATATTACCGGAAAAAATATTGAGCTGATACCATTCAAAAAAATTGTTCAATCGTGGAGGTCAACTTCATTCAAACCTGAAGATGAAGATTCTTTAATTGAAGTAACATTCGAAGAAAAAGGAAATGTAACGGAGGTTAAGCTAGTTCATTCTAATATACCCGAGCAAGAATATCATGTAGAAACAGGATGGGTTACTCACTATTTCGAACCGATGAAAAAATATTTTTCAAATCTACAGCCATAAACTATTATTTTTATGTAGAAAATAATTGTTGTCAAATCTAAAACAAAGGAATGAAAAAAAACGCATTAGCTTTTATATATAAATGGGCTTTCACATTTTTAATGACGCACACCATTGCAAATGTTCAATTTGCAAATGCTCAAGGATGTAGCGATGCGGGATTTTGTACACTTGACGCCTTTAAACCCCAAAGTAGAGATTCACTTTCGCTCGACACAAACAATATTTTTAAAATTGGATTTTCGAATGGAGGAGCCGATCATTCTATTTCTGTTCTCGGTGGATATGTAGAATATTCGCGACAAATAACTCCGGCAATTAATTTGCAAGGAAAACTTACCTATACTTCACAAAACGGTAACTATATTCATTCGTCGAGTTTCTCTGACTTATATATTATTTCAAGCTACGATTTGAAGCGAAAATCGAAAATTACATTGGGAGTAAAGCTGCCATTTACTGATGGCAATTTGAAGAATAAAAACTTGCCTTTGCCTATGGATTATCAACCAAGTTTGGGGACTGTAGATCTTCTGGTTGGATTTTCAAAGGAAATAAAAAAGATAAAATTAGTTATTGCGTATCAACAGCCGATTACTCAAAATAAAAATCAATTTATATCAAATTATTATGAAATGAGTTCGGTGTTTTATAATTTCCAAACAACAAATCAATACAAAAGGAGTCCGGATGTTTTAATAAGAGCGTCATATTCGGTTAAAGCGTCAGAATCATTTACAATTACACCTAGTCTATTGCCAATATACCATTTGAGTGACGATAAATTTACAGATATAAATTTGGTAGAAAATAAAATAACCGGATCAAAAGGCCTAACATTTAATGCCAATCTTTATTTTGATTATTTGATAAAGCCAAATGCAATTCTCGGTTTAAGTTTAGGAGCCCCATTCATTACTCGTAAAAGCAAACCGGATGGATTAACCAGAAGTTATGTTGCTTCGATAGAGTATAGCATAATTTTTTAAGACGTCAACTTATATGATTTAAAACTATTCGGTAAAAATCAATTTCCAACAAATAGAAAAAAAAATGCTACTAAATGAGCTAAACGAAAAGGATACATTTTATTTTTATTAAATAATTTTTTCTTTTCAATAATATTTTGTTACTTTCATTAATTGAATTTTGCATTGAAAGGCTAGCTTGTTGGTTTTGGAATACTAGAGAAAATGTACAAATATTTTATAATAGGACATGTTGACATCCTATAACTGTCAACACAGATTTAAACAAATAGAACATGAAAAAAACAATTATGGGATTCATTATGCTTATGGGCATGATCATCCAAACTCAAAACGTGTCGGCACAAGCAAGCACAAATCAGCAAACTTCTGATGAAATTATTGCAATGGTTAAAGCGCAATGGGCTGCTGAAGTAGCAGATCCAACTAATGTTGCCGAGCAATTTAAAAACACAGCCGATGATTATACAGAATTTAATTCTGATTATTCAACTCGACTCGAAGGCAAAGCTCAGTGCATGCGATTAACAGAGGCGGGAAGCAAAGATCCGGGCAGAACATTAGTTGGAGAGATGCTTAATCCGAAAGTGCAAGTTTATGGGGATGTAGCAATATTATCATACAATTATGCAGGTGTAATGAAAAACAAAGACGGAGAAACTAAGTCGAATCGTGCAAAATCTACACGCGTTTATGCTAAACAAAATGGGAAATGGAAATTAGTTCATGCAAATTTCGCAATGGATCCTATGCCGAAAAATTAAATTATTGTTGGCAATAGCTGAAAAGAGTTTTAAAAGAACGATTCGCTGGTTTGAAGAAAAGAACCTATGAAGATTTTTTTAAAACTCTTTTTTTGGGCTTGTGTCATTCGATACTTATTTTAACTTTGCATTTAAGTAGTTTATTAGAGAGTAATAAATAGTTTTTTTAGTTTTTTAATCCGTTCCATCGTAAGAACCATGAAATGTATTAATGTAGATGACGATGATTTTTCGAGAGCCATAATTAATGATTTGGTTGCTCAGGTAGATTTTCTAACAATGATTGGAGAATTTAGTAATACGATAGATGTATTTAATTTTTTACAGGCAGAACACGTTGATTTAATTTTTTTAGATGTTGAAATGCCGGGGATTAGTGGCGTTGAATTCGTGAAGCATCTTACCAACCCTCCAATAATTATTTTTATTTCCTCTCAAAAGGATCATGCGCTCGAAGCAGTTGATTTGAATGTTGCCGATTTTATTGTAAAGCCTATTACGCTTTCACGATTCACTATTGCTGTTAGTAGAGCAAACGAAATTTTTGAGAGTAGAGGAGGTAGAGTTTCAATAGAAGAAAGGGATTATATTTTTGTTAGAAATAAAAACGTAATTACTAAAATAAAATTATTAGATATTTATTACATACAAGCCCTTGGAGATTACATTACAATTTTTTCTAAGACAGGCAGGCATACGGCTCATATTACTTTGGGAGCATTTGAAAAGAAAATTGCAGACACGAAATTCTGCAGAATACATCGTTCTTATATCGTTTCAATTGCGCATATTGATTATATAGAAGATGGGACACTTTTTGTAAATAAAAACCCACTTCCAATTGGCGATCAATTTAAACATCACTTATATAAGTTGATTGACTTTATTTAGCGTGCAGTATTTATTAGTCTTAGCAACAAATTTTAAACAAATGGAAATTGAAAAAGGAGTAATCGACTTAGAAGTGCTTAATAGGATATCAGAAGGAAATCCAGGCTTAGTTAAACACATGATTGAAATTTTTATAAGAGAAAATCCGAAGGAGATAAGTAAATTGGAGGATGCTTTGAAAGAATCTGACTATAAAAAAATAGCAAGCATAGTACACAAAATGAAGTCGGCTATTTCGTTTTCCGGCTTTGATTTAGAAGTTAGAAATTTATTGAATGAGATGGAAGAAACAGCTCATAGCCAAGACTCGCTTGAAAAAATTAAAAGCAACTTTCATCAAGTAAGAACAATTTGCAGCATCGGAGTTATTGAATTGACGGCAATCCAAAGCAGGTTTGAATAATAGTATTTTCATGATTTGGAATAATTCATGCCAGCATAAACCGATTTGCATAAAAAATTTTCCAATTTAGAAGTTTTGGTAGTTTATAAAAGTGAGGTTTTCTAGTTGAAACCATGAGGCAATACGTTTAGCCTCACAGAAAGGTCGTTCATCGAATGTTTTATTTTGCAGCGAAATGTTGAATTAGCTTTAACCGTCTCTAATTCACATATCATTTAAACAGTTTAAAATTAAACAAAATGAACACTCTAAGAAACCTAACTATTAAGATGAGTGGAATTGTATTATTTTTTGCAATGACAATCATTGTAATGTTTTCCGGCTGTCAAAAGGACGACATGACACCTTCCGGAAACGTAAGCGACGCGAACTCTGTTTCAAGAATTGACCCACGTGGTCTTGCAGTAGAAGTAACTCGACCTTTTGAAGTTTTCAGAATTGATCATCAAGCCGGAAGAACAGTGCAACCGGCATACATTGTATCGCTTATGAGTAACGGTACATTAACATTTGTAGGGGTTAGAAATGTTGCACATCTTGGAAAAGTAAGTATGGATGTAGGAAATTCTACACTTGCTAAATTTAATAAACTTATGAGTGATGTTGATTTTTATAAGATAGAAGACAATAATGTTTATTCACCCGATTTACCTTTAGTGATTACTACGTATCATCAACCAAAAGCAGGAACCATTAATCCCGATTACGATTACATTACTAAATCGCTTATCGATTTTAATAATGGGTATCCTTCTGAACTTATTAAATTACGTTTAACAGCTGAAAAGATTTTTGACGTTGCACGCTTAGTTGGACCAATTCCTCAACCTTTAATTTTGAACACACCTGCAAAAGACTAATATGAAAAACTGTTTAGGCCTATCTTCCCCGGATAGGCCTTTTTTATTTTCTGTTTTTTGCAAAGAGATTTTTTTACATTGAGTGAATAAGTAATACCTTTGTAAAAAAAAGTGATGAACATTTCGAACAATAAAATATTAATAACCGGTGGAGCAAGTGGAATTGGAAGAGGACTCACAGAACGTTTTATCGAGGAAAGGAATACAGTAATTATTTGTGGCAGACGAGAAAATGCACTTGAAGAAATAAAAAAAGATTTTCCTGAGGTTATTACTTATCGATGCGATTTGTCTAAAAGCGAGGAGAGGGAGAGTCTTTACAGTTGGATTGAAAAAGAACATAGCGATCTTTCAGTATTAGTCAATAATGCAGGAGTTCAAAACTGGATGGAAATTACCGATGCCGATTTTTATAACAAAGCAAAAGCTGAGATTGCAATAAATATTGAAGCACCTATTCATCTTTCAGCATTATTTTCAAATTTAAAATCGTTGAAAGTGATTATGAATGTAACATCGGGTTTATCGTTTGTCCCACTTGTAAAAACACCTGTTTATTCTGGCACGAAAGCTTTTTTCCATTCTTTTACCTTGTCGCTAAGAGAAATATTGAAATCAAAAAATATTGAAGTTGTTGAAATTATTCCTCCCGCTCTTAATACAGGTTTAGGAGGTAAAGGATTGCACGATTTTGCACCACCGGTAAGCGATTTTATTAATTCAATTTTTAAGCAATTAAAAGAAGGTAAAACAGAATTAACCTTTGGATTCAGTGAAGCAATGGCAGCGGCCAATCCAAAAGAATTAAACCAAGCTTTTTTAAGAATGAATAATGTAAATTAATGAAAGTGATAATCGATTTTCAGAAACATAAATCTGCGATACAGTATTTTTTTAGAGATAAAAAAAAATTGAGTAAGGCGTAAATTAAAAGATGGAATCGGAAATTAAAAATAGTTTGTGGTTGCAATTTGGGGCAGCAATAGATATGCTTGAAAATGCAATCAAAGCTTGCCCCTTAGAATTATGGGAGGGTAAGTCGATGTTTTGGTATAAAGCCTACCATGCTATTTTCTATTTGGACTATTATCTTTCCGAACCCGATAGTTTTCATCCACCCATGCCATTTACCCTATCAGAATTTGATGATACAGGGAAAATGCCGGAAAGAGTTTATTCAAAAGAGGAACTGATTGCCTATATCGATTTTTCAAGAGTTAAGTGCTTCAATAGAATTAAAAAATTTGATCCGGAAAATATTCAAGATCGATTTAAAAATAGCTATAGAGACTACAGTGTTTTTGAAATTTTAATTTACAATTTGCGACATGTTCAGCATCATGCTGCTCAATTAAATTTACTTCTTCGCCAAGGAAATTATTCTGTTCCTGAATGGGTTTCGAGAACATCGAAGCTGGTTTAAAGATAGAAAATAATTTTTATAAGATTTTTTTTATCTCTAGTCCTAATTGACCACTTTATATTCTTACTTTGTTGTTGAAATCAAGAACAGCGTTTTTTAAATATTTAACAAAACAGATAAATGAAAACAAAATTAGCATGTTTGATTTTCTTGGTAATATCAGCAAGAGCCTTTAGTCAAGATACGATTTATTCAATTGCTTATACAATGAATCAGCCTTTAAGTGAATTTGAAGATCGAGATACAGCCAATTATTTTCATTTTGGAGTCATGGCCAATACCAACATTTGGCAAATTGGCGAACCAACAAAACAGGTGTTTAGTTCGGCCTTCTCACCTTCACTGGCTATAGTAACAGATACGGTTGCAACATATCCATCTAGCAATCGATCGTTTTTTGAATTTGTAATAATGACCGATGATTACACAGAAATAAGTTTTTGGCATAAGCTCAACACCGACACACTAGCCGATGGAGGAACGGTTGAAGTTTCATTAGATGGAGGTTTTACTTGGACGAATATTATTTACGCTCATCAATTTTCGTTGTTGAATTTTTATGATAGTACAAGTAGCATTTCAAGCAATAATAATGCTCCCGGATTTTCAGGTAATTCGGGTTGGGTAAAATCTTTTATCAATGGATATGTTTTTGATTTTGTTCGCTTCCGCTTTACTTTTACAAGCGATAATTTAGATAATAATAAAGACGGTTGGATGATTGACAATTTTGATTTCGCTTGTTTTGGCACCGGAATAAATGAATCGTCGAAGTCGAAAAGTGTTACAGTATTTCCCAATCCGACTGTTGGGAAATTTCACATACAATTGGAAAATACTGAATCGTTAAAAAGTATAGTAGTAAAAAATAGCAGTGGAAAACTAATGGCAATATATAAATCAGAGTTTGTCGATATTTCCGAATTGCCTGTTGGGGTTTATTTTTTAGAAATATTTACTGATAATAAAAAATATTTTTCAAGGATAGAAAAGCATTAAAGGTGGAAAAGACTAATTCGGAAATTCATTGAAACACATTACCAAAACAGTTATTGTTTTATCGGTTGTAAGTTTGTTTACCGATATGGCAAGCGAAATGCTCTATCCAATTATGCCGATCTATCTTAAGTCGATTGGCTTTTCAATTGTATTGATAGGAATATTGGAAGGAATTGCTGAAGCAGTTGCAGGATTAAGCAAAGGATACTTCGGGAAAATGTCGGATGTGAGTGGGAAAAGAGTTCCGTTTGTGCAGCTTGGATATACACTTAGTGCAATATCAAAGCCAATGATGGCGATGTTTATTTATCCTTTATGGATTTTCTTTGCACGCACAGTAGATCGATTTGGAAAAGGAATACGTACAGGAGCTCGCGATGCAATACTCTCTGACGAAGCAACACAAGCCACAAAAGGAAAAGTTTTTGGTTTCCATCGATCGATGGATACTATGGGAGCAGTGATAGGACCACTACTAGCATTAATCTATTTATATTACAACCCGGCAAATTACAAAACACTTTTTTATATTGCTTTCATCCCTGGAATTTTAGCGGTTTTATCTACGTTTCTTCTAAAGAAATCGCCGGAATTTATTACACCTAAGTCTTTACATCAAAAAGGATTTTTGTTTTTCAAATATTGGAAAGAAAGTCCGCCGGAATACAGACGTTTGCTCATTGGATTATTAAGTTTTGCACTTATCAATAGTTCGGATGTATTTTTGTTGTTGAAAGCAAAGCAATCAGGCATCACAGATACATCAATTATAATTTTATATATTTTCTACAATTTAGTTTATGCTTTGTTTGCTTATCCACTCGGGTCTCTTGCAGACAAAGTTGGATTAAAAAAAATGTTTGTGACGGGGCTTTTTGGTTTTGCAATTGTTTATACCGGAATGGGGTGGAATAATAGTTTAACAGGATATATTATTTTGTTTTTTATTTACGGCGTTTATGCAGCTTCTACAGAAGGAATTTCTAAAGCATGGATAAGTAATATTACAAATAAAAAAGATACCGCTACAGCGATAGGAACGTATTCAGGATTTCAAAGTATTTGTTCGATGATTGCCAGTTCCGTTGCCGGGCTTATCTGGTATCAATTTGGCGCGCAGACACTTTTTATAATTACAGGTGCGATAACGGGATTGATAATTATGTATTTTATGTTTTGGTTTTCAAGTTACAAACCGAAAATATCAAGAGCGTAGTTTTTACTATGGCTAGAAAATAGAAAGGATGTATAAGAACTGTCAAAGTTGCAGTATGCCTATGAAGAAAGATCTACAAGGCGGAGGTACAAATAGTGACGGAAGCAAGAGCGAAATGTATTGCTCACATTGTTACATAAACGGAATTTTTCAAAATCCGGAAATAAAC
This sequence comes from Bacteroidota bacterium, assembly GCA_043747595.1. Lineage (GTDB taxonomy): Bacteria > Bacteroidota > Bacteroidia > AKYH767-A > 2013-40CM-41-45 > JADKIH01. Next base: position 29,826 of record JAYTOX010000086.1, on the reverse strand, counting down.
ACAAGCGAAAAAATGCAATCATTTGTCAAGGCTAAATTGAAATCGATGGGTTTCCCGGGATTCATTTCCGGTTTTTTTACCAAGGGAATCCCAAAACTTGAGCGTTGGAAATAGTTTTAAGCTTTTTTAGGTGTAGTCTCACTTTGATTTAATTAAGACAAAAATATTCCATGATTTTTGAAATTTATTTTTAAAATTCCGATTTAAAATCAAAGAATCCGTGTGCAATTTCTAATTTTTTATTGTTAACTTTAGGGGAAAGTTAAGTAATGCAATGATCTATTTTTGAAGTTGAATTCTCTAGTGATTTGGCGAGTGTTTCTTTACTTAAAAAAATCAAAAATGAAAACGCAGATAACTTTAATTCTATTTATTACTTGTTTAGTAATTCATGTTGAAGCACAACAAATACCAAATGCCGGCTTTGAAAGTTGGACGGATATAGGAGGGTGGTTTGACAATCCCGACGAATGGCATACTGGCGACAATCAAATTCAGACTCCTGTGGTTAAAGACACGCTCGCACATCAAGGTAATTATGCACTTAAAATTAATGCTATAGGAGTAAATAGTTTTGCTAAAACAAAATTTCCAATCACTTCTCACCCGACTCAATTAAACTGTTTCGTAAAAACAGATGTATCAGGAAGTGATGAAGTAAGTATATCATCACGACTTTTTTTTAATAGCAATGTTGTAGACAGCGCACAATGGGCATACTCATCACCGCTTTTAAATTGGACTTCCATAAGCATTCCATTTTCTCAGAATAATATATTGGTTGACTCTGTAGAAATTCTAATTTTGAACTCTTCAGTTAATTATAGGTTTATAAGTGTTGATGATATGTCGTTTATTACAACTAATATTAAAGAAAATAAAATGGAGGTATTAAGTGAGGCATATCCGAATCCTGTAAAAGATTTTGTTACAATTGAATTTGAAAATAAGAATCAAAACAATTTTAACCTTTCCATTTTTAGTGTTGATGGTAAATTATTAAAAGCAATTAATAATATTCAAGCCGAAAAATACATCTTAGATACAAGAGATTTTTCTGGAGGAGTATATTTTTTCGATTTGAATTTCGGAAACTATTGGGGTAAAGGAAAGTTTATTAAACAATAATATTTTCGATTATGTAATTGAATCAGATTAATAAATCCAAAACTAGATGAATAGATTTTACCTTTACGTTGTTCTATTAATATCATACTTTAATACAGAAGCACAAATCGCTTTTCAAAAAAAATACGGAGGTGCAAATTACGAAAGGTGTCAATCGTTAGTAATTGATAATGATGGCAACTATGTGATGACCGGCTATACGAATAGTTTTGCAACGGACACCTTTGATGTGTACATTCTCAAAACAAATGCCGCTGGCGACACACTTTGGACGAGAACCATAGGAGGGTTTGACACAGATCAAGGCACCGACATTCAGAAAACAACCGACAATGGTTATATCGTAGTTGGGTCAACATATAGTTTTGGTGCTGGGGGAAGTGATGTTTATCTGATAAAATTAAATAATTCCGGAGATACATTATGGACAAGAGCATACGGCGGTACGGGTGATGAAGCAGGAAATTCTATTAAGCAAACAAGCGATGGTGGATTTATAATTGCAGGTTATTCAAATAGTTCAAGCGCTGGTTTTTTTGATGTGTACATACTAAAAGTAGATTCGCAAGGCACATTTCAATGGGCAAAAACGTACGGCGGCACATCAACAGAATTTGCAAATGATATTGAACTCACGAATAATGGTTTTATTGTTGCAGGTTATAGCTCGCTGGGAGCCGGAAATTTTGATGCATATTTAATTAAGACAGATTTTTTAGGGAACATGACTTGGTCGAAAAAGTATGGCGGACCATCACATGATTATGGCTATAGTGTACAACCAACAAGTGACGGAGGTTATATTCTAACAGGTAGTATTTTAAGTTCAGGAGCCGGAAATCATGATGTATATTTGATCAAAACAAATAATATGGGCGATACACTTTGGACAAAATCGTATGGAGGTACGCAAGCAGATTTTGGATATGCAGTTAAACAAATGCCAGATAATGGTTATACTATTGCAGGAACGTCGTACAGTTTTTTTGGTACAGGAAGCACATCAGATGTTTATTTGCTTAATACAAATTATAGAGGTGATTTAAATTGGTCGCGCATGATTGGGTCGGTAAGTATCGACGAAGCACACACACTGGCTCTAACTTCAGATGGTGGCTTTTTAATAGGAGGACTAGCATGGACATTTGGAGGGTCTACAAAATATGATCTGTATTTAATAAAATGCGATTCAATTGGCATCACAGGTTGTTTTGAGAATACACCGAATACAATTACTTCTAACACAGTAATAGACGTTATCAGTCCTTCCACATTAGTGGCCAACGCAAATGCGATTACAACAAATACGCAATCAGTTATTGGAAATGGCGGAGCAATTGCTCCATTATGTATTTCTGTAAATGTCCAAAACAATATTGGCAATAATTTTTCAATTTTTCCAAATCCTAACAATGGGTTGTTTAATATTATTTTTGAGGGAGAAGTAGTAGGCGGCACTCTAGAGATCATTAATTTTACTGGCAGCATCATTTACAAAGAGGAAATTGAGAATAAGAAAATGTTTGAGGTGAATGTTAGGGCTAATGCAAATGGGTTATATTTGTTGAAAGTAATAAGCGATAAAAGTATTTTCACAAAAAATATTTGGATAATGAATTAATCATTCAAAAACTATGGAAACAAGAAATAACGTGCGAAAATTTGTATTTCCTATAGTAGCGATAATGATTGTGATATTCAATTATCAGAAACTATCGGGTATAGAAAACATAAGAGGTGTTCATATTGCTACATTGGTGGGCATAGGAATAGCATTAGGAATATTATTGAAGAATATAGTGGATCAAATCAGGAGGAGAGACTGAGAAGCATCTTTATTTTGAGTTTGATATAAAAGAGTAAAATTATTTGAATGTAGAAGTGGCATTAATTCCATTCTTGCATTTTCTAATGAGTGGAGAAGTAAAAATTAATTTATGGAAAACGGTGAGTCGTTAATTGATTCAAATCAAATTTTTAAGGAATGGGTCGAATTATATTCGGATCAACTTTACTCTTGGGCTTTTTACAAAACATCGAGTAAAGAGACTGCTGAAGATCTAGTTCAAGATACATTTATAGCAGCTATTCAAGGATACGCAAATTTTGAAAACAGAAGCAACATTAAGACATGGCTCATCTCCATTTTGAAAAATAAAATTTACGACTATCATAGGAAAAAAATAAAAGGTGGAGAGATAACCAACACTCTGATTTCGGATAGTGAATCATCTAAAGTGTTTTTCGACCAGAGTGAAGAATGGATTTTGAGTGAACGTCCCACAGGATGGGGAAATATGAATGAAAATCTGTTAGACGACAAGGAGTTTACTAGAACACTGCAGAATTGCTTAGAAAACCTACCTTCTCATTGGAATTATGCCATCCAATTGAAATATTTAACGAATAAAGACGGAAAAACAATTTGTCAGGAATTGGGCATTTCTCCGTCTAATTTTTGGCAAATATTACATAGAGCTAAATTACAGCTTAGAAAATGTTTAGAGAAGAACTGGTTCATTAAGGAATAAGGCAATGTTAATTAAAAAGATGATGATCTCTTGCAAAAGAGCAACGGAAATGATGGAGAAAAAGGATTTAATAGGACTTACCTTGCTTGAATCTTTTAGTTTAGTTTTCCATACGAGTATGTGTAGTGCTTGTAAATTGTATAAAAAACAATTAGTAGCACTAAATAAATTGATTGAAAATGTGGTTAAATCAAATGACATTCAAAACGTTCCTCAACTTAAAAACCCAGAACTAAAAGAGCGATTAGTTCAATCCGTCAAATAAAAATATTCGACTAATTTTTTTGATTGAAATACCGTTAGCAAACACAAATGAAAAAGTTTAACATGAAATTTAAAGATGGCCTATTTTCGATTTTGTTTTGTTCGTTGATTTTTTTTTCGAGCTCAAATGTTTATGCGCAAAGAAGTTTGATATTAGATAATTTTGATGCGAGAGATTATCTAGGAAAGGTGTATTTAAATTGGACTATCAGCTCGGGAAGTACATGTAACGGCATACAGATTTATAGGTCAATAGATAAAATCAACTATGAAAAAATTGGGGATATTCCGGGCGTATGTGGTAATAATTCAACTGCACAAGCATATAGTTTTATCGATGAGAATCCAATAAAAAACAAGTTCAATTATTATTTTATTCAGCTTGGAGGAAATGGAAACTCTGAAGTCTTGACAGTACAAATCATCGACTTAAAATCCAATGGATATAAGGTGAGTCCAAATCCGGTGGTCGGCGAGTCAAAGATCTATTTCAGTAATAATAAGAACAGCTATTTTCAATTAACACTTTTTAATCAATTTGGAGTTAATGTAAAAATAGTAGAGACGATGAGCGATTATTTTGAACTAGACTCTTCTTTGCTTCCCAGCGGTTACTATTTTTTTAGCATTGCAAATGGTGAATTGGAGGAAAGAACGAAAGGGGGATTAATTATTGCGCATTAATTTGTTTTTATTAAATGATTTTAAAAAAAGTAAAGAGCCTGAAATTGAAATGACAATCAAAAAATCATTGAGCTTTTTTTTAATTTTATTCATGCAAACGTGATAAAATTATATCACGAACAGCTGAATCAGTTTGTTGGTCAAAGCACAAATGAAAAGTAGGATAGAAATAAAGTATGCAGAAAGAAATAACAAATAGTAAATCGTACTCTTACGACGAGTATAGAAAACTGGTAAATGAATTACTTAAAGAAAGTAAAACAACTGGATCAGATCAATCGGAAGAGCGAGTTGAATTCACAAAATTGAATAATAGTCGAATGAATCGGCTCGATAAAACAATAACACTAACTTCCGATCTTAGCGATATATTGATGGAAATGAAGTGCGAGCAGATTTGGTTGGTGCTAGTAGAAGCTTGGTGTGGCGATTGCGCCCAAATTGTTCCGCTGTTTGAAAAAATTGCAGCAGCTAGTTTTGGTAAAATTGAACATAAGATAATTCTGAGCGAAGAGAATTCGGCAATTTGGGAGAGTGTTGTTAAAACCACAAAGCATTCCATCCCTCAATTAATTATTCTAAATCGGAGCACTAGTAAAGTGATTGGACTTTGGGGGTCGAGACCGGAGCCGGCAAATAAAATTATGCTGAAGTGGAAAGCAAACTTAACTACTATTTCTAAACAGGATTTTGAATTAGAATTGCACATATGGTATGCAAACGATAAAACAGCCTCTTCACAAAAGGAGTTATTACAGAAGATCAATTCACTTGAATTGGAAAATTGCGAAAGCAGATCTTGAGTTGCTACTATTCATCCATTCGGAATGTCACTTGTGTGAAATAAAAAATCGTTTTTTGTACTCTTATTTATCAATTCCATTTCGGTAAATTTGTTAAGGAACAATTTAATTCGTAACAAATTTTTAATAATTTCGATTTAAAAGTGAAAATAGACTTCGAAAATATAATTTAAGAAAAGAAAAAAATTACTAATTCTATACAAACAATAAAATATATTCGGTGGTGAACGAAAGCATTGGTGAAAAAGAATTGACAATTGAACCTTTGTCCAAAAAGAACTGGGGGAAGTTTATTGAATTATTCGGTGTGAAAGGAGCCTGCGGAAATTGTTGGTGCATGTATTATCGTTTAGCTAAAACCGATTTTCAAGAAGGGAAAGTTGACGAAGGGAATAAAAACGCAATGAAAGAGTTGGTTTGGGACAATCGTCCTACGGGCTTGATGGCAATGTATCAAGATCGAGCAATAGCCTGGTGTGCATTTGCACCCCGAGAAGATTTTTCGAAGCTTGCAAGGTCTAGAGTTCATAAACGAATAGATGACAAAGCTGTTTGGTCGATTCCCTGTTTTTTTATCCATAAAGATTTTCGAAGAAAAGGAGTATCCGTTCTATTATTAAAAGGAGTTATAAAATATGCAAAACAAAATCGTATTAAAATTGTCGAAGCATACCCTACTATTCCTACTCAAGATGTTTTGCCCGATACATTTGCTTGGATTGGATTGTATAAGTCGTTTGAAAAGGCGGGATTTGAAATTGTAGACCGAACATCTAAAAATCGACCAATGGTAAGGTATTATTTGTAGTTTTTCTTGGACTTCATTTAGATAAAAGACATTTTATATTGATTCAAAAAAGCAATAAAAAGAAGTTGTTTTAACCGAAAAAACAAGGCAATGATCTACTGTAACCAATGATTGTCGTCAGGTTCATTTTAATTCACAATAATATTTATCTTCACAAAAAAAACTATGCTTTGGAAAGGTAGAAGCGGCAGTGATAATGTGGAAGACAGAAGAGGTCTTTCTACTGGTGGAATTCTTAAAGGTGGCAGTGCCTTAGGACTTGTAGTATATTTACTCTATGCATTTCTTGGCGGCGATCCATCACAATTACCCGACATTAACTCTATGCAGTCAGGCAAAACCTTGTCGGCAGCCGAACAACAATCAGAAGACACGATGGCGCAATTTGTTTCTGTTGTATTAGCAGAAACAGAAAACACTTGGAAGACCATTTTCGAAGAGAACGGTTTACGCTACGAAGAACCAAAACTTGTTTTATTTAGAGATAGAGTTCAATCGGGTTGTGGTACTGCAGGAGCAGAGTCGGGTCCGTTCTATTGTCCGGCCGATAGGAAATTATATATCGATCTTTCTTTTTACGAAGAGTTGAAGAATCGTTTTCACGCTACCGGCGATTTTGCAATGGCGTATGTAATTGCTCATGAAGTAGGCCATCACGTACAGAATTTATTAGGCACCTCTGCAAAGTTGCAGCGTTTACATGAGCAACTTACTGAAATAGAATATAACAAATATTCGGTGATGCTTGAGCTACAAGCCGATTATTTTGCCGGAGTGTGGGCACATTTTGCTGACCAGAAAAACCATATTGTTGAAGAAGGTGATATTGATGAAGCGTTGAATGCTGCAAATGCCGTTGGCGATGATAATATACAAAAACAAAGCGGTGGAAGTGTAGTGCCCGATGCTTTTACTCACGGCACGTCTCAACAAAGAAAAGAATGGTTCTATAAAGGATATAAAATGGGTGATATAAAAAATGGAAATACTTTTTCTAGTGATGTTGAAATGGGATCTTAAAGAATTAGTGGACTAAAATAAATGTGTATAAATGAAAAGGCTGTCACGCAGACAGCCTTTTACATTGGTGGGCATAAGTAAAGTATAATAGTGGGTTACTCTACGATAAATTTAAAATGTGCCGTGCTTCCATTACTATTTTTTATAACAAGCGTGTATGCTCCTGACGATAAATTGTCCCTGTTAAATTCTGTTTGTACATCGACTAGAGAAAAACTACGTACTACTTTTCCCGACATATCAATTACTACTGCTTTGTTGTCAGACAACATGGCTTGAGCCGGCAATTGAATTACAGCTTTGTCGTGCACAAATGTTGGAGAGAAAGAGGCATTATGAAAAATTGATTCGTTAGAAGTGTTTATGGTTGTTATTCTTCCAACATGTCCTTGGCTGTCTGTTTTTATAATATAAGTATAATATGCTTGATTAATATCTTCATAGGCATAACCACTTACAATAAATCCTTGATCGGCCGTTTCGTGAAAATCTAATGCTGCTGAGTTGTTGAATGCGTTAAAGTAGGTCGACCACAAACTGTCGCCGTTCGAATTTATTTTCATCATCATTAACCCTTCGTAATTTGCATCTTTACCAATCAATACTAACCCGCCATCTGCTACTTGATTTATTTGTTGAAACGATCCTTCACCAAATGTTTTTGCCCAGATTGTATTTCCGGCAACATCGGTTTTTAAAACAAACTGATAAGACGTGCCTGTCATTGGATCTGTCATTAAAGATTTTGTTCCGGCAACATAAATTTCATTGGCAGCCGACAAACAACTTGAATTAGCAGCCAATGAAAATCCCGGATAATTACTGTTGATCATTAATGCCGGATCGTAAATAGTTTTTGACCATTGTGTATATCCAGTAGTTTTGTCCATGCCGGTAATGGAGATGATTCCGAATTCATCGTTCACTCTTGTTGTGTATGCATCAATCACTAAATGATCGCTATTAATTAGAGAATGATTAGTTGCCAAAGCATCGCCCGGAAAATTTCTCCATAATTCATTGCCATCGTCGTCGAGTTTAAAAATTTGATAGGGCATTGAAATATTAGCACCATTACTCGACATGTTAAAAATATAAGTGTTATCCGTTAGCGGAAGAATCCCTGAAGCACTTGCAGAAAATCCTGAAGGCACAAAAGATTTTGTCCAAAGAGTAGAACCATATTTATCCATCTTGGAAACCGTTGCATACGAATTAACCAGACTCATTCCTGTATAAACAAATCCGCCATCGTTTGCTTGTTTAATATTATTGATGGTTGTATGATTTGTATTTTGAAAAGAGAGTACATTCCCATTTTCATCCATTCGCGCTATTCCGTAAAGCGGGTAATTGATGCCGGTAAGAAAATCTCCATTAGAAAGCGGACAGATTGTAGAGCCGATTCCGTAAGTGTAAGTTCTCTCAAAAGTTGTTTGGCCGGATACTGCGGAAAAAACAGCAGTTGATAATAAGAAAGCAAGTATGTATTTCATCGTTCAAGCAAATTAACCCAAACACGGTATGCTGTCATTTTTTATTGGTAAGTAGTCGCAATTCAGTGGGTAAACGGCAAATACAGGACGATTAAAGACAAGAGAATTTGGCTTTAGAAGTGCAAGATTTGATATAACTAAAGGTGGGTAAACGATCCAAAAACGGCCTTTTTGTCTAAATAACAAGCATTTATCTTGAATCGGCTAGATTTTTTAAAATTCGTGAGGTCATTGGCGATAGGTAGAATTATCCGAGATGTCGTTTTGTTTTTAAGAAAAAACTCACTAGTTATTCCCTATTTTTGCGATGATGAAATTAAAGCTATCAATTTATTTCTGTTTGGTCAGTTTAGCGTCTTTCGGTCAGCAAGCTGATAACGAAGGAAGTCTTGTTAAATGGATGACTTACGAAGAGGCTATGGTGAAATACAAAACACAGCCTCGTCCAATTATAATGGACTTTTATACCGATTGGTGTGGCTGGTGTAAGCACATGATGAAAACGACGTATGCCGAGGGGAACATTTCATCATACATCAATGCTTATTTCTATCCTGTAAAATTTGATGCAGAAGGGAAAGATACGATTGAGTACTTAGGGGTAAAATATTTTCCTACGAGTAGTCAACCCCGTACACCTCATCCATTGGCAATAAAACTTCTTCAGAACAAGCTGATGTATCCGACGACACTTTTTTTGAATGGATTAGAACCGGAAAAAAACGAATACAAATTTAGTATGATAGCAGCCGGATTTTTAGAAGCAAAGAAATTGGAGCCCATACTTATCTTCTCATTAGAGGGGGTATATCGCAATTCAGGGTATGATGACTTTAATAATGGATATCAAAAAGCCTTTTATGATACTACAATTACGGAAAAGTTAAAGAAGGTTATTTGGAATCAAGCCCAAGATTTTTTCACGAAAGATTTGAAGCCAGGAAAAAAGAAAATGGTTTTTCTAGGAAATTATGATTGGTGCAACAGCTGTAAAGTAGAGAAAAGAGCATCCTTCACCGATTCATTAAATATGGCATACATTTCAAAAAAGTTCGACTTGGTAGATTTTGATCCTTCTATTCAGGATACACTTTACTATAAAGGTAAAACGATGATTAATCCCGGAACCGCTCAAATTCCTTACCATAGTTTAGCCTTTGAATTATGCCACGGCTCATTGTCGTTTCCTTCGCTGGTAATTTTGAATGAGGAGAATGAGGTGGTGGATGTAATTCCTTCTTACATCAACACCGGTTTTCTAAATCAGATCGCTCACTTTTATGGAGAAGATGCATACAAAACAAAAAGCTGGAAAGAGTTTACAACCGGTAAGGCGAATTAGGATTCATTTAAAAGAGGCATCGGCAGATTTTATTTTTAATCTATCACCTGTTGGATAATATTTTATTTACGTTTAAAACAAGTTCAATTATCTTAACTTTACAGTCCAATATATAATTATGAAAAAAGCTACAATTTTCACAGAGAAAGGAAACATGAGTGTTGAATTTTATGACAAAGACGCTCCTAATACAGTAAAGAATTTTTGCGATTTAGCAGAAAAAGGATTTTACAATGGATTGACTTTCCATCGTGTTATTCCAAATTTTGTAATTCAAGGCGGTTGTCCTGAAGGTACTGGTAGTGGTGGGCCGGGTTATAAAATTAAATGCGAATTAACAGGAGGAAATCAATATCACGATCGTGGTGTATTAAGTATGGCGCATGCAGGTCGCGATACAGGCGGATCACAATTTTTCGTTTGCCACAGTCGTGCGAATACTGCACACTTAGATAAAAACCATACTTGCTTCGGTAAAGTGGTTGATGGATTAGAGGTGATCGATGCAATTCGCGAAGGCGATGAAATAATTAAGATTGAAGTGACAGAAGAATAATATTGTTTAAATAAAATTAATGAATAGAATTAAAAATATTCAAATAGGGTTGCTCTTAGCAACCTTATTTTATTTTCCAGCTATTGTAAACGGGCAAGGACTAACAGTAAATAATAGCCAACTTAATTTTGGAATAGCTTTCGAAAATGCTCCCGATAGTTTGCAATTAACAATTAGCAATCCAACCACAAAAAATATTTTTGTAAACGCCATTAAGTTTTATACAACATACGGTCAGCCTGCTTTCTCGGTCGATGCATCAGCTTTTTTAATTCCGGCTTTCGGTTCTCAAAATGTTTGGGTAAAATTTTCTCCGCGACACAATATTTTTCACAATTCTGAAATGGTAATTGTGAATGATGGATTGAGAGGATATGTAAGTGTAGATCTTATTGGTCAAGGAAGATTCTCAAATTCCTACTACGACTTAACGGAAAACACTTCCGAAGAAGCATTGAAGACAACCATCACAAACATAACAGGCACGGGTTATGTTTCATTAGGATATAATATAGCTCGTGATAATATGTTTATGAACATCGATAATCAACGAACGAATGGACAAGGTGCGTTACAGAATACATTAGAATGTGTTTATACAGGGAGAACAGCAGTAGGTTATATTGATAGAACAGATTGTCAAAATAATTATTCGTTTAATACCGAGCATACTTTTCCGCAATCTTTTTTCTTGAGTGCAGAGCCGATGAAGTCAGACTTGCATCATTTATTTCCGACCGATAATACAGCAAATAATGTAAGAGCAGATTATCCATTTGCCATTGTTACCAATCCTACATGGACAGTTGGCGGATCTAAGTCTAACGGCAGTACATTCGAGCCACGCGATCAACAAAAAGGAAGAGTAGCGCGAGCTTTATTTTATTTTGTTTTACGATATCAGAATTATGCAAACTTTATTACTCAAGCTCAGGAAGATGTTTTACGTACTTGGTCGATGAATTTTCCTGTAACCGAGGTAGACAAAAGAAGACTTGATGATATTCAGCTAATACAAAGAAATAGAAATCCATTCGTTGATTATCCGCAATTTGTAGAGCGCATTCATTCGTTCATTAGCACAAGTGTAGATCCAACAAATTTTTCGTTTGATTTAACGCAGGACACGATTATTTACGGTTATATACCTACTAGCACACCAACAGATTTTAATTATGTGTTAGTGAATAAAGGAAATACACAAATAGATATTTCATCGATTCAAGTTACGCATCCGGCGGAGATGTCAATTATTTCAGGCGGAGGTAATAGTACACTTCAGCCGGGAGATGCTGCGAACATTGTTATTCGCTACAATTCTTCAACCACAGATTCAGTGAGAGCGTTTTTAAGTTTTCAATTGAATGAAACGAATGGAGTAGGAAGTTACGCAGCATCAATTCCAATTTTTGTAAATGATAATTTCTTTAATAGCGTAAATGACATTGATCAATTATCTTCACTTGTATATCCTAATCCTGTGCACGATCAATTAATTATTGAAAGCAAAAATCAATCGTTCAATGTGCAGTTGATGGATGTAGAAGGAAGAGTCGTAAAAACAGCGACAGTTTCAAAGGGGGATAGAGTTATAATAAGCACAGAGAATTTGTCGCCCGGAACGTATATTTTAAAGCAAAGCACAAATTCGAAGGTGTACTATAGCAAATTGATTGTGTATTAATTTTATGGTAAACGAAATAATAAAGGAGATAGTAGTAAAGCCGTTGAAGGTAAAATTGCGCGAGCCATTTATTATTTCGTTAGGTCGGCTCGACTATGCCGATAATGTTTCAGTAACGATTCGATGTGGGAGTGGATTAGAAGGAGTGGGAGAGTGCAGTCCCTTTAGAAGCATTCATGGAGAGACTTCGGAAACATGTGTAGCAGTTGGAAAAATAATTGCAGAGAACTTGATAGGAAAAAATGCATTGGGAATTGAGGCAAATGTTTTGCTGATGGACAAAATTATTTTTGGCAACACATCAATCAAGAGTGCATTTGATATGGCGTTGTATGATATTTCTTCCAAAGAAGCAGGGCTGCCATTGTACAAATTTTTAGGCGGAGTAAAAAATAAAGAGATCGTAACAGACTATACTGTGAGTTTATCGGATGCCGATAAAATGGCAGACGATGCAATGAAAATAGTTCAGCGAGGGTTTACGGTTATAAAAGTAAAGCTTGGCGGGAAAGCGGAGGAAGACATTAATCGAATTCGAAGTATAAGAGCTAAAGTAGGGATGGAAATACCTATGAGAATTGATGCGAATCAAGGATGGAATAAAGAAGATGCGATATATGTTTTGAATGAGTTAGTTCAGTTTAATATTCAGCATTGCGAAGAGCCAATAAATCGCCATGATTTTTTGGAATTGGGAGAAATAAGAAGAGTGAGTAAAATACCATTGATGGCCGATGAAAGTTGTTGTGACAATTTAGATGCAGCGCGACTGATTAAAATAGGGGCGAGTAATCTTTTTAATGTGAAGCTGGGAAAATCGGGCGGAATTTTTAAGGCATTAAAAATTTTGAAATTGGCGGAGGCTAATAATATTGGCGTACAGTTGGGCGGTTTTTTAGAATCACGTTTAGGATTTACAGCAGCAGTACATTTGTCGTATTGCAGCAATCAAATAAAATATTTCGATTTTGATACACCCATGATGTTTGAAGAAGATCCGGTAATTGGTGGAATGGTTTATGGAGATTTTGGGAAGATTACAATCGGTGAAGAGCCTGGGTTAGGGGCAAGATATTGTTGATGTATTTTTTATGAAAAATATTATTGAGAATAAATTCAATTTCATTTTTTATTTTCGATGAATTATTTTGCGATATTTTTTTTAAACTATTGAATTGTCGATATAAAAATCGGCTAGTGTAATTTTTTTTTAGTGTTTATGATACAATCTCTTTCAATTCAAACAAAGAATGAGCGAAGACAAAGCAATTTCTAAAAGCAAAATAATTGCTGTAGAAGCAGCCGATAAGATGACGATTAATAAATCTGTGGCGAAAGTAAAACACTTTTATGCATTGAAGTAAAATATAATTAAAAATTAAAATCCCATAGTCGATATAAAATATCAAGTATGGGATTTTTATTTCGTACGATACAATGCGCGAAATGGTGGGTGGGCCAGTTTTTATTGCTTTGAATACATCAATTTAGTAGATCCAAGTATTTTACTTTCATTTCTAACTAGGAGAATATATGTGCCTGATTTCAAAAGTTCATGGGCGGAGAAAGTAAAAGCGTTTTCGCCTTTGAGAGATTGAATTTTGTTAGTATATACTTGCTTACCTAAAAGATCTAAGAGTGTAATAGTTATTGTTTCATTTGTAACAGAATTAAATCGTGCCGTAAACGATTCTTCAAAAAAAGAGGAAGATATTTGTAGGCTTACTAAATCTAATCCAACTTCTTTATGATCTATCACAACAATGTTGAAAGTTTCAGATTGACCATCGTAATCGGTTTGTTTCAATCTGTAATAAGAAGTTCCAGATAATGGGGTAGCATCAGTAAATTGATATGCAAGAGCAGTTGAACTATTTCCGCTACCATTCATATTTGCAATAGCTTCAAAATTAATTCCGTCTATAGATCTTTCAATTGTGAAATAATCATTATTTATTTCAGTGGCTGTTTCCCAAAACAAATTGACTGATTTATCATCGTTTTGGGCACGAAAATAAATCAAGTCAATTGGTAAGGGCGTTGTATAATAAACCGTAATAATTACTTCATCAATTTTTGCAAGAGTTGCCTGTCCACCACCACCGACACGTTTCGCAGAAAAAGCAAATCCAAAATTTACAGCGTTAATATCAGCTACTGTCCAAGTAGATCCCCAGACATCTCCATTGGCACCATAAGATTGTACCGCATCTGTTCCTCCCCAAGCAGGACTAAGGGCTTTGTTGGTAGAAATAATACTACCTGCTTTTATAACTTTTATTTCAGAGTCTTTCGACTTACCATTTGCATCGGACCGTTCTACATTCACGGCAATGCCAGTAATAACACTCCCGGCGGGAATGGTAAATTGGAAATTTGTTATTTTTAAATAATCGGTATAATCGCCATTGTTAGGCATGTTAGCAGAAGGAACAGCATAAACATCATTAGAAGAAATTGCATTTGATGGACCTGACCAACCGCCAACTGATCCAGCGATTGCGGTAGTAGCATATGTAACTCCTGTTTTTGTTTGAGAGCTTAGGCCGAAAGTAGTGGAAGAAAATAAAAATGAAATCAATAAGAAACATAAGGCTCTTGAAATTACAAGCTGGCCTTTTGTTAAATTCTTATTTAATATTTTCGTTGTTTTCACTTTTGTAATCTATGATTAAGACTACAATAATAGTGGCAAAAAGATTTAAATTGGCGTTTTTTCGTTGAACAGGCAAATAGATTCGATGAGAATCGATTTCTTTTCGATGAGAATTACAACAAATTGATTCGCTCCATCAGCGACGATTTTTGCTTGTCGCCAATAGGAATATTTTTCTTGTTGATGTAAGCAGTGTTGTCTTCAACTGTTTCAATTTTGTCGAGTGCTATGATGTATGAACGATGAACACGCAAAAATTTGTCGGTTGGTAATTCTTTTTCAATTGAATTCATTGTAGAATGAATGGTGTAATTTTTAGCATTGGTGAAAATTGTTATGTAATCGCCATTTGCTTGAATATAATAGATGTCTTCAAATTTTAATTTAGATGCCACACCTTTTTCTCTAAAGAAGAAGTATTCTTTTTCAGCAGTTGATAAATTATTTTTTTTATCATAAATTTCTTTTGCCTTCATAATTGCTTTTAGGAAACGGTCGGCTTTGAGTGGTTTAATAATATAATCAATAACATTGTATTCAAAAGCTTCAAGAGCATATTCGGGACGTGAAGAAATTAGAACAACCATAGGCAGATTAGAAACGTTTCTAAGAAAATCAATTCCTGAAATTTTCGGCATTTCAATATCTAAAAACAGTATATCGATTTTTTCACTATTCAAAACACTAGTAGCCTGCATTACGTTTTCACATTCTCCAACAAGATTCAAGAAGGAAATGTCTTCAATTTGGTGAGAGAGTACTGTCCTCGCCATTTTATTATCGTCAACAATTAAACAATTCATAAATTTTAGTTTTTAGTAATTGTGGGGATTTAAATACTATGGTAGTTGATTGATTTAATTTCATCAATCAATTGTTGTGTAATCGTCTTAAGGTTATCAAATGATTTAGAAATTTTGCTAATACATCCTTTTTTTGCAGCGCTATATTCCATCGTTTGCAAAGCTGTTATAGCTGTTTCAGTTCCAATAATTGCAAAACTTGATACTAGTTGGTGGGAAATTTTTTCGATAGAATAATATTCTTTTTTCTTTATAGCTTCACTTAGATCTTTAATCAATGGAGGCGTATCTTCTAAAAATATTTCAATCAGTTGTTTCACAGCAGCCGATTTTCCATTTACTTGGTCTTTCAAATGTATTAAATTAACTAATCTAGCTTTTGTGGGATTCAATTTAGAAATAGATTCGGTTGAAATAATGTTATTAGGTTCAGCACTACCACAACAAACTTCAGTAATTTTTTCGACTAACACATTTGGTTTATATGGTTTGGAAATATATCCATTCATGCCACTTTGAATACATTTTTCGAAGTCGCTAGAAGTTGCATTCGCAGTAAGCGCAATAATTGGCACATTACTTTTTAGTTCATCACGAATAATTCGAGTTGCTTCATGCCCATCCATTCGGGGCATTTGAATATCCATTAGAATAACATCAAATACATCATCGTACATAAGTTTTATGGCCTCTAATCCATCGCCGGCAATTCGGCAATTGTAGCCCTGTTGTTCCAATATTGTGTGAACGTATTGTTGATTCATTCTATTATCTTCAACCAATAGTATATTTAGTTTTTTTGATTTAGAAATAGGTGAAGAAGAAACCGACTTAATTAAACTTTTGTATTGCTGTATTTGAGATTCGTTACAATTTTCAACGGGAATAATTACTGTAAACTCAGAACCTTTTCCAAGTTGACTTTCAACGTATATTCTCCCTTTCATTAGCTTTACTAAATTCATTACTATACTAAGTCCAAGCCCTGACCCGCCATATTTTCTTGTAGTATCAGATGACTCTTGTTTGAATCGTTCAAAAATAGCAATCTTGTTTTCTTGAGCAATACCAATTCCACTATCTTGAATGATAAATTTTAGTTGCGGATGTTGTTGATTGTTGTTAAATATGTCGACACGAATATTGACAAATCCTTGTTCAGTAAATTTTATAGCATTTGCAGTTAGATTTATTAAAATTTGAGATAGGCGCGTTTGATCGCACATTACAAATTCGGGTAATGTTGGGTTTAAAGAAAGGGAAATCTCTAAGTTTTTTTCTATTGAGTTACCCATTATAATAGAGTGAACCGACTCGAGCAAAGACGGCAGATGGACGATTGTGTTTTCAATTTCCATAAGGCCAGATTCTATTTTGGATAGATCAAGAATATTGTTTATAATTGATAAAAGGTTGTCTGACGCCTTATTAATATTGGAAACATATCCTGCTTGTTCTTTATTTAGAATTGTGTTTTTCATTAATGAATTAAATCCGACTATTGCATTCATTGGAGTACGAATTTCGTGACTCATGTTTGCAAGGAATACTTCTTTTAACCGAGCAGATTCTTCAGCAAAATGTTTTGCCTTCTCAAGTTCTTCAGTAATTCGTTTTCGTTGAGTAATGTCTTTTGCAATTCCTAAATAACCGGTAATATTATTTTTTTCATTGCGTAGTGTTGTTACAGACAATTCAACAAGAGTTCGATCGCCGTTTTTGCTTACGTAAGTCCATTCATTTACATCAGCTTCTCCCATTCTTGATTTAGCTACGAAAGCATCAAAGCCAGGTTCAATAAGAGTTCCAAGTTCTTGAGTCAGTGAAGCAGCACGACGAATAACCTCCTCTAAATCGTGTACGATAGCAGGAGTGCATTTGCCTATAACCTCTTCGCTTAAGTAGCCAAGCATACTTTCTGCACCTTTGTTGAACGTTGTAATAGTTCCAGCACTATCAGTCGAAATAATAGAATATTCCGTCCCATTCAGAATGACATTTTGAAATTCAGATAAGTGTCGAATTTTTTCTTCAACTTCTTTTCGTTCCGTAATGTCTTGTGAAGTCCCCATCATTTTAATTGCGACGCCAAGGCTATTTTTGAAAATCTCACCGCGAGCATCAATATATCTTACTGTTCCATTTGAGTGAATAACTCTATATTCCATTTTGAAGTCGTCATTCGACCTCACAGAATGCTTCACAGCCTTCATTACTGATTCTTTGTCTTCAGGATGAAGAATTGAATAAAATACATCAAAGGTTGCAACTGTATTTTTCTTGTCAAAGCCATAAACATTATAAAGTTCGTCCGACCAAACACCTTTTCCGCTTTCAATATCCCATTCCCAGCTTCCAATATGCGCCATGCGTTGTGCTTCATTGAATAAAAGAGTATTGTTTTTTAATACTTCTTCATATTTTTCTTTTTTATCAATTTCTGATTTTAAATTATTATTTACATTTTCTAATTCTTGTGTTCTGGTTTTAATACGATCTTCTAATTCATTTTTATAGGTCTTCAATTGCTTAAAGACTCTTTTGCTTTGAACGAGTGAAGCGCTTAATGAAATAAATGTAATTGTGGTTACGGAAATGTAAGCAAAGAGTTGAAGTAATGAATCATTCATGTTTGCATTAACAAAAGGACCATGACCTGAAATCGTACCTAAAATAGCACAAGTTGTTAAAACAGTTAGACAAGTTATTAAGCCCCGTTGCCCAAGTCGGAAAACGGCCCATAATAAAAATGGAACTAAAATGTAAAGCCGATTATAAGAATAACCAAAAGTAAATTTTTGAATGAAAATAGCTTGAGAAAAAAACAAAATAAGAGAAACGATTATTATTTTTTCAAAAAATGAATTTTTGTGACTTGTAAATTGTGATTTATCGTTCCATGCGATTAGAAGAGGAGTTACAATTAGTATTCCTGAGAAGTCGCCAATTGCCCATGTTTTCCAGACGATCTCAATTGCATTAATAGATACGATAGAATTAGACCATAAGGTAAAGGTGCCAATTGCACTTCCAACAATTGATATCGAAACAGAAATTAAAATGAACTTGATAAAATTTTGATGGCTTTCTAAGAAGTTATTTTTTGGAATAAAACGATCAATCAAATAAACGCCAATAAAAGCTTGAATTGTGTTTCCGATAGCAATCGATAGCGATGCAAATAAAATGGTTGATGATGTAAGTGTGTGCGTTGCATAAAATACAGTAGCATTTGCTGCTAAAGCCCCAATGAAAACTCCGGGGATTACTTTTCTGCCAAGAATCATTACTAAGGCGAGGGCTAATCCGGACGGCGGCCAAACAGGGGAAGCGTTTGTGTTTTCATATGCAAGAAGTAATCCGAGACGTGCGCTTATAAAATACAAGGCGCTTACGCCTAGTAACAGTAAAATTGTGTTTAATAAATTTGACGAGTTGGATGTTTTCATAATAGTAAATAATTTCGCAGTTGTGATTTGATTGAGTGTTCAAGAAGGCTCAATTATTAAATACCTTTTACAGATCATTTTGTTGTTTAAAGAATCAGCTAATCTTACACTTGGCTAAATAGAATAAAAACAACCCGAATGCCGATGTTTTTGTTTAACAAGTAAGAGCTCGATTCAAAAGCAATTAAAGCGGCGAAATTTTGGCCAATTGGCAGATCATGATTGGGATTTTACTATCTAAGAAATGAAACAGTGCAAAAGTTTTGTAAAATGTAGAGTATGTTGTTTTAAAAATATGATTTTCATCTCACTTTATGATTATGAAAACATTTTACCGACTTATGAGTTATTTGAATGTTTGGACCAAGGAATAATGGATTTGTAAGACTTAATACAAGAAACAGAATTCTTACGCTGAAGTATGTGTATCTTGCACCACGACTGGGAATGAATGCCTAATTGATTATAAAAACAAATTCTTATGCAAAAATTATCTCTTCTTGCTATCTTACTAGCAGTATTCGCTTTTTCTTCATGTAAAAAAGAATCCGACCAAACGGCAGACATGGCAGTTTATCTTCAAGATGCTCCTGCTACAGCTTATGAAAAAATAAAGATTGAGGTAAAAGGAGTTTCCATTTATTCACAAGCATCCGGAAGTTGGGTAACATTAACCGTGAACAATGGAATTTTCGATTTACTTACATTAGACAGTTTGCATCAAGCATTTTTGGGAAAAATTAAATTATCGGGAGGATCAATTTCACAACTTCAGTTAATTGTAGGAAATCAAAATACAGTTGTTGTAAATGGCATCAGTCACCCTTTAATATTGGATGCATCAGACCTTGATAAATTAAAAATTAAAATGATTGATCACATTTACAATGGTAGTCAATATAAATTAACAATCGATTTTAAAGCACAAGAATCGATTGATGATAATGGAGGAGTTTATAAGTTGAAAGCTTCGTTGAAGATTAGTGTCAAAGAAGTAAAGTAGGACTTTATTGAATATTTGCCAGTTCAAGTTTTTTATTAGCCGGCGAACATTTATAAAATTATTTTTTAAAGCATCACTGGCTGATTTCATTTATTTTAAGAATGGTATTTTTTCATGAACAAATAGTTTTCGAGCGAGAATAAAAAAATAGTAATTTGCGGTTCAGAAATTAATCGGCACTTCAAATTACAAATTCTTTATGACTACTGTTATCATTATTGCTCTTTGTTCTTTATTGCTTCTCGCTTACTTGTTCGATTTAACAGCTTCAAAAACAAAAATTCCATCTGTAATTCTTTTGTTAATTTTAGGATGGCTTGTAAAAAGGGCAACGGTTTTATTAGCGATACAGCTGCCCAATTTTAATCCTATTCTCCCTGTACTGGGAACAATCGGACTTATATTAATTGTATTGGAAGGGTCGTTAGAATTGGAACTGAATAGGTCTAAGTTAGGAATTATCCGGAAATCATTTTTCGGATCACTATTGACGATGGTGGGCTTAGCATTTTTATTGGCGTATATATTTATGTATTATCAAGGCAGTTCTCTGAAAGATAGTCTTACTAATGCAATTCCGTTTTGTGTTATTAGTAGCGCAATTGCTATCCCAAGCGTTCGCACTTTATCTAAATATTCTAAAGAGTTCGTGATCTATGAAAGTAGTTTGTCTGATATATTAGGCGTACTGTTTTTCAATTTCGTAGCGCTTAACGACACATTCGATTTTTATTCCTTTTCACATTTCGGACTACAGCTTATTATAGTTACGATTGTTTCATTCGTAGCAACTATTGGACTTTCTTTTTTATTAAGCGGAATAGAACATCACATTAAATTTGTGCCCATTATTCTTTTAGTTATTTTAATTTATGCCGTATCAAAAATTTATCATTTGCCTGGATTAATTTTTATTATGCTATTTGGATTATTCATTGGTAATCTTGATGAGTTACGACATATAAAGTGGATAGATAAAATGCGACCGGACGTTTTAAACAAGGAAGTAAGAAAGTTTAAAGAGCTCACGATTGAAGCCGCGTTTCTTGTTCGAGCATTATTCTTTTTACTCTTTGGATATTTAATGGAGACAAAGGAAATATTAAATGCTGATACATTTGTGTGGGCGATTGTAATTGTTGGTTACATTTTTGTGTTTAGAATTATACAATTAAAACTATCGAAGCTTCCTTTAAAGCCCTTGTTATTTGTTGCTCCTCGTGGATTGATAACTATTTTGTTGTTTCTATCGATAGAGCCGATCAATCGAATTGGTTTAGTAAATCAATCACTGATTATTCAAGTAATAATTCTTTCAGCATTTTTAATGATGCTAGGAATTATGACTACTCAAAACAATGTAGCAGCAGAGGCTGAAAAAAAAGTGGAGTGATGAGGGTTTTTTGATGGAATGAATTCCTGTAATTTTTTGATAGAGAAGAGAAATTAAAAGGCTGAAAGGGAGTATTCCTTTTTTCGGGTTTTCTTGTTCATTGGATTAATTTGAACCTTAGTTTTTAGTGTGAAAAAATGCCATTTGAGAAGGAAGAATAACGTGGTAAATAGCAATAATGCCCTTGATATTCACTACCTTTGCGGCCCGAAATAAAGGGGAAAAGCAATGATAGCAACATCAAACATTTCATTACGCTACGGAAAGCGAGTTTTATTCGACGAAGTGAACATTAAGTTCACTCCGGGAAATTGTTATGGCGTAATTGGGGCTAATGGCGCCGGAAAATCCACATTTTTGAAAATATTATCGGGAGAAATTGACCCTTCATCCGGACAAATTTCCATTACTCCAGGCGAAAGAATGAGTGTTTTGAGTCAAAATCACTTTCAGTTCGACGATAAAAAAGTGATCGACACCGTCCTTATGGGCAATTCAAAACTATGGGCTGTAATGCATGAAAAGGATGCATTGTATGCCAAAGAAGATTTTAACGATGAAGATGGAAATCGTGCAGCAGAACTGGAGCATCTTTTTTCTGAAATGAATGGCTGGGATGCTGAATCGAATGCCGCAAGTTTACTTGGAAGTTTAGGTATTAAAGAAGCGATGCATCAAACATTGCTTGGCGATTTGAACGGAAAAGAAAAAGTAAGAGTATTGCTAGCGCAAGCATTGTTTGGTAATCCTGATATCCTTTTACTCGATGAGCCTACGAATGATTTAGATGTAGAAACGATATCATGGCTAGAAAATTTTCTTGCCGATTTTCAAAATACAGTAATTGTTGTGTCTCACGATCGTCACTTCTTAGATGCAGTATGTACACACATTGCAGATATTGATTTCAATAAAATAAAACTGTACACCGGTAACTATACGTTTTGGTACGAATCGAGTCAGCTTGCATTGCGTCAGCGATCAGATCAAAATAAAAAGGTTGAAGACAAACGAAAAGAGTTGCAAGATTTCGTAGAGAGATTTAGCGCAAATGCTTCTAAGTCGCGACAAGCCACCAGTCGTAAAAAATTATTGGAGAAGTTGGTGATAGACGACATACAGCCATCAACACGAAAATATCCGGGAATTATTTTTAAAGCAGATCGTGATTGTGGCGATCAGATTTTATTGGTCGAGCATTTATCAAAATCATCATCCGATGGAATATCATATTTCAACGATATTACTTTTACGTTGAACAAAGGAGATAAGGTAGCTGTTATTTCGAGAGATCATACAGCTATTTCTACCTTCTTCGATATACTGAATGGAGAAGAGACAGCCGACTCAGGAAGTTTTACTTGGGGAACAACGATTACCAAGTCGTATTTACCAAACGATAATTCTACATTTTTCAAAAGCGATTACAATTTGATTGATTGGTTACGCCAGTATTCAAAAGACAAAGACGAAACATATATTAGAGGATTTTTAGGGCGAATGTTATTTAGCGGAGAAGAGTCGTTGAAAATGTCGAATGTATTATCGGGAGGAGAGAAAGTTCGTTGTATGGTATCGAGAATGATGCTAACGAATGCCAACTGTTTAATTTTAGATGAGCCCACAAACCACTTAGACCTAGAATCAATCACAGCTTTTAACAATGCATTGAAAGATTGGAAACACAATGCATTATTTACTTCGCATGATCATGAGTTTATGCACACAGTAGCCAACCGAATAATTGAGTTGACGCCGAATGGAATTATTGATAAAGTAATGACGTACGATGAATATTTGGAAGACGAACGAGTAAAAGAAATGAAAGAGAAAATGTATGAAGGTGTGGTTTCGCAATAAGTTTCTTAATTTAATGCCATACTAGGCTCAAGATGTTCGTTTTTTAAAATGACGAAATAAATAAAAGTAAAAAAGGAGCATTTCTACGAAGAGATGCTCCTTTTTTTATGGTAAGAGAATGAAGAGTGCAAAAATAATTAATCAATCTTTCATAAAACAAGTGATTTTTTAGACAAAAATTTCCGTACTTCGTTGATATAAACTCACCAATGAAAAAGACACTATCGTTAATCGTAATTGCTATTTCTTTATTAGCATGTGGCGAAAGAAAACAAATGGAAACAGAAAATAAGAACGGAGCATTAGATACGTTGTTAAATAATTATTACGAAGAGCGATTAAAATTATTTCCTCTTGAAGCTACAGCAATAGCTGATGACAGATACAATGATCAGTTGCCGTGTGATCTTTCAGATGCTTACAGAGAGAAGATCAAATCGATGTATTCAAAATACGCAGATGAGTTAAGCAAGCTCGACAGAAAAAACTTGTCGGGACAATCGGTACTTAGCTATGACATAATGGTTCGTGAAATGCAGATGCAGCTTGAAGGCTTGAAGTTTCATGACAATCTGATGCCAGTGAATCAGTTTTGGAGTATGCACTTAACGTTTCCGTTGTTAGGATCAGGAAGCGGTAATCAGCCATTTAAAACCGTAAAAGACTATGACAACTTTTTAGGTCGTATAAATGATTTTGTTTCTTATGTTGATACGATGGTAAGTAATATGAAACGTGGAATGGAGACAGGAGTTGTTCCGCCGAAAGTATTAATGCTAAAAGTGCTTCCTCAATTAAAAGAGATAATAGTGAAAGATCCGATGCAAAACGTTTTTGCCGGACCGATAAAAAATTTCCCAAAGAATTTTAATGATAGCGACAAAGTACGTTTAACAGCATTGTATAAAAAAGCAATTTCAGAAAAGGTTGTTCCTAGCTATGAGAAATTGTACGGATTTATTAAAGACGAGTATATGGCTAAATGTCGTGCGACAATTGGCATTGGGGAAATTCCGAATGGGAAAGAGTATTATTCTTATCTCGCGAAATTTTGGACAACAACAGATCTAACTCCCGATCAGATTTACGAAATAGGGCAGAAGGAAGTAGCGCGTTTGCACAGTGAAATGGAAAAAGTAAAAGAGCAAACAGGGTTTAAAGGAACGTTGAAAGAGTTTTTCACTTTTATTCATACTGATAAACAGTTTATGCCATTTAAGCAAGACAGTGATGTTATAAATGCATACAGACAAATAGAAGTGAAGGAACAGCCGCAATTAAAGCAGCTTTTCAATCTTGTTCCAAAGGCAAAATTCGAAGTGAGGCAAACAGAAAAATTCAGAGAAGCATCGGCAAGTGCAGAGTATAATCAAGCAGCGCCAGATGGTTCACGCCCGGGAATATTTTATGTGCCGGTTTTAGATGCAACGAAGTTTAATGTAGTAGGCATGGAAGATTTGTTTTTGCATGAAGCCATTCCCGGCCATCATTATCAAACATCCATACAGCAAGAAAATGAAGACCTGCCAAAGTTCCGTCGTTTTGGATGGTATGGAGCTTATGGCGAAGGTTGGGCATTATACACAGAGTCGTTAGGAAAAGAATTGGGGTTATATACTGACCCATACCAATATTTTGGAAGTTTGAGTGAAGAGATGCATCGTGCAATTCGATTAGTAGTAGATGTAGGAATGCATTTAAAAGGAATGACGCGAGAAGACGCGATTAGTTTTTCATTGAATAACGAAGCAGAAAGCGAAGCCGATATTACAGCCGAGATAGAGAGATACATTGCGATTCCGGGACAAGCGTTGGCGTATAAGATTGGTCAAATGAAAATACTTGAGTTACGAGCAAAAGCAGAAAAAGAGTTAGGAAATAAATTCGACATTAAATCATTTCACGACATTGTCTTGATCAATGGATGTTTGCCGTTAGACATTTTCGAAAGAGAAATTAATAGTTGGATAGAAAAAAATAAAAAATAAAACCAAACGTATGTCAGTAATAAAATCATTTGTTGAAGAGTTAAAATATGAAGCAACAAAAACACAAAAGATGTTAGAAAGAGTTCCGCTTGACAAAGGAAGCTGGAAGCCACACGAAAAATCGATGACGCTAGAAAGACTTGCACGTCATGTTGCAGAGATGAGTGAATGGGCAACAATAACAGTAACGGAAGATGAATTAGATTTCGCGAAGCCAATGACACCAAATCCGGAAATGAAAACAACAGAAGAGCTCGTTAGTTTTTTTAAGTTAAAAAACGATGCAGCAATTGTTGCATTGGAGAATACTGCAGAAGACGAACTTCAAAAGCCATGGACATTGCGTCGCGGCGATTTTATTATTTTCACTCAACCCAAGGGAAAAGTATTGCGCGATATGGTAATGAATCATATAATACATCACCGCGGACAACTATCAGTTTATCTGAGATTGTTAGATGTATCGGTTCCGGGAGCATACGGACCATCGGCCGATGAGCGTTAAAAATAAAAAAGCCCGAATAGTGATTCGGGCTTTTTTTATGGAGTAAAATTTATTTTTCAGAATTCAGCTTGAACAGGTTTATTTTTCCAGATCTCATCGATCTTGTTCATTATTTCAGAAGTAAGTTTAAGAACCACTTCAAGTGCGTTTAAATTTTCTTTTAGTTGAGAAGTTTTACTTGCGCCAAGAATTACAGAGCTTACGTTTGGATTTTTTAAACACCAAGCGATACCAAGAAGAGGAAGAGTCGTTTCGATTTCATCGGCAATACGTTTTGTTAGCTCAACTTTTTTCAAATTCTCTTCCAGAAGTAATCGATCTTTCAACCAATCCATTCCTTTTAAAGCTAAACGAGTATCGTTAGGGCTATCGTTATTGTATTTGCCGGTTAACATACCAGAGGCAAGCGGCGACCATATAGTAGTTCCGATACCATGATTTTTAAAAAGATGTAAAAATTCTTTTTCCATCTTATCGCGAACAAGCATACTATATTGAGGCTGTTCCATGATTGGTCCGATTAAATGATTTTTTTCTGCAGCAAGAATGGCTTCCATAATTTCAGCAGCACTCCACTCAGAAGTTCCCCAGTATAAAATTTTTCCTTGTTGAATAAGTAAGTTCATAGCCCAAACAGTTTCTTCTATGGGAGTATTTTTATCGGGGCGGTGACAAAAAAGTAAATCGATGTAATCTACTTGTAAACGTTGCATGGCGCTGTGACATCCATCAAAAATATGTTTACGAGATAAGCCACGTTGATTTGGTTTTGCGTCTTCACCATGAATACCGAAAAACAATTTGCTTGAGACAATATATGTAGAACGATCCCAGTTTTTCTTTTTAAGTATTTCACCCATTACAATTTCAGATTTTCCGCGAGCATAAATTTCGGCATTATCGAAAAAATTGATGCCTGAATCATAAGCAATGGACATAAGCTCTTCTGCAATGCCGTTTTCAATTTGTTTACCAAAAGTTAACCATGAACCTAGCGAAAGAGCACTAAGCTGTAGTC
This sequence comes from Bacteroidota bacterium, assembly GCA_043747595.1. Lineage (GTDB taxonomy): Bacteria > Bacteroidota > Bacteroidia > AKYH767-A > 2013-40CM-41-45 > JADKIH01. The sequence continues at coordinate 2,835 of JAYTOX010000086.1, read as the reverse complement.
CTGATTTACCTAATCTTCTATATTCCATAATCATCTTATTTGGCTCAAACTTACGGAAATTAAAGTTTGGAAGGCCTAAAGAAGTCAAAGATTTGTCTTTCTTTAGGAGATAATCACAATTTTATAACTATTTAATAAATTATTAGAAATCTTTTTGTTACTTGCTTGTAGGATTAAATTTATCAGAATTCAACATTATTAAAATACTTACTCACTCTTAACTTAAAACTACTCTATGAAAAAAATTATTACTTCGTTTTTTATTCTCATTGCACTATCAGTACAAGCACAAGACAATCAAATCAAACTGAATTTGTTTGCACTAGCTTTAGGAAATGTATCGCTTCAGTACGAGCATACACTGAAAGAGCATTCGTCAATTTGTTTGGGAGTGTCAATACTTCCATCTCGTTATTTACCCACAGTAATCACCGACAAAGATTCAAGTGGAGCTTTGAAGTTATTATCGTTCTCGGGATTTTCATTTACCCCGGAATACCGTTATTATTTTAGCGGAAATGCGCCAAAAGGATTTTATATAGCTCCTTACTTACGTTATTCTAAATATGGTGTCGATAAATTAGGGGTAGAGTATCATTCAAACACCACCAACAAAGATGAAAGAGTGTATGTAGATGGAACATTAAAAAGCACAACAGTAGGTTTGATGTTTGGAACACAATGGAAGCTTGGTGCACACATGACTTTAGATTGGTGGATTGTAGGATTCGGATTTGGAAGTCAATCAGCAACCTTAACTGGCGTTGGTAATTTTACACAAAGCGATATTGAAGATATTAAAGTGCAGATAGCAGATCTTGACAGTAATATCCCGGGAACTCTAACTTCAGATGTAACTTCAACAAGTGTAAGTGTAAAGTATGAAATAGGATCAGTTGCATTCCGTGCATCAGGTTTGTGCTTAGGCTATCGATTTTAATTAAAACTCAGAATAAATAAAAAGGTCTGCAAATATTATTTGCAGACCTTTTTATTTTCAAATATTATTTGAAAAGTGATTATTTTTCTCTCGAAAGTTTTAGTTTTTCAAACAAGTTTTCAGTTTTCTTTATTCCTTCATCGCCATTCATGTCAAAGTACCAAAAATTTTCGTAATCACCTTTGTTCAGATACGTTTGCATAGATCCTTGCGATTTATGTTCAGCAATTTCCCAATTTACGATTATCTTATAATTCAATGCTTTTTTAAAACCGAAAGAAGCAGTTCTGTCGAACATAAATGTTGAAGCACCTTTTGAAACAGTTGTAAGTGGAAATTTTTCTAGTCCATTAAATTTAGTTACTGTCGTATCCCCGACACTACTAACTGTCGCAGCAAGGATAATTGGTTTTTTATCCATCTTCAATTCGTTTACCGTTTGCAAAGCTAAAATTGTAGCCCCTTTATGATGACCATGAGTTTCGGGTGTAGGCAATAAGCAAAAAATAAAATCATAATTTCCTTTAGAAATAATATTGCTCAAGCGATTTTTTATTCCTGCCACATCCCACACTTCTTTAAAAACAGTATCGACATCTAAGGTGTAATGATTGTCTTGTTGATCGAAGAAATAACATTTTTCAATACCGATTATTTCTCCGGCTGCCATCAATTCTTTTTTGCGAATAGTTGGCAAGTATTTCCTCCCGGCCGATTCTTCTGTAAGTGGCAGATGGTAATATGATTCTGCTAAGGTAGAATACTTATAGCCTGCTTCACCATTGGTGATAACAGCTAGATCAACCGCTCCATTAAGCTCATGAGTTATTTTATATACGGTAGCGGCAAATCCTGTTTCATCATCGGGATGAGCTGTTACAATCAATACACGAGTAGAGTCGTAGCTTTGAGCAATTGATGAAAGAGTGAATAAGCAGAATATTATCAGTAAGAAATTTTTCATTTTATAGTATATTTTTTTTGTGCTCGAAGATTTTATATTTGATTGATAGAAAGTAAGCAATTACTCCTAAGAAAATAACTAGTAATCCAGATAAAGCAAATGCAATTCCGGTACTAAGGAATATTAGAAACCATATAATAATTACCAAGATTACCGGTAATGGATAAAGTGGCATTTTGAATGGTAGATGTTTTATTCCTTTTCTTTTGCGTAATAATATTAGACCGACAGCTTGACCTATAAACTGAACGATAATTCTCATCGCAAGAATTGCGCTAATCACTTCACTTAAACGGAACAATAGACTGAATACAAATCCGAGTGAACAAATAAATAAAAGGCTGATATGTGGAAAATGTTTTTTAGAGTGTAAGCGAGCAAATATAGGGAAGAAGTTTCCGTCTTTTGCTGCTGCGTAAGGAATGCGTGAGTAGCCAAGAACAACAGCAAATACAGAAGAGAATGCAACGATAAGAATCATTACCGTTGCTAAAATTCCGGCAGAATGTCCATAAATTTTTTCAATGAACATACTCACAACATACTTTGAGTTTTGTGCTTCTTGCCAAGGAATAACACTTACAACACTGATGTTCATAGCAAGGTATAAAATAGAGATTCCGAAAATTGAAATAAAAATACTGCGTGGAATATTTTTTTCGGGCGATTTTATTTCACTTCCTAAATGACAAACATTGTAATAGCCCAAATAACTATAAATAGTTTTTACAGAAGCAAAGCCTAGTGAAGTGAAAAAAAGGTTGAAGGGAATTGTATTTACAGAAGAGAAGTAATTATTTGAAATTGTATGATGAGTAACTCCTCCTACAATAATCCAAAGTAATGTAGCTAAAACTGCTATCCACATCACAACACCAATTTTTCCGATCGTTTCAATTTTTCTATAGAGAAGTAATGTAATCAGAATTAT
>JAYTOX010000085.1:0-4920 GCA_043747595.1 Bacteroidota bacterium | reverse complement strand
TTACTTCTTACTTCTTACTTCTTACTTCTTACTTCTTACTTCTAACTTCTAACTTCTTACTTCTTACTTCTTACTTCTTACTTCTTACTTCTTACTTCTTACTTCTTACTTCTTACTTCTTACTTCTTACTTCTTACTTCTAACTTCTTACTTCTTACTTCTTACTTCTTGAACCCCCATCAGTGTCGCAGGTGTACAATCGGTAATTGTTACTTCTACATAATCGCCCGGTTTGAGATTATTACGAGGCACAATTACAACTTTGTTTTCTGAATTTCGCCCCGACATATAATCGTTCGACCGTTTCGAGAAATTTTCGACTAACACAATACACTTTTTACCGATATCTTTTTTATTGCTTTCGTGCGATAATCTGCTTTGTAATTCGATGATTTCTGAAAGGCGTTTTGATTTTATTTCCTCAGGAATATCATCCGGATATTTTCTTTGCGCTAATGTTCCCGGACGTTCTGAATATTTAAACATATAAGAAAAGTCGAACTGCGACCATTCCATTAAACTCAATGTGTCTTGGTGCTCTTCATCTGTCTCCGAACAAAAGCCGGTAATAATATCTGTTGAAAGCCCTGCTCCAGGAAGAATGCGACGAATAGATTCAATACGACTCATGAAAAGTTCGCGCGAATAACCTCTATTCATTTTATCGAGTACACGACTATTTCCTGATTGCACAGGAAGATGAATGTATTTGCAAATGTTGTCGTACTTAGCAATTGAATAAAGTACGGCATCGGTCATGTCGCGAGGATTGCTAGTGGAGAAACGGATTCTAAGTTCGCTGTTTACTTGAGCAACACGTTCGAGCAGATCGGCAAATGTGGTAAAGTTTTTTTGTTCTCCTTCAGGTAACTGATGATTCATTGCCAAGTGAACAATTTTTGGATCTAGGTCTTTCTTCGGCCCACCTCCCCAGAATAAATAGGAGTCTACATTTTGTCCGAGCAAAGTTACTTCGCGGTAACCAAGTTCAAACATGTGTTTTGCTTCGTTAACAATCGATTCAGGATCTCTGCTTCTTTCTCTTCCTCGAGTAAACGGAACAACACAAAAAGAACACATGTTATCACATCCACGCATAATAGAAATAAATCCGTTGATGCCATTTGTACCTAAACGAACAGGACTAATTTCTGCATATGTTTCTTCTCTAGAAAGTAATACGTTTACACCTTTCTGTCCCGTTTCTGCAAGTGAAATTAAATTAGGTAGGTCGCGATATGAATCAGGACCAACAACGATGTCGACCAACTTTTCTTTTTCAAGTAATTCATCTTTTAGTCGCTCGGCCATGCAGCCTAGTACACCAATTATAAGTTCTTCGTTTTTCTTTTTATTTTTTTTGATCTCGCGTAAGCGTGCCCAAACTCTTAATTCTGCATTGTCGCGAATAGCGCACGTATTTAAAAAAATAACATTCGCCTCTTCAATAATTTTTGTTGTTTGGTAACCATTACTAGTCATGATAGAAGCTACAATTTCGCTATCAGAAAAATTCATAGCACAACCATAACTTTCTAAGTACATTTTTTTTCCATTGGGTTCCACCTTCGTTTCTGCCATGAGCGCTTCACCTTGGCGAGCTTCGTCAATTACTTTATTTCCTTGCAAGTGCATTCTATTATTATTGGACGGCAAAGATAAATCATTTACAGGCAAGTGACAAGTTGGCAGAACATTTAAGCGTTTTTTTATTCAATTTCATTTTGAGGAAAACGGCCTTGCAGTTCACCTGTTAAAATTAAGATAATCCTGGTTTTGATGAAAACAGCAGTAGTTATTGGCTTAGCTTAATAAATGCGGCACTTCAATTTGTTACACATGGAATTGAAAAACAATTGCTTATCAACAATATTTTTTGCTATGATGTCTAAAAATCAGCGAATTCATATGTCGAACCAATTTGAGGCGTATTATTGTAAAAATAATAGACATGAAACGTATTCTTTTGGTTTTTTCAGTCATTGCAATAGCGATTGCTTGTAATAAGTCTGAATGCATAAAAAAGCCTGAAAATGGAGGTTTTTTAGCGGTTCGATTAACCGATGCTCCTGCTCTTTATGATTCTGTAAATGTGGATGTAGTTGGCGTGGAAGTTCATTCAAACACAACGGGTTGGGTTACTTTAGCAATTCCTGCACCTGGTATCTATAATCTTCTTCAATACACAAATGGTTTCGACACCCTTTTAGCCACAACTACTATTCCTGCCGGTACCGTTTCACAAATCAGGTTAATTCTTGGAGCAAATAATGCCGTTACTAAAAATGGAATTACTTATCCTTTGTCTGTTCCGAGTGGCTCAGAATCAGGGTTAAAACTTCAGATTCATAGCGATGTTATTGCGGGTGATACCACCATCATTCAACTCGATTTTGATGCTGCAAGTTCTGTTGTAGAGCAGGGAAATGGAAGTTTTCAATTGAAGCCGGTGCTGAGAGCAGTTATTCTCTAAAAATAAGAGAACAAAAGATTACTTTTTATTCCAAAAAATAGCCTTAGTAATTTACTTAGGCAAGTTCTTATTTTCCAGCTTAATTTTTTTTTTATAAAAACAGGTTTATTCTTGAGCCGATTTAGATCGTTAATTGGCAAAATCCATTGGCCGATTTATCTATATTTTTTGGACTTTGGTAGCAATTAATGAGTAGATCATTAAAGTGAATACTGTTTTTCTTAATATTTCTCTTTTTAATCGGATTGAAGTTGTAGAAAGGTTGACTGGTATATGTTTATTTATTTAAATTTAAACTGTTATTTAAAGTTTTAAAGTTCGATGTTAGTTGACAATTGAACCTCAACGAATATTCTATATAATTTTTATCTCTTACTAATCACACAGACCTATGAACTCAAAGTCCACTATTCTACTTGTTTTATTACTTGCATCGCTAGGCTATAATTATTATTTGTATGAGCGATGTGAAAATAATATGATGGCTCCAGACAAAGGAGCATGTGATAACACTAAACGGTATTCGCAAAATGAAGAGTTGTCGGCGACTGAAATTTCTTTCAATGAAGCGAAGACAATTGTAGAACAGTATCGTAATGATTTTCCAGCAGACCAACTAGGCAACCCTCCAACCGGTTATATATTGAGTAAGCGCATTTTCGACTCTATTTTTGATAGTTTGGAAATCAATAGCGTTACCCTCGATTTTGTTACCTACCAAGAGAAAAAAGCACTTGTTGTTAGAGGAATGATAACCGACTCAACCAAAGTAGACGGATCAGTCAACAGTGGCGTTTATGTTTTGAAATGTTATTGTCCTTTCTCTTGCTCAAGTTGGTAGATTAATAATTAAAAATGAAGAATGAAGAATGATTAATTGCAGAATCTTACTTCTTAATTCATGATTAATCATTCTTCATTATTTCTTGCCCCTTATTCTGTGATATCTAAAAACCTACGTGATTAAAAAAATACAATGCGCTTTTTTTTGTTTAATTATTTTGATCTCCGTCAATGGGGAAGGATTACTATTTGCGCAATCAATAGATAAGGTTGTTAAAGCCAAAAGAGAAATCGATTCAACTTATATTAAAGTTGAGGAGCGTTTAAATGAAATTGTCGATTCGGCAATAAATATTGTACCTTCATTAATAGAAAAAAGCAAGGCAAATAATTATGAAGTTGGTGTTGGAAAAGGCATGTATTTAATGGGTAAATCAGAATTGCTTTCGCATTATAATTATGCTCCAGCTGCCGATTATTTTTATCGCGCTCAACAGATATTTGAGAAAAATAATCAAATTGTTGAAAGTGCGAAATGTTTTATGCAACTCGGATTGATCAATTATATCCAAAGAAATTTTAATTATTCAGAGGAATGTTATTCGTCAGCCGTTAATATATTTCGATTGGCAGGAGACACCACTCGTTGGCGAAGGTGTTTGTACCTTCGAGCTCTGGATGAATCTGAAATAGGGAAATTTTCTGAAGCTGGGGAAGACCTTAATGTCGTAAAAAATATTAATCTTATCAACGCACCAGATCTTGCATGGAGCGAATATTATTTTGGACGCGGAATATTATTTTCTCGGCAAAATAAAAATGATTCAGCAATTTCAAATTTATTAATTGCTGTACAATCAATGACCCCGGAAACCAATCCGGAAGGGTCTCAACTAATCAATGGTGAAATTGCTCAAGCATACTATAACAAAGGGGATGTAAAAAACGCTAGGCGCTTTGCTGAAAAAGTTCTTAATGACATAAAGCGTTTAAAGACAAAGCATGCTATCGGTTTTCTTCAATCACATTATATACTTTACAAATTAGATGCAGCAGCTCGCCACTATGAAAAGGCCACCAATCATCTTTCAGAATATATTATAATCAAGGATTCCATGAGCAATGAGCGAAAAACATTTGAGCTCACCAACCTTAAATCTAAATTAGATCTTGCTCATGCTGCAAAGGAGAATAAAGCAGAAATGGCAAAACAAGCATTGTTCCAACAATCGTTGGTTCAAAAACAACGGTCACTCAAAAATTTATTTATTGTCGGTTGGTTTTTTCTGGCATCAATGATTGCCTTCTTAGTCTACACAAACAATTTAAAGAAAAGGAAAAATAAAGAGTTGGCCGACTCACTCATTAAATTGCGAGCCACTCAAGAACAATTAATCCGGCAAGAAAAATTAGCATCTATGGGAAAACTCTCTGCCGGTATAGCTCATGAAATACGAAACCCCATTAACTTTATCACTAATTTTTCAGAACTGTCAGAAGAATTACTCGAAGAATTGTCGGCAACAAAGGATGAAAAAGAAAAAAGTGAAATAATGAATTCGCTTTCAGAATCCATGCAAAAAATAAAAACGTATGGAAAAAAAGCGGAGGCTATTGTTAAAAATATGCTCGACCATTCCAGAAGTTTATCGCCGGCAAAAGAA
>JAYTOX010000084.1:0-7451 GCA_043747595.1 Bacteroidota bacterium | reverse complement strand
GCTACTGTTTGCATCAGGGATTGAAGTGGAAATCCTTTTTTGAAGCGGCGGATTGTGCGAGGAAAAAAAGATTGTAGCGGAAAGCCCGACCCGTAGGGGGATGCCCAAATTATTTATTTATTTATTTCTAACTCTATTTTATCTATGTCTTTTACTGCTATATTTTCGTTTTCTTCAACTCAAAAAAAAGGTTTTTATTTATTGCGTTGGATTCTTCGCTCAAACTTTTTCGAGTTTTTACAAATTTCAAAGCACCAAATAAAAACCTCGCTTATATTCCGTCATTTATTTTTTCTCCAACAACGCTTTCAAATTACTTAAGCCTGTTTCCAAATCTTTCCCTACGGTTTTATCCATGTCGAATATCAATCCCATTATATTCATCGGATACGGAAATGCGCCTTTGAAACCCCACTTTACTTTTGTAACGCTATCAGACACTGCTTCTGTCGTCATATATGCATCGTCGTGCGCTTCAAATGGAACTTTAAATCGCAATTTCGAATCTATTCTTTCGCCTTCTACTATGTTTGCTATCTCCTGCTCTCCTACCCCTACTTCTTTATTCTTACTCTCCCAAGCAGCAATAAATCCGACGGTGCCATCTGTTCCCGTATATGTTTTTTTCATATTCGGATCTGTCATATTCCACTTGCTGTAATTGTCTTGGTTCTTTACAAATTTGATATAATCAAATACCATTTGCTTTGGCTGATTAACGGTTATTTCTCTTTCAACAGCATAGTCCTTTTTCACAAAAAGTGCAATGACAAGAGGGATGGCAATAAGAACGAGTAAGCCAATAATAATTTTTTTTAAGGTCTTCATAATTGGGTTAGTTTTTTGGTTCGGTTAAAGTTATGAAAAGTTTATTTACTCATTTGCCTAACTGTAATAATTTACAATGGTCTCTCCCTTTTTATCTAAAGTAACGACATCCAAATCAGTTGCGATAAGCCAATAAACTCCTACTTCGGCCTCACTATTCTATCCTTCAAATAAGTATGAATTACCATAGAACTCAACATCATCCGCTTTTTTGCCGTATTTTTCGGTCATGAATTCTTCGGCTGTATTGAAAAAATATTTCGGCTTTACCAATTTTCGATCCGGTCAGGAAGAGATTGTAACTGCCGTTACTCATCATGGAAAAGATTGTTTGGTATTGATGCCTACAGGCGGCGGAAAATCGCTCTGCTTCCAAGTGCCAGCGCTTATGCTTCCCGGTATAACAATAGTAATTTCTCCTCTCATTGCTTTAATGAAAGATCAAGTTGATGCGCTTCGTTTCAATGGCATCAACGCCGCTTTTTTAAATTCATCGCAAGATAAATCTACTCAAGATCAAATTATAGACGACCTCCGCAATGGAAAAATAAAACTTCTTTACATTGCACCGGAACGATTGAATATGCAGTCGGCCGATTTTTTTGGTTTCCTCAGAACATTAAATGTTTCGCTTTTCGCTATCGACGAAGCGCATTGTATTTCTCATTGGGGACACGATTTTCGTCCCGATTACCTAGCGCTTTCTAAATTAAAAACTGTTTTTCCTGAAGTTCCCATTATAGCTCTTACAGCCACAGCCGACGAACTTACACGAAAAGATATTCTTAATCGGCTAAACTTAAATGAGCCACTTATTTCTATTTCTAGTTTTAATAGAGCTAACATCCGCTATACTGTAGAAGAAAAAAGCGACCATTTCGAAAAAATTGTGGAGTTCTTGTCGGCCCGCAGAGAACAATCGGGAATAATTTATTGCTTGTCGAGACTGAATACCGAAGAAATTGCTGAACGCCTCAACGAAAGAGGATTTGATGCGCTTTCTTATCACGCCGGACTAGAAGCTCAGGTTCGAAATGATCGTCAGGAAAAATTTAAACGCGATGAGGTGAAGATAATGGTCGCAACAATCGCTTTCGGAATGGGAATTGATAAATCGAATGTTCGCTTTGTAATTCACACGAGCATTCCGAAAAACATAGAAGGTTATTATCAAGAGACCGGAAGAGCGGGTAGAGATGGATTGCCGTCAGATGCACTTGTGTTCTATAGCGCCGGCGATTTAATTAAGTTGAAAAATTTTACGTTCAACGAAAACAGCAGAGAGCAAACCATGATCATGGTTAACAAGCTGGAACAAATGGCAGAATATTGCACAACATATTCTTGTCGAAGAAAATTTTTACTGAACTATTTCGGTGAAACATATTCTGCGCCGTGTAATAATTGCGACATCTGTTTGAATGAATCGGTGATTGAAAAAATAGACGGCACTGTAATAGCACAAAAAGCATTGTCGGCCATTGCTCGACTCAACGAACGATTTGGAAGCACGTATGTCATTAATTTTCTAAAAGGATCCGCTTCGGCAAAAATTTACGATGAACATAAATACTTGCCCACGTTTGGAAAAGGAAGCGATTTTGCAGTTGAAGAATGGCGTTATTATTTCAGACAATTGATTGATCAGCATTTTATGGAAGTTGTTGGCGATTTCAGCGTTTTGAAGATTACACCACGAGGAAAAAAAGTGTTGTATCAAAATGAAGATGTTCTACTGGTGCCATATAAAACTAAAACGATAGCCAGAAAAGAACGTAAAGGGAAATTTGAAATAGAAGAAACGAATGAATTTGAAGTTGCACTTTTCAATCAGTTGAAATCGATGCGAACATTTTTAGCCAACAATGAAAATGTACCTGCTTATGTAATCTTTACCGACAAAACATTAACAGAATTAGCTACACAACTCCCAACCAATAAAACAGACTTGGCAAAAGTTCCGGGATTCGGACAAATAAAAATTACCAAGTACGGCGAACAATTTTTAGATGTGATCAGAGATTATTGTTCTCAAAATAATATTTCACCGAAAGGAATGGCAAACAATGGCGCTTCGTTGACTAAAAAAAATCAACCATCCGTTTCGGATACGATTAGGGCCAGCCTCGATCTTTTTTTGCGAGGACTTACGATCGACGAAATTGCCGATAAACGCAAGTTGAAAGAGAACACCGTTTTTGAACACTTAATGAAATTCATTATTAACGGCGAATTGAATGTTTTAAAATTTGTTTCCAAAGAAAAATTGCAACAAATTGAGAAACAAATTGAGGTTCATGGAAATCAAAGCTTAAAAATTCTAAAAGATGAATTAGGCGATTCCTATAGCTATAATGAGATAAAAGCAGCAGTAAACTACCACACGAAAAAAAAATCTACCACCATTAATTAAATAGTATGGATATTAAAGATGAATTATTAGACAAGATAGAAGCACTCGGTTATCCCGATAATGAAGTCGTGTTTACATTAGAGGAATTTTTTGAAGACAACGACAACGAGTTCACTATTGGCGTAAACATAACACATAACAAACCTTCACCACAAGAATTTTATGAAGTGATGAAGCACATTACAAATTACCCCGAAGTGGATGGCATATATGTTCGCGTTACCGATATTGAATTTCCGCAAGAATGGTTTTACAGCGATACAATTTATATTGTAGGCGACATGGATATTGAACGACTGAGCGACATCACCGAATTGCTTTACCCATCAGAAATTACAGCTGGTTGGTTATTTGGAGTTCCGGTGAATGTGCCTAAGGCGCATGCAACAAAAAATGTGCTTTCTATTTATTGGGAGTAATGGCTGGCTGAATGGCGGCGTGCCAATTGAGATATTGAGTAGAGGACGTAAGATTGTTGTATTATTCTTCACAAAATTTCAACATGATCTTTTAGTACATACTTAACGAATGTTTATTAAATAACTCTTAACAGAACAGCTTATTTATTCTCCGATAAAAAAGATAACTTCGCACGTTATATGTCATCTCACAAAAACATTGCAATTCTTGGTTCTACCGGAAGCATCGGCACACAAGCTCTAGAGGTGATCCGCGAGCAATCGGATCATTTCAATGTTTCCGTACTTACTTCAAACAGCAATGCAGCTTTACTGATCAAACAGGCCGAAGAATTTCGACCCGAGATCGTTGTTATTGCCGATGAAAGTAAACTGGATGAAGTACGATACGGGCTGAATGATTTTCCGGTAAAAGTATATGCCGGTGCAGAAGCTTTGGCCGACGTAGTTACGCATTCGTCAATCGATATGGTATTAACAGCTTTGGTTGGATATGCCGGATTGAAACCTACTTTGAATGCGATAAAAAGCGGAAAGGATGTAGCGCTTGCCAATAAAGAAACGCTAGTTGTAGCCGGGGAGTTGGTTACCCAATTGGCAAAAGAAAAAAATGTAAACATCTTTCCGGTCGATTCAGAACACTCGGCAATTTTTCAATGTCTAGTCGGAGAAGCAGGCAACCATGTAGAAAAAATATACCTCACTGCTTCGGGAGGTCCTTTCAGAGGGCGCGATAGTCAGTTTCTGGCTTCAGTAAAAAAAGAGCAGGCCTTAAAACATCCAAATTGGGATATGGGCGCTAAAATCACAATTGATTCGGCTACCTTAATGAATAAAGGCTTGGAAATGATTGAAGCCCGATGGCTTTTTGGACTCTCACCCGATCAAATTGATGTAATCGTTCATCCGCAAAGCATCATTCACAGTATTGTTCAGTTTGAAGATGGATCGATGAAAGCTCAAATGGGCCTACCCGATATGAAATTACCCATTCAATATGCTTTAGGTTATCCAAAACGATTAAAATCCAATTTTCAACGATTTGATTTTTTGAGATATCCTTCCTTAACATTCGAATCACCCGATACAGAAACTTTTCGTAATCTTGCATTAGCTACAGAAGCCATGGTAAAAGGCGGAAATTTACCCTGTATTGTAAATGCTGCTAATGAGATTGCCGTTGCTGCTTTCTTGAGAGACCGAATCGGTTTTTTGGAAATGAGTAAACTGATCGAAAAGTGCATGAAGAAAATAGATTTTGTTTCTAGCCCTTCTTATGAAGACTATGTAACGACAGATAAAGAAACCCGTATAATAGCAACTGAATTTTTACCGGCTTAACAATTTGTTTTGAAGGTAATTCGTTTAATAAAAACCCCACATCCATTCTTCGGAAAATAATTTAATCATTCATAGTATTAATAATATTCAATGTCAGCTTTAATAATGGCTGCTCAGTTAATCTTGGGCTTAGCAATTTTAGTAACACTCCACGAATTAGGTCACTTTTTAGCAGCTCGCGCTTTTGGAATTCGTGTAGAAAAATTTTATCTCTTCTTCGACGCCTGGGGCTTTAAGTTTTTTAGCATCACGCGTGGCGGAACCGAATATGGAATTGGATGGTTGCCTCTTGGTGGCTATGTAAAAATTTCGGGAATGATCGATGAAAGTATGGATAGCGAAGCGATGAAACTTCCTCCGCAGCCATGGGAATTCCGTAGTAAACCGGCGTGGCAACGTCTTATCGTAATGCTTGGCGGCGTTACGATGAATGTGTTGTTAGGTATTGCTATTTATACGATGACGCTGATAAAATTCGATAAACAATATTTGGCGAACGATCAAGTGACTGATGGAATCTACGCTTACGATCTAGGTCAGAAAATGGGATTGCAGAATCACGATAAAATAATTGCGATCGACGGAAAACCGTTTGAGCGTTTCGATGATTTAATTTCTTCTCGTTTAATTTTAGGATCGAATGTTACTGTTCTAAGAGATGGCAAAGAAATTACGATCAATGTACCGGAAGGTTTTTATCGCGAAACTGTAAAAGCAGGTAAAGGGAATTTTATTGCTCCATTTCAAGCACACTTGCTGATCGACAGTATTATCAAAGACAAGCCGGCTGAAGCTGCAGGATTGAAAATGAATGATCAACTTTTGAGTATCAACGGTATTCGCGTTTTTTCAATGGAAGGCTGTCGTAAAATGATTTCTGAAAATAAAGGCAAGCCTATCTCTCTACAAATTGTGAGAGGTGCTGATACAAGTCTCATTCAACCTGTTGTAAATGATTCAGGCTTGATTGGAGTTCATTTCCATAATGATTACGGTAATTATCCACTAACAAAATACACACTTGGTAGCAGTTTGAAGTACGGCGCTAGCGATGCAATGGAGGCTATTACTTCTAATGTAAAAGGATTAAAACAAATTTTTAAAGGCAAAGAAAAAGCAAGCGATTCGCTTCAGGGTCCAATTGGAATTGCAACTATCTATGGCGGAGTTTGGGAATGGCGTCGTTTCTGGACAATCACCGGATTGTTATCGATGGTCCTGGCGTTTATGAATATTCTTCCAATTCCTGCATTAGATGGCGGACATGTTGTGTTTCTATTAATAGAATCAGTTACTCGTAAAAAATTCTCCGATAAGTTTATGGAGAAAGCTCAACTTACAGGAATGGTGATCTTGCTTTCATTGATGATCTTCACTGTAGGAAATGATGTTTGGAAACATTTGCTGAATTAATCATTCAAAAAAATAATGTTGAAAGGCTACTCTAAATAGAGTGGCCTTTTTTATGTTCGAAGCTCAAACTTTTCTTTATGAGTTGCCGTAAAACGAAGCACAATCCATAAGCAATGAGAATAATTATTTTCAGTTTCCTCCTATTCACAATTTCAACAAGTGCACAGTCAACCGATCCGGCTCCTGAATACAAGCCTACAATACTTGTAATTCCTTATCTGCCTGCTATGCATCTTTCTGATGCTGATCAGGATATTGCTGAAGAATCGGGAATGGATATTGGCGAAGTAAGAGAACGGTTTAGAACAGGTATAGTTCAAAAACTGAATCAACGATTCGTAGAAGTTTATGATGCTCGCGTTCCCGATGAAGGCTTTGTGTCAAAAAGCGACAAAGACTTTGACATGATTTATCACAGCATCGCTTTCGAACAAGATAGCACATCGCCCATGAAAGACCCGGCAAAGTTTGCTGTTGTCGATACAACTATCAAAGGAAAGAAGACGAAGAAAAAAGATATTGATAAAACATTCATCAACGGAAATGTTCGTGACCCACAGCTGCTTCCTGATTTTGCAAAAAAATACAACGCCGATTATTTTATTTTACTAAATGAATTCGATATTAAAACACACTTTGATGATTGTATTGATCTAGCTTTGAAAATTTATCGCCGCGATTTGAAAATACATTATACTATTTACAACAAACGAGGACAACAAATTTATGGAGATGTAGCCGTCGTTCATTTTGCTTCCAATAACAACAACGCAAAACAAATTATCGACGAAAATTTTCCTAAGATTGCAGACTATGTTTTCAATTCGTTAAAGGCAAGTAAGTGGGGAAGAAGTAGGAAGTAGGAAGTAAGAAAACTGGTCAAAGGTCAGAGGTCAAAGGTCATTAAAGTCTGCATTTATTTACTCACAAATAATTACTTACTACTCACTGAAAAGTTTAGAAAACATCTGCGGTCATCTGCGGTTTCTGCGGGAGAAAAAAGTAAGAAGTAAGAAGTAGCTCAAAAGTCACGGAGC
>JAYTOX010000083.1:0-15941 GCA_043747595.1 Bacteroidota bacterium | reverse complement strand
GAATTTGCATTATCCTGAATTTGCCAACCATGAAAAGGTCGACCATTGAAAGACATTCTAACAAAATACCTAAAAAAATCTGCTTCAAAAATCATCTGGGATATTCAATTCTAACGTGGTAAATAGACATTAACATCTTTTTAAATAATTTTTTTATCTCACTAATATCGCGCAAAGTTATTGGTGCATTATCAAACTGTTTTTGTGCAATTTGATTTTCAATAATAGTATCGACTAAGAGTCCGATTGATTCTGCATCCGGATTTTTTAAACTTCTAGAAGCAGCTTCAACTGAATCGGCCATCATTAATACAGCAGTTTCTCTACTAAAAGGAAGTGGTCCCGGATATCTGAACAACTCTTCAGCAGGAATTTGATCAGGAAAATTTTTTAGAAAACTCTGATAAAAATATTGAATGAAAACAGTTCCATGATGAGTTCTGATAAAATCAATAATCTGTTCAGGAATTTTATTTTTGCGGGCCTTCTCGATACCCTTTAACACATGAGATTTTATTATTCGAGCACTTTCTTCGAATGATAATTCATCGTGTGGGTTATTATTTGTATTTTGATTTTCAATAAAATAATTAGGCATATCTATTTTGCCAATATCATGATACATAGCTCCTGCTCTTATTAGCAGCGCATTTCCCCCTACATGAAAGATGGCAGCTTCTGCTAAATTTGAAACTTGCAAACTGTGTTGAAAAGTACCAGGGGCTTTCAGCGACATTTCTCTCATCAATGGAGAATTCGAATCAGATAATTCCATTAAAGAGACATCCGAAAGGAAACCGAAAACTTTTTCAAAAATAAAAATAAGTGGAAAAGCGAATAATGTGATGATGGAATTTCCAACAAACCATTTCAAATTCATCCAATCGAAATTATGAAAATTTGCCTCGTGCAAAATTGATACTCCTATGAAAGAAACAGTATATGATAAAAAGATCATTAAAACAGAAATGAAAAACTGAACACGTTTACTCATGTTAAGTATGGTGAATACCGATACCATACCGGCAATGGTTTGTATAAACATAAATTCAAAACCACTTGGAGCTTCAAATCCAATAATTAATAGTGTAATGATATGAGTAAAGAGAGCAGTTCGAGAGTCAAAAAATGCGCGAATGATTATTGGCAAGATGCATACCGGTACCAGATACACATCAAACATATTAATCTTACGTGCCCAGAGAAAAAGATATGTTACCGACACAATCAGGAACATAATCAGAAGCACTTTTTTGTTATCGTCAAAAATATCTTTTCTATACAAATACAAAAACAACATCAACATTGTTAATGCTAATGAAACAAGAAGAAAATGCCCCAAGAGCATAAACCATCGTGAGCTATTGCTAAACTCTTGATTTTTCATTTCTGCTTTCAACGATTCTAATTTCTGAAAGCGACTATCCTCCACGATTTCACCTTTGAGAATAATTACTTCATCCTTTTGTACAAGTCCGTGAGAAAGACTTATACGATCGATGAACTGTTTAGTCCACTGTCTTGTTGCTTGGTCATCATACAAAATATTGTGCGACAAAGCATTTTCAAGCAAAGGAGAAAGTAAGGGTATATCAGCAGAAGAAATTGCAGATAATTGCTCTTGAATGAAAGAGAATGCAGTTTGTATTGTGTAAAAGTCGGCTAGCTTTCTTTCTTCAGCAATATTGTCTTTAACTATAGTTATAATTCCATCAGGGTTATTGGCTATCGTTTTATCGTTGATTAAGATAATTCCACGGTCGTAGATTACTTTAAGTATTTGCAGTCCGATAGTTTCCTGGAGTAATTTCTGTTTCTGCAATCGCTCCAACTCTTTGTTATCTTTAGTTGGCGATGAAAATCTTTTATTCCAAACATCTGATAATTCGTTTTTAAACAGATATGTTTTTTGGCTGATCAATTTCTCATCAAACCGATAGAAGGGATGACTACTTTTCATGACCTCTGCCCTCTCCTCATTTAATTCGGCTTCCGTTTTATTAATTGCAAAGTCGAAAGGAGCCATGAGATTATCGAAAGCCCAAGGTTTACCTTTTTGATAGGTATAATTGAATTGCGTTTCTTTGGGAAGGGCAATTACAATTAGTAGAATAGCAAGCAAAACGAGAGCAAATCGTGAGATACGCTCATGTTGATTAGAAAGTCGTGTGAAGTAATTCTTCATTAGGAGAATGGATACGGCGAAAATACAATTTTATTCAAGGTGAAGAGAACCCTAAATGACTCTCTATTAAAAATTGACTAACAAAAACCAAGTCTGCTCAATTAGAATCAATAAAACTTGGGGCAACAGAGGTTAATGGAAGCAAAATGAGATGCCATACCACTGAAAATCATAGAATTCCATTCAAGCTATTTCGTCTTTCAAGGCATAGAAATTAATAATACCTTTGCTGCTTAAAACCAATTTGAAAATTATGAAAGAAGTATATATCGTATCGGCAACACGTACACCTATTGGAAGTTTTGGAGGAGTATTATCAACTTATACGGCTACACAATTAGGTGCGCATGCTATTAAAGCCGCTTTGGATAAAATAAAACTTGATCCGAAAGAAGTTCAAGAAGTATTTATGGGAAATGTACTTTCAGCAGGACTTGGCCAAGCACCCGTTACACAGGCTTCCATTTTTGCCGGGATTCCGAATACAACACCAGGAACAACCATTAACAAAGTATGTGCTTCAGGTATGAAAGCAATTATGATAGCAGCCGAATCGATTATGTTGGGACACAAAGATTGCATAGTTGCAGGCGGAATGGAAAGCATGAGTAATGTACCATACTATTTAGACAAAGCACGGAATGGATATAAGCTCGGCCACGGAACAGTTACCGATGGGTTAGTAAAAGATGGTCTATGGGATGTCTATAACGATTACCATATGGGAAGTGCGGCAGAATTATGTGCGACAGAATGCAAGATAAGTCGTGAAGACCAGGATGCATATGCTTTAGAATCTTACAAACGATCGAGAGAAGCTACAGCTAGCGGCAAGTTTACAGATGAAATCTCACCTATGTCTATTGTTGTAAAAGGAAAAGATTCGATTCTGATTTCAGAAGACGAAGAATTTAAAAATTTAAAGGCTGAAAAAGTTCCTTCATTGAAACCTGTATTCAAAAAAGATGGTACAATAACAGCAGCTAATGCTTCTAGTTTAAACGATGGTGCAGCAGCAGTTGTTTTGATGAGTAAAGAGAAAGCTGACAAACTTGGAATAAAGCCAATTGCAAAAATTCGCGGCTTTGCAGATGCACAGCAAGCACCTGAATGGTTTACCACTACTCCATCGAAAGCATTACCTAAGGCCGTAGAAAATTCAGGAATAACAATGGAGCAAGTAGATTACTTTGAGATCAACGAAGCTTTTTCAGTAGTATCGATTGCCAACAATCAGTTAATGAAATTAAATCCGGAAAAAGTAAATGTTTTTGGAGGCGCAGTTTCGCTCGGCCATCCTTTAGGTGCATCAGGAGCTCGAATTGTTGTGACACTTCTTTCAGTCTTGAAACATAACAAGGGAAAAATTGGAGCAGCAGGAATTTGTAATGGCGGTGGCGGAGCAAGTGCTATCGTAGTTGAACTTGTATAATACATTCCGTTAATAAAATTACACTTCACTTATGTTTGCAATTTGCCATTTATCGATTGTCCCTATCAGGAAAGAAGCAAACGACAGAAGCGAGATGGTTTCTCAATTATTATTTGGAGAAGCAGTTGAAATAATCGACAAATATAAAAGTTGGTACAAGGTTAAAGTTTATTCAGATGACTACATTGGCTGGGTAGACCAGAAACAAGTAATGAAAGTAAGTGAAGCGGAAGAGAAAGAATATAAACTGAACTCATTTCAAGTTTCAACAGACCTACTTCAAATTGCATTTATTAACGGAAGTGAAATGTGTTCCTTGGCAATTGGAAGCACCTTGCCTTTCCTACAAAATAAACAAATGACTTTTGGCGGCAACAATTATGTTTATGAAGGTCAGAGTACCGATTCTCGAATTGTGAAACCGGCAAATGTGGTTACGCAAGCGCAGATTTTTTTAAACGCACCATATCTTTGGGGCGGCAGATCGCCGTTTGGGATTGACTGTTCCGGATTTACCCAATTAGTTTATAAACTCTGTGGTTATAATCTGAAACGAGATGCAAATCAACAAGCAGAACAAGGAGAAACAATTACTTTTTTACAAGAGGCAAAACCAGGCGATCTTGCTTTTTTCGAAAATCCTGATGGACGAATTGTTCATGTAGGAATACTACTACACAATAATACAATCATTCACGCCAGTGGAAAAGTTCGCATCGACAAAATAGATCATCAAGGAATATTTAATGAGGAGAATAAAAACTATTCACACAATTTAAGACTTATCAAACGAATTGTTTGAAGTTTACTTTTCATATTTCCAATTGCGCGACTTTCCTTCAGCTAACCATTCAACAGTTGTAAGTAGCCTCTTATCTTTTGTAACAAGAGTTTTAGCTTTCAAAATCCATTCAACATACTCTTTTCTTTTACTAGCGTTGAACTTTTCAAAAGTTGCTTTAGAAAGTTTATTTTTATTGATAGCTTTCAAAATAAAATCGGGTACGACGAAATTTTCCGGTAAAGAATTTATTTTTGCTTTAGAAATAAGTTTATTCTTATTCTTGTTTAGATTGATTGCTTGAGAAATAATTTTCAAAATAATTTTATCATTTGGAAGATCAGACAATGAAGTGATCCGGCCAAAATTCCCCATTGCCCTATCACCATTTTTATTGATTGTTTTTTCTAACTCGGGTATCCACTTTCCTTTCCAAAAACTGAAAGCGCAGTGATTTTTAAAAGATGCCATACTACAGAGTATTCCGTTAAGCATAAAATGAGGGAATCCCCATTTAATCGTTTCTTCTATTTCAGGACTAGCAGAATGAATTAGCTGACGCAAATGCTTTAATATTGGCTGAGCAAACAGTTCAGCTTTTGCGATATATAAATCAACTTCTTTTATTTTGTTCTTCATCATATTGATAATTGACCTTTTAATTTCTGACTATATTCAGTTAGCCAAAGCTGAATTTAAATGACTGCTCCAACATAGAATTGTCAATTTTACGAAATTTCACATTTAATTTCAGTATAAATCAGTTTCAAGTTATAATAAATTCGGTTTTCCGAAGTTTTTTAACGATTTTTGGCATGAAAATTAGAGGAGACCTTATAGATAAAGGAAAAAAATGAAGAAAAATTACCTATTAATTGTGTTGTTGCTTTCGTTATTCGTTGGTCATTCATCTGCACAAAACAATGTAGATGGAAGTACAATTCAAGAAAAGATTAATGTGAATTACAACAATACCGACGACGTTATTCGATTGAACTATACAATGAATTCAGCATCGCCGGTAGAAATAAAAATCATAGATATCACCGGAAAATCGATTAGGAATCTCAGCTTACCAATGCAATTTGTTGGAAACTATACTGAAATTATAGATAGAAATAATCTTAGAGATGGAATATATATTTTACAAATGAATTGGGCAGGCAAACGATTTATTAAACGTTTTATCATTTCTTAATCAAATTCAATTTACTAAAAAACTACCAACTGCTTTCCACTCGAAGGCAGTTTTTTTTTTGAAGTCCTTTTATTAGTCCGACATATTGGCTCATGTCGGAAAAGATAACTGACAATTTGTACATTTAATCAATGTAAAGTCACATTGGCTTTTTATTTGACAAGCTAGTTACACAGTTCAGTAAATTTTATAACGCAATAACTTCACATAAAATGAATCAAAATAATTTCACGATTAAATCGCAAGATGCTATTCAAGCCGCACAGCAATTAGCAGAATCGCACGGCCATCAATCTATTGAACCCTCACACCTACTTAAGGGTGTTATGGAAGTTGATGAGAACGTTATTCCGTTTCTGTTAAAAAAGAATAATATCAATATAAATAAAGTTACGGATGAAATAAACATACTCATTTCTTCATTACCAAAAGTTGAAGGTGGTAAAACTTACTTAGCTGATGAGACGAATAAAATAATCCAAAAATCAATTAGCATTGCCAAGGAAATGAAAGACGAATATGTTTCATTAGAACATTTATTTCTGGCAATGTTAAATAGTAAAGACAAAGCGGGAATACTTTTGAAGAACGAAGGCCTGACTGAAAAAAATATTAAGTCAGCAATAACGCAGCTAAGGAAAGGATCAAAAGTTACTAGTGCAAGCGCTGAAGAGAATTACAATTCACTTAATAAATATGCAAAAAATTTAAATGAGCTGGCACGAAACGGTAAACTAGACCCAGTGATTGGTCGTGATGAAGAGATTAGAAGAGTGCTTCAAATCTTGTCGAGAAGAACAAAAAATAATCCTATATTGATAGGAGAACCAGGTGTTGGGAAAACTGCAATTGCGGAAGGTCTAGCTCACCGAATTATTGATGGAGATGTTCCGGAAAATCTGAAACAGAAACAAATTTTTTCGCTTGATATGGGGTCATTGATTGCAGGCGCCAAATATAAAGGTGAATTTGAAGATAGATTGAAATCAGTTATAAAAGAAGTTATTTCTGCAGAAGGAGACATTGTACTTTTTATAGACGAAATTCATACGTTGGTTGGTGCCGGTGGTGGCGATGGTGCAATGGATGCCGCAAATATATTAAAGCCTGCATTAGCCCGAGGAGAATTACGAGCAATTGGTGCAACTACATTAGCCGAATATCAACGTTATGTTGAAAAAGATAAAGCATTAGAGCGACGTTTTCAGAAAGTAATGGTAGAAGAACCATCGAAAGAAGATGCTATTTCTATTCTTAGAGGGCTAAGAGAAAGGTACGAGACACATCACAAAGTTCGTATTAAGGACGAAGCAATAATTTCTGCTGTTGAATTAAGTGAGCGGTACATTTCAGATCGTTTCCTTCCAGATAAAGCTATTGATTTAATTGATGAAGCTGCGGCCAAACTACGTTTAGAAATTGATTCAGTTCCGGAAGCATTGGATGAAATGAATAGGAAATTAACTCAATTAGAAATTGAACGTGAAGCGATAAAGCGAGAAAAGGACGAACGTAAATTAAAAGAGTTGAACGAAGAAATTGCAAATTTCAGTGAGAGTAGAGATCAGATGAAAGCTAAATGGGAATCTGAAAAGCAAGTTGTTCAAGGAATACAATTAAGGAAAGAAGCAATAGAGAATTTAAAGCTCGAAGCAGAACAAGCAGAGCGTGCCGGTGACTATGGAAAAGTGGCAGAGATCAGATATGGAAAAATAAAAGATTCAGAAGAGAAGCTCCAGGATTTAGAAAAACAATTGGCTCAAATGCAAATTGAATCAGCTTTAATAAAAGAAGAAGTGGATTCAGAAGATATTGCAGAAGTGGTGGCACGTTGGACAGGAATACCGGTGAGTAGAATGGTACAAAGTGAAAGAGAGAAGCTTTTACATCTAGAAGCTGAATTGCATAATCGAGTAATTGGACAAGAAGAAGCCATATCAGCATTGAGTGATGCTGTAAGAAGAAGTCGAGCAGGTTTACAAGATGCGAAGAAACCGATAGGTTCGTTTATTTTTTTAGGGACTACCGGTGTTGGTAAAACAGAATTAGCTAAAGCATTAGCTGAATATTTATTTAACGATGAAAATGCAATGACGAGAATTGATATGAGCGAATACCAAGAGCGTCACGCTGTATCCAGATTAATTGGCGCCCCTCCCGGCTATATTGGTTATGAAGAAGGAGGTCAATTAACAGAAGCTGTTCGTCGTCGCCCCTACTCTGTAATTCTAGTAGATGAAATCGAAAAAGCACATCCCGATGTCTTCAATATATTGTTGCAAGTACTCGATGATGGAAGGCTTACCGATAATAAAGGAAGGACTGCAAATTTTAAAAACACGATTATTATTATGACTTCAAATATAGGATCGCATATAATTCAAGAGAGTTTTGAAGACCTGAATGATTTTAATCGCGAAGAAATAATAAGTAGCACGAAAGTAAAAGTGTATGATATTCTTAAAAAGACTATTCGTCCCGAATTTCTGAATCGTATCGATGAAGTGATAATGTTCCAACCTTTGACTAGAGAAGAAGTTAAAGAAATAGTAAAAATCCAGTTTGTAAAACTAACAGAACTATTAAAAGAAAACGATATACGTTTATCGGCCAGTGAAGAAGCAATAGATTGGCTAGCCCAGCTTGGATTTGACCCTCAATTTGGTGCAAGACCATTGAAAAGAGTTATGCAGAAAAAAGTATTGAATGAGCTTTCCAAGCAAATATTAGCCGGAAAAATCAACAAAGATGATTCCATTGAATTAGACATGATCAATAATGAATTTGTGTTCAAAAATATCACTCAGGCAATTGAAGTCTAAAAAACCAAAAAACATACAAGTAATAGAAAAACCGGAGGAAACTTCGGTTTTTCTATTTTAAGATACAAAATCTGATTAAGAATTGGTATTTTTGAAAAGTCAAAGTCAGCCCAACGGAAGTCATCAACGGGGATTCATCACAACCACTAGTCAGTTAATTTCAACACCAAATCAAATAAAATGAAAATTATTAGATTGCTTTTATCCTTTTTGCTTTTAACTAATTTCATGTTTGGACAATCCAATTCATTCATCAAATATTTTGGTGATTCAACAATGAATAACAACGGTCATTCAGTTATCCAATTGGCAAGTGGAAATTTTTTATTTGCCGGTTATTCTGAAAACTCCTTGTTGAATTTTGGATTAATTAGTTTAACCAAATTTGATTCCGAAGGAAATGAGCTAATGAATTTTTATTATGGCGACAGCATCCATCACTTTGTAGCTGTAAGAATGGTAAAAGACTACAACAATCAATTAGTGATAGCTGGATCAATATTAACAACAAATGGAATTTATCAGCCATACGCTCTCAAAGTTGATACCAACGGAAATGTGATATGGCAACGGGAATTTGCTGCAGGCCTAAATTCTCAGTTCACCGGAATTTGTTTATTTTCTAATAATGATATTGGATTCTGTGGCTTTGAAACAGACACTATTAATGGTGGATTAAATTTTCTGGCAATTAGAATTGATTCAAATGGAACTGAAAAATTCCAAGTGTCTATTGGTGATGCGGTGATTAATGATGCAGCAGAAAACTGCATAAGTTCAGATGATAATCACATGTATATTTGTGGCGACAAATACATACAGCCTGGAATTGTTAATCCCTATTTAATTGTTCTTGATACAACGGGAAATTTAGAATGGGATTTAATAATTAACAACCACTTGAATTCGGGAAGTAAATCGTTAATGATTGATAGCCATAACGACCTTTTAATTGTAGGGGAAGCTTCTACAGACTCGAGTCAACAATTTGATATTACATTAGCAAAGATCGACATCACTAATAGAAATTTGAAATGGCAACGTTACCTTCGCGGGTCAAATAATAGCGATGCAGGATTTGCAATCATCGAAACTTATAATCACAATTACTTGCTTACAGGTTATGGTCATGACACAATAACCCAAACTAAAAGAATCGTCTTTTTAGAATGCGATACTTCAGCCAATGAATTGAGTAAAAAATATTTTGGAAATTCAGCAATCAATATTGGATATTACATGACGAGTTCAAATAACAACGGAGTACTAATAGCAGGAACAGATTTAACAAACTTAAAGAGAATTTTTATTTATGAAAAAAACAATTCAACTTATGTTGAAAATTTAGAACTGTACAATAATCATATATATCCCAATCCGGTATTGGCAGGGCAGTTAATTACAAGTTCTCATTTCTTCAATGAAGTAACAATTTTTGATACTATCGGAAGATTAGTTTACCGAGAAATTAAAAATCAAACCAATCAATTTCAATTACCAAATTTATTCGTCGGTTATTATATCTTGCAATTGAAGTCTGATAATTTTTTTTCAAGAACAAAATTATTAGTTGAATAATGAAAACAAAAATTCAACAATTACTTTCAAAATATTGGGGACATCAATCTTTTCGGCCTTTACAAGAAGACATCATTCTTTCTATTCTTTCGGGTAAAGATACATTAGCATTATTACCAACGGGCGGAGGAAAATCAGTCTGTTTTCAAATTCCAGGATTGGTTCAAGATGGGCTTTGTATTGTGATATCACCATTGATTGCTTTGATGAAAGATCAAGTTGAAAATTTAAAAAAGAAAGGAATCCCTGCTGTCGCTGTAGTATCCGGAATGAGTAGAAATGAAATTGACAATGCATTAGATAATTGCATTTATGGTAAAGAAAAATTTCTTTATGTTTCACCAGAGCGATTGACATCCGACCTTTTTCTAGAAAGGTTATACAAGATGAATGTTTGTCTTTTAGCAATAGATGAAGCACATTGTATTTCACAATGGGGTTATGACTTTCGACCGAGTTATTTGAAGATAGCAGAGTTTAGAAAACATCTTCCGAATGTTCCTGTGTTAGCATTAACAGCAACGGCAACAAAAAATGTTGAAATTGATATTCAAAAAAAATTAGATTTCAAGGATGCTGCAGTTTATAAAAAAAGTTTTCAGAGAAGTAATCTCTCATACGTTGTATTATACGAAGAGGATAAATTAGGTCGACTATTAAAAATTGCGAACAATGTAGAAGGAATTGGCGTTGTTTATGTAAGGACAAGAAAAAAAACAAAAGAAGTAGCGCATTTTCTAAATCAAAAAGGTATTATGGCGGAAGCATATAATGCCGGTCTTACCAATAAGGAAAGAGCAAAAGTTCAGGATAATTGGATAAAAGAAAAAACAAGAGTAGTTGTTGCCACGAATGCTTTCGGAATGGGAATTGATAAAGGCAATGTACGTTTTGTTGTGCATATAGATTCGCCAGAAAGTTTAGAAGCATATTATCAAGAAGCAGGACGAGCTGGGAGAGATGAAAATAAAGCATACTGTATTCTGTTGTACAATGAAAATGACAGAGTAGAATTGGAAAGCAGAATCGATTTAAATTTTCCTGAGGTGAACAAAATAAAATCAGTTTACCAAGCATTAGGAAACTATTTTCAACTTCCAATTGATTCAGGGAAAGGAATTAGTTATCCATTTGAACTCTATTCCTTCTGTAAAAACTACAATCTTGCATTATCAGAAACATATAATTGTTTAAAGATACTTGAGTTGCAAGGGTTGATTGAGATGAGTGATGCAATTACATTATCAGCAAGAATTAAATTTATAACAAATGCCGAATCGCTCTACAATTTTCAAGTGATGCATGTGCGTTACGATTTGCCAATAAAAGTTATTCTTCGACTCTATCAAGGAGTGTTTGATGAATATGTAAATATTCAAGAGGAAGAAATCGCATTGAGATCAACGTTAACAAAAAATGAGACTGTAGAAATTCTTCAGAAGCTTGAAAGTTTGAATATATTAAAATATATTCCGGGATCGGATAAACCACATCTTACATTCACCGAAGCAAGATTAGACAAAAGCAATATTAACATTGATCGACAAAATCTGAGTGATAGAAAAACAAGGTTTATAGAACGAGCACGATCGATGCTAAATTACGCTGAAACTAAAAATAGATGTAGAAGCCAAATGTTAGTTGCTTATTTTGGCGAAACAAATACTGAGCGATGTGGAATTTGCGATTATTGTTTAGAGAGAAACAAGCAAGACATTTCCGATTTAGATCTCGACGAAATTTCTCTTCGTATTAAAACCGTTTTAAATAATAAATCTATTTCATTGCAAGAATTAATTCTACATCTTAGGCCATCGAGCGAAGAGAAATCTTTAAAAGTAATTCAATGGATGCTTGAAAATGGGAATATAGGATATTTATCGGGTGAAGAATTAATATGGCAAGAGGATTAAAACTAACGCAAAGATTCTATTCACAAAACGATGTTGTAAATATTGCAAGGTCATTAGTTGGAAAAAAAATATTCACCAATTTTGATGGGCAACTTACAGGAGGCATTATTACTGAAACAGAAGCTTACGCCGGAATCACCGACAAGGCATCGCATAGTTATGGAGGAAAAAAGACTACGAGAACCGAAGTAATGTATGGCGAAGGAGGAATTGCATATGTTTACTTATGCTATGGAATTCATTCCTTATTTAACATTGTTACAAATAAAAAAAACATTCCACATGCTGTTTTGATACGTTCAATTCTTCCCATAGAAGGTATTGATATTATTTATAAACGAAGAAAAATTATTAAACCAATTGACAAAATTTGTATAGGACCGGGAACAGTTTGTCAAGGTTTAGGAATTCATTTTAAACATACAGGGATAGATCTGCAGGGCGATAAAATTTGGCTCGAGGAATCGAATATTAATCCTAAAGGCAACCAACTATTAGCTGCACCTCGCATAGGAGTTGATTATGCCGGTCAAGATTCATTACTCCCTTATCGATTTACACTAAAAAAAGAAATAATTTTGAAAATGCTTTGAACAAGCACATGGTGACACAAAATTAGCATCAGAAAGAAATTATTCAGTTTGACCTGTTAGTTATTATCTGACTAATAGCAGAATCTAAAGCAAATAAGTCTTTAAAAACACTAAATTTGCGCGCTATGATTAACTTCCCAAAAATATATTTACACGCTAAAAAAGATCGTGCTGTCCGTTTGTTTCATCCCTGGTTATTTTCAGGTGCAATTCAAAATGTAGAAGGAAATCCTGCCGAAGGAGATATAGTTGAGGTCTATTCTAAAGAGAAAGAGTACCTCGCTACAGGTCATTTCCATGAAGGTTCAATAAAAGTTCGAATTTTTTCATTTTCGAAGACGGATTGTGGCGAAAATTTTTGGATTGAAAAGTTTAAAAATGCTTTTGAAAACAGGAAACGAATTGGACTCGTTGACAACACTTCTACAAATGTTTATCGTTTGATTCATGCGGAAGGAGATGGATTGCCGGGATTAATAATAGACATCTACAACACCGTTGCCGTAATCCAAACACATACACTTGGAATGCATAATCAAAAGGCAAATTTTGTTTTAGCCTTAAAAGAAATATATGGTTCAAAACTAGAAGCAATTTTTGACAAAAGTTCTGAGACAATGAGTAAGCAAAGTTCATTACAGATTGAAAATGGATTTTTACACGGTAATTTGGAAGAAACAATTGTTACTGAAAATGATATTAAATTTTACGTGAATTGGGTAGAAGGCCAGAAGACCGGATTTTTTGTTGACCAACGAGAAAATCGTAAATTGCTTTTGAATTATTCGAAAAATAAAAAAGTACTGAATACCTTTTCTTATTCCGGAGGTTTCTCTATGTATTCATTGGTAGGAGGAGCCAGCGAAGTTCATTCAGTAGATAGTTCAAAGCGAGCCGTAGAACTTGCTGTTCGAAATGCCGAGCTAAACAATCATTCTACCAAACATAAGTTTTTCAAAGAAGATGCATTCGACTTTTTAAAGAAAAGTGAGGAGCTTTACGACATAGTAATTCTCGATCCTCCAGCTTTTGCAAAACATTTATCGTCGGTCGATAAAGCAATGATTGGATACAGAAATTTGAATACTGATGGAATTAAAAGAGTAGCACCGGGAGGGTTGTTGTTTACTTTTTCGTGTTCTCAAGTAATTGATAAAATGCTTTTTAGAAAAGTAGTATTTCAAGCTGCAGCGCAATCGAGAAGAAATGTGAGAATACTTTATCAATTATCACAAGGGCCAGATCATGCTATTAGCCTTTATCATCCCGAAGGAGAATATTTAAAAGGCTTAGTACTCCAGATTGATTAGTATATGCAAGTCCAAACTACTTATCGTGAAATTTTGAGAATTGCATTCCCTGTTATTGTGGGAAGTCTTGCGATGACAATTCTGAATGTGACAGATACTGCATTTTTGGGCAGGATTGGAGAAACAGAATTAGGAGCTTCTGCAATAGGTGGAATTCTTTATTTTGTATTTGCGACAATAGGTGTTTCAATTGGAATAGGAACACAAATAATAATATCTCGAAGATCAGGAGAACGAAAAGAAAATTTGATTGGAGAAATTTTTGATCAAAGCATTATCATACTCTTAATTTGCGGAGTTTTACTTTTTACAATTTTAAAATTGCTAGTCCCTCCTGCCCTCCACAGTATGATTGGAAGCGAGAAGTTATACATCGCCACAATGGAGTTTCTGAAATATAGATCGATAGGAATTTTCTTTATTTTATTAGGGACAGCATTCAGATCCTTTTATGTTGGGATTTCGAAACCAAATGTATTTGGATATTATAGTTTTCTAATGGCGGGAATAAATATATTCTTAGGTTATGGATTAATTTTTGGAAACATGGGATTCCCTTCAATGGGAATTGCAGGAGCAGGACTCGCCTCTTCTATTTCTGAATTTATTGCATTAGTCTATATAGTTTTGTACACCAAATTTAAAAAAGAGTTTTACCCATTTTTACTTTTCAGATTTACATCGTTTAAGAGAGATCTGACGAATAAAATTATGCAACTTTCGATGCCCATTATTATGCAAAACATTTTATCGATGGGAGCTTGGTTAATCTTTTTTTTATTCATTGAAAAAATAGGATCGCATCAACTTGCTATTTCTAATATTGTTAGAGGAGCTTACATGATCAGTATGACTCCATTTTGGGGATTGAGTCTTGCAGCAAACAGCATGGTAAGTAATATAATTGGCCAAGATAGAAAATCAGAAGTGTTTAAACTCCTTCTTAAAATTATTCGACTGACTTTTGTGACTTCACTGGTTATGATTGGAATCAATTTAATTTTCGAAAAGCAAATACTCTCAATTTTCACGAATGATATAGTAATGATTCATGATTCCGTTGGAACAATGAGAGTTGTAGATTTGGCACTTCTATTTTTTGCAACTGCTATAGTAGGAATAAGTGCGGTAAGTGGTACCGGAGCAACCAAAGTAGCGTTGTATATTGAAGTAGCTGCCATCTCGCTATACTTGATTTATAATTATGTGGCAACATTTATTTTAAAAACATCGGTTGAAACAGTTTGGTATTCAGAAGTCGTTTATTGGATGTTCACCGGAATTGCATGCTTTATTTATATACGATCGGGAGCATGGAAAAAATTAAAACATATTTAAAGAAATTACTCATTAATATATAAAAACACAATGTCAAAAAAACCATCTATTATTTTTCTAGGAACGCCAGAGTTTGCCGTTCCTTCATTAGAGATTTTGATACAAAACGAATACACCATTTCAGCAGTAGTAACCGTTGCAGACAAACCAAGTGGACGAGGTCAAAAGCTCCTTCATTCGCCAATTAAAGAGTGTGCATTAAAACACAATTTGAAAGTACTTCAACCGACTAATTTAAAAGACAAGCATTTTATTGACGAGTTAAAATCGCTGAATGCCGATCTTTTTATAGTAGTAGCTTTTCGAATGCTGCCGGAGGTTGTATGGAATATGCCAAAAATGGGTACGTTTAATTTACATGGATCATTATTGCCACAATACAGAGGTGCTGCACCTATTAATTGGGCCGTGATTAATGGAGATCCCAAGACAGGAGTTACTACATTCTTTTTAAAATCAGAAATTGATACCGGAAATATTATACTTCAAGATGAGCTCTTAATTTCTGAGACCGAAACAGCAGGGATCGTTCACGACAAATTAATGATAAAAGGGGCCGATCTTGTTTTAAAAACCGTAAAAGAAATTGAAACGGGGAAAGTGAAAACAACAGATCAAAATACATTAATGAAAGAAGTTTTGAAATCGGCTCCAAAACTTAACCGAGAAAACACTCGTTTAAAAATTTCGCTGAAGCCCAAGGAAGCGCAAAATTTTGTACGTGGTTTAAGTCCTTACCCGGCAGCTCATGCAGAACTTTATAATGCAAATGGAATTGGATTTTCAGTAAA
>JAYTOX010000082.1:0-90951 GCA_043747595.1 Bacteroidota bacterium | reverse complement strand
AATGGTGTTACCGATTTAATTATGACTAAATCGGATGTTCTGAGTGGGTTTGAGAAAATAAAAGTATGTACGCATTATCTTATCAACGGAAAAAAAATTGACTATATGCCTTTCGACATTGTGAATGAAACTGTAGAACCGGTTTATATTACAATAGATGGTTGGAAAAAAGAATTGACAGGAATTACCTCTGAAGATGACTTTCCGAAAGAACTCAATTCGTATGTTTCGTATCTCGAAAAAGAATTAAAAGTTCCCATCACTATTATTTCGGTTGGCCCTGATAGAACACAAACAATCAGAAGACTGCAAGTTGCGGGTTGAATACCATGCTAACATTTTTGGAAGAGAAATACCGACTGTACAATAATTCTACTTTTATTGCTTCAGATCCTATTTCAATTCCACATCAGTTTTCAAACTTACAAGACATTGAAATCTCGGGATTTTTAATTGCCACAATTTCTTGGGGTCAGCGAACAACAATTTTGAAAAATGGAAATGAGCTAATGCGAAAAATGGGTCATGAACCCTATCATTTCATCCAAAATTTTAGTACATCCGATCTAAAAGTGTTCGATCATTTTGTTCATCGCACTTTTAATTCATCCGATCTTAAATTCTTTTTACGTGCACTTAAGAAACTCTATGCCGAACATCCTTCGATGGAAGAACTCATAGCTCAAAATCTCTTGAAGGATGATAATAATCTAGCTTTCGCAATATCTTCTTGGAGAAATTATTTCTTGAAAGGAGCCAAAGATCAGCGGGTAAAAAAACACTTTTCTGACCCATTGGCAGGGTCAGCAGCAAAACGTATTAATATGTTTCTCAGGTGGATGGTTCGAAAAGATGAGTTCGGCGTCGATTTTGGCAGGTGGAAAAAAATTAGCCCCGATCAACTCATTTGTCCGCTCGATATTCATTCCGGACGTGTTGCGAGGAAGTTGAACCTCCTTCACAGAAGTCAAAATGATTGGAAAGCCGCCGTAGAACTGACAGAAAATCTTAGAACTTACGACCCAAAAGATCCTGTAAAATATGATTTCGCCCTATTTGGATTAGGCGTGTTTGAGAAATTTTGAATTTGTATATTTGAACCCAATGCAATTCATCTACCCCGAATTCCTCTTCGCCCTAGCGGCATTATCTATCCCGATAATTATCCACCTTTTCAACTTTCGTAGATTCAAAAAAATCTATTTTACCAACGTTCGCTTTTTAAAGGAAATAAAACAGGATACACAGTCGCGCTCGAAACTCAAACATTTACTCATTTTACTTTCGCGACTACTAGCTATTACTTTCCTTGTCTTTGCTTTTGCTCAACCATTTATTCCGGTTAATAAATCGGCGGCAACTGTAGGATCGAAGAGAGTAAGTATTTACATAGACAATTCATTTAGCATGGACGCCTTAAGCTCGGCGGGAAATCTAATTGAAGTAGCCAAAAAGAAAGCTATTGAAATAGCGAATGCCTATAAACCTTCCGACGAATTTCAATTGCTTACTTCATCGTTTGAAGGCAGACAACAACGATTAGTAAACAGAGACGAATTTATTTCTTTAGTTGATGAAGTTAAAGTTACATCTTCGGTCCGCACTGTTTCGGAGGTTATCCAACGACAGCAAGATGTATTATATGCTGACAATAAATCATCGATAGGAAAGTCGGCATTTATCATTTCCGATTTTCAAAAAAGTGTTAGCGATTTACAAAATATAAAAGCTGATTCAACTTTAAGAATATCGTTAGTGCCCATCAATGCAGTTTCAGTTAATAATATCTACATCGATACTTGCTATTTATCGACTCCATTTGTTCAACTGAATACAGCAAATGAATTAATAGTAAGAGTAAAAAATTTAAGTACAACAGATGCAGAAAATATTCCATTAAAACTTACGATAAATTCTGCACAAAAAGCTGTTGCGAGTGTTTCTATTCCCGGCAATTCTTTTACAGATGTAAAAATGTCATTTACGCTATCAGAAAACGGTTGGCAACGAGGAGAACTTAGTTTAACAGATTACCCAATCACTTTCGACGATCACTTTTTTTTCAATTTTAATATTCGCACCAATTTAAATATTCTTTGCATAAATAATAATGAACCGTCGGCTACATTTTCAGCAGTTTTTGGGAATGACCCATATTTTAATTTAAAAAATTCAAACTCCGGTCAATTAGATTATGCTTCATTTCCCGGAATGAATTTAATTGTTTTGAATGAATTGACTTCGTTAAGTTCAGGACTTATACAAGAAATAAATAAGTATATTAAAAAAGGCGGATCCGTTTTTATTATTCCTTCTAAAGATGCCACCCTTTCAACTTACAATGAACTTTTAAGAGATAACGATTTTGAAACGTTGGGAGTTAAAATAAATGTTCAAGAAAAAGTCTCCAAATTGCAAAGTAAACATCCATTATTTTTCGGTGTTTTTGAAAAAGGAAAATCATTACCTGAGAACATGGATCTTCCTGTAATTAATAGCTATTACCAAATTTCAAAATCGAGTAAAACAAAGTCAGATATTGTAATGCAATTAGCAAGTGGCAATTCTTATTTATCTACGGGTACTTCAGGCAAAGGAAATATTTATTTACTTGCAGGGTCTTTGCAAAAAGATGATGGAAATTTTGCACGCCACGCTCTTTTCGTTCCAATTCTTATTCGTGCTGCATTGCAAGGTTCAGCTGAAATTTTAAGTCCTCTGACCATTGGCAACGATGAAGATTTTTTCATAAGCGATACTCTAGTTTCTGCCGATAATGTTTTTCATTTAATCAACGAAAAAGAAAAAGTTGATATTATTCCGGAAAGCAAAATTATTAATAACAACTCTGTTTTGTCTTTGCACGATCAAATTAAAAATGCCGGGAATTATGATTTAAAATTTGGCAATTCATTAGTAAGTATTATCTCGTTCAACTATAACAGAAAAGAATCTGATCTTAGTGTTTATTCCGTTGAAGATCTCGAAAAGCAAACCAATACTTTGTTGAATTCAAAAATAACAATAATCAATTCCGAAGGCAAGGATCTTTCACATACTATTTCTCAACTTAACGAAGGCAAAAGACTGTGGAAATATTGTGTGATATTAACTTTGTTGTTTTTAGCCTGCGAAATATTACTTATCCGATATTTTAGAAAATAAATTCAAACATATCAGCAAATGAAATTACTACTTCAAAATATTTCGATTCTTTCTCCTGGAAGTCAACATCACATGAAGGTAAAAGATGTGCTGATAAATAATTCTACCATTGAAAAAATTGGCGAAGCAAATACAATCATTGATAAGGATGCTGAAATTTTCGCCGCCGATCACCTTCATGTAAGTTCCGGCTGGATGGATCTCCATGTAAACTTCAGAACACCCGGGCACGAATATAAAGAAGGATTAAAGAATGGTTGTGCAGCTGCAGCTAATGGAGGTTTTACAACAGTTTTGTTGATGCCCTCTACCCTTCCCGGCCTTTCAAATCGTTCGGCCGTAGAAATGATTATCAACACAACAAAAGAATTTGCAGTGAATGTAATGCCAGCAGGAAGTTTGACTGTCGAATTAAACGGAAAAGACATGTCGGAGATGTATGACATGTATTTAGCAGGAGCAAAAGTGTTTACCGACGACAAAAAATCAATATCTAATGCCGGACTTCTTTTGCGTTCAATGCAATACTCACATCAATTTGGAGCAAAATTATTTTTGTTTGCCGAAGATGAAAGCATTTCCGGAAACCATCAAATTAACGACGGACCAATTTCTGTGTCGCTTGGATTAAAAGGCCAACCAAATATTGCTGAAGAAGTAATTGTAAATCGCGATATCACGATAGCAGAATTCTGTCATTGCCCGATACATTTTTCAACTATTTCAACTGCCGGAAGTGTTTCATTGATTCGAAGTGCCAAAGCGAAAGGAATAAAAGTTACTTGCGATGTATCGGTGATGCATTTATTCTTCAATGACACTTCGCTAGGATCCTTTGATACTACTTTCAAAACAAAGCCTCCTTTGAGAAGTGAAGCCGATAGAATCGCACTACTGGAAGGACTAAAAGATGGCACAATCGATTGTATTACGAGCGACCACCAACCTGAAGACACTGAAAATAAATTAAAGGAATTTGAATTAGCTGCTTATGGAGCTTCAACAATCGACACTACTTTTAGTGCAGCCAGAAAAGCAACTCAAAATTATTTGAGCCTTCCGGAATTGGTTTCTAAATTTACAACTCACGCGCGTTGTGTTGTTGGATTAAAAAATCATTTGATAGAAGAAGGGCAAATTGCAGAGTTGACTATTTTTAATGCTAATGAAAAGTGGCAAGTAAAGTCGAACGATATTATTTCCAAATCCAAATTTAATCCCTTTATCGAAAAAGAATTGTTAGGACGAGTTGTTGCTATTTATAATTCATCACAGCTAGTAAAAAGTAAAAGAAATTAAAATGACTAGAGTATTAATGGTTTGTTTAGGGAATATTTGCCGGTCGCCAATGGCAGAAGGAATTCTAAGCTTTAAAATCAAACATCGAAATTTAGCTATGGAAGTTGACTCTGCCGGAACAGGAAATTTTCACGTTGGAGAACATCCTGATAGTCGAGCTATTGCTACAGCTAAAAAATTCGGCGTTGATATTTCAAAATTAGTTGCAAGGCAATTTGTTCCAAACGATTTTTCATCTTTTGATTGGATCTTAGTAATGGATTCTTCGAATGCTGCAAACGTACTTCAATTAGCTTCTAGTGAAGAAGATAAAAATAAAGTAAAAATGTTTTTGGAATTTTCTAATCGGAAAGATAAAGATGTTCCGGATCCTTGGTTTGGAAATAATGACGGATTTACAGAAGTTTTTAAAATGCTAGAAGTAGCCTGCGATGGCTTTCTTGATAATTACACAAATTTAAAATAATGACAACAGTTGTTTATTTAATCCCCACTTTCTTATCTAACGACTACACTGATATACTTTCTGTTTCAAGTTTAAAAATAGTTCACACCATCGATGAATTTGTTGCGGAGAATGAAAAATCGGCTCGTGCATTTCTAAAAAAAATAGGTTCACCAATTCCACAAGCGAATTTTATTTTTCATGAGCTCAATGAACACACCGACTCTGCCTCGATTTCTAAGTTAGCAGAAGTTTTGAAGAAGAAAAAATCGATTGGCATATTAAGTGAAGCCGGTTGCCCTGCCGTTGCTGACCCAGGAAGTGAATTTGTGAGAATGGCTCATGAACAAAATATAAAGGTCGTGCCTTTAATTGGTCCATCGTCGATGCTTTTAGCTTTAATGGCAAGCGGCATGAATGGACAGTCATATTGTTTCAATGGTTATCTCTCTAGAGAATCTCCGGAACGCCAAATTCAATTGAAAGAACTTGAGCGATTAGCGCTTAAAAAAAACCAAACACAACTATTCATCGAAACACCCTATCGAAATCATCAAATGTTGGACGATATTTTGAAGTCGTGTCAGGATACAACACGCTTGTGTATTGCTTTCGACCTAAGTTCAGCAAATGAATTTATTCGAACACAAAAAATTTCAGCTTGGAAAAAAAGTAAAATAGAATTCCATAAAAAACCTGCTGTATTTTTATTGGGAAAATAAACAGTACATTTATCTTTACTGCATTAAAGTTTTTGAAAAGTACATTCATCGTTATGATGGTATTCATCATCGTATAATTCAACTTTACTGGAAGTAGAAGTTCTGATATGCCAGCGTTTGCTTAAGTTGCTTAACGGATAAACATTTCCAAGAGCAATGCGAAATTCATCGTCGCCATGGTCATCTATTTCTGCATACCAATAACCTACAGTTGTTCCAGAAGAGTTAGCAGCTGTCAATTCTCCATTCGAATTAAATACAAATGTATAATCTTGGTATTCATTTGTGATTGTAACGCCAGAATCGACCATGAGACTAATCACCCACGTTCCTGTCGTTAACACAGGTACAGCAGGAACTGTCTCAACACTTTTCTCCTTTTTACAAGAGGTTTGAAGTGCAAAAAAAGCACTCGCAAGCACAATAAAGAAAATGGCCTTCTTTTTAATTTTCATCAATTGATTTTGGTATCCTAAAACTACTCTTTTTTCTATATAATTATGGTAAATATATACTTAATTGGAAAAAATGAATGCTGAAGCAGCCTTGGAATGGGCCCAAAGGATTGCTATGCAACAAATATTCTTTAAAAACTCACATCTGTAAGTATTTATCTTCCGCTCATAGACGGAACTTCTTCAACCGACAGAATTGAAATATCGAATACCAGTGGAGTATTTGGAGGAACAATATATGAAGCGTTGCTTGTATTGATTATACCATCTACACCATACGCCAAACGGGATGGAAGCACGAGACTAAATTGTGACCCACTCTTCAAATTTTTCATTGCTAATTCCCATCCTTTTATTACTCTGTGTGTTCCTGAAACAAATTGATATGGTTGATCAGGACCTTTTGTTCCATCAAAAACTTTTCCGTTCAAAAAACGACCTGTATATTCGATGGTAATTATTTTTCCGCTATCAACTGCATCTCCACTTCCATCTTTCAGCATTTTAATATAATAACCTTCCTCATGAGGCTTCAAATCAAAGCTGTGGTCATATAAAAATTTATTTAATTCTTTTTGTTCAATCTTTTCCTCCTCACTTTGTTCGATTAGCATTTCTACTTCCGCTTTATCGTATGGTTGAACATTAATAACTCTTATATCAAATTTCAAATAAGTTTTTGGAATAAACCCTGTCTTTTCTTGAGGAACGACAGATTGAACATCTCTACCCTTGTATAAATAATTGTAGAGTGAATCTGCAGGAACAAAAAAAGTTGCACTGTCACCAATTGAAAGATCCAACAGTCCATCTTCAAAACTCCCAACAAACGGAATTCTCTCCATCTGAAATCTCAACGGTAATTTTCCATTTCTTGAATCAAATAATACTGAATCGACCGAATTTTTATACACCATATCGATGGTCACATAATCGCCCATTTTAATCTTCGATTCTTTCGAATCGGTATATAATACATAACGAAAACCTGTATGTGTTTTCATTTCTTTGCCATTTTTTTTGGTGCAGGAAAATAAAAACATTCCCACTACAAAAAACAATAACGATTTTTTCATTTCTTAACTTTTAACAATTCAACATCAATAAAAAGAGCTGCACCGGGTGGGATTTTTTCTCCGTCTCCACTAAGACCATATGCTAAATGCATCGGTAAAACCATTCGTGCTTTTTCTCCTACCGTCATCATCATTAGCCCCTCTTCTAATCCTCGAGGTTCTTGACCTTCCGATAAACGAAAACTCAATGGCGCTGTACTATCAGTCTCATAGCACAAGGTACTATCTAAAAGAAATACTTTATAAGTAATAGATAATTCGTTGTGAGCTATTGGAAAATCTGAACTACTTTTTTTTACATATTTTCCAATTCGCAAACCTGTTCCTGTTCGTTCCATCTGATAATGATGGACAGAAACATAATCATCGATCTGCTTCGACTCATTTTGCACACGAATTTTATTTGCATTTTCTAAATGGCCATTCAGCTCTTGCTGTGTCATCTGATTGGGCGATTGCGAAGAGTTCCTGCAAGCAAAAACTACTATTAAGGCTATTAATATTGTTACTTTTTTTTTCATTCTTGCTTTAGTTCTTCTTGATAAATTGGAAGCAGCTCAATAAACTTTTTCAAAGTTGCTTTTAACGATTCATTTGAAACTCCGCCTGAAGCATTTTTATGTCCTCCTCCGTTAAAATATTTTCCGGAAAATTCTTTTACTGAAAAATCGCCCTTTGATCTAAACGAAATTTTTATTTTTCCTTCTCGCTCTGAGAAAAAAGCTGCAAATCGAATACCTTCTATACTCAAAGCGTAATTGACTAATCCTTCCGTATCACCACTTTTATAATTGAACATTTCCAATTCAGCTTCAGAGAGCGCAATGTAAGCTGTAGAAAACTCAGGCAACACAATCAATTTTTCTTTCAACGAAAATCCCAACAATCGCAACCTGTTCTCTGTACTAACATCATAAATTCGCTCATGGATTTTATAATTTTCTGCTCCTGCCTCCATCAATGAAGCAATGATGCGATGAACATCGGCTTTCATTGAGGAATATCTGAACGAATTCGTATCGGTCATAATTCCACAATACAAACATTCTGCAATCTGTGCATCTATCATTTCAAGATCGTCCATTGCATCAATGAAACGGTAAATAAGTTCGCAGGTAGAACAAGCCTGAGTAAAAGAAAAAAAAATATCGTACACTTGCTCCGGTTCTAAGTGATGATCGATTAGAATTTTTTTTGCCGAAGAACTACGAAGCAAAGTCTCCATTTTTTCTACCCTGCTTAGCCAATTGAAATCCAAACAAAAAATCATGTCTGCTTTTTCTATTAATTCTTTTGCAGTTTTATGAGCGCCTTCGAAATTTACAACTTGCTTATTTGATGGTAACCAATAAAGAAAATCGGGGTAGTCGCTGGGTGTAATTACACTTACGTTACACCCTTTTTTTACCAGGTAATTATACAAGCCGAGCGAAGAACCCATCGCATCGCCATCGGGACGAAAATGCGTAGTAATCACTATGGCTTTAGATTGTGCTATCAACGATTTTACTTTTTTAACTTCTGCAGCATCAAATATTATTCTTTCACTTATATCCATCAATCTATTTTTTCAAATCTCTTTACACAACTTCCTTTTGTACCTTCAATTCGCACAAAATATATACCGGCTTTCAAATCACGAACAGAAATTTGAATGTGATTACTTGTCATTTTTATTTCTTTTATTTTTTTGCCTAACATGTCGGTAATAGAAACGGAAGGATTCAAAATGTCTTCCAACAATAAAAGCGAAATCTCATTCGAAGTTGGATTCGGATACAGATGAACCGAATTGTTTTCTTTGATATCCTCTACTTGAACAAATCCGCAATTAGTCATTGTACCAAACGCATCTGCTTTGCCATAACCCCATGCATTATTAGGATATGGTCCCCATGTTAAACTATCGTGTGCTGCGCAATTGATAATAGCACTTTTTACATCTGACCAATTTGCTGTAGGATTTTTTTCCAAATACAAAGCAGCAATTCCTGCAACTACCGGAGCACTTGCTGATGTACCTCCTCCTGTTTGCTGATATCCTCCCGGAGCTACTTTGTATGGTTGATTAATAATTAAATTCGGAATCAATGTTAGTACGGCATCTGAAACTATATGATGCCCCGGTGCTGCGATATCCGGCTTAATTCTATTGTCGCGTGTTGGTCCGCGACTGCTATTATCTGCTAGTTGACGTGGTTTATCGGTTGCCGTAATCTGAACAACATTGTTGTAGTCAATGTGTCGGTCGGTATTGTAATAATTACCAACGGTAATTACGTTATCCAAGCAAGCCATTCCACTCACGATAGACTGAGTTGTATCAGGCGCCCAATAATTTGCCATG
Organism: Bacteroidota bacterium; assembly: GCA_043747595.1. Lineage (GTDB taxonomy): Bacteria > Bacteroidota > Bacteroidia > AKYH767-A > 2013-40CM-41-45 > JADKIH01. Next base: position 81,442 of record JAYTOX010000082.1, on the reverse strand, counting down.
GGCGGAAAGTCGGTTACAGTTGGTAAATTTTGCCATACATAATCGAACGTCCATGAGTCGTAACGGCCGGGACCTGTTGTAATAAATCGCCAGTTGTACGCAGTTGAATCGGGAGAAATATATACTTCGAGTTGATAGACTCCGCCATTTAATGTAGTGTACATTTGAATTACTCCAAGTCGTTTTGAATTAACAACTAGATTCCGTGTAACAACTGTATTGATCGTTGGTGTAACATTGAAAAAAGAAATATTCCCTCTAAAATCATAGTAAGGAGTTACTTTATCGGCCCCAACTGAAAATTTAATTTGGTTGAACTGAGCTGTATCAGCAAATACTTGAATATATGCTCCTGGTATTTGAACATTGTATTTAAACCATGTGAAAACAGTATCGTTGGCAAGAGAATTTCTTCCAACGTGAAAAGGATAAGCTATGCCCACATTACCTGCTGCTGCAACAACTACTCTTCCACTTTGTTGATCTATTAAACTACTGATGTATTGCGATTCGAGATCTTGTCCATCATGCGACCCAATGTAATCGCCAAGACTAGCATTTATTACACAAGGTTTATTTAGCTGTTGCGCTTTATTAAAAATGTATTCTACTGCATGCGCAACGCGAGGTACTGCATCTTGTGCAAGAAAATCATAGCCAACAATTATTAGATCGCTATTTGTGGCTACACCTTGATAATGACCTACAGCTCTTCCATTCGAAGCTGCAATACCTGTTACATACGTTCCATGACCATATTGATCTTCGCCTGTATGTGCATTTGCTAAGCCGGCCATTATGTCGGCATCGGTCCACTCTTGTCCGTACCCATAAGGTTGTGGAGTATTTGCAGCCACGGGCTTGGTCATGTCCCACAACCATTTTATACGTGTGTAGCCTGTGCTATCTTTAAAGTCGGGGTGATTAATGTCTATTCCCGAATCGATAATTCCCATGATTACTCCGCTTCCATTGTACCCTTGTAATAATGGGGTATTTCCTGCATGAACTTCGTCTACTCTCGTCAACATTCTCATCGTATCGTTCATTGCTACTACGTGATGAATATTTCCTTCAATCATTTTTACAAATGACGATGTAAGTAATTCTGAAATTAACGATAAAGAGATTTTGGCAGAAACTATTTTTCCTGAAACACCAATCACTTTTCCATTATTGGTTTGTATGAATGATCTGATTGCATCAACATCGCCTTTTATCAGAACATCTTGCAATGCTGATTTGTTAGCTGAGTTTTCTATTTTTTGTTTCAGAAATAAATTCACAGACGCCTGACCAAACAAATTGGATTTAATGATGAATAGAAGGCTAAAGAATAAGATGATTCTTTTCATTTTGTTGTTTTTTGATTATTACTTCGGTTGTGAATTAACAATTAAAGGTCGAATTGGTTTGAATTCAAAGGTGAACCTTGTTTTTTAAGTTTGAGCCATTGCAATTCACAACTTATCCAATTCAAAATGTGAATAAACATGTAATCAAGGCCTCTCTTTTCAGCGATAATTTTGTCCTCCTACATTTTATTCAAAAATACCATAATGAGTAAAGATTTACTCATCAATTAATCACTCGATAATTTTACAATTTATCAATTACTTGTTTATATTTGTTCAAAGTTACTTCTTAATGAAATATAAAATCATTGAGTTAGAAAATCTGCAAATTTACACTCGCTTCAATCCATTCCCACGCCTGGATTTGCTTAATTCAGTCGGCAAATGAAAAGCTCTGTTTATCAATATCCGTACGAAAAAGTATTTAGAAGGACGAAAGGAGTATTAACCAAACTCGGACTTAAGATTACTAATTTTAATTCAGTAACGGGAAACATTACTGCTACCTCCAACTTTTCCTTTTTTCGACCTACAGTGAAAATTAATCTTGTTATAGAAGCAATGGAAAACAATAACACGAAAGTTTCGGTTACTGGCCTTCAGATAAAGAGGAATTTTTTTACAAAAGATAAAGATGCTGAAGTACGAGAAGCTCAAATTTTAGATGCCATTTCAACTGTTATCTAGGCAACAAAAAGTATAGTCAATCATATTTATTGAATTGTTCTTCATTTTGCTTAATTTTGAGCGAAATGCAATTACGTCGACAAATCTTTCTGAACCATTTAGCCCAAACGAGTCAGACTCCGCCAGCTCTCGATATTGAAAAAGCGGAAGGGATTTATTTGTTCGACGCAAACGGCAAAAAATACATTGATCTAATCAGCGGAATTGCTGTGTCGAGTTTAGGTCATGGCCATCCTGAAATAAAAAAAGCTGCAAAAGATCAAATTGACCGTCACATGCACTTAATGGTTTATGGAGAATACATTATTGGTCCACAAATTGAACTCGCATTTAAATTAACATCATTTTTACCTGATAATCTTTCTTCAGTCTACTTTACCAATAGCGGTTCTGAAGCTACCGAAGGAGCAATGAAACTTGCAAAGCGTTTTACAGGCCGAACTAATTTTGTTTCATTTAAAAATAGTTATCATGGAAGTACGCAAGGTGCTTTAAGTATTTGTGGAAGCGAATGGCTGAAAAATTCTTACCGACCTTTGTTGAGCGGACAAACCATCTTAAACTTCAATGATGTCAGTGGCTTCGGATTGATTAATGAAAATACAGCCGCGGTTTTTGTAGAGCCTATTCAAGCGGAAGCAGGAATAATTCTTCCCGAAAACGATTTCCTTCTCAAACTTAAAAAGAGATGTACTGAAACAGGAACACTCTTAGTGTTCGACGAAATTCAAACCGGCATGGGACGAACAGGAAAGTTATTTGCCTTCGAACATTTTAATGTATTGCCCGATATATTATTGTTAGGAAAAGCTTTAGGTGGAGGAATGCCTTTAGGTGCATTTATATCTTCTTTAGAAATTATGTCGCACCTAACTTTTAATCCAATTTTAGGAAATATGACTACATTTGGAGGACATCCGGTTTGTTGTGCAACATCTAAAGCAGCAATTGAAATCATTGAACGGGAAAAATTTCATGTTCAAGCAATCGACAAAGAGAATATATTTAGAGAATATCTAGTTCATGATAAAATCAGAAGGATTAATGGCAAAGGTTTGTTTCTTTGTATTGAATTTGAGGATGAAAAATTCAACCAGGCAGTAATTAATCAATGCTATCAAGAAGGTCTTATTAGTGATTGGTTTTTATTCGCGCCAAATTGTTTAAGAATTGCTCCTCCTCTTACTATTAGTGAAACTGAAATTATTAACGCTTGCAAAATTATTCTTTCAGCTATTGAGCATTGCAACCGTTAACTTGACATATTAATTTTTAATATAAAAATATGAACGTATTAATTGTAGAAGACGAAAGACAACTTTCGCATGAAATAGAAATTTTTCTGACCAAACAAGGTTTTCATTGCGACGTGGCCTTTAATGGCAAAAGTGCTTCAGAAAAAATATTCGTGAACTCGTATGATTTCGTTTTGCTCGATATCGGTTTGCCGGAGCATAACGGATTTCAACTTTTGAAAGAAGCGAAAGAAGCCGGTAAAGATGCGGCATTTATTATTCTTACTGCAAGAGGTTCTATTGATGATCGAATTACCGGACTCGACTTAGGTGCCGACGATTATTTAGCAAAACCATTTTCTTTGCTTGAACTCCAAGCACGGATGCAAGCAATTCTTCGTCGTAAGCATGGACTAAAAAACAATACCATTCAGATTCATGAATACTCGATGGACATTCAAAACAGAACCGTTTCCTTCGAAAAAAATGTGATTAGTCTCACGAAAAAAGAATTCGATATTTTGCATTACATGGCGCTTCATAAAAACCGTGTAATTACTCGTGCACAATTAACAGAACACATCTGGGGTGATGTTCTTGAAGAAGACTATGAATCGAATTATATAGACGTTCACATGAAAAACTTGCGGAAAAAACTTTCTGCTTTTGGAAATTCAGATTTTATTGAAACGGTTCGAGGCATTGGCTACCGTTTAAATATGTCTTAATTATTCCCTTGACTTTACCGAATGAAAATACAGGTTAAACTTGCCCTTTATAATGCACTATCGAAAGCGATTATCATACTTGCGATTGGAGCTATTATGCCGCTCATTATTCAACGTGTTGCATACAACCATCTCGACCGAAGACTTGTTGCTCGATTAGATAAGACAATGCACATGGTGGCGATGGGTGGCTTAGATGAAATTACCATTGACGCTGATTGCAGCTTCGATAGTTATAACATTTACAAAGAGGAGTTTCTTTCTATTTCTCCAATTGCAGCACTACCACACGATTTTGGAAAGTATCACATTGAAAATGCAGAACGACTTATTGAGAATGAGGTTGTGAAACATCGTGTACTTACGCAAGCGTTTGTGTACGATAATCAGCTTTACATAATGGAAATAGGCGAAGGCTTGAGCGCCTACGATCAGTTAAACGATACGATTCGGAAATTTACCATTTGGATGATGCTTGCCATTGTTGTGATTTCGATTTTTTTCGATTTCCTTTTTGCCAGATTGTTGTTAAGACCTTTCAATAAAATTGTAACACAAAAACTCGGCGATGTTCAGCATCCGTCTACATTTAATCCGAAACCGGTGAAAACATCTACCACCGAGTTTGCTCATTTGGATAAAAGCATCAATGAAATGATGTTGAAGATCAAAGAAACATTTGAAACAGAGAGAGAATTTATTATGAATGTTTCGCATGAAATCCTCACTCCTATTTCTATTTTAAAAAATCGGATAGAAAATATTATTTCAGACCCTGCAGTTCCTGATCATATTCAGGATAAGATGATCGATTCGCAGCGTACACTTGGGCGATTAACAAAAGTGGTTCGTTCACTTTTATATATCAGTAAAATTGAAAATGCGCAATTTATCAAAAACGAAACCGTGGACATAGAATTAGTAGTACGCGAAATTTTTGAGGAGTTGGAAGAATTGATTCAAGGAAAAGGAATCACTTTGGTGAATGAATGGGAGGATAATTTTGTTTTTGCACCTTGTAACAAATCGTTAATACATACACTCCTATTTAATTTGATTACGAATGCAATTAAATATAATTCTGAAAACGGAAAAATATTCGTTTCCGGAAAAATGATTGGCGATGAATATATTTTTAGAGTAACCGATACAGGCCTAGGAATTAAACAAGCACAGCTACCATTTATTTTCGATCGCTTTAAACGGTTTCGGCCGGAAGATGAAATGTCGTATGGACTAGGGCTGCCAATCGTAAAAACAATCGCCGACTTTCACAATATTCAAGTAGCTGCGTTTAGCGAAGAAAATGAAGGCTGCACTATTGAATTGCGTTTCCCAAAATCAGAAACGACACTATAATTACCTGCGCTTTCCACTTCATTTTTCATACTTCACTTCACTCTCCCTTCACCACTTTTTAAGCACTTTTGCATCAAAATAAGTTGGATGAAAGCGATTCCCATTGTTTTACTTGTAACTACCTGTTTGATTGTCTCATTCATTCAAGTATGTGCTTATTTACCTCTACCAAAACCATTACATAAACCACCTTCCAATCAAGTTCACTACAAAGACTCCATCATAACACATAGTAAAGGAGCCATTAGAAGTGTAAAAACGAATAAAACGAAGATTCAACACATTCGCAAAACACAAAAGCACTAAACCTAGTGCTTTCTTTTTTTTTAATTAAGAAAGTAATGTTCAAAAATCCTACTTTTTTATGTTTAAATTAGTATTTGCAAGTAAAAAGATTCTTATATATTTGTGCACTAAGCAAATTTTGACAAAAACAGCCATAATTTATAATGAGAGTACCTATTTCCTTGATTAACAGTAAGGTAGATCTTATATAAAAAACTGAAAATGAGTAACACCCAATATCAAAAATTTACTCTCGGCAGTAAATTGACCGAAGAGCAGATAACGTTTTTTGATAAAAACGGATTTATACACTTTACCGGTGCAGCATCTGCTGATGAAGTAACGAGCATTATTAATTCTACGGAAGAATTACAACAAAAGTGGATTCAAAGTGGAACTAAAAAGATCAACGGCGTACCAATTAAGTTTGGTCACGACGAAAATGGATCGGAAATCGTTCACCGCTTCCCTTTCACCAGCCAATACAGCGAAACTGTACATCATTTTGTAACAGGAGAGCGTATCCAGGCTTTGAAGGTTTTATTACCGCAAGGTTCTCGAATTGCCGAAAATGAAAAAGATGGTGTAATCGTAAATCATTACGTGAATACTTCTAATAGTAATTTTCGTCAGATGGGCTGGCATACAGACAGCATGCGTGATATTTTCTACGGAAAAAAGATTATGCCGATGTTGAATGTTGGTTTGTACCTCGATGATTCTTCTACCGATAAAGGTGGATTGCGTATTATTCCCGGAACTCACAAACAGAATTTATTCAGTATGCTATTTAAGAAAGCATATTTTATGAATAACGAAGAAGATAAAAATGAAGTGTTAGTAGATGCAAAAGCCGGTGATGTAGTTGTTCACGACGGTCGTATCTGGCACAGAGTAGCTATGTCGCCTCATACAGGGGCAGCTAGTAGACGTCGTGTAATGTACATTCCTGTTATTCTTGGAAAATACATGCCGAAGTCTGAAGAGAGCACGACTCCCTTCTATCATCATTTTCAAAAACTGGTAAAGTAATATTTTACAACACAACCTATTCAAAATGGAATCAGCTACTGATTCCATTTTTTATTTAAACTCATCTCATGAATTTTGCACTAATAACGGGCGCCAGTAAAGGCATCGGAAAAGAAATGGCTCTCGATTTAGCCAAGAGAAAATATAATTTACTGCTTGTTGCACGAAGTGAAGATGTGCTGCAGACTTTGTGTAAAGAAATATCTGATAAGTACTCCGTAGAATGTAATTACATAGCAACCGATTTAAGTACAAGTGCCGGAATAAACAAAGTTGTTGCGTATGTAGAATCAAAAAAAATACCGATTTCTGTCTTAATCAACAACGCCGGTTACGGACTTTGGGGGAAATTGGAAAATCAATCGATCGATGCTACAAAAGATATGATGCAACTCAATATGGTAACGATGGTTGAGCTGACGCAAAAGTTGATACCTACTTTGAAGCAAAGCTCAAAGCAATCGTATATTATGAACGTATCGAGTACTGCGGCGTATCAGGCAGTACCAACGTTAGCTGTTTATGCAGCTACAAAGGCTTTCGTTATACTTTTTTCCAGAGGACTGCGAATGGAATTGAAACACTCCGGCGTATCAGTAACGTGTTTAAGTCCGGGTGCAACAGATACTAATTTTATGAATGCAGCAGGAATGAATACACCGGAGATCATTAAGCGTGCTGCAAAATTTAATATGGATCCGGAAGTTGTAGCTAAGTTCGCTATTAAAGGAATGTTCAAGAAGAAGAGCGAAATTATTCCCGGCTTGATCAATAAAATTTCCGTTGCGTTTACGTATTATGTACCGAAAGCCCTTCCCGAAAAAATTGCCGCCGATCTTTACAAAGATTGATTGGTGTAAGAAGCGGTGGTTTTATAATTAAGAATGAAGAATGATTAATGATTAATGATTAATGAAAAATGAAAAATTATTATCTATTAATTGACCCACGCTGAGCGGAATTTTTAGAGAGGCGGAAGTGGAAAGTAAAATGCAAGCCATCATTTGCCGAACGGAATTCCGCTCTTGGCAGGAAAAACGTCTGAACCGGGATTTAGCTGATTTGAGGATTTTTATGATTCGAAATTAAAAAATGTCTGAACCGGGATTTAGCTGATTTGAGGATTTTTATGATTCGAAATTAAAAAACGTCTGAACCGGGATTTAGCTGATTTGAGGATTTTTTTGATTCGAAATTAAAAAAACGTCTGAACCGGGATTTAGCTGATTTGAGTATTTTTATGATTCGAAATTAAAAAAACGTCTGAACCGGGATTTAGCTGATTTGAGGATTTTTTGATTCGAAATTTTATAAAAGAAGAGCGACAAACATATTAGCACGCTGAGCGGAATTTTTAGAGAGGCGGAAGTGAGAAGTAAAATGCAAGCCATCATTTGCTGAACGGAATTCCGCTCTTGGCAGTAGTACATCGCTCCAAGAGCAGAATTAATAATTTATAATGAAAAATGAAAAATGGCTATCTATTAATTGACTGCGATGTTTAGTTGTTTCATACTTCTTACTTCTTACTTTATTTTTCTTACTTCAGACTTCTTTCTTCTCACCATTAATTACCCATCATCTATTGGTTGCAACAACGCATCCGAATACCTTTCCTTTGTGGAATGAAACGAAATCTGTTTTGTTTTTTGCTTTTTGTTTTCTCGGTTCCCGTTTTTGGCTGGGGATTTTATGGTCATCGTACCATAAACCGAATGGCGTGCTTTACATTGCCTCCCGAACTATTTGGATTCTATAAAATTAATATCGACTATCTTACCAATCATGCTGTGGATCCTGATAAGCGACGAATGAATGATCCAAAAGAAGCTCCTCGTCATTTTATAGATGCTGATCATTACGGTGAACATCCATTCGATTCGTTGCCTCAAAATTGGAAAGATGCTGTTGCGAAATATTCGGAAGATTCTTTGAACTTATACGGCATAGGTCCGTGGTACATTCAAAAAATGCTTTACAACTTAACAGAAGCTTTCGTAAAAAAAGATGTTAACTCTATTTTATATTACTCTGCTAACATTGGTCATTATATTGCCGATAGTCATGTTCCACTCCACTGCACAGAAAATTACAACGGACAATTCACCAATCAGCAAGGCATTCATGGTTTATGGGAAAGCAGATTACCTGAATTGTTTGGTGAAAACTACAACCTTTTTGTTGGTCGTGCTGCTTACATAGAAAATGTGAGACCTTTTATATGGCTAAAAGCTAGCGAAAGTTATGCTGCCTTAGACTCGGTATTATCGATTGAGAAAAAACTTTCTTCAGAATTTGATGCAGACAAAAAACACTCGTTCGAAATTAGAGGGTCAACTGTTATTCAAGTGTACAGTAGTGAATTCAGTGCGGCTTACAATAACTTATTAGCTGGTCAGGTAGAGCGACGATTATGTTCTTCTGTAATGGATGTAGGGAGCTTGTGGTTCACAGCTTGGGTGAATGCAGGAATGCCACAACTAGTGCCGGAAAAAATTCCTGAAGAAAAGAATACAGAGGAAACTCCTGACGATTTTCATTAATCAACTACGAAGATGGTGTTATAAGCTGTCAATGATTTCAAAATCTCAAATCATTACCGGTTCTCTCACCAAACGTACCAGAGCACCGTTTTCAAGTATGGGAATTACTGTTGTTTGATTAGGTGTTAAACAAAATTTTACATCTCTCTTCAAATTCAACCTAACAAGGCGTTCTTTATGTGATGCATTGGCTAAAAATTTTGTCGGGTCTTTGTGGGCCTGCTGATACAAAAACTTTAATGCTAAACCCGCATCTCCAAGTTTGTACTCTTCGCTCATCGACGTGAGCATTTCAGTTACTGCACCGGCAAAAAGAGCATCTTCCAAATTAAATTTGTTTTTCCAGCCCGAACATAATAAAAGTACATTCTTTTTTTCACTCACCAACCAATCGCATAATGCATTGATATTTAAAAATGAACCAACCACAACTTTGTACGCATTCTTTGCCGCTTCTATTGCTTGTGTACCGTTGGTAGTTGTAATTACAATTGTTTTTCCTTTTACACTTTCACCCATATAACTATACGGCGAATTTCCAAAATCAAAACCTTCTACTGTTATCGCATCACGCTCTGCTCCTACCAAGAAACCTTTCTCTTTCCATTTTCTGGCTTCATCAATGGTAGCAACGGGAATCATTTTTTCAGCGCCATGTTCGAATGCGGTACATATTGCCGATGTAGCTCGGAAGATGTCGATCACCACTACAATACTTTCTTGATCGGCATAAACCGGATAAAGTTGTGGCGAAAAACAAGCATCTAGAGAAAGACTTTTCATAGCTAATAAAATATAGTTCGATTACTTTTTGTAAAATGGAAATTTAACAACTTTTGCTTTTAATGATTTATCACGAATCGAAATAAAAATTTCATTCCCCTCACTTGCAAATTCCGGTTTTACATAGGCCATTCCTATTGCCTTTTGTAATGACGGTGATTGTGTTCCACTTGTTACTTTTCCTATTACAACTCCTAATCCATCAACTACCTGATAATCGTGACGAGGAATTCCTCTGTCAATCATTTCAAAGCCGACCAACTTTCTACTTACACCATTTTCTTTTTGCAATTTCAGCGCGGCACTATTGGTAAATTCTTTAGTGAATTTTGTAATCCATCCCAAGCCTGCTTCTATTGGTGATGTTGTTTCGTCTATGTCGTTGCCATATAAACAAAAACCCATTTCTAATCGTAAGGTATCTCTTGCTCCTAAACCAATCGGCTGTATGTTAAATTCTTTCCCTGCTTTGAAAATTGCATCCCAAATTGTATTCGCCTGAGCATTTTCAAAATAAATTTCAAATCCTCCTGCTCCGGTATAACCTGTAGCAGAAATCAACACATTTTTTTCACCGGCAAAAATACCTTTGCGAAAAGTATAGTATTCGATTGAACCTAAATCGATATCGGTAAGCGACTGAAGAGCTTTTACTGCCAACGGACCTTGAACTGCCAGTAGCGATGTTTTTTCAGAAATGTTGTGCATCTCCACATTCTTCGTGTTAAATTTCTCTAACCATTTCCAATCTTTCTCAATGTTGGAAGCATTCACTACCAACATATATGTTTTTTCATCTATTCTATAAACAAGCAAGTCGTCAACAATTCCTCCCACTTCATTCGGGAAACAACTGTACTGGATTTTTCCATCAGTCAATTTAGAAGCATCGTTGCTGGTAACACGTTGAATTAGATCGAGCGCATTTTCTCCTTTTAAAATAAATTCACCCATGTGCGACACATCAAAAACACCAACGCCGTTGCGGACTGTTTCATGCTCAGCGTTAATTCCGGCATAAGAAACCGGCATTAAATATCCGGCAAATGGAACCATCTTGGCGCCTAAAGCTGTGTGTTTGTCGTTTAGAGCTACGGCCTTTAATTGAGTCTCTGTCATTTCCATTTTATCTCCTTATTTGAGGCGCCGAAGATAAGAAATTCATCGAATAGCCTCCTGAATGAAAATACGCTAATTATTTGATTTTTTTATCTACATTCAATTGACAATAAATCTGCCTTATGCTTCTTTCTCAAAATTAAACAACTTTAGGAAATTCTCACTATTCGACTTAACAGAATAATAATCAACAACTTTAGCCCTCGTATTTGAACTAAGTTCTTTTACTATTATTCGTTCTGTTAAAACTAATGTTAGATACTTAATCCAATCGTTGTGCGTTTTACAGATAAAGCCATTTATGCCATGGTCAACTATTTCGGCATTCACGCCAACATTTGAAACGATGGCAGGTATTCCCAAGGCCATATATTGCAAAGCTTTGAAGCCACACTTTCCTTTCGACCAAACATCGTCGGGTAAAGGCATTATTCCCACATTGAAGGCAAGTAGATCGTTAATTTCTGTGTTCTTATTCCACGGCACAAACTTGAGACTCTTGCTCGTTAATTTGGGAGGCACATCTGCTATTACATGAAACTCGAAATCGAAATTTTTTTCCAATTCTAAAATGACAGGAAAAATTTCGTTGAGGTATTTTAAAGTGGAATGTGAGCCCGTCCACCCAATTACAAATTTAGACGTGTTATGATCTTTAATCAGATTGTGATAACCATCGGTTTCGATTGTTGTAGGATTGATAAGCACATTTCGATTGAACTGAGAAGCAAATTCTGCTAAGTATTTATTTCCTACAGAAACAACAGTTACCCATTTACAAATATCTTTTACGTTAGAAAAACGCTTGAAGAGCATCGTTAGTTTGCTATTCGATTCGGAAGCATTGGGAATCCAAATTGCATCATCGAAATCGTAGATAGTATATTTTTTAAATATTTTCGTTACGATCCAAACAAATATTGCAGGGCCAAAAGGGCTTACTTCACGATGAATAAAAATAACGTCGTACTTATAAATACTTATCAAATCTCTTAATCGTCTGAGATTACCTTTGATTAATGCGCCCATCTTTTTGAAAAAATGGCCGGGTTTATAAAGGATTTTCCACGAAGCAGAATCGATGAAAGTTGAGGTTGTGAATGTGTACCCTTTTCCTTCCATTAATCCAAAATACTGCTCATAACGAAAGCGTTGACTGGGAGCTTCAGAAGTAGGATAAGGCGCGATAAATAATACATACATAGAGTAGTACAAATATAAAATCATAGCGCTAATTGTCAAAGAATAATTAAAGGCCACAAAGTTCATTATGAACACACTAATTTAAAGGCTAATTAAATGAGGCTGACTCATTAGCAATAAAAAACTATATTTGACCATCAATCTATGGCTATTAAATTCTCAGAACGGAACACACCAAAATGGATCATTTTCCTCATTGATCTGACTATTTGTATTGGGGCACTGATACTTGCTTATCAGTTACGTTTTAATTTTAGGATACCGGATAAAGAAATTGCGCTTTGGAAGTTTGCCTTTCCAACTTTGATCATAACAAGAGCTACTAGTTTCCTGATCTCCAAAATCTATCATGGTATTATTAGATATACCAGCACGAAAGATGCATTGAGAGTATTCTATACAATTACGGCAGGAACTATTTTTATGAGTATTGCCAATTTAGTGTCGGTAAAAATAATTGGTATCTACCTCGTTCCTTTTTCAGTTTTAATTATTGAATATTTTGCTTCGGTTTTTTCAATCACAGCCTTTCGAATATTGGTTAAAACTATTTACCAAGAATTACAAAATCCGACGCGAACTAAAAAACACGTAATCATTTACGGAGCTGGTGAAGCAGGTTTAATTACCAAACGTGCGCTCGATAGAGATGCCAATATGCGTTTCAAAGTAATTGCTTTTGTAGACGACGATTCCAACAAAGTTGGGAAAACGGTAGAAGGCGTTCGGATCTTCCATTCGGAAGAACTTGAACAACTCTTTGTTGCCAACCATGTAGAGAATTTAATTTTAAGTGTTCAAACTATTAGCAGCGAAAAGAAACAGGAAATCGTAGACATCTGTTTAAAGAATGATGTGAATACATTAAACGTACCTCCTGTTACTACGTGGATCAATGGTGAGCTTAGCTTTAAACAAATTAAGAAAATTAAAATACTCGACCTGCTGGAAAGAGAACCTATTCGTCTCGACGTCGATATTATTCGAAATCAGTTAACAGGAAAAACTATTCTGATTACAGGTGGCGCAGGTTCTATTGGAAGTGAAATAGCTCGGCAAATAATTCCTTTCAAACCTAAATTATTAATCATTTTAGATCAAGCAGAATCGGCATTGTATGATTTGGAACTTGAATTGAATGAGCGATTCCGTTGGAAAAATTTTGAAACAGTAATTGCCGACATTCGACAGCACGATCGTATGGAACGTGTATTTGATTACTATAAACCGGATGTTGTTTTCCATGCTGCTGCTTATAAGCATGTTCCTGTAATGGAGAACAATCCTTCTGAAGCAATACTTACTAACGTACAAGGTTCTAAAATTATCGCAGATTTAGCAGTAAAGTACAATGCAGAGAAATTTGTAATGGTAAGCACAGACAAAGCTGTAAATCCTACTTCCATTATGGGTGCTACAAAACGAATCGCAGAAATTTATTGTCAGTCGCTAAATAAAATTTGTACTACTAAATTTATCACTACTCGATTTGGAAATGTACTCGATTCAAGCGGCAGTGTAATTCCTCGTTTCAAAAAACAATTAGAGGAAGGTGGTCCTATCACTGTTACACATCCTGACATCGAACGGTTTTTCATGACTATTCCGGAAGCTTGTCAGTTGGTGCTAGAAGCAGGCGCTATGGGCAACGGAGGTGAAATTTATATTTTCGATATGGGAAAAAGTATCAAGATAGTAGACCTTGCAAAAAATATGATTAACCTTTCGGGACTTACTCTTGGAAAAGATATTCAGATAACATTTACAGGCCTGCGTCCGGGAGAAAAAATTTACGAAGAGTTATTAGCAAACAAAGAAACAACTTTGCCTACACATCACAGTAAAATAATGATTGCGAAAGTAAGAGAGTATGATTTTCCAACGATAGAAAAAGAGATTACAGAATTGATTGAACTTTTCAAATTGCAAAACAATGAAATTATTGTTAAAAAAATGAAAGCGATCGTTCCGGAATATGTTTCTGCAAATTCACAATTTCAAAAATTAGACAACTAGCCATGACTCCTGCTGAACACATTTGCAAAGTGACAATCCGATTTTCAGATCTTGATATGTTTCAGCATGTCAATAATGCTGTTTACCTCACTTACTTTGAAGAAGCGCGTGTAGACTTCTTCGATAAAATAGTCGACTACGGTTATGATTGGTCAAAAGAGGGAGTAATACTAGCAAGGATAAAAGTCGATTTTATTCAGCCGGTACATTTCAAAGACGAAATTTTTATTCGCACAAAATGTAGCAGGATCGGGACAAAAAGTTTTGACCTTGCCTATGAAATGTTCAAATTTGAAGGAGAAAAAGAAATTCTTTTAAGTTCGGCCGTAAGCGTAATGGTGATGTTTAATTACGAGCAACGAGTATCGATAGAAATACCAACATCGTGGAAAAGTGCATTAGAAAGTTCATTGCATTAATTAGCCGTGAATCGTTTCTTTTCGACCGTACTTTTTAATGATCTCCGCTTCAAATTCTAAAAACTCTTGCCATCTTTTTTCTACATCGATATCACCACCATATTGACGAGCAAATTTTAGAAACGTTGTGTAATGTGTAGCTTCACTTATCATTAGTTCATGATAAAACGTACGAAGGTCTTCGTCTTTTATATTTTCCGATAAAACTTTAAATCGTTCACAACTTCGTGCTTCAACCAGCGCTGAGAAAAGAAGTTTATCGACCAGAACAAAATTCTTTGCAAAACCTTTTCTGATAAAAGAATTTAATTCAAAAACATATTCATCACGCCGCTCTCTACCTAAAGAAAATCCCCTTGCCATTATTTTTTGATGGACTTGTTGAAAGTGTTCAAGCTCTTCTTTGGCTAGATCGAGCATCGCCTCAACTAAATCGGAACATTCCGGAAAATGAACGATTAAATTAATTGCATTTGTGCAAGCCTTCTGTTCACAGTAAGCATGATCGGTAAGTATTTCACTGATATTTGTTTCTACGATATTTACCCAACGAGGATCGGTTGGCAATTTTAATCCTAACATTTCTGATCTTTTTATTTACCACAAATGTATGTTTTTGACCGAAGTATTTCCAAATAAACTCTTGAAGAAGCTGTGTATTTAAAAGCTTTTTGACTATTTTTGACTTGAATAGAATAATTATAATTTAATTAAGTACTTTTTACATGTCAACCTTAGTAGTCTTTGGCGATAAATTAAGTGTTCCGGTTACTCGTGAATTCAAGCAATTGATAAATATATCTATTGCCGCAGGAAAATTTATACTCATTCATCCACAGTATGAGCTAGTAAAAGAGGCTATGAAACTAGAAATTCTGGAAGATAATTTTCTCGAAGATTTCGAAGTTCATAATTGGCAATTTGAAGTAGGAGAAATAATCACTTTCGACCTTAGAGAAGTCTTATTCTTTTATGCTTTACTCGATATCAGTTGTCGGATTTTTCTATGTGATATCGGTGACGATTTACGAAAAATGGCGATCGACAGTGGTGAAACAAACAACGAAGAATTTATTAGAGTACGAAGTTTCTTTTTAGCGCAAGCGCAAGAATTTCTTGAAAAAATACGAACTACTTTTGCTGATAATGTTCAGTTTTGTGATTTACAACATAGAATTGAAAGGCTGAACGAGATTGCTAAGTAAAGTTGAAAGAGAATATTTAATTTCTTTAAGCTATTACCTCATCAAATTTTAAGACACTACCAAATCTTTTCAGTGCTCGTAAATGAGATTTGATTGCTCCAAAAAAAGTAGGGTTTACCAAATACGGAATACCGTACTCGTCTGCTGTTTGTTTTACAATATGCGATAAAACCGGATAATGCACGTGACAAATTTTTGGGAAGAGGTGATGTTCTACTTGAAAATTCAATCCACCAACATACCAAGACAGCAATCGATTATTAGGAGAGAAATTAACTGTTGTTTCCATCTGGTGAATAGCCCAATCGTTTTCAATGTTCCCTGATTCATTAGGAAGAGGATGCTCTGTTTCATCGACAGTATGCGCCATTTGGAAAATTACGCTCAACGTAATTCCTGCAATAAAATGCATTAATGAAAACCCGAGTATTACTTCCCAAAGTGGAATTGAAAAATAATAAACCGGAACAAAAAGCATGACGAATAAATAAATAATTTTCATCAAAGATATTTTCGCGAAAGAAATAATATTTTGTTTTTTACTTTGAGGGTTTACGCCATTCTTTGTGAACTGAAAGAATTGAATTAAATCTTTTAAAAACACCCAGTAACCTGTAATTATTCCATAAAAGAAAAATACATAGAAAGGTTGAAATTTATGAAACCACTTTACTTTAGTATGAGGAGAAAATTTCAATACTAAACGATCTGCAATGTCTTCATCCATTCCGCATACATTGGTATAAGTATGATGAAGAATATTGTGTTGCAATTTCCAATTCAAGACCGACCCTCCAACTAAGTTCAAAGAATAGCCGATATATTCATTTACTTTATCGTTGCCTGTATAGGCTCCATGATTTGCATCATGCATTACACTCATCCCAATGCCAGCCATACAAATACCCATGAAAGCCCAGATTAATAAAAACCACAGAGATGTTATTTGTAGTATGCAAAGTAGTACTAATGGAAGGATGTAACCAACTAACAGTACAAATGATTTGAAAACCATACTAAAGTTAGCATGTCTTGAAACTTTATTTTCGTCGAAGTACTGATCGACTCTTTTTTTCAAAACCTGAAAAAAATCCGTTTTATCTTTGCTGACAAATTTAACTTTACCTTTTAATTTCATACGTCTAAGAAATACTAGCCTATTCTGTGGTGCAGAGAATAATGGTTGGCTAAGGAGAAACAATTAAGCAGCAAATTTAGATAAATAAAGAAAATTACATGTCATAAAATTAACTGTTTTTATCAATTTACTAACAGCTAAAAATTAGGTATTGTACTTATTTATAGCCTATTGCTCTATAATCAAATTGTCGAAATCGGCAGGCAATAATGTATCCGATGGCACAATCATTTCTCGTGCTGGCCCAATAATTTTTACTGCCGGCTGAAGATGATCGAATTGATTCTGATCTATTAATTGTTTTTTCAACATGAAACTAGAAACCAATCGGTAATAGCCGGCCATATATGGTTTTAAATTCCCTTCTTGATCAAAACTATACCTAAACCATTTTGGATGTGGTAATAAACTGGCAAGAAAAATTCCTTCTTCCAAACTTAATTCAGAAGGTTGTTTATTAAAATAAAAATGCGAAGCCTCCCCTATTCCGTATACATTAGGCCCAAGCTCTATGATGTTTAAATACACTTCCAACATCCTTTCTTTCGAATAAAGACGATTACTTTCTATCATCCATACTATAAGTGCTTCTTCCGCTTTTCTTGCAACCGTTTTCTTCCGACTAAGAAAAATATTTTTCACTAATTGCATAGAAATTGTAGATCCACCTCTAACAAATTTACCTGCTTTAAAATTTGTAGCTATTGATTTTCGAAATGCATCTTCATTAAACCCGTTGTGCCAAAAAAAACTTCCATCTTCGGATGTTAATACTGCATTCTTGAAATTTGGTGACACCTTATCGATCGGAGCAAAATTAGGATTTGAAGGCCCAACGACTAACGACCGAACAAAACGATCGTTCTCATACACGTTGTAAATAAACTCACCACTCATCTTCATCAAGTCGCTTTGATTGAATTTTCTTATCCTGAATTTATTCTTTTGTAATGACACATCGAATTGAACACTGTCCGGATTTTTAGTATCCAGATAAAAGTTTAATGAAAATTTTAATGTACCATCCGCTTCAATGGCTCGTACGTCATCAAACATCCCATCTGGCAACGATTTGAAAAAATCTGTTCCTGCTGTTTCATTACAGTCAATCTTCAACGAATATTTTTTAGAATCTCTTGTATCAAATTTAATAAATGGATGAAAGCTTATACCATTTAATTCAGCCATAGATGAGCTATCAAGCATGAACGACTTTTCATCGGCTGTCAACGAATAAGAGATTGACGTTTTATTTAGCTTTATTGTATCGGTCGATAATTTATCGTGCTTCAACGCAATATTTCGAAATGAAGAAAGCCCATTTATCTTTAGTTTATGATCGTAGTACCGATATCCGTCTAAAACAAGATGAATGGTATCGAATGATAGTGAAGCACCGGTAAGTTCTTTCAATACTGAAACCGACGACTTAGAAATATCGGCCGGAAAAATAAAAACATCGAAATGATGAGCGATTTGTGAGAAGCTTCCATTACACACCCATTTATTATTTGATGTTAAATCTTCAAATACTCCATTTATTAAATTTTCATCGGAATGAAAAGAGTTCATTCGAATAGACACAGATACTGTGTCGTTGACAAGACTCAACTGTATGTTTTTCATATCGGCTCGTTGTGGAGCCAAATTGAAGGCTCTATCGAGTAGCCCTTTTAAAATCAAACCAACCTCTTTTTTCTCCTTCACAGTAGGATCAGAAACTGTTGAATCTTTTTTAATAAACTGGTAATTATCGCCACTCTTTTTATGTACGAGACGCACTAATACCCCTTCAGCTTCAACTTCTTTAATTCGCAAAGTTCCGGTTAGAAAGGTCCAAATGGAGGGACGAATTCTGAGAGTGTCAGCCGTGAAAAGAGTATCTCCATTTTGGGGAAGCACCGTGATATTCCCAAATGCAACTGTTGAAAATCCTGAAAATGCAGCCGAACCAATTGTCACTACGACGCTCTTTTCCAATGCCATTTTCTCCACTGCATGTTTCAATACATAATCCAGAACAGTATTTCTGAAAGAAAAAAACACTATCAAAATAAAAGGTAAAACCACCATCAAGATGCGGGAAACCTTACGTACATTCAATTTCATGGTCGTTACTAAGGCACTAAAATGAACATTCTTTCTTTGAAATCAAATTTAAATTCATGCACATTACATCGTTAATAATTAAACTTTCAAGTTGGGAGAGATTAGGATAGTAAGTTTTATCTTGTAAACTTGATTTAAAACGATTTGTTGAATAATGAAAAAATCACCTCTAGTATTTCTGTTACTTTTACCTGCATTATTTTTGCAAATTCAAAATGTATTTGCACAACGAAGTGCTCCTATTTATAAAATACAAAATAACACTGCTCTTGAATTTCACGATTCTAAAGCGAAATCGTATTATGGAAAAAACCTAAACAGATTTGGGCTAGAGGAACTTCATCAATATAATCAGACGCTCGACTCATCGTTCGAATCCGAATTAAAGGACACTTTGCTATTAATGAAGCAAACTTATTTAAACAATAGCGCTTCTCTGCAAACAAAACTTCAAGATCACACAAATACGATTGAAAATTTAACCGTTCAAAAAGCAGAAACGAAAGCGAAATATGATAAACTTTTAAGGTCGTTCGCAATTTCATTCGGCATTTGGTTAATTATTACCCTTCTTTTTTTACAAGTCAAAAGAAGAAAACTTAAAAAACAAGAAATTGAACTGGCAAAGACGGAAGATCGCTTGCTGACTATTAAAACTAATTTGAATAAGGCTGAAATTGTATTTAATAAATACAAACATCAAAAAAATGCTTACTTAAGACTGAAAGAAGAAAGCGACACTTTGCTTTCTGCTTCAATAGGATTAGAATCAGAAAACGGGACAGATGAAAATTGGACGAACAAGCAAACTGCAGAAATTCAAAAAATAGTAGCTACCACACATTTTGAAACAAGATTGATTAATGCTCTCATTTCTCAGGAAAATGAAATAAACAGAGAACATGAATCAACCGATATAAACAAACTTTGTGAAGAATATCTAGAAATATTCATTCGTGGATTAATACAAAATCATCCGGAATACGATTGTCATATCACAAAAGATTTCGAGAAAAGCCTTCCAGCTGTGAAAACAAATCAAGGAGCAATCGGATATCTGTTATTAAACTTACTGAATAATTCATTTAAATCAATTGAAGACAAGTACAAAAAAGGCATTAAGGGATATCAACCAAAAATTTCAATTAGTACACGAATCCTTCCACGCTTTTTACAAATAAGAATTAAGGATAACGGTATTGGAATGGCCGACGAAGTACTTACAAAAGCAATGGATGAATTTTACTCGACTCGTGAACCAAAAGAAGGTTCCGGTTTAGGCTTAACAATAAGTAAACAAATAATCAGCGAATTCCACAAAGGTGAAATTAAAATTGAAAGTGAAAGCGGAAACAGTACTGATGTTTACATTAAATTTTTTATATCATGATCAAAAAAATAACACTCGCCCTATTCATTGTGCTTACGGCACTTCAATCCAAAGCTCAAAACACCGAACAACTAGAGCAATTGGTGAATCAATCTAAAACAATTTATCTAAAGCCTGATGCATTAGATAATTTAATGATTAGTCTTAGGCCGTTCAAACAAATTCACGGAAATGGCGTTGACTCGCTTTTGATGCAAGCATATATAAATATCAGTAAAGGCTATGCCGACAACAATCATTTTAAACAAGGCTTTGATGTTTATGATATGTATTTGAATTATAAAATTGAAATGTTAAAGTTGAAGAAAGATGCTACTATAGCTGAAGCAGCAACAACAATTAATTCAAAAAGAGATGCCGACAAAACGGAACAAATGAAGCTTCAGAATAATGTACAACAATTACAAATAGATATTGATGAGCTTTCAACAAAGATTACTAGTTTCAAAAAATATTTTTCATTGCTTATTATCGGATTGGCACTTATTTTCGCAGCAATTTTTGTATCTTCAGGAGTAAAATTCAATAATCTTAAAAAGAAAATCAGCGAAAACAAATTATTAATAAAGAAAGGTCACCGTTTTGCTCTGGTTGGAGTACTTCAAGAAGGCTTATCTAGTGCTTCAACTAAGTTAATTACAGAAATAGAAAGCACAATTGTTCAGCTTAGAAATAAATTGAAAACTTCCAAAGGAATCGATTCAAAACATGCTGACCAAATTACATCGGCAATTTTAAAAACTACTTCAGAATTGAAGCAATGAAAACTACGATTTGTTTGATTTTAACTTTTCTATTATGCTGCGGCTTTCAACAATTGGGTGCATATAACATTTGCGTTATCGAAGTAAATGGGCAATCAATTCGACAACAATTATCAATTCGGAAAGATAAACGAGAATATACTCCACCATCGAAAAGAAAATATATCACCAAACAAACACCTACAGTTCCGAAGAAAACGAAATCGCCCTTCAATAAAAACAAAGCAGTTCCACTTCAGTCTACAAAGACACTATCAAAATGAATTCAACAGTCAAATATTTGTTTTTGTTTTTCTTGATAGCTTTTATACATCATGGATGTTCTGCTCAAAATACTATTCAAGATTTTATTACTGCAGGAAATATTAAATCAGACAACGACGATTACAAAGGTGCGATGAACTATTATTCAAAAGCTCTTGATATAGCGCCTAATAATGCGGAAGTGCTTTTTTATATTGGTCAAATGCGCTTTTTAATGAGCGATTTCATGAATGCAATTAATGATTTCACTAATGCAATTGCAACAGACACCAATAACGTTGACCTTTTCTACTTGCGAGCGAATGCTAAATTTGAAATGAAGATGTACCAAGAAGCGTTACTCGATTATTCTAAAGCGCTCTCACTCGACAGTACCGATCAAGATTGTTATTACAATAGAGCAATCACTTATTTAACATTAGGAAAAAGAGATGATGCTTGTAAAGATTTGCTCAAATTAAAAAGCATAGACAATCATTTTTCTGAAACTGTTTGGAAAGAAAATTGTCGATAATAATCAGCTTCTTAATAGGCGGCTAACGTTTCTTTAATAATTCGGATGCAATCGAACAACTGCTCTTCATTAATGATAAGTGGCGGAGCAAAACGAATTATATCTCCATGAGTTGGCTTAGCAAGCAATCCATTTTCTTTGAGTGAAACGCAAACATCCCACGCATCTTTTCCATCTTTAGGTTCAATGATCATTGCACAGAAAAGACCTCTGCCTCGTACAAGCTTTATATGATCGTGTTTGATAGCATTCAATTCATCCAGCAAAATTTTTCCTAAGCGTTCTGCATTTTCAGCCAGCTTTTCATCCTTCAAAACTTTCAATGCAGCAACTGCTACTTTGGCAGCCAAAGGATTTCCGCCATAGGTACTTCCATGCTCACCTGGTTTGATGCATAACATAATTTCATTGCTCGCTAAAACTGCAGAAACAGGAAGCAAGCCACCACTTAATGCCTTACCTAATATTAAAATATCCCCATGAACATTTTCATGATCGCAGGCTAACAATTTTCCGGTTCTACATAATCCCGTTTGGATTTCATCGGCAATAAAAAGTACGTTATTCTTCTTACATAAGTCAAATGCTCCTTTTAAATATCCATCTGAAGGAACATTAACACCTGCTTCGCCTTGAATCGGTTCCACAAGGAATCCTGCAACAGTAGGATCTTTTAATGCTATTGAAAGTGCATCTAGATCGTTGTAAGGAATCTTTATAAAGCCTGGAGTGTACGGGCCAAAATTAGTATACGAATCAGGATCGGTAGATGCAGAGATAATAGTGATGGTCCGTCCATGAAAATTTCCATCGCAAACAATAATCTTCGCTTGATTTTCCGGAACATTCTTTTTTTCATACGCCCATCTACGCGCAAGTTTAAGAGCAGTCTCCACTCCTTCTGCACCGGTATTCATCGGCAGTACTTTATCGTAACCAAAATAAGCAGTGATAAACTCTTCATATTCTCCAAGACAATCATTGTAAAAAGCTCTTGAAGTAAGTGATATTTTACCTAATTGATCTACTAGTGCTTTAACAATCTTCGGGTGATTGTGCCCTTGATTTAAAGCAGAGTAAGCTGAAAGAAAATCATAATATTTTTTTCCTTCTACATCCCAAACAAAAACTCCTTCACCTCTTTCAAGTACAACAGGCAGTGGATGATAATTGTGTGCACCATACCTATCTTCTCTTTCAATTGCTTGTTCTGTCAACGATTTTTCTTCCAGGACTACTTTCATTGGGTGAGTAAATTTTATTTCTACAAAAATAGCCAATTGGCTCAGTCTTTTCAAATGATTTTGGCAAAATCTATCAGCTATTTTTCCTCTTTCGATCAGAAAAAGATTTAATAACACTATTGATCTGAAACACGAATTTTCAAAGAGAAATCCAATTTCATTTACCTACTTTAGCCACCTATGGAAAATGTAAAAAAGGGTGAAATAGTTGAAAATATAGCTATTTCAGACGCAGGCTCGGAAGGAAATGCGATGGCGAGATTCGATAATTATGTAATATTCGCTGAAGGAGGCGTACCTGGAGATGTTGCTGATGTTATGATTTATCGTAAAAAGAAAAATTATGCGGAAGGAAAAGTTGTAAATATTATTACTCCATCACCTGATCGTCTTACTCCTTTTTGTTCACATTTCGGAACGTGTGGCGGTTGCAAGTGGCAACACATGACGTATGAAAAGCAATTATTTTTTAAACAAAAGCAAGTTCAAGACGTTTTAGAACGAGTTGGAAAAATTGAATTGCCTGAGGTAGTTTCGATCAAAGGATCTGCTCAAACTAAATACTATCGCAATAAACTTGAATATACGTTTTCCAACAAAGCATGGCTTACAAAAGAAGATTTAGACAGTGGCGCATCATTGTTTCAACCTGCTCTTGGTTTTCATGTACCGTCGCGCTTCGATAAAATTCTTGACATTAAAGAATGTTTTTTACAAGATGATCTTAGTAATAAAATAAGACTTGCAGTAAAACATCATGCAGTTGAAAACAACTTAGAATTTTTCGACCCTAAAACGCAAGAAGGTTATTTACGAAATCTAATTATCAGATCTACTTCAACCGGAGAATGGATGGTTGTAATGGTTTTCAAAAAGGATGACGAGGAAAGCAGAGAAAGTTTAATGAATCATTTGAAAAATTCATTCCCACAAATCACTTCTCTGCAATACATCATTAATCCGAAACGTAACGATACAATTTACGATTTAGATGTTGAATTATTCAATGGAAAAAAGTGGATAGAAGAGAAAATGGAAAATCTTACATTCCGAATTAGCGCTAAGTCATTTTATCAAACCAATTCACTTCAAGCCTATGAGTTGTACAAGATCGTAAGAAATTATGCAGAACTCACAGGTGTTGAGAATGTCTATGATCTTTATACTGGAACAGGAACAATCGCATCTTTCGTTGCCGGCAATGCAAAACATGTAACGGGAATTGATAATGTTGAAGATGCAATTAAAGATGCTCGAGAGAATGCAAAATTCAATGGTATCTCGAATGTAACTTTTAAAGCCGGTGATATAAAAGATACTTTCAATAATGAATTCATTTCAAAACATGGTAATCCCGATGTCATTATTACCGATCCTCCTCGTTCAGGAATGCATGAAGATGTTGTAAAAGCAATTGTTGCAAATTCACCGGAGAAAGTAATTTATGTAAGTTGTAACCCTTCATCACAGGCCAGAGATCTACAAATTCTAGATGCTGCATACTCTGTTGAGTCTTACCAACCGGTAGATATGTTTCCACATACAAATCATGTTGAAAACGTAATGCTTCTAAAAA
Source organism: Bacteroidota bacterium (assembly GCA_043747595.1). Taxonomy (GTDB): domain Bacteria; phylum Bacteroidota; class Bacteroidia; order AKYH767-A; family 2013-40CM-41-45; genus JADKIH01. The sequence goes on along the minus strand of JAYTOX010000082.1, from coordinate 56,474 downwards.
AACGTTCGTGAAAAAAAAGTTTCTATTCGTAGTACTGTTCATTCTGCTTTCTGCTTTGACAAAAGCGCAAGACACTATTGCGACTGATCACGAACAAAAACAATTGCAATTATGTTATAAGTATTCTAACGAATTGGGCTTTGATATTGAGTCAATCAAAAACCCTGAACTTTATGAAGTATTAAAAGAATGGATTGGTACACCCTACCGATATAGCGGCGATACTAAAAAAGGAATTGACTGTTCAGGATTTGTGTGTACTCTGTATCGTTCAATATACAATAAAGTATTATCAGGTACAGCAAAAGATTTATACGACAAAACAGACCCAATTTCTTTGAATGACTTAAGTGAAGGCGATTTAGTTTTCTTCAAAATTAAACGAGGCAGAATTTCTCATGTAGGCATCTATCTCGGATCAAATAAATTTGCTCACGCCAGTTCGCACAACGGAGTTATTGTTAGTGACCTTGACGAACCTTACTACAAAAAATATTTTTTCAAAGGAGGAAAAATAAATCGTTAATTGATTGTTTCATTTTAACCAATGAATGATGAAAACATTATTGCTAAACAGTAAACAAATTGATCAAAAATTAAATCGTTTGGCTTTTCAGATTTACGAAGACAATTATTCTTCTGGCCACATTATTTTAGCCGGAATAATTAATAACGGATTTGAGTTAGCTAAAAAATTAGCAGTTAAAATTGCTGAAATTTCTCCAATAGACGTAACATTAGTAGAAGTTACCATCAAAAAGCATAGTACATTTTCTGAAAATGTTTCATTAAACATGGAATTAAACTTGTTGAATGGAAAAACTGTAATCTTAATTGATGATGTGATGAACTCCGGAAAAACGATGCTTCATGCCATGAAACCTTTTCTCGATTCAGAGCTACAAAAATTAAGAACACTTGTATTAGTTGATAGAAATCATAAAAGCTACCCTGTCAGTTCAGACTTTGTAGGCTTATCGCTTGCAACCACTTTAAAAGAAAACGTAAGTGTAGAATTTAAAGGAAATGAAATCACTGCTTGGCTTGAATAACTTAACTCTATAATTATTTCAATAGCGCTACTATTTTTTCAGCAATTTGCTTTACATTTACATTAGCGGCTCCAACAACTAGTTTAGCTTTTTTATAATATGGTATTCGATGAATTAAATGACTCGATATCTGCTCCATTAATTCTACATCATTTAATTTTTCGATTAATGGACGACCTTCTCTCATCGACGCAAGTCTATGAAACAATAAACCTGAATTCGCTTCAAGATAAACAGTGAATCCTTCATTATTCATCCAATCCATATTATCGAAATAACATGGGAGCCCTCCTCCTGTTGAAATGACTACATCGTTTTTGGAACCGGTTTCATGCAAGGTCTTTTTTTCTAACTCTCGAAAATATTCTTGGCCCGATGTTTCAAATACCTGTGATATCGATCTTCCTTCTTTAATTTGAATTTGCGAGTCGATGTCTATCCAATCAAGCTTTAAAACTTTCGCTAGAGCTTCTGCGGTCTTAGATTTTCCGCTGCCCATATATCCAACTAAAAATATTTTCATCTTTCACTCTTCCTTTAAACGTGAATGAACGATCATTAGATTACAATTTAATTCGGACAAAACTTTTCCTATTTGATCATTAGAAATGCGATCAAAAATTTTCAGATGATGATCAATTGAATTAATTACTATCAAATCGGCTTTGCCTTCTTGAGCCAACGTGAGAATGTCTTTTAATTTATTTTCTTGACCGGCTAAAATTGTAATGTCAACTCCTGAACGATCAACAGCCATTGAAAATTCACCTTCGGATTCTGCAGACTGAGGATAAACATTTAAAGAGCTGTTTAATGTTTCGTAACGTTGCGCTGCATCGAGTACAACCATTTCTTTTGCTTTCATTCTCTCACCAAAATAGATGGCAGTCATGAGTGTATGATCGGTTTTACGGTGATCCAATGCATCAACATAAACCCGATTGAAACCAGCTGTTTCTTTTCCATAAACTAACAAAGTACACTTTGCTTTTTGCGATAACTCTGCAGTTAGTGATCCGACAGGTAATGAAAAACCTGAGCGTTCGGATAAACCAACGATAAGTAGATCGACAACTTCGTGCCTACAAATTTGCAAAATCGCATTTGCAGGAGAACCTTGTTCCCAATAAATTCTTGAATTCCCGTCATGAAATCCATGTTGATTCATTACCGAGCTGAGCTCACGAAATTTTTCTCCTGTTCTTTTTCCGGCGTGAATAAAAATTGCCATACTAGCATGACTTTCACTTATGCGTTTTAGTTCTGCTACTAAAAAACTCAATTCACTATTAAAAGCTACTGCTAAAGCGACAGTATGGAAAGGATACGATGGTTTACCTTTGATCATATGAAATTGATTTTATGCAAGGTAAAAAATAAAACCAAAAAGTAGTTTTAATTTACCTTTACTTGATGGAATTTTTCCTCTCAAATTTATCGAAGCGCTAGAAATACGATTTTAGTTAGCTTTGTGCTGGAGCTTTCGTAATCGGATATTAAGCAATTCGACAACTATCGAGAAGCCCATACCAAAATAAACATACGATTTTTCGATGTGAATATGAACACCTTCTAGTATTAGCAACACACCAATAGCTATTAAAAAAACTAAAGCCAACATTTTCAGTGTTGGATACTTATTAATAAAGTTACTTACATAAGGTGCAAATAACAACATTACAAACATTGAGATAATTACTGCAGTAATCATGACAGATAGATCTCTGCTTAATCCGACGGCAGTTAATATAGAATCGAAAGAAAAAATAATATCAATAATAGTAATCTGAATAATTGCTTGCGTAACAGTCATTTTTTTAGATTTCAATTTATCCTCACCAACTTCATGCCCGCGCAATTTTTCATAAATCTCTTTGAACGTTTTATAAACTAGAAAAACTCCACCGGAAAACAAAATGAGATCGCGCCCACTGAAACCTAAACTTCCTATGAAAAAAAGAGGGTCTACTAAATGTACCAACCAAGAAATGCCAAGCAATAGCAATATTCGAAATACCATGGCAAGCATTAGTCCGATCGTTCTCGCTCTGCTTTGATCAGCGCTTGGCAGATAAGAACAAATGATTGCAATAAAAATAATATTATCAATTCCGAGAACAATCTCCAGAAGTATCAGCGTAATTAAACTAAGTAATCCTTCGGGAGAGAAAATAGATAGCAGCATATTTGATTAACTTTCGATGCCAAAATTAAGCAGAAAATTCAACACTTTACAAATAATAAATGATGAGTTTTCAGCTTTGAGATTTGTTTTTGTTGTTATAAACTTCCAGAACTCGAGCTGAAGGCTCAGAAATATTCCCCGACCATTTTGGTAACCAATAATGAGGAACAACTTGCCACTGATTACCTAATCGTTGATTAAACGAACGCATGAAATAAAAAGCTTCTTTCGACGGAGGAACTATGGATGGATGTAGCGTTTTACTTTCTTTTTCATATTCCTCATCTGTCACTTTCATATTCAAGTATTCCTGTACCCATTGAAACCACGATTTCTCTTTCCCTGATACACCATCCGAAAACGCTTCTTTTTTACGCCACAATACATCTTCCGGCAAAGCTGAACCAAATTTACTTTTCGCAAAAGCTGTTCTGAAAAAATCTTTTTCTATTGTTCCTTTAACAGGTGCTTTCCAACTTGCAGGAAGCGATCGAAAATAATCAACGAACTCTCTGTCTAAGAAAGGTACGCGCGCCTCTAACCCACTGCACGATATTGCTCTGTCTACACGCAATCCATCGAATAAATGTATTTCATCTAGCAAGCGATAATGATCTTCTTGAGCAGCCTTTAAATCGGGATGATTATAAAAATAGAGATAACCCATCTGACATTCATCTGCTCCGTCGCCATTCAGAACAACTTTCACATCTGTATTTTCCGAAATATATTTACCCAACAAAAACTGGCCAACACTTGCTCTGATAGTCGTAATATCGTATGTCTCCGTATGCTTTAGCACTTCATCGATTGCTGCTAATCCTTCTTCAGGAGTAAACAAAATAACTTGATGATCTATATTGCCGTAAAGTTCATTCAATCGCTGAGCTACCATTTTTGCAAAAACAATATCGGTACCTTCTTTCATTCCAATACTAAATGTCTTTAGTTTTTTACCGGGATATTCGTCTTTCATTATTGCAGCAGCAACTGCACATACAGCGCTAGAGTCGAGACCGCCAGAAAGCAAACATCCGATAGGTCTGTCAGAAATTAATCTACGACGTACAGCATTTTCAAAAATTGACATTGCCTTTTTGTAATCACTATCTTCCGGTTTTGAATGTATTGAATAATCGGTATTAGAAACTGTCTCCCAATACTTTTTATAAGTTGGAGCAGAACCCGGAACCCATTGCAAAATAGTTTTTTGATCGAGCCGTTCAACTTTTTCGAAGAATGGAGCTAGACCTGAAAGCAAACTGCTAAAACCAAAACTTTTATTATCGGAGCTCACACCAAAGAAAATTGGACGTACACTCATCGGGTCTGTAGAAAGAAATAATTGTTTAATCTGATGATTGTGATATTCTACTATTGAAAAACTATATTCACCTATTAGAATTTTATTCAACTTATCGATATCATACTTGAATAATTGAAAAAGTGGCAAGATAACAGCACAATCAGAACCATGCAGCGAAACATTTAACTTATACTCCTTAATAAGTTCACGAAAATTGTAAACCTCCCCATTACATAATAAATAAAAAGTTCTTTCACCATCAACCAAATAAAATGGTTGATCGCCATCAACATCTAATCCATTTATTGCTAAACGATGGAAACCTAAAAAGGAATCCGGATTAAAAATTGTTAAACTTCTGTCAGGTCCACGCTTTCTTAATGTATTGAATGCCGAATAAATTTGCGACTCTTCTGCATTCCGTGCCAACTCCCCCAGCAATCCATAAATACTACACATATATCGATTTAATTTTGAAGCGGAAAAGATACGATATTTGTGTCTCATAAATCGCAATTCTGCTTTTTTTTAAACCTTTCCTTCCATTTTAATGACAACATCCTATTTTCCTTCTGAATCTTTTTTTGAAACGAACGAAATTGATTTTTTTTATTTACCCTTTATCAATCGATTGTTTTTGATTTACATTGACATATCTCAATACATCAAACCTTCATTTATTATTTTCTCTGCACTGTAAAAATTGTATAAAAATAAACCGAATCACTTTTGTTTCAACTATTCAATGTCATTTTAATAAAAATCTTACATTTTATAATTGTTGATTTTGAAGTTTAGCAAAAATTGTTGCTGATCAAAATTCGAAATTAATCTGCTTTCAAAGAAACAGCTTTTCATTCTTCCAAAAACCTTACAGTGACTCTTTTCACACCTAATTCAACACTCTACACCTTACTACGGATGTAATTTAGAGTCACTAAGAAACTGAAACAGATTAACCAAAACTGATTTCAGTAATAAGGTAAAAAATATGAAAAGATCTTTACCAAATAAACATCTACTGCTCTCCCTCCTTGTGCTTCTATTCATTTATAGCAGCAAAACGTCGGCCAGCCATACGATGGGTGCCGATCTTACTTATCAATGTCTTGGCGGAAACACCTATAAGGTCACCGTCTCGTTCTATAGAGACTGTATCGGAATTGCAGCTCCTGCAAGTCCGTATGTTACTATTTCATCGGCCACGTGTTCAAAAAGCATCGGGGTTACTTGTTATCCGCGTCCAGGTACTGGACAAGAAGTAACTCCGGCGTGCTCTACTTCTGTTACAACATGTAACGGTGGGTCATTCACTGGAATTCAAGAATGGGTGTATGATGGAATCATTACTTTACCTGCTCAATGTTCTGATTGGAAATTTGGTTACTCTCTTTGTTGTAGAAATGCAGCAATCACAACAATCAATTCACCAAGTGGAAATACTTTTTACATCTATGCTACCTTAAATAATTTAATTAGCACGTGCAATTCATCGCCTACTTTTTCTAACAAACCAGTTCCTTTTCTCTGTAAAGGCCAACAATATTGTTTTAATCACGGAGCTTATGATGTAGACGGCGATTCGCTTGTCTATTCATTAATTACTCCTTATCAAACTGCAACTACAACTGTTACATACCATGCTCCTTACAATGCTAGTAATCCGCTTAATTCGGCGCCATCGACGTCGTTTAATTCATCAACAGGCGACATCTGCTTAAATCCGCAAGCACTTGAAGTAACTGTGATGGCCGTTCTCGTAAGTGAATACCGAAACGGTCAATTAATAGGATCAGTTGAAAGAGATCTTCAGCTTACTGTTATGAATTGTGCTAACAATCTTCCTTCACTTACCGGAATTAATGGAACAAACAATTTTAGCATGACAGTTTGTGCAAATCAACAAACATGCTTCGATATTTTTTCTAACGATCCAGATGCCGGCCAACAATTATCGGTCGATTGGAATAGCGCAATACCAGGCGGAACATTTACAACTGGGTCGGGCTTACATCCAACAGCAACTTTTTGTTGGACACCTACGAGTGCAGCTATAGGAAATTCGTACACCTTTACTGCCAGAGTTCAAGATAATGCTTGTCCATATTTTGGAAGTCAAATTTATTCTTATACCATTCATGTAATCGGAATTACAGTTAACGCCGGAGCAGATCAAGCTATTGCATGTAGCGACCTCGCGACTTTATCGGCTACCGCTTCAGGCGGAAGCGGTACTTATACTTACCTATGGAGTAACGGATCAACCATGCAAGCTATTACTGTGGGTGAAGGAACTTATACTGTTACTGCAAACGATGGATCTTGCTCGGCGACCGATACAGTAAACGTAACGTTGCCTTTTATACCTACAGCCGAATTTAATCACTCACCTGTTGTGTGTTTGAACAATCCAATTCAATTTAATGATCTTTCTACTACACCGGGCGGTTATATTTCAAATTACAATTGGGATTTTGGTGATGGAAGTACCTCAAATTTGCAGAACCCAAGTCATCAATTTTCAACTGCGGGTACTTATCAAGTTTCACTAATTATTCAAAACAATTTAGGTTGTATAGACACCGTTGTACACGCAATAACAATTGCACCGCCTCCAGTAACAGCATTTTCAGGTCTTAACTCTTGTATAAATAGTTCAGTTTCATTCACTGACCAATCAACAGGAACTGTAAATTACTGGCATTGGTATTTTGGCGATGGAAGTGCAACTTTCTCACAAAACCCTTCACATAGCTTTGCAACATCAGGAACATTCAATGTTACACTCATTAGTGGTGATTCATTAGGATGTTTAGATTCTATAAGTCACACAATCACTATCTATCCGCAACCAATCATTAATGCAGGAACTGATCAAAGTGTTTGTGATGGATCCCCGCTCACTCTTACTGCAACTGGAGGCGTTTCTTATGTTTGGTCGCCTTCTAACTCAACAGGTTCTTCTTATACATTCACTCCATCGGGAAGCATTAATCTTATCGTAATTGGTACTGATGCAAATGGTTGTTCAGCATACGATACCGTAAACGTTTCAATCAAACCATTGCCTGCTATCAGTGCCGGAGGAAATCAATTTATTTGCCAAAGTTCTTCTGTTACTTTAAATGCAACGGGAGGAATATCCTACACGTGGATGCCCGGAAATTACAACTCTCCTAATTACACTGTTGACCCTACTTCTACTACTTCTTATACCGTAGTAGGAACCGGAGCGAATGGATGTACAGCATCTTCAACTGTTACAGTAAACGTTGGATTACTTCCAATTGCAAATGCTGGTCCGGATGTAAACATTTGCTCAGGACAAAGTACGACACTTACAGCATCAGGAGGATTAACGTATGCATGGAATCCTATAGGAAGTACGAGCTCATCTGTAAATGTTAGTCCAACCGACACAACACAATACCAAGTAATTGTTTCGGATGCATCAGGATGTTCGGCAACGGCCTATGTAACAGTGAACGTAAATAGCAATCCTGTTGTTAACCTCCAGTCTTTCTTTTTATGTGCCGGTTCTTCTACTACTCTTAACGCCGGAAATCCGGGATCAACTTATTTATGGAGTACAAATGAAACTACGCAAACTATTCATGTTTCGAGTGGCGGAAACTACAATGTAACGGTCACTACTCCGAATGGATGTCAAGTTTCTTCTGCTTGTACAATTTCTTATGGAAATGCGTTAACAATCAATTTAGCTAACGTTTCATTTTGTGCAGGAGGATCGAGAGTGCTAGACGCAGGATATCCGGGCATGACTTATTTATGGTCGCCAAATGGTCAAACATCGCAAAGTATTACAGTAAGTACCCCGGGAAATTATGGTGTTACTGTTACAGATTCTTTGGGATGCAGCGGATCAATAAATATAAGTGCGTTTCAGAACCCATTACCTGTAGCAGATTTTTCATCGTCTTCGGAGTGTTTAGGAAATGCAACTTCATTCACAGATGGCTCATCAGCATCTACCGGTTCATTGGTAAATTGGGTGTGGAACTTCGGTGACGGAAGTACTTCTACTTCTCAGAATCCCACACATAATTTTTCAGCTGCCGGTAATTATTTAGTTCAACTTACCGTGACCAATACCAATGGATGTACCAACAATGTAACACGAAATGTAATCGTAAACCCTTTGCCTATTGCCGATTTTTCAATGCCAAATGCTTGCGCCGGTGCTACAATTAATTTTACAAATACATCAACGGTATCAGTCGGATTTATTTCAGCTACAATTTGGAACTTCGGCGACGGAACAAATTCTACAGCCCAAAATCCAACTCATCAATACGCTAATCCCGGAAATTATTCTGTGACTCTTCAAGTTACAACAGCCGGTGGTTGTACTGCTTCTACTTCTCAGAATGTAATTATTCATCCTAATCCCATAGCACAATTTTCAACGGCTCCTGTTTGTTTAGGATCTAATTCTGTTTTCACAAATAGCTCTACTATTTCTACCGGAACTATTGCTAATTACCAATGGGATTTTAATGATACTTATACTTCAAGTCAACAAAACCCAATCCACAATTACGCAGTAGCAGGAACTTATTCTGTCGGACTGCTTGTAATTTCTGATATGGGATGTCGTGATAGTATTAAAAAAAATGAAATCGTAAATGCGTTACCTGTTGTTGATGCCGGAGCTGATCAAACAATTTGTTTTGGAGCTAAAATCAATTTAACAGCTACTGGCGGCACAAGTTATTCTTGGATGCCTGGCACTTTACCGGGAAATACAATCAGCGTTACACCTACTGCATCTACCACTTATACTGTTACGGCTACAAATGCAAATGGATGTACTGCAACTGACGTCGTTAACGTAAATGTAAATTCATTACCGACTGCAAATGCCGGTGGAAATAAATCAATTTGTATTGGCAATAGCATTACTCTTGTTGGATCTGGTGGTTATACTTACTTATGGAGTCCGGGAAATCAAACAACTCAAAACATAACTGTTAATCCTAACTCAACTACCAATTACTCGTTAACCGTTACCGATATAAATGGTTGTCAAGCCAACGATCAAGTCACGCTTACAGTAAATAATCGACCGTTGATTGTTGCAGGTCCTGATAAAACAATTTGCAACGGATCTACGATTCAGCTAAGCGCAAATGGAGCAACATCATATAGCTGGAATCCGATAAGTGTAAGCGGACAAAACGTTTTTGTTAGTCCGGCTTCTAATACAATTTATTCTGTTGTTGGAACAGATACTAACGGATGTACATCATCAGATACCATCGTTGTATTTGTAAACTCAGTTCCAACTGTTACTCTTGCGCCTACATTAGTATGTGCAGGTCATACATCAACTATTGATGCGGGAAATACCGGCTGCACTTTTTACTGGTCGACAGGAGAAACAAATCAAAGTATTACAGTAAGTGATTCCGGAAATGTTTCTGTAGTAGTAACAAGCCCAAATGGTTGTTCAGGATTGGGACAAACAACAGTTACATTAGGTGGCGACATCTCTGCTACTCCGACAACTATTGAAATTTGTAGTGGAGCCACTACTACTTTAAACGCAGGGAATCCCGGAGCTACCTATAATTGGTCGACCGGTGCAACGACACAAACTATTACAACAAGTACAACTGGAAATTATTATGTTACTATTACAAATTCCGATGGTTGCGCTGCTACCATGTTGAATGTGGTAAAAGTAAATCTACTTCCATCAGTAAATTTCTCTGCTAATTCGGTTTGCTCTGGAGCATTAATGCAATTCAATAATTCAAGTACTATTTCGGCAGGCAGTATTTCAAATTTCAATTGGACGTTTGGAGATAATACCTCATCCACTAGCACACAGCCAAATCATTATTATGCAAGTGCAGGAACGTATGCGGTAACACTTAATGCAACTTCGGCTTCCGGATGTTCAATGAGCATCACGAAAAATGTGATTGTTAATCCGAAGCCTACTGCTGCATTTACTACAGCCGATGTTTGTTTTGGACAAACAGTTTCATTTGCTAACAATTCATCTGTTTCATCAGGATCAATAAATTCATTCGTTTGGAATTTTGGCGATGGAAATAATGCTGTCGGTTCTATTGCTAATCATTTGTATGCTACGCAAGGGTTGTTTACAGTAACATTAATTGTAAATTCCGACAATAACTGTTCTGATACAATTATCAAAAAAGTAAATGTGAAAGGATTGCCGATTGCATCTTTTACTGTACAAAATAATTGTGCCGAATCAGCTTTCAATTTCCAAAACACCTCTCATTCAGCTTTTGGAAATATTATTTCTTATCAATGGAATCTTGGTAATCTAACAACTTCATCAGTTAATAATCCATCGCTAATATATACTACTGCCGGAAATTATACTGTAACATTAACTGCTACTTCAAATCTAGGATGTACAGCAAGCACTCAACAGTCAGTAGTGGCATATCCAATTCCTACAGCTTCCTTTACTACTACGGGTGCTTGTATGAATGCAAATGTTGTACTGAACAACACCTCTACGATTAGTTCCGGTTCAATACATAATTATTATTGGAATTTCGGCGACAACTCAACAGGTGTTGCAACTCAACCGAATCATGCTTACGCTACTGCCGGTAATTTTCAGGTTACTTTGATTGCAACTTCAGATCAGGGTTGCCGCGATACAGCAGTTGGAAACACAACTTCTTTTGCATTACCCGTTGTTAGTTTTGCAACTCAAAATGTATGCTTAGGTGCCGACGTAGATTTCCTAAATACTTCGCCTTTAAATACTGCAATGATTTGGTCGTGGACTTTGGGTGATGGAACAAGTTCTAATGTATTTCAACCTACGCATACTTATTCAAAGCCTGGGAGCTTCCAAACTCAATTGATTGGTACTAATTCAAACGGATGTTCGGTTATAGCAAATGGTGTAGTAAATATTTATCCGAATCCCGCTCCTGCTTTTAGTGTAGCCAACGTTTGTTTGGGAACCAATAATCAATTCATTAATCAAACAACTGTTGAAGGCGGAATTCCTTTTACTAGTCAATGGTCGATGGCCGATGGTACTACAAACGGCAGTTTAAATCCTGTTCATAATTTTATAGCTGCCGGAAATTATAATATTAATCTTGCTGTAACCACATCAAATGGTTGCAGTGGACAAATCTCTCATAATTTAAAAGTATACAATCCTCCCGTTGCTCGTTTCATTGGCAATGATGTTTGTCAAGGAGTTTCTACTCAATTCATCGATCAATCTTATTCTCAAGACGGAAACATTGTTGGCTGGATATGGGATTTTGGCGACAACTCGAGTTCTGTTGAAGGAAGTCCAGCTCACAATTATATCCTTGCAGATAACTACCAAGTTACTTTAACAACAACATCTATCTATGGATGTTTCGACCGATACATCGACTCGGTGAGTATATATGCAAAACCATCGGCGGCTATTCATGTAACTTCTGCTTGTGAAGGCAGTCCTGTTCAATTTGCAAACGCATCAACCGGCGGTGGTCAGGTAAATTATAGCTGGGATCTTGGAAATGGATTCAACACGAATGACTCTTCATTCAATTATACTTTTCCAAATTCCGGAACTTATAATGTAACTCTTGTTGCTATTGACCAATACAATTGTTCGGCAACTGAATTGGCGCGTGTAGATGTTTATCCAAACCCACAACCAAATTTTGCGGTAACAGAAGTTTGTCAGAATGCAGCTTCGCAATTTATTAATCAATCGTTTGTTGGTATGGGAAATCAAATTGTTTCTTATTCATGGAACTTTGGCGATCAAAGTACTTCGTCGCAATCAAATCCAACGCATACATTCGGTCAATATGGAAATTACAATGTCAATTTAGTGGCTACAACCAATCATGGTTGTGTTGAAACTAAAACGATTGTTGCAAAAGTAAATCCGAATCCCGTTGCTATTTTTGCTGCAGGTGCTCAAGGCTGCGGACCAATTACTTCTAGTTTCACTGCTTCTTCTTCGGTATCTGAAGGTTCTGTAGTAGGCTGGTTATGGTCGTTTGGTGATGGAGAAATTTCGACTCAACAAAATCCGGCTCACACTTTTTCTACAAAAGGAAATTACGATGTTAATTTAACTGTTGTTTCTGATAAAGGATGTTATGCAAGTTATACCGGACAAAATGTTATCAAAGTTTATCCGAGTCCAACTGCCAATTTCTCTACTGATGTTACAATAGCCGATATACTTTATCCAACAATCCATTTTCAAAATGAGTCGACAAATTATACAGCATACCAATGGACGTTTGGCGATGGAACAGGATCTTCATCAGAATTAAATCCTACGCACACTTTTAGCGATACAGGATTCTACACTGCACAATTGATAACTACAAATGCTTTTGGTTGTAAAGACACAATCTTAAAATCGATTGAAGTGCGTCCTACGTCTACTTTATTTGTTCCTAATTGCTTTACACCAAATGGTGATGGTAAAAACGATGTGTTTAAACCTTATCAAACAAATATGAATAATATTCAGGTTTGGGTATTTGACAGATGGGGATTACTCTTAAAAACGTGGAGCGCATTAGAAGGCTCTTGGGATGGGTACTATGAAGGAAAAAAATGTCAAGAAGATACGTATGTCTACAAAATAGTTGGTGATGGTATTGATGGCAAACACTCAGAATGGGTTGGCCATGTAAGTATCGTTTATTAAAAATAGTGTGTTTGGTTTTTTCATGGTGTGTTTCTGAACTCCCGGAGTGCGTCCGGGAGTTCTTCTTTTCCACCCGTCGTGCTCAGTTAAATTTCCATCCCGGAGGATATACCGATCGTACATGTGGTCGCGTTCTAACGAGCGATCGTAAATAAGCGAAACGATGTGGTGTTCCGAAAACCGCTCTTAATTTTTTAAAGTCTTCAAAGATACTCAACTGTTTTTCGTCTTTGGGTTGAAAACCGTAACTGTAATATTTCTTGTTTTGCATAATTGAATTATTGATGAATCAAAGATACGTTCGTACTCATCGTATCTCAATATTTATTGGTCATTCGATTGCTTTGATGGGTGAATGTAGCGCGTCAAAAAGCAAGTGCAGTAAGGCTTTTCAACTAACTATTTTTCTTATTAATCCTCTTCTCGTGAGAAATCAAATTCCATATTTTGAACTTATATACGATCGAACGATACGTTTGGTTTGCAAAAAATCAAAATCGTATCTAATTGATATGCATAAAAAAACGCTACAGCGGGAAACTGTAGCGTCGTATTGACTATTCACCTAAACAAAATTTTATTCGTCTAATGGCAGGGATTTAGTAACGGTCGTTTATAAAAAATCAGACTAACACGAATTGTCTAATCTCGACCGCTACTCGAATTTCATTCATCGGTAATTTTTGAGGGGATACCGATATGAATCCTGCAATTATCCTATAAAGAATATATTTTTGAAATACTTTTTAGTAAAGAACGATTTGAGCGCGCTAAGTTATTTTCATTTCTTCACTGATTAAACGGATTTATGCGAATGACTGTTTTCCGATTGCCAATAGCTTCAATCCTTAGGTTAAATTAAACATCAATCTAAACTATCGAATCGTTAAATTCTGTTGCATAATTGACAATCAACTACTTAACTAGTTGCTTGTAATTTTTAATCTAGCAGATAAACTTTAGATTCGCTCTCCATTTCAAAACCAACTATGAAACAAACAAGCCTCCTAATTGTACTCTTCTGCATTTCGCTAATTTCTTCTGCACAGTTTATTTACCCTTCGATTAAAAAAGTAGACCAAACGGATAATTACTTCGGCACTGAAATTAAAGACCCTTATCGCTGGCTCGAAGATGACCGTAGTTCTGAAACGGCGGCTTGGGTTCAAGAGGAAAATAAAGTGACTGAAAATTATTTGTCATCCATTCCTTTCAGACCTGCGTTGAAGAAAAGACTTACCGAGCTTTGGAATTTCTCTAAGTCCTCCACCCCTTTTAAAGCCGGAAAAAATTATTTCGTACACACTAATAATGGCCTGCAAAATCAGTTTGTCTTGAACATTATGCGTAATAGTGTAAGTTCTACTCAAGAAGTATTTCTGGACCCGAACCAAATGTCGAGCGATGGAACTATTAATGTCGGTGAAATTTCTGTTTCTCATGATGGCAAATATTTAGCCTATGCTTTTTCGAAAGCCGGAAGCGATTGGGAAGAAATTAATATCAAAAATACAATTGATGGTGGTCTACTAAAAGATAAAATTGAATGGGTAAAATTTTCCGGCATTGCCTGGAAAGATGGAGGATTTTATTATTCCAGATATGACGCTCCCGATGAAAAGAATTTACTGAAAGGTCAAAATGAATATCAGAAAATCTATTATCACCTTGCCGGAACTCCACAAAACTCCGACGTTTTAGTTTTTGAAGACAAAGAACATCCTCAAAGAAATTTTTCTGCCGGTACTACCGACGATGGAAAAAGGCTGATCATTTCAGGATCTGAAGGTACGAGTGGCAATAATCTGATCGTGAAAAATCTGAATCAGCCAACTTCCTCTTTCGTTACTTTGGTCTCTACTTTCGATAAAGACTTCAACGTAATCGATAATGATGGCAATAAATTTTTAGTATTAACGAACGACAATGCTCCACGATACCGACTGGTACAAATTGACACCGAAAATCCATCACAAGCTTTCAAAGACATCCTTCCTCAGACTTCTGATGTTCTTCAAGAAGTTACTATTGGCAAAACATTTATCATTGCTAAATACATGCACAATGCTACAAACATTTTGAAAATATATTCAAAAGCAGGAACTTTTCTTTACGATATTCCACTGGCAACTTTGGGAACTGTAGATCAGTTATCGGCAAGCACAAAAGATGAAAACATTTTCTATTCACTCAATACTTTTACAGCACCTTCAACTATTTTTCAATTTAATTTAACTACAAAACAACAGAGTATTTTCTTTAAACCCACTATCGATTTTAATTCGAGTGACTATGAAACCAAGCAAGTTTTCTTTACCAGTAAAGACAGTACAAAAGTTCCGATGTTTATCGTTCATAAAAAAGGATTAGTATTAGATGGAAATAATCCAACATTGATCTTTGGCTATGGTGGATTTAATATCTCAATGAATCCGCAATTTAAAATTGAACGAATGCTCTTTCTTGAGAATGGCGGTGTTTTTGCCGAACCAAATTTAAGAGGCGGCGGTGAATTTGGCGAAGAGTGGCATCATGCGGGAACACTTTTGCAAAAGCAAAATGTTTTCAGTGATTGCATTGCTGCTGCTGAATACTTAATCAAAGAAAAATACACTAACCCGTCCAAACTAGCTTTAAGCGGTCGCTCAAACGGCGGACTACTTGTTGGTGCTGTAATGACTCAGCGCCCCGATCTTTTTAAAGTAGCGCTACCCATGGTTGGAGTACTTGATATGCTACGGTACCATAAGTTCACAATTGGCTGGGCATGGAAAGGCGATTATGGATCGAGTGAAGACGAACCAAATTTTAGAAATTTGCTTTCGTATAGTCCCTTGCATAACATCAAAGAAAACATTAATTACCCTGCTACATTGGTCATTACAGGCGATCATGACGATCGTGTTGTTCCTGCACATTCGTTCAAATTTATCTCCACGCTTCAGGAAAAATATAAAGGCCCAAACCCTGTTATGATACGTGTTGATGTTAATTCTGGTCACGCATCAACTACTGTGTTGGGATCGAGCAAACCTGTAGCAAAACAAATTGAGGAGCAAACGGATATTTACTCGTTCCTGCTCTACAATTTAGGCATGAATGTGAAATAATCACTTGTGAACAACAATCTTTGAAAAGTCGATTTCCTCAGGCCTTTTAGCTTGGAGGAAATCGCTATTTTTGTGAAAAGAGATCTTCGTATGAAATTAAAGGTGGGAATTGTTTTCGGTGGATTTTCGAGAGAAAGAGAAATTTCATTTGCCGGCGGCAGAACAGTTTACGATAATTTAAACAAATCGATATTCGAACCGATTCCGCTCTTCGTTGACAGCTTCGGCAATTTTATCCTGCTCAAATGGGAATTTATTTACAAAGGCAGCATTCGCGATTTCTATCCTCCTGTCGATTTTATTCCTAGCTCTGCCGATGAATTTCAAATTTATGCCGAAAGTCTAGGCGATCTTTCTTCTGCTCAAGAAGAAAATATAATTAATTCCATCGGTAAAAAAGTTAAACTGGAAGATTTATCCAACGTAATCGATTTTGCTTTTTTATGCCTTCATGGTCCTTTTGGCGAAGATGGACGAGTTCAAGGAATGTTTGAATATTTGGGTATTCCTTATTCCGGCTCCGGTGTACTTTCTTCTGCTATCGGAATCAATAAAGCTGTTCAAAAGCAATTAATGAAAGCTGCAGGTTTCGATGGACCAAAATTCTTTTCCATTTTAAAGAACGATTTTTCGAATGAAAAAATAAAATCATTCTATCAACAAACGAAAGCAATTGTTGGTTTCCCTTGTGTAATTAAACCTGCAAATCAAGGATCATCTATCGGTATTACAATATTAAACAACGATGATGAATCTCTTTTTGCCCGAGCTCTTCAAAGTGCATTCTTCGTTCGTACGTTGAAAAATGAAAACTGGAAATCGCTCAATGAAAAACAAAAAATAGAATTCATACGTAATCTCACTGACATTCGCGATGGAATTGGCATTCCTTTAAATCTTACAGTAAACAATAAAACGGAGACTGTTCATCATCCGGAAGTGTTGCTTGCTAAAATAGATTACGCTTTTAAAGTTGGCTTCGATGACCTTTATTTAGAAAGTCTAGATTCTGAAAGTGAAGTATTGATTGAAGGTTTTATTCAAGGAAAAGAATTTTCATGTATCGTAATTCGTAACGACGATTTCTCTCCTGTAGCCTTACCTCCTACTGAAATTAAAAAAGGAAAAGAATTATTCGATTATAGAAGTAAATACCTTCCGGGCTTATCACGAAAAATTACACCAATTGATTTGCCGTATGATGACATCCAAAAAATAAGATCGGAGTGCGAACGATTATTTTCTGCTTTGCACTTTAATGTCTATGCACGAATTGATGGCTTTATTACTGCTGAAGGGAACGTATTTCTAAACGATCCGAACACCACCTCCGGAATGATGCCGTCGTCGTTCTTCTTTCATCAAGCTGCTGAAATTGGATTAAATCCTTCTCAATTCTTATCGTATATTATTCGTACTTCTCTTTTGGAGCGAACAATTGACATGAGTTCTCGATCAAAACTAAAGTCGATGTTAAAAGATCTTGATCGTTCTATCGCCGAACTAAAAGCTGAATCATCAACTAAAATTCGCGCTGCTGTAATTATGGGCGGCTATTCTTCCGAACGTCATATCTCTATTGAAAGTGGAAGAAATATCTATGAAAAACTTTCATCGTCACCGAAATATTCGCCCTTCCCTGTTTTTCTAACCGGCGGAAATGACAATCATCAATTATATCAAATACCAATCAATTTAATGTTGAAAGACAATGCCGACGATATTAAAGAAAAAGCAGAACACTTTAGTGTCCATAGAATCATTACAGAGATTATGGAAAAATGTTCTAAGATTACATCAAAATTTACCGACGAGCAAAGTGTTTTATCTCCCAAAAATATTTCATATCACCAACTCGCTGAAATTGCCGATGAAGTGTTTATTGCTTTGCATGGTCGCCCGGGCGAAGATGGAGAAATTCAAAAACAATTAGAGATCGTTGGACTTCCATACAATGGCTCGGGTATTGAATCTTCAAAAACGACTATCAACAAATTCCAAACAAATGAAATCCTTTTGAAGAATGGTTTTCATGTTGCTAAACATTCGCTTGTAAAAATTTCCGATTATTCCAATGACCAAAATAAATTCATTGCAAATATACTTAGCAACTATCATTTCCCATTCATAGCAAAACCGGTTGATGACGGTTGCTCAAGCGCGGTAAAGAAAATAAAAAATGAATCGGAACTAAGAGCCTTTGCTGCATTAATCTTTCGTCAACACGAAGAATTGATGGCAGAAGCAGCTTCGGTGCTCAACTTAAAATTAAAAGAAGAGTTCCCTCGTAAAGAACAGTTTTTACTCGAGGAATTGATTGAGAAAAAAGATGCCGTACATTTTCTGGAAATCACCGGAGGCATGCTAATGAAATTGAATGAAGCCGGCGATTGTATTCTTGAAGTCTTTGAAGCTTCAGAAGCACTCTCAGAAGGTGATGTGCTTTCTTTGGAAGAGAAATTTCTTGCCGGTCAAGGACAGAATATTACTCCGGCTCGCTATGCAAAAGATCCAAAAGAACGACAACGCATTTCGAACATCGTAAAAATCGAATTAAAAAAAGCTGCTGAAGTTCTTCGCATCGAAGGCTACGCACGTATAGATGCTTTCGTACGAATTTATAAAGATGGAAAAGTGGAAGTCATATTCATCGAAGTAAATTCATTGCCGGGAATGACTCCTGCAACTTGTATCTTTCATCAGTCTGCCATTGCCGGTTACAAACCGTATGAATTTATCGATAAAATTCTTGAATACGGAAGAGAAAAAAAGAAACGAACGATCGTTATCCATTAATTATTATGACGAATAAACTTATCAGCTTTTTTAAAAGCAAAGCATTTTTTATGAACCTAATCATCTTCGTCTCGATCGTGATTTTCATTTCTATTGGTCTCTCTTCGTGGCTCGCTAATTTTACTCATCATGGAGAAAGTATTTCTGTTCCTGATTTGCGTGGACAGAAGATAAACAAGATGGAAACTTTTCTAGCCGACAAACATCTTCAATATAAAATTATCGATTCACTCTTTGATCTCACAAAAAGTCCGGGGACTATTTTAGAACAAGACCCTGCTCCTAACAGTAAAGTAAAAGAAAATCGCACCATCTATTTAACAGTAAACTCCCTCCATCCTCCGAATGTAAAAATGCCAAATCTCATCGATGTTTCTTATCGCCAAGCTGAAGCTATTTTGCAATCGTTCGGTTTGTTGGTAGGTCAACTTATCTATCATCCTGATCTGGCAAAGAATGCCGTGCTAGAACAACGATTTAAAGGCAGTGGAATAAAACCGGGAACAACTCTTCCTAAAGGTTCTAAGATCGATTTGGTTTTAGGTGATGGCCTTGGCAGCGTAGATGTTCCCGTACCAGATTTGATTGGGTCAACAATGGATGAGGCGTTATTCGTTATTAAAGGCTCTTCTTTGAACATTGGAACTATGTATTTTGATAAAGGTGTAAAAGATTCGTTACGAGCTGTCGTTTACAAGCAGGAACCAGCTGCAAGCCCGAATGCATCACTTAATCAGGGTGAAGCTATTGATATCTATCTTCATTGAAAAAGTTCTGTTCTTTATTCGTATTTTCGTAAAAATTAAGAGCGTAAGCTCCATTTCCTTCCAAATTCATGAATTCATTGAAAACACCCGGAAAATCGTATTATTATTGGTTGACATCTTTGATCATCACGCTACTTTTTCAAAATAGCTATGCTCAAGAAACAATGATTCCGCTAGGTGTCAATCCGATTCTGATGAACGCCGCTAAAATGGAACGGTTGAATCCGGCCATTGCTAGAACTGCGGCTGTGAACGACACTCTTATCCTCCCTTTTATCGACGACTTTTCTAAACCCGGTATCTATCCCGATTCAAACTTATGGCTCGATAAAAATGTTTTCATCAACACGAATTATGGAGACCTTCCTGTTACGATTGGTGTTGCTACTTTCGACGGATTAAATCAAAACGGAACGCCGCACTTTCCTACTTATGTAATCGATACAGTTGCTGATGTTCTCACTTCTAAGCCGATCGACTTAGGAGCAGTTACAGGCGACACTTCTGTTTGGATGAGTTTCTTTTATCAGCCGCAAGGATTAGGTGATGTTCCTGAAACTGCCGATTCTCTTGTTCTGCAATTTAAAGACACTGCCGGAATTTGGAGTAACGTATGGGCATTACAAGGTAAGCCTGATACAAGTTTCAAAAGAGCAAACATTCATCTCCTCGATGCGAAATATTTTTTTCGCGGATTTCAATTTCGCTTTTACAATATCGCAACGGTAAATGGGAACCGCGATCATTGGAACATCGATTATGTTATCCTAAAACGATTCGCTGCACCTAACGATTCTATTCTTGACAATGCACTTATCTATCCGCAAACATCATTACTCACCGAATTTACTGCCATGCCTTATTCCCACTATAAATCATTGGGCATACAAATTCCTGCTGCTGTAAAAACGAGTCTGAACGATACTATCCATGATATTAACTACGGCGGAACTTCTTACTCCCCACAGATAGATATTTCGCAAAATGGTGCATCTATCTTTAATGGAAATACAGGTACGATCAGTTCTGCTTCTTCAAATTCTTATATCCCTTATGCTATCCCTCTCGGTGGTTTTACCTTTCCTGTTCAAGCAACAGATAGCGCCGACTTCCTTGTAAAATCTTATTTCACTAATACAGGTGCGCCATCTAACAGAGATAATGACACGAGTTACTTCACCCAGCATTTTCATAATTACTATGCCTACGACGACGGAACAGCAGAAGTTGCTTATGGCTTAACAGGAAATACCGATCTCGCTTTAGCATATAAATTTGATGTTAAAATGCGCGACACTCTTGTTGGCATGCAAATCTATTTTAATCCGGTTGGCGTGAACGTAACGAATAAATTATTTTCACTAACTGTTTGGAGTAGCATCGATGTTACAGGAAATTCAGCAGTGAAACTCTACTCTCGCATCGATCAAAAACCGGGTGTAAACGATAGTATCAATGGGTTTAAAAGCTACACTTTCGATACACTTCTAATTGTAAATGCGGGAACTATTTACGTTGGTATTAATCAAAGCGAACCGGCAACTCAATATGGAGTTGGATTGGATAGAAACACCGATTCAAGAGGTAAAATGTTTTATCATCTGGATGGATATTGGAGACAATCTTCTATTAAAGGTTCGTGGATGATGAGACCAATTTTCGGTAAAAAAATTATGGTAATTGGTGTTGATGAATTAACAACTAATAATTTCGATTTCGAAGTGTTCCCTAATCCGGCAAAAAATTATCTTACCGTTCGTCTTCCTTTCCAAAAAACTGTTCAGATGCAAGTTCTCGATCTTGTCGGAAAAGTTTTAATCGATAAAAAGATAGAAGGCGAAAACACTATTTCAACAGAAAATTTAACAAGCGGAATGTATCTGCTTCGTATTATAAGTCCAAATAATTTCAGTTCGGTTAAGAAGTTCATCATTGAGTGATACTTTTTCCTTCACGGAAATATAAATTCCATTTTTATGCAGTATGACGATGAACAAGTTTCAAATGATCAAGAATTAAATGATCAACATTTGAATGATCAAGAAATGAATGATGAAGTATCAAATGATCAAGAACTAAATGATCAACATTTGAATGATCAAGAATTAAATGATCAACATTTGAATGATGAAGAATTAAATGATCAAGATGAAAATGATCAAGATGAAAATGATCAAGAACAAAATGATCAAGAAGAAAATGATCAAGAACTAAATGATCAAGAAGAACTCTTCGAGCATCATAAGTTTATAGTTGAGAAAGGACATTCAATGATTAGAATAGATAAATTTCTGATCAATAGAATGCAAAATGTGAGCAGGAATAAAATTCAACAAGCATGTGAAGTTGGAAATATTCTTGTCAATGGAAAAGCTGTTAAATCGAGTTACAAAGTTAAACCGCTCGACCAAATCCAAATTGTTTTACCGGAGCCGGTAAGAGATAATGAATTGGTTCCGCAAGATCTTCCAATCAATATCGCTTTCGAAGACGAAGAATTTGTGATTATTAATAAAGATCCGGGAATGGTTGTTCATCCGGCGTATGGAAATTATACAGGAACATTAATGAATGCTTTGATGTTTCACTTTTCTAACCTTCCTGCAAGCGAAGGAAATATGGATCGCCCCGGTTTAGTACATCGTATCGATAAAAATACGTCAGGCCTTATGGTTATTGCCAAGACTGAAAAAAGTATGGCTTGTTTGGCGAAAGAATTTTTTGAACGCTCTATCGATCGTATTTATCTGGCATTAGTTTGGGGCGATTTTAAAGAAGATAGCGGAACAATCACCGGACATGTTGGGCGCAATTTGAAAGATAGAAAAAAAATGGATGTGTTTCCTGATGGCTCGTATGGCAAGCATGCTGTAACACATTACAAAGTACTTGAACGTTTCGGGTATGTAACATTAATACAATGCAAGTTGGAAACCGGACGTACACATCAAATCCGTGTTCATTTAAAACATGCCGGTCATCCGCTCTTCAACGACGAAACGTATGGTGGCGATAAAATATTAAAAGGAACAACGTTTACCAGATATCGTCAGTTTATTGATAATTGTTTTCAGCTAATGCCTCGACATGCATTGCATGCTAAAACACTTGGCTTTATTCATCCAACTACAAAAAAACCAGTCTTCTTTGATTCTGAAATCCCTGCCGATTTTACTGCTGTGCTTGACAAATGGAGACACTATGTTAAGTGGCACAAAGAAGAAGAATTCAAAGACTCTCCTCAAACTTAATATTCGGTTACAACATTGTAAAGTGTATCTCTCTCTACAGGTGTGCGAGCAGATTCTTTTATCAACGCTACAAGTTGTTCGGTAGACAACGACGGATTCTGATCCTCTGCTCCTGCCATTGAGTAAATCTTTGTGCTGTCGTCAATCGTTCCATCTAAATCGTCTACGCCAAAAGCCTGCGACAATTGCGCTGTGCTCCTACCAATCATTGGCCAATATGCTTTTACGTGATTAAAATTATCGAGATAAATTCGTGATACAGCATAATTTTTTAAATCCTCTACGACTGTCGATTCATTAGTAGCCGACATTTCGTTGCCTTGATTTCTAAATTTCAACGGAATAAATGTATTGAACCCACCGGTACGATCTTGTAATTGACGCAAACGTTCCATGTGATCGATGCGGTGAGAATAATTTTCTATATGCCCGTACAACATCGTTGCGTTAGTATGCATGCCTAAGTTATGAGCCGTTTCGTGAATCGTAAGCCATTCGTCTGACGAACATTTATCATTACAAATAATTTCTCTAATGTTCTCATCAAAAATTTCTGCGCCGCCACCGGGAAGCGAATCCAATCCTGCTTCGTTTAAAATTTTCATTCCTGCTTCTACACTTACTTTTGCTTTTCGAAACATGTAGTCGAGTTCGACAGCAGTAAATCCTTTTATGTGAAGATCGGGACGATGTGTTTTGATTTGTTTTAAAATATCGGCGAAATAATAGAGATCCATTTTCGGATGCACGCCACCAACTATGTGAACTTCCGTTACAGGCTGACCATCGTACGATTTTACTTTAGCTAAAATTTGCTCGGCACTTAACTCCCAACCTTCTTCCTTATTTTTTAATGTCCTGGAATAGCTGCAAAACTTGCAACTGAACACACATAAATTGGTTGGTTCAATGTGAAAATTCCGATTGAAATAAGTTCGGTTGCCGTTCTTTTTTTCTCTAACACTATTGGCTAAACGGCCAAGAAAACCAAGTTCACCATGCTCAAACAGATAAATACCCTCATCAAAATTTATTCGAGTTGAAGATTCAATTTTTGCTGCAATTTTTTCGAGTGTACTATTTATGGTTGTATTTCTTGTTAGCGTAGCTTCCTGCATATCGGTCATTTTTTTACTTGACAAAGATAACTTATAGATTGCTTTTAAAAGGCGACTAAACCAATTATTTAAAGCTTCTTTTACCCTAAACCTCACTTATTAAAACAATTGTTGAAGAAAAATGTTTTTTTTCAATCAATAATGATTGAAAAGATAGGTGGTGATATTTTCTTCGAAGAACACTATTTTATTAGCATTTTTAATTTAGGTTTACTGAATGGATTGCGGTATTATTTTGCCAAATAGAATATAAAGTATTTTGATATTAGAAAATAATTCTATTCCTTTATCTTAATTGGGTTAATTCTTATACCTTTTAAAACTGCATTCTTATGAAAAATAAATATCTGCTTACAGTATTTTTGATTCTTCTATACAGATCTGTTTCTATAGGTACTACTACATATGTTTCGAATGATGTTGGCCTCTTAGCAGCTTTGACTGCTACAAACCCTAGCCCTGTCCCTGGCGATATAATTCAAATCACTGATGATATCGATGTTTCCAATTTGTCCTTGCCACTGGTAGTGCCTTCAGGGGTGATTGTACAAGGGAATTATGACTTACTATCCGTTCCCAATAGCAATGGATCTACTTATTCTAATGTGTCTACTTCTCCTTTTAGAGCGAAAACCATCACTTCATCAAAAAGAGTTGATTTTAATTTAACTGGAAATGTAGTAGATGCTTTTATCTTCAAATTACTACCTGGAATTGTAGGTCAACCAACAACAATAAGAAACATTCGTTTAAAAGGCCCGCAATGGAATTGGGTAGATTATAACAATAACAATCTTGCCAACAACACAATTTATGTTTCCGGTGGAATTTTTCTTGATTACAGTGGAAGTAGTGGTTATTTTGAGATAAGTCATAATGAAATATTCGGATTTTCATTTGCAGGAGTTTATGGATATAAGGGAGAAACATTTTTGAATTTCGATCACAATTATATCCATCATATTAAAGGAATTATGACGGGCCTAGGAATCGGATATGCAAATTGGTTTCAAAGTAATGCCAATAATTCCGATATAAATTCTACAAATAATATTTATGATGATTGCAAAGAAGCAATTGACGGGCAATCCGGAATTTCAAACTGGACTATAAA
This sequence comes from Bacteroidota bacterium, assembly GCA_043747595.1. GTDB lineage: Bacteria > Bacteroidota > Bacteroidia > AKYH767-A > 2013-40CM-41-45 > JADKIH01. The sequence goes on along the minus strand of JAYTOX010000082.1, from coordinate 31,080 downwards.
TAATTGCACCTTGACTCAATTTTTTTATGGTGGAATCGGAAAACATGCTGGAAATTTGTCTTTTACACATGACCCTAATCCTCAAATAATACCACCACCCAGTTCTCCTTGTAAAATCTTTTATTCAGATCCGACGTTCGAACCTACTGACAATCCATTTAATGTTTATGACGTTGCAGGTGGAAACGTTGATTTAATCAATAATATTTCTCATTTTGACTTGGGTCCTTCCGGGGGAAGAGGAGGTTTGTGTGGATTTCCTTATCCATTGACACAAAAGTTCACACAAACTGCAAACTATTCTCCACTCATATGGTCAAGTGCTACGGTTTTGGCTTCCAATGGACAAAATAATTCAACTACAAATTTTATAGGAGATTTAAACGATGGTGGTTGGACAAATGTACCACTTGGATTTAACTTCAATTTCTTCGGGAATAGTATTCCATACACTACTTGCAGTATATCTACCAACGGATTTATTCAATTTGGAACACAGTTAAGTTTGGCAGATACAACTGCTGCAATCAGGAACAATAATTATTTGACAAATTTTATTGCAATCTGTTTATCAAATCTAGATTTTTCTTCTACGGCGGCCGGAAATATTCAATATTGCACAAGCGGTAATCCCGGCAATCAAGTGTTTGAAGTTGAATGGACAAACGGTCTCTATCACAATTATGTTGATGCTACCCATAATATACACTTACCCGGCTATTTTACCGGTCACATCAAACTATTTGAACAAGACGGAAGCATTGAAATACATTTGTTAAATCAAACAATAAATGCACCTTCAAATATCGTCAACGGCCAAGCTTGGGTTCCGGATACTAATTTTAAAGAAATTTTAGGTTACGAAAAACTTCAATCAACTGGAATACTTCTAAAAAATGCAAATAATTTTAACTACACTTCCCCAACAGCCTTTAGATTTGAGTCGCCTATAAGTTATGATATTACTCTCTCAGGAAACACACTTGTTGCACCGTTAGGTCTTACGGATGAGTACGTTTCAATATACAATCGTGGCGGCTTTGCAACAATTGCTGATAATTACATTGGCAGTTGTACATGGAATGGAGATCCTCACTTGCACTGGAACACTCCAAGTCCAGGTGTCACAAACAATTCATTTATTTATCGGATGGGAAATACTGTAGCAACTGGCTGCCCACAACCTCCTGAATGTAACATTCAATTGAAAGATCAATCGAATGTCAATTTACCAAAAACAAATATTGATCTGGATCATTCTCCAAGGGGCTACAATTATATTAATTCAGGTAGTCCGATAAATATATCTGTTAGTCCCGGAAGCTTAGGAAGTCAAACGAATGCATACATTATCCGACCAAATCCAGAGCTTGGCGGGCCTGTAGGAAATGGAAACACTTCAGGCAACAACAGTTTTTTCGATGACTTAACGGTTCTTGGGCCGGCAACAGGAACTCAAACTAGGGCCAATTATATTTATGATGTTTCAAAGCCAGGTCTTCATGGTATTGATGTTTTAGCTGTTGCTGCAACGAATTCTAGTAGTCCATTATGGGGTCAATACAATGCATCAGCATGGACTCATCAGCCATTAATATCTATTCCAAGTTATGGTGAATCACATCTTATTTTCAATATAAAAGACAGTTATAGCGAACCTTATCCTCCAGTTACATCGCCACCTTTAACCCATGTTTTAAAGACAGCTGAATTAAATGGTCACCGAATTTGGCAAGAAGATATAGCACTTGGTGGCGATGGCTGGGAAAGAATCGATATTCCGTTAATCGGAAACCCGAATATTGATCCATCATGGATAGTCCCAAGTTCTAATGAAACGGGAAAAAATATTTTAACGTTTAGTATAAATTTTGAATCTCCAATGTTAAACGTTCCTATTTCAGCAGTAAGGGGAGTTTCAGTTTGGGTTGACGATGTTTATATAAATCGATACTCTTCTTCGAAAGGAACGAATCTGATCTCTGATGGAGATTTAGAAAATGAAACGTGTGGCAAGCTTGGAACTTATCTGGAAGCCTGTAACGGTAATCCTTGTCGCGACCATTGTTCATGGTTTAAAAATAGCAATGGCCAAACTGATTATCCGGTGGTCTGCAATTATCAAACTAGTAGTTCAGCTAACAGTTCAACTTCAAGTTCAACTTCAAGCAATGAAGAAAGCCTTTACAATGATGGTAATACAATACCGGTTATTGCAAGTAATCCTTATCGTTGCGATGCATATTTAAGTGGGCGAGAAAGAAAATCGGGCCAGACATCGATCGTACTGAATTTACCAATAATTGCTACTGGAGATTGTATAAACTACACGATTCAGACCTTGGCAGATCCACCATCTATTTTGCCTATTCCTATAAATACCATTTATCATTTCTTTCCTGGTGTTGTATCTGCTTACACTCAATTTGAATTCCCATACTGCGGTTCATTTAGTGATGACTTAGAAGATCAGTTTACGGATTTGAATGCTGCTTCAGCGCCACCAATCAGTGGTAGTTTTAATTTAAATCACAATATTACATTAGCTTCGGGAAGTACTTTGGAATTTAACAACACAACTCTGTCCATTGGACCAGGGGTTTCGATAACAGTACCAGATAATTCAACACTTAACATCACAGCCTCCAATTTTAGTGGATGCAGTGATATGTGGCGAGGTATAATCGTAGAAAAAGGTGGAACAGTAAATATCTCAAGCAGTTCAACTATTGCAGATGCTCAATATGGAATACAAGCTGAAAGCGGTACTACCGTAGATGTGAATGATGCCACTTTCACTGATAACTATATCGGAATGGATTTGACATCAGTTGGTGCAGTTGGTGCAGCAACAATTGCAGCATCCGTAACAAATACTACTTTTCAATCAACTGCACTCAAGAATGGTTATTTGAATCAAACACCTACTCCTTTAACACATACTTTCAAAGGAATCAACATCGATAACAACACATTCTTAAATATTGGAGGTGGCGCTTCTTCTGACAATATTTTTTCCGGGTTGAATTATGGAATCGTTTCAGTAAATTCAAATGTAAACGTAGAGCATTCTGTTTTTAGAGACATTAAAAAATACGACAATTATCTTTTGGGGATTTCAGCTTTTCATCACTACAATGGAACTGCAATTATCGGAGTGGGAAATTTTACTAACACCATAAGTGTTAACGGAAATAGCTCTAGTTCACTTGAATTTGAAAATTGTCAGACAGGGATTAGAGTTTGGAAAATGAATGCCGAATGTTTCGATTTAAATTCAGATAATTGTGATGTAGGAATTAATGTATCCAGCCAAGATAATTGCAACTCAAAAATTCACAACAATGAATTAAACTGCAACAGTTATGGAATCATTGGTCTTTTAAATGACTACGCTAATAGTTTTTCGATTTATGAAAATAAAATTGATGTTGGATCCAGACTTAATTTGGATGGAGGTGTACCGAATGCAATAGCGATTTTTGTTGGCGGAAATTCAGTAAAAAACACCAATCGATTAATAAAATTAAACGAAATAAAATTACATGACTTTGCTCAACATGGAATTTTTGGAAATGCCGTTTACGGATATACCATTGACCATAATTATGTAAACATGTACAATGCAAATAGTAATTTGACCGGAATTAGCTTAACGCAAGGGCGACAATGTACCTTGAATTGCAACAGCATTTCCGGCACGGGCAGTGTATTTACTTATGACCAACAAGCAGCTATGTGGTTTCAAGACAGCCCTGAAAATACGATCAGTTGTAATACTGTTCAAAAAACTTATACTGGTATAGGATTCATGGGAACCTGTATCGGTGGAAGTGGAACAAATCTACATTCAAACGATATTGGGGAGCATAACATTGGCTTATACTACAAAGGAACAGCAACTCGCGTTGATGAACAAAGATACAAAGGTAACTCTTGGTATTATAATAACTATAGCGTGTTTGGAGCATGGGATGAAGACTTGACTTGGGCAGCAACAGATCGATACTCCGTTGATCAAACCGGACCTCGCTTTCCGAATGGTTCAGCTCTTACTAATCACCCTACACCAAACACAAATCAAATCATTTCCGAAGTGTGGCCATTAGTTTTTATTAAAGATGATATTGGTGCTGACGAAAACTGTGGGCATCAATTATTGCCTAATGAAATTACTTGCGGAATCGGCACAGGAGGTGGAGACGGAGGTTCCGATCGAAGAGCTGCCTTGAATTTAGAGGGTAGCCAAGATTTTGATGAAGAAACAAAATGGAAAACCCGCGAAAGATTATATGAAAAACTGTTAAACGAACCTAACTATCTGGATTCTGATACAGTTTATGTCAATTTCTTTCAGCAGATGACCGGAAGTTATTTGAAACAGATCGCACAATTGAACAAAAACAAAGATGAGATATACATCAATTCTCAAAGTATGCTTCAAACAATTAACACTCGTACTTTACAAATTAATTTGAATACCACTCAAATTGCCAAATGCGATAGTTTATTACATTTAGATGGAATTTCTACTGCTGTTGTTGATAGTCTTAAACTGGCCCGTTATAATATTGTTCAGAATACTTCTCAATTATTAAATCAAAACAATGCAGACTTAGCTTTAGTTAAAACCGCCAAAGAAAATAGATCTGATGTTCTCAATGCAGATAATGCCATGATCAATAGTTCGAAGATTTACGAGCAAAACGAAAAGCAAATCAACGAAGCTTATTTACAAATGATTTATAAAGATCACCTTGAATTGTTGCCGAATTTTTCTAGCCAAATTCTTTCAATTGCTGCACAATGTCCACTATCTGGTGGCCCTGCCGTTTACAAAGCAAGAACACTAGCTGCACTTATCGATCCTGATCTTCGATATGATGATCAATTAACTTGCGCACAAGCAGGTGTTTCATGGAGAGTGAGCAAACCTAGGTCCGAATCAGCCATGAGTGTTTACCCTAATCCTGCAAAAGACAATGCTACCATCAAGTATTTAATTTCGAATGATGCATTGCTGATCATTTCAAATAAAATCGGAGAAATAGTTAAGGAAGTTTCATTATCAAGAGAAACTCAGAGTGCGTTAATTGATCTTGCGAATTTCAATAATGGAATATTTACCTGTAGGCTCATTCAAAATGGTCAAGTAGATGTTGCACAGTTAATTGTAATTCACTGATGATGTACCTGAAAACCTCATTATTTACCATTTTTCTCTTTATCACATCTCAATCGTTCGCTCAAAGAATCGATGCTGTATGGCCTTTAGGATATAATTGTTGCATTTATCCAAACTTCGGTGCAATGAATTTGGATTTCAGGTCAGGAAACTTAATTATAAATATGGTTCAACGACATCAAGACATAGATGTCACTTGCAGCTCAGTTTGTGATTCAAACGGTAATTTATTATTTACAAGTAATGGCGCCTACATCGCAAACTCTCTCGACGATACTATGCAAAATGGGAGTGATATGAATCCAAGTTACTATACAAGCCAACACCAAGATGGCTTAACTATACCACAAGGAAATTTAGTATTCCCATCCTTAACAGACTCAAACCAATATATTTTATTCCATAATACCATTGATGATTATTTAAGTACTGGTGCATCGTTGAACTTGTACTCAACAACCATTGATATGTCATTAAGTGGTGGTGTTGGTGGTGTAATAAATAAGAACGCAATAATTTACACTGATAGTATGACACCAGGTAGGATACTTGCTTGTCGTCATGCCAACGGTAGAGATTGGTGGATAACAGTAAGAAAATTCAGAAGTCAAAAATTGATAGAATTCTTATACACACCCAATGGTATTTCTGGCCCCTATTTCCAGAATCTGTCAATACAAAGAGAGTTTAACATTGGTCAGTCTGCTTTCAATCCACAAGGTACCAAGTATGCCTATTTTGAAGCAATTCGAGGTTTAGAAGTAGCCGACTTTGATCGATGTACTGGGCACCTGAGCAATCAAGTGTATTGTAATATTATTGATACAATCTACTATGGTGCCGGCGTTTGTTTCTCACCGAATGGCAGGTTCTTATATGTCGCAACGGTTGAACGAGTTTATCAGTTAGATACATGGTCGGCCAATATGAATGCAACCAAAATTGTTGTCGGCATTTTGGATGGCTTTGCTGATCCTATTACTTCAAACATCACTGCATTCTGGATTATGGCTTTGGGCCCGGATGGTAAAATTTACATCAGCACCGGAAATTCCACTCCATATTTACATGTCATCAACAATCCCGATAGTTTGGGCATCGCATGTGATCTTTGCCAGCATTGCATTCAGCTTCCGGCATTGAATGCATTTACGATGCCGAACTTTCCGAATTATTACTTGGGTGCAGAAGTAGGAAGTGTTTGCGATAGTCTAGGCGTTGGCGTAACGGAATTGGCTGACGGTAAAAATGCAATTACTATTTTTCCTAATCCGGCGAGTAACAATGCAACGATAAAGTATTTAATTTCAAAAAATGCATTGCTAATAATTGTTAATTCATTGGGGGAAGTCGTTCAACAAATTTCATTGTCAGCAGAAAACCAAAGCGCAACTATCGATCTTTCCAAACTCAAAAGTGGAGCATACACGTGCAAAATGGTGCAAGAAGGGAAAGTGGATGTTGGTCGATTGATAGTAATGCATTAGATTATGAGAAACGCAATCGATACTTTAGTGAATGAAAATGGAATTTCTACTGACTATTGGATCAATTATCAATTGACCACCACCGATCAACTGAAATTTGAATTGTATTCGGCAACAGGACAATTAATTGAGCAAAAGAATTTGTATGGAAGTTTTCGTTCGTTGAGAGTGGATTGTACAAGCTATCAAAAAGGGGTTTACCTCTACCGAGTCCTTAAGCGAGGAGTGATGATTGGTAGTGGAACGTTGGTGGTTTATTAAGTAGGAAATAAGAAGTAAGAAGAAAGAAATAAGAAGTAAGAAGTAAGAAGTAAGAAATAAGAAAGGTCAAAAGTCAAAAGTCAAAAAAAGGTAAAGTGTCATAGGTCATTCAGAGTCTGCTTACGAATTACGATTCACTACTCACTGATTGAAGTAAGAAAGGTCAAGGGTCAAGGGTCAGGGTCTGCTTACGAATTACTATTCTCGAATTACAACTCTCCAAAAACGATTCATCAATTATTCACCTAGAATACTGAAACAATCGGGATATTTAGTAAATTTCAAGTAATATTGTCACTTATTAATAGCCCTACTCTATGATCCGAGTGTTACTAGTGGAAGATGAAGAACATCTCCAAGAAGCAATCAAATTAAATCTTGAATTGGAAGGCTACAAAGTAGTAGCGGTTGGAAATGGCATCGAAGCTGTGAAAGTATTCAAACAAGAACGTTTCAATTTAGTTATTCTCGATGTTATGCTTCCGGAACTCGACGGATTCAGCGCCTGCGAAGCTATCCGACTACATAATTCTGCTGTCCCTATTTTATTTTTGTCGGCAAAAAATACCAGCGAAGATAAAATCATGGGATTAAAAAGAGGAGCTGACGATTATATGACAAAGCCATTTAATCTGGAAGAGTTCCTGCTGCGTGTAACTGTTTTGATTAAACGAAGCCTTACGCAAGATGAGAAAAAAGAGATGAACGATATTTTTCGATTCGATGGCAACGAAGTTAATTTTCTCACTTTTGAAATTATCGGAAAAGACAAAAAAATTATTCGACTCACGAAAAAAGAAATTGCCCTCTTAAAACTACTAATTGAACGGAGAAATGAAGTAGTAAGCAGAGAACAAATTCTTGAAACGGTATGGGGATACGACATCTACCCTTCTACCCGCACTGTCGACAATTTCATTTTGGCTTTCAGAAAATATTTTGAAATAGAACCCAAAGACCCTCAGTATTTCTTTTCGATCAGAGGCGTCGGATATAAATTTGTTTTTAAGGATAAATGAGGTGAAACTGTAATAAATTGAGCAATTCTTCATACTTCGTACATTATTTTCGACTAAAATTGACCTTGATTTAAAACGTCTAAAACCTAAACAAAAATCAATCATAAGATGAAGAAAAACCTACTTGCCATTTGCGCAGGATTACTCTTTTCTGTGCTGGTGAATGCCGGTGTCCCACAACATCGTATCTGCGGCTCAATGGATAATTTAGCTCGACTTGAAAAAGAAGATCCGGGTCTTGCTGCTAGAATGCAGCAAATAGAAAGTATGACAAATGCTTTTTTACTTGCACACAAAAACCAAAACGTTCAAAATACTGTTATTACTATTCCGGTAGTTTTTCACGTAGTGTACAACACAACAGCACAAAATATTTCTGATGCACAATGCCAAGCTCAGTTAGATCAATTGAATCTTGACTATGCTCGAATGAACACAGATGCATCTAATACACCTTCCGTTTGGCAAGGAATTGCTGCTAATACAAACGTTCAGTTTTGTATGGCACAAAGAACTCCTGCGGGAGCCGCTTCAACAGGAATCGAGCGCCGTTCAACAACATCAACTTCATTTTCAACAAACGACAATGTAAAGCATACTGCCAATGGCGGAATGGATGCATGGTCTTCTTCTAGCTACTTGAACATTTGGTCTTGTAATCTTAGCGGTGGCGTTTTGGGTTATGCTCAATTTCCTGGAGGATCTGCTGCAACCGACGGTGTTGTTTTACTTTATTCTTCAATTGGAAGTATGGCACGTCCGGGAACTGCTACTCCTTACCATTTGGGACGTACTGCCACTCACGAAGTGGGTCACTGGTTAAACTTATATCACATTTGGGGTGATGATGGTACTGCTTGTACTGGATCGGATAATTGTGCTGATACACCTAATCAAGCTGGAGAAAACTATGGCGCTCCAACCTTCCCTAAAACTGATGGTTGCTCTGCAAGCTCTCCCGGTGTTATGTTCATGAATTATATGGATTACACCGACGACAATGCAATGAATATGTTTACTGCAAACCAAAGCGCTCGTATGAATGCATTGTTTGGTACCGGCGGCTCTAGAGTGTCTTTACTTTCATCACTGGGTTGCCAAGCTCCAAGCACTGCATGTGGAACTCCGGCAGGAAATGCAACAAGCGCTATCACTTCTTCGTCTGCAACACTTTCTTGGGCAGCAGTATCAGGAGCTACTAGCTACACAGTATCGTATAAACTGAGCTCTGCTTCTACTTTTACTACTGTTAGCACTACTTCAGCTTCATACTCACTTACAGGATTAACAGCAAGTACATCGTATGACTGGAACGTACAAGCTATTTGTAATGTAGGTCCAAGTGGAAACTCATCTACGCTAACATTCAGCACTACTGCTATTCCAACTTGCGGAACAACTTCAGGTCTTACTGCAGGAAGTATTACTACAACAAGTGCTACATTATCATGGTCTGCAGTTTCGGGTGCTACTAGTTATAATGTTCAATATATGTTAAGTGGTGGATCTTCTTTCACTACGGTTTCAAGCGCAACAAATTCGCTTTCGTTAACCGGCTTAGCTTCTACTTCAAGCTATGTATTCCAAGTTCAAACAATCTGTTCAACTGGTTCTAGCAATTATTCTGCAACAGCTACATTCACTACATTAACACCAACAACTGGCTGTTCTGATGTGTATGAGCCGAACGCTTCTAGTTCTGCTGCAGCGGTAATACCAACGAATACTGATATCACTGGAATGATTGGATCTAGTACCGATAACGATTACTTTAAGTTTACAACGACTTCACCCAATACAAAAATCAAAATTGTGTTAAGTAATTTACCGGGCGATTATGATATCCGTTTGTATAACTCAAGTATGTCGCAATTGGGAATTTCTCAAAATGGAGGAACACTTTCTGAAACAATCATTCGTAATACTACAACTGCTGCTACTTATTATATCCGTGTTTATGGATATGCAGGTGCTTACAGTACAACAGTATGTTACAATCTTCGTGTGAATGTAGGAGGTACAAGTTTCCGTTCTGCAGATGATATTTCTGACTTAGTTGCCACTCCAATGGTAAATGATTTCAACCTTTACCCTAACCCTTCTCAAGGTGAAGTAAATGTTGCTTTCAATTCGCCGGTAAGTGAAACGATTAATGTTCGAATCTTCGACATGGTTGGAAAAACAGTTCTTACCAACGAAATAGGTGTTACTCAAGGCGATAACAAATTCAGCTTCGATTTAGCTAATCTTACAAAAGGTATTTACTTTGTCGAATTAAATTCTTCTTCTGAGCGTTTAGTTAAAAAATTAATCTTAGATAAATAATTGAATTTTCAATAACAGAAAAAGGTCACCCGGAAAGGTGACCTTTTTTTATGCTTCGAACTGAAATAGAAATACTAAACAGTAATGACTACTGCTTATTTGCCGGAATAATAAATTCAATAGGCAAGACATATTGAACTTTTACCGGATGGCCGGATGCCGTTCCTGGCTTCCATTTCGGCATCAAGTTTACTACTCTCAGAGCTTCGTTATCCAACTCCGGACTCACTCCGCTTATCACTCGCGGCTTCAGAATTGAACCGGTATCTGAAATCGCAAAACTTACATACACTTTGCCAGCTACTTTATCTGTCTTTGCTTTTTCCGGATAAACTAAATTATTATTCAGAAAAGAAATCAAACTATCAGGCCCACCGGGAAACTCAGCCTGCTCTTGTACCACTGTTACGCCAAAACCGGCTTTCACCTTATTGGTTTCACCTTGATCTTGCGAATAAGCGGCAATAGTTATTAAGAATAATGAAACAGAAACAAGTGTTTTTTTCATAGTGTATAAATTACTTATTTTAATAATCAGTTCTTCCTACTATTACTACGCTTATGCATCTTTTGCACTCAAATTCTTTTTCTCTTTTGTTACAATAAGATCATACATGTTCTCCACTATATTCATTGTGATAGGGCAATATTCGATGTTTTGCGAATGAGTATCGGGAATGAATAATTTAAAGTTTTTATTTTGTGTGTGTGGGAATCCACTGCAATCACGAGGTCGTACAGAATAGATCGAACATTTATTGTCTTTCTTTAAAAACTGACACGGCACACTTTTATTCATATAATCTCCTGTCTTATCTTTCTCTAAATATTTATCGTAATACTGCTGAAAACTCATTCCTAAGTGCTTAGAAATTCTTTTCACATCAACTTTAGAATATGTTGGCGACATCGTTTTACAACAGTTAGCACAAGAAAGACAATCGATTCTTTTGAATGCTTTTTTATTGAGAGCTATTGTCAACCCGTCTAATCCACGAATATTTCTTTTTTCCAGACCACGCAAAAATTTCCTATAAACTTTTTTATTCTTCCGAAAACTTTTCTTCATGTATTCAATCGGCTTTTTAATTTTCGCCGCCTTGAAATCTTCTACCACTTTTTTAACAGCGTTTTTTTGTGCTACTGCTTTTTTTGCAACTTTTTTTCTAGCAATTGCTTTTTTACCAACTGCCTTTTTCACAACGGATTTTTTCGCCACAGATTTTTTACCAACTGCTTTCTTTACAACTCTTTTTTTAGTTTTAGCCATTTCTTTTTTAAAGTGATCCTTTAGTTGAACTATTAATATTACCTACAAATATAAATTTACTTTATGAAGTACGAAGCAGTTTTTTCATTATTTGCCTTCTTTTTATGCTAAAAGTTAAGGAATCGTTTGGTGATGCCAAACATAAATCCAATTGTTGCTCTCTTTCCATCTACAATAGACGTAAATGCTTCTACTCGGAAGGAATTTAGCTTTTCAACGCCTATGCTTAGCTCATAATAGTTTTTAAGAACCGGCGTCTTCAAATAATGTACTCCTACCACTTCTTTCAATTTAAGTTTTCTAATCAGTGGTATTTTATTTAACAGAAAACCACCAAAATTTTGCTCCACATGACCTTCCAAAGCATAATCTTTCGTACTATAATCGTAGTATGGAAGATTCCTGAAATCATTCATCTGAAAGGAAGAGATGAAGGTTTTGTTTCCATTGAAGTGTAAAAAATCTGCGAAATAAATATTTTTTACACCCGAAAAACGACTGCCAGATATACTATATTTCAAACGACCCAGCAATCCTACTTTCATTTCATCTTCAACACCAACTTTAATAAAATTGTAATCTGCATCTCCTCCTAATGTTTTCAACGCCTTTTTTAATTCTACTCTTATAGTCGGATATTTTGAAGTTAAATTATATTTCGCTTCCGGTCGACTGATATACTTAAGTCCAAACCTAATTTTAGTTTGCAAGTCGATTGTAAAACTATTGTTTGTCGGGAAATTTAAAAACGGATCTTCCAATGAAGTTGTATAGTTGCTAGTATATTCTCGCCCTCCAATGTTTCTCAATTTAAAATTTGATGTGTTACTCAAACTATTCCTTTGTGCATATTCTAAATTCCATCGCCATTCGAAACCATTAAAGAGTTCGCTTCTGTAAATGAATGACGCAAATCGCTTTTCATATAATTTCATATAATTCTTTTCTGCATAAACGCTATACAAAAAATTAGTTAACACATTGATTGGTTCACCACGATTGAACTGGTAAACATTACTTCCGACTTCCATCGAAACTGCTGAAAGATTTTTGGGATTATATCGGTAAGCTGTACTGATAAGACCATCCCAATGTTTATTTGATGCCCCATAACGAATTTCTCCGCCCAATTTAAAATGCTTTTCGATATCACTTTTGTACGATTTATTATATGAAACGGCAATATGTGTATTCCATCCTTCCACCGTGTTGAAATTAATATTCAAAAGTGGCGAACCAATAAAATACTCGCGTCCTTTAAAACTGTTGCTCCAACTATATCCATTTATAAGTGATCCTGCATGAAATTTATTGTATTTATGATCGATTGAATCGAGATATGGCTGCGACTCATGTATCTTTTGTGCACTGTCGCGTCTTCGATAATCAAGATCTTCATCAACAGTCAATGGCATTGGCCGAACTTTGTCCCAATAAGCAGAGTCCTGAATATTTGCATCGATATTTACTTTCATCACTTCTCCCCTCTTCATTTTCATTTTTCGTCCGGGTAAATTAACAATAGAATTTCCAAGATCATAATTATTAAAAACTCCAATTACTATTCCATCGCCTTTAAATCCTAATACATTAAAATTATAACTGAGCTGATGATTAAATGGAAGTACGTTGTCATTATCAAGTACGATAAACGTTTCTTTTAAACGAAATGTATCTATAAATTCCATTTGCTGATTCTTTGTAATTATTAAATCGGCGCTATGAATATACCATGTATCATCTGCAATATAAATTGTACCGGTAAATGCCGGATCGTACAATCGTTTTGGAGTTACAGAAATTTGGTGAATGAGTCTTCCATTTTCTAAAAATGTACCCTCCAGTTTATATTTGTAGGTGAACAGTGCATTACTGCTTATTGGCGAGATAATTCCTCGAGGAGCTATATCTGCGATAGTAACTAAATTCTCATACAAATTAATCAACACATCGGTCGATTGATTAAAACTAAATGTTTTCGGCGAACCGCTTACTTTAGAACTCACCATTTCTTCTTTATACTCTGCAGGATGTTTATAAAACAAATGAGAAACCGACTCACTTAAGTAAAACATTTTTGTAACGGTGTCAAGAATTTCACCAACGTCAACTTTTTCACCCATGAACGATTCAGGATGTTCTAGCAAGCGTTGAGTTGATTTAACATAAGCATCGCAATAGTAAACATCAACTTTATTACGATAGTACGTTCTTTTCTTTTGTGCATTGCGAATAATTTCATAAGCTGGATCTTCGGCGTTTGCTTTAATTACTACTTCCTTAAGATTAAAAGATTGAACCGGCAATTCAACATTAATAACCTGAGGAATTTCTTTTACTTCCACCTTTTTTATTACCGCCGAATATCCTATAATCTTATAGGTGAGCTCATAATTTCCGGGTGTCAACTCTAATTTATATTGCCCATCAGAATTGGCTGTTGTGCCTATACTCGTTCCGCTAATATAAACTCCAGCATAAGCTAAAGCAGTCTTTTTTTCATCGGTAATTAATCCACTGATCGATGTTGCACTCGACCAAAAGGATAAAAATAAAAACACGATAAACGTTGCTTTACTTGCTATAAATTTCATTCTTGAGTTCCAGGATTCCATCAATAAAGTTTTTCCAGGAAAATTTCCTGCTATCTATAATTACATTTTTCGAAAATTCTTCTTCACGATTATTCTGATAAAAATCAAAGATAGCTTTTGCAATAGCTTCAGGATTCCTCTCTACTACATATCCCACTTTACCATTGGCTACAATCTCTGCCAATCCTCCAACATTCGTAACCAACATTGGTTTGCCGAAATGATATGCTATTTGTGTTATACCACTCTGGGTTGCATTTTTGTATGGCTGAACGACTAAATCTGATGCCCCAAAATAATATTTCACATCTTCTTTGCCAATAAAACTAGTTTTCAAAATGAATGACTTTCCTTCATCTATCGATTTTATTTTCTCGAGATATGGAATTTCATTTTCATAAAATTCTCCGGCTATAATCAACTTCACATTCAACCTTCTTACTTCTGGATTTCCCATTGCTTCAATCAGAAGATCAAGTCCTTTGTACGATCGTATAAATCCAAAGAATAAAATAATCTTATCTGATGGCAATAACCCTAAGTAAGTCCGGGCAATGGTTTTGTCGACCGATTTTCCAAAGGTGTCGTAAATGGGATGTGGAAGAAATTTTTTGACCGATGTAGAAGTAAAAACCGATAAATCTTCGAGTACAGATTTTGACATCGCTATAAATCCATCACAATTTTTAATGAAATAACTTGTCAATGATTTGTCTCCGATTCTCTTTTCATGTGGAAAAACATTATCAGTAATGGCAATCACTTTTATTTTTTTTCTCCTTAATAATTTCGCAATCGTTCCTAATGCAGGAGCCATAAACGGTAGCCAATACCGAATTATTACTAAGTCAGGATTCTCATTGGCTATTAACATCGCTGTTTTAAACCATGAAAATGGATTCAACGAACTAATTGAATTCACAATTGAAAGCCCGGGTGTTGGTGCTCCATCACTTTTTTGTGACTTCCCCGGAAATAATATTTTGGGATATTGATAATAAAATGAAAACAGTTTCGTCGATATGTTTTCATTTTGTAAACCAAGTGCAAGCGCTTCATTAAAATCAGCAATGCCTCCTCGGAGTGGAAATGCAGGTCCTACAATTATTATTCTCAAATCAAAGTAAGATTAGCATTAGTGATCAAAGATTACATTTTTTCTCTATCAAATATCTATTTCTTTCAGATGATGATCGAGAAATTAATTCACCAAGAAATCCTGCCAAAAATAATTGTGTACCAATTATCATTGAGCTAAGTGAAATATAAAACGAAGGCCGGTTGGTTATTAACCTAGCCGGAAGATTATGATAAACACTATACAATTTAGTAAAACCAAGATAACTTGCAGTGAGCATGCCAATCACAAACATTAACGTGCCCAGCATTCCAAAAAGATGCATTGGTTTTTTACTAAAACGTGAAACGAAAGTGATAGATAGTAAATCCAAAAAACCATTGATGAATCGTTCCAAGCCAAATTTTGTTACTCCATATTTTCGTGCTCGATGCTCCACTACCTTTTCCCCAATTTTTACAAATCCCGCCCACTTTGCAATAACAGGAATGTATCGATGCATTTCTCCATACACCTCTATACTCTTTACCACATCGCGACTATACGATTTTAGTCCGCAGTTGAAGTCATGCAAATTGTTTATGCCCGACATTTTTCGAGTCGCCCAATTAAAAAACTTTGTTGGTATCGTTTTCGTGATTGGATCAAATCGCTTCTTCTTCCAACCGGAAACAAGATCAAAACCATCTTTCACAATCATTTCATACAGGCCAGGAATTTCATCAGGACTATCTTGTAGATCGGCATCCATGGTAATAATAACTCGCCCTTGTGCTACGATGAACCCTTCGTTGAGCGCAGCCGATTTACCATAGTTTCTCCTGAAGCGAACACCTTTGATAGAATGATTTTGCAAGGCTAGTTGCTCAATCACTTGCCACGAACGATCTTTACTTCCATCGTCGAGTAAGAGTATCTCATAGGAAAAATTATTCGCAGTCATGACCTTTACAATCCATTCGCAAAGTTCATTCAACGACTCTTCTTCGTTATAAAGCGGTATGATTACAGAAATATCCACAAGCAGTTAACCAAGATTAGAATTAAATGGAGTAGATTCTTTTTTCATAAAAACCGAGATGATTAGTGAAAAAATGAATCCCATTAAGCCGGCTCCTAGAGCAGAAAATACAAACAGCCACATTGGTTGCGTAAATTTCTTTGTGTATTCTAATCCCATTTGCATCTGCTCCTCAGTCATGCCTCTGTCGGCCATATTTTGTTGAGCTGCTTCCATTATTTGCTGCAATGATTCAGGAGAAATATATCGAAAGAACAATACAGAAAATGCACCCGTAATTATTCCGCCATAAAGACCTATTAAAGTTCCAGTACCTAATGATTTGGAATAGCTGATAAATCCGTTGAGATCGGCGTCTCGATGCGACTTTATTCCAATAATAATAAAAAAGACCAACAATAAATATCCGATATATTGAGGTGCTTTTGAGTTGATGTTTGTGCCCATTAAATAAAATAACATAAACACAACCACACCCGACAAGCCATAAAAGGCTCCGTACATTAATGCGGCTTTGTTTTGAGATCTAGCTTCTTCCATAAGGTTATAGTTTGCTGCAAACCTACATGTATTTCTTAAATAGACAAAAGAAAGCTGTATAGCTAGATAGCTACTTTTGAACACCATAGCATTGAAAAAAGAAATCACCTCGAACACGGCATTCTTTAAAACAAAATGACATTGGTTCTCTTGAGAAAAAATTCATCTTTTTTCATTTTTTTTGATTTAAATACAATGATTTTATTACTTTTGCGACGGGTAAGTCCTATACGACCAGCTCCTGCTAATCTCCCCAGGTCGGGAACGGAGCAAGGATACGTGGTTGAGCGGTGCGATATAGTAAGCTTACCCATTCTTTTTTCTTTGATTTCTCTTCTACCTTTTATTTTTTCCACAGGCTGTTCACAAGCCTTTGAAGTGAAAATAAACTTCAAAATAAAAACTACCTTCGCATTCAAATCTCTTAAACGTACTCCTATGAAATTCTTCATCGATACAGCTAATCTTGCACAAATAAAAGAAGCTGAAGACCTTGGTGTCCTTGATGGTGTGACCACTAACCCTTCGCTTATGGCAAAAGAAGGTATAACAGGTACTGCAAACATTTTGAAACACTATGTAGATATTTGCAACATAGTAACCGGCGATGTAAGCGCTGAAGTAATTGCTACCGATTACAAAGGAATTATTGAAGAAGGTGAAAAACTCGCTTCTCTCCATAAACAAATTGTAGTAAAGGTTCCAATGATTAAAGATGGTGTAAAAGCATTAAAGTATTTTTCTAATAAAGGAATTAAAACAAATTGTACGCTTGTATTCTCTGCCGGACAAGCACTTTTAGCTGCTAAAGCAGGAGCCACTTATGTTTCTCCGTTTCTTGGACGATTGGATGATATTAATCAAGATGGAATTGAATTAATAGAACAGATCGTTTACATTTATCAGAACTACGACTTCGGTACTCAAGTTCTTGCTGCATCAATCAGAAGCCCATTACATATTGTACGTTGTGCTGAAGCAGGTGCCGATGTTGCTACTTGCCCATTGTCTGCCATTCTCGATCTGTTAAAACATCCTTTGACTGATTCCGGTCTTGCGAAGTTTTTGGAAGACGCCAAAAAGTTTACTACTGTTCCCGCATAATTTTTAAAGAAGTATGTACTAATTATGATACTTAAATTTTTCGGCTCTTCAGTCAATGAAAAACACATCGAACAAATTGTTCGTACGTTGAAAGATGGCGGTATCATAATTATTCCTACCGACACAGTCTATGCATTGGCAGGAGATATACATAGTTCTAAAGCAATGGAAAAAATTTGTCGCTTTAAAAACATTAAACCTGACAAAGCAAATTTTTCTTTTTTATGTCACGACCTTCGAAACATTTCAGAATTTACAAAACCATTCAATACCGAAATTTTTCGATTGATGAAAAATTCACTTCCTGGTCCTTTTACTTTCATTCTAAATGCAAACAATAATATTCCTACCATTTTCAAATCAAATAAAAAAACAATCGGTATCAGAGTTCCCGATAATCCATTTTCACAAGCAATAATAGAAGCTCTTGGAAATCCGCTGATGGTAACTTCTGTTCACGACGACGATGAGTTTTACGATTACGTAACTGATCCGGAAGTGATCCATGAACGCTTCGGTTCACAAGTTGACTTGGTAATTGACGGTGGCGTAAGCGATTTTGAACCCTCAACAGTGATTGATTGCACCAACTCCGAACCGGTAATTATTCGTCAAGGAAAAGGAATAGTCAATTAATACCATTACTCGGTTCAAATTATTCTAATTTATCTTCGGTATAATGCCGAAAGAGCAGCTGTTATAGTACAAAAGCCGAAAAAGCATTGGACTATAACAGATGTCGTATTGGACTAGCCTATTCTGCAAATTCATCAGAACTTATTTTTTTAAATGCTAACGGTAAATTTTCAATTACATCTGATGGCAGCATTCCCATTTCGTGCTTGGTTGCTAATAATAAATCGGCGGAATAACCATGCACGAAAACACCTAATAAAGCTGCGTCTTCCGGCGAATACCCTTGAGCCAAAAGAGAAGTAAGTATTCCTGTTAATACATCTCCACTTCCACCTTTTGCCAATCCTGAATTTCCGCTACTATTAAAAAAGATTCTACCATCGGGCAATGTTATTACGGAGAAATGTCCTTTGCATACAATTATTATTTTATGCAACATCGAATGTTTTATTTGTTTCTCTAAACGTTCAAAACTATTTTCACTTGAACCAAATAAACGTTCAAACTCTTTAAGATGCGGAGTAAGGATAGAATTTTCAGAAAGGCTGGTAAACAAATCGGGATGTTCGCTGAGAATATTTAAACCATCTGCATCAATAACAGTTGGCAGAGGATATTCTTTGATCAAAGAAATGAAGCCATCAATCGTTTCATTTGTTGTTCCTATACCTGGTCCAATACCAATGGCATCATATTTTTCTAATTCATTAATAACTGTAATTTGTTCGAGATGCGAATCAGCATTAACAATTACTTCGGGAACTGAAAGATGAATGAGCTGTTTTCCATTGGCAGGTACATGCACCGTTAACAAACCTACTCCACTTCTCATAGCGGCTCTACTTGCCAAAATTGCTGCTCCATATTTTGGCTCCGAACCAACTACAAGCAATGCTTTTCCAAATGAACCTTTATGAGCAAAATGATTTCTACTCTTTAGAACTTCTTTTGCTCTTGAAAAATCAAATAGAGAATAGAAAATGTTTGAGTCATCAAAACAAGTTTCATCTTTATATATCTTTATTAACTTCCATTCACCTACGTATTTATTGTTCTCAGGGAACAATAAAGCTAATTTCGGTGAACCAATCGTTAGTGTAAGTTTAGCATTTATTATTGCTCCTTCAGAAGGTTGAGAAGCAAATAATCCACTTGGCAAATCGATTGCAATAATAAATTTCGCCTGCCTATTCATTTCGTTGATACATTCCGCTACCCAACCATTAACTTTGCGTGTAAGACCAGTTCCAAAAATTGCATCTACTACTAGATCATTCTCAGTTAATTTAATATTCGATTTATCATTAATTAGTTCAACTTTTCCTCCAGCAGCTTTCCAACGTTCCAAATTTATTTTAAAATTTTCTGAATAGATCTCTGATGTTTTTAAGATCTTTACTTGCACCGTTGAATAATTCTTTAGCTGCATTCGTGCAATTGCCAAACCATCTCCACCGTTGTTCCCAACTCCACAAAAAACAATTAAATTTTGCCCTGATACCGGAATTGGAAAAAAGAAACAACAACCTTTCGCCGCTCGCTCCATTAAATCAATAGATGCTATGCCTTCCCTTTTAATAGTGCACAAATCAACTGCCTTTTGCTGGGCTGAATCAAGAATACGTATCATACAAAAAATTTAATTTTAAAGATAACAGTTTTTGTTCGAAAAAAAAACGACAAAAGTCACTTATGAAAAATAAGCTGTAGATAAATTATTTTCCGTTTATTTTGAAAGTTGCTCTACTCGAATTTCACTTCCCTTGAAGTGTTCCTTCAGCATTGTTCCATCTCCATGAACCATAAAAACATTTTTCGCCTGAGTTCGCTCAATCAACAATAAAAGATCATTCCAATCAGCGTGATCACTAATAGGAAGAATTTGATCGCAAACATAGTATGATTGCTTCCATCCTGTTGCAAAAACTTTTAACACATTTTTATTTCTCGAAAATCTTACAAACTGCGATGGGGATACTATGTAAAAACTTTTTTGTTGCTTCATAAACTCTGCACGTCGATAGGCGCTCCAATTACCTAAGTCGATTCCATGCTTTGCATATATTTTATGATAATCGACAATTTCCGGGTGAATAAATAACGGCATATTTGGAAATGACTCGGAAATAATTTTTGTAATTCGCTGTGCTTTTCCAATTGCGTATGCTCCAATTAGAACATTTACATTTGCTTCTATCAACTCGCTTAATACAGTTTCTGGAGCGGGATGATTATATTCAGGCTTAGCAAAAGTAGTTTCTGTAATCAAATAATCACATTGATGAAATTCAAATGGCTCGCAGCTCTTATCGGCTTGAATTTTAAAATCGCCGGTGTACAAATATTTTTCACCTCCATATTCCATCATGATCTGCGCACTTCCTAACATGTGGCCTGCCGGATAAAAAGTAATTAAAACATCGTTAAGCTTAAATGTTCGGCCATATTCTACAATTTGAATAGTGGTAAAAAGTTTAACTCCGTGCCGATAATCCATAATCGATTTGGTGGGAGCTGTACAATAAACCAATTCATTATTGGGAACCGCATGATCACCATGTGCATGAGAAACTAGCGCCCTTTTCATGCCTTTAGATGGATCTAAATAAAAATCGCCGGCTTGACAATATAGACCTACGCTCGTCTTCGTAATAAATTGATTAACGCTCATTGGCAAAAAAAATTAACTTAAACGAAGTATTGCTTGATGGATTTTCAATACTTGAGGAATGACCATTTGAACTTCATCGTTATAAATAATGTAATCGGAGTGTGAACTTCTTTCTTCGTCGCTCATTTGTTTCGCAATTATTTTCTCCAGATCACTCTTCGATTTTCCATCGCGCTTCATCAATCGTTTAATTCTTAAATCGTAAGGTGATGAAATATTTATTACCTGGTCGCACTGAGAAGCAGCACCACTTTCAATTAATATTGCAGCCTCTTTAATCAAATATGGAAACCCTTTGTTTACTTCAACCCAAGCAGTAAAATCTTTTTTTACTATTGGATGAACCAACTTATTTAAAAGCGCAAGTTTTTTGTCATCGTTGAAAATTATTTCTGAGAGTTTTTTCTTATTTATTTTTCCCGATTTATCAATTGCATCTTCGCCGATTTGTTCTTTGACCTTTTCTTTTAATTCCGGATATTTTTCGTAAAGCAATTTGGCTTCTGTGTCTGCATCGTAAACAGGAATTCCAAGCAGAGAGAAAACCCTGCAAACAACCGACTTCCCACTACCCATACCTCCTGTTACACCAACAATCATCATTGTTTTCTAAGTATATAATCGACTCTTTCCGGTTCAACGGTTGCCGACCTTACAAAATCCGGCTGAATAATAAGTTGAACAGACATTTTTTCAGGATGCGATTTTTCTAAATCGGTAGCATCTACAATGGCATCAAACATTGCAGGCGAAACTTTATTAAAATTACTCAATGCTGTCACATATCGTATTTTCACTCTTTCAGGAAATGTTTTCAAGGTAAAACCCTTCGATACATTAATTGGGTTCACCGGTATTTCAACAATACCTTCTGTAAATTTCTCAACAGGAATGGTTACATCAACGGTGGAAACATCGTACGTCAACAAATTATTTTTTACTAAACGCACCTTTGTTTTGTACGTAGTTTTCAAAGGACCTATTTCAATCAATTCAGTTTTTACTGATTTCAGATTTTGCAAGATGGAAGACGGACCAGAAACCTCTACATATGAAGGAACAGAAAACGGAGCTGACGTGGTATCAAATTGGCGTTCGTAAGTTGCTTTAAGATCTAAATGAATTGGGATCGATTTCGTAACGCGATCTTTAAAATTAAAAACAATCGAATCAGGGTCAAATCCGGTTACTGTCACTTCTTTTCCAAGCTGCTCATTAAAATCTGCAATAAAAGTTTTAGTAGCAAAAGCTAATAATCCGGAAGAGACCGCAACCGATTTCATCTTTGTTGCCACATCGATGTTTATTTCTTTCTGCTTTCTTCTTAAGCCAAACGAGATAATTTTGAATCCCGTTGTTTTAATGTTAACAGAAATTTCTTTTGGTAAATCGTTCACTACAACTTTTTTACCGGGAAGATTGCTGTATGTAACAGGAATTACGATGCGAGAACTATAATCGCGCGACATAGCTTTAAGGAACCAAAACAACGCTGATATGGCAAAACAAATCACAACAACAGAGAATCGTCTGTTGAAACGCAATTTCGTTTGCGGATTTGGATTCAGTAAATTTGGGTTAACGTCTTTCACCGTTATTTTTCTTTACCCCAATATTACGCTTTTTCTATCACTTATTTGCAGGCAAAGCAGCAACTTCTAAGCCACGAGTTGCATCGGCAGAAACAGCCGATTTCTCCAAACGAACTTTCACGTTGCTATCGATCTCCACTAAAAATGTTTTCTCGTTCACCTCTACAATTCGACCATGAATACCGCCAATCGTTACGATCTTCGCTCCTTTTTCAAGCGACTCACGAAAGTTTTTTTCTAACTTTTGTTTCTTTACCTGTGGACGAATCATAAAGAAATAAAACACGACAATAATAGCAACTAAAAAAACTAATTGCATGGCACCACCGCCTTGTTGTTGTAAAAGAATTGTGTTGATCATTTTTTTTCTATTTGGGAGATTAATATTATTGTTTGATTACATTTCCTTTTATTGTAAGAACATAATTTGCGGGAATTGTATTCGCAATGAGTGTAACTGTTTTTCTTTGTTCCCCCGATTTACCTTCGCTATTAAAAGTAACATTAATACGACCGCTTTCTCCCGGCTTAATTAATCCTTTTGGGAATTCAGGAACGGTACATCCACAACTTCCATTCGCACTACGTATCAAAAGGTCGCCCTTTCCAACGTTTGTAAATTGGAACGCAAAAGAAACTTTTTCACCCTCTGCAATGGTACCGAAATCGTGCTCGTCGGTTAGAAATTTATAAACCGGAACATTATCTTTTTGACTACCCGATGAAGCCGTTGCAGGATTATTCATTACATCCGGATTGATGGCATTGTCAGGCAAATCGTTTGATTTATTATTTTTACAAGAAGCAAAAAACAATACTCCCGCCAAAAGGAAACAACAGTATTTTAAGTTAAGATTCATGTTTATTATTATTATAAGTTCAATTATCCTAACAAACCTCGACCGGTTTTGTTAATCTTTCCTTGCTCTTTAAAATCAAGAGCCAGTTTATCCAATACTCCATTTACAAATTGCTTGCTCTTAGGTGTTGAATAATCTTTCGAGATATCGATAAATTCATTAATCGAAACTTTCACAGGAATATTGGGAAACGTAACAAGTTCTGTCAATGCCATTTTTAAAATAAGAATATCCATCAATGCAATACGATCTACTTCCCAGTTCTTCGTTCGTTCACTTATTGCATTTTCAAATTCAGTATTGTTGATGATAGTCTGTTTAAAAAGCTGCCGAGCAAATTCTTTATCGTCTTCTTCATCCTTGTAAAGAGGCATTAACTCAAATTTATCGTTGTCGTAGAAATTTTTCATCGTACGACCTATAATATGCATTACAAAATCAAAATCCTCGTTCCAAAAAATGTTTTCTTCTTCAATATGAAATTGAATCGCTTCAGACTTTTCTATAAATTTTTTCAAAATTGTACTAAGAAAATCTTTTTCAGATGCATCATCATTTTCCAAAAATGAACGATAATCATCCGACTTTTTTATTTCCAAGAAAACTTTACGAATAAGATCCTGTTCTTTCTGCCAGCTCATTTTAGTACGATCTAATTGCCTTACGAAGTCCGGATCTTTTTCCATTTCAAGAATAAAACGAAGATTAAATAGACGATGTTTAGCTCCTAATTCAGATTGACTGGGAAAAAATTTACGATGCAAATCATCGGCATCATTCTGATCAGAATAAGCCAGCTCTTTTAAAAACAAGAGCAAATAAATATACATTTCATATACCTTTTCAATGCTTCTGATCATTTCTCGCTCTGCAATAGCAAGATCACTTTTATCAGATTGAAAGAAGGCATACAATGCCTGAAGAACTTTTATTCTTAATTGACGACGACTTAACATTTAATAATTTACTTCTTGGCTAAAATAAGACAAGAGTCTATCCAACTCTTGTCCTTGATTTTACTCAATCGAAAATAATCGATTGAAAATTCATCACTATTATTTTTTACGCGCTTTATCGATACGCTCTTCAGCGATTTTTTTTGCGGCAGCTAAAGTTGTAATGTTTTCTTCTGAAGCTTTCTTAAATATTTCTAACGTAGTACTGTAAATATTTTCTGTGTGTTGAAGAGCTACTTTACGATCGTAACCATTCAATTCCGAATAAACATTTATTAACCCGCCTGCATTAATTAAAAAATCAGGCGCATACAAAATTCCCTTTTGAGCTAACATTGGCCCATGAATATTCTCGTCTGCTAATTGATTATTTGCTGCTCCGGAAATAACAGAACATTTTAACCGATTAATATTCTCTGTATTTAAGGTAGCGCCAAGTGCACAAGGAGCATAAATATCCATCTCTAAATCGTAAATCCCTTCGAGCGATACAATTTCCGCTTTGTATTTATCTGAAATAGCTTTTAAATGATCTTGATTAATATCGGTAATAAATACTTTAGCGCCTTGCTCAGATACTAACCGAACAAGATTTTCTCCAACGTGACCAACACCTTGAATGGCGATACGCTTACCATTTAAGTCATCGCTTCCATAACGCTGCTTCGCTGCTGCTTTCATACCCATAAATACTCCATAGGCTGTAACCGGAGAAGGATCTCCTCCACCGCCCATACTTTCGGGCAAGCCTGTTACGTGCTTTGTAGCTTTACGAACATTCACCATATCGGATGTTGTAGTTCCAACATCTTCTGCAGTGATATATTTTCCGTTTAACCGCTCTATAAATTCGCCATACTTCACAAACATGGCCTCGGTTTTATCCAACTTTGAATCGCCGAATATAACTGCCTTTCCACCGCCAAGTTTCAAACCTGAAATCGCAGCCTTATAGGTCATTCCTCGAGACAAACGAAGTACATCGTTCAACGCTTCTGCCTCAGAACGATAGTTCCACATTCTGGTTCCGCCTAATGCAGGTCCTAAAGTTGTATCGTGAATTGCAATTATTGCTTTTAAACCGGTACCTTTATCGTGACAATAAATGATCTGTTCGTGGTCTGCAAAAGAAGAATTCCCAAATACAAAGTCGCTCGCATTTTTGGCCTCTTTAACATCTTTTACTTCAATCATAGGATAGCTTGATTATTATTGATGCGTTTTTCGCGCGTCAAAGGTAGGGTAATTTTCCAAGGCAGCAAACAAGGGTTTTTAACACTGATTATGAAAGCTTTAAAGCATATAAATAAGTATTTTCTGAAATATAAATGGCATCTTGTACTAGGAGCCATCTTCGTAATAGCTCAAAATTTCGGTGCTATTTATCCAGCTCAAGTCGTGCGGAAATCGCTCGATGCGGTAGTGGCTACAATGAAAACCGCTCCCAATTCACAATCGCCGGAAGTTATCGCTGCCATTAAGCATCAGGTAATGCTTTTCCTTTTTTTAATCATCGCTGTTGCACTGCTTCGTGGCGTCTTGATGTTTCTTATGCGTCAAACAATTATTGTAATGTCAAGAAGAATAGAGTTCGATCTGAAAAATGAAATTTATATCCAGTATCAGAAACTAAGTCTTGCCTTCTACCGTCGCAACAACACCGGCGATTTAATGAATCGAATAAGCGAAGATGTAAGTCGAGTGCGCATGTACATTGGTCCTGCTATAATGTACACGATTAACTTAATAGTTCTTTTTGTTTTGATTACTGTAAGTATGCTATATGTAAATGTCAAGTTGACAATCTATGTGCTGCTCCCTCTCCCCTTTTTATCAATCTCCATTTATTATGTAAGCGATTTGATGAATAAAAAAAGCGAAGAAGTGCAAAAACAACAAAGCCGTTTAAGCACATTTGTTCAAGAAACTTTCAGCGGAATAAGAATATTAAAATCTTTTGTAAAAGAAGATTCTGCAACTCAAGAATTTTCAAAGGAAAGCGAAGTGTATTTGCAAAAAAATATGAGTCTTGTTCGTATCAACTCGCTCTTTTTTCCTTTCATGCTTTTATTGGTAGGTCTAAGTACGCTGCTTACTGTTTACATAGGCGGAAAAGAAGTTATTGCAGGAAGAGCCACTACCGGAAATATTGCAGAGTTTATCATCTACGTAAATATGCTTACGTGGCCTGTCGCTTCCTTAGGCTGGGTAACCTCACTTGTTCAACGTGCTGCTGCTTCACAAGAACGTATCAACGAATTCTTGCACTTAGAACCTGAAGTATTATCGCCTTCCAATGATATCCAAGAATTGCATGGCAAAATACAATTTGATCGTGTAAGTTTTGTTTACCCCGATTCTGGAACAAAAGCACTGGAAAATATTTCCTTTTCTGTTGCTCCCGGTAAATCATTAGCCATTCTTGGAAAAACCGGTTCTGGAAAATCTACTATCGCAAATTTATTGGTGCGTATGTATGACGCAACGCAAGGCGATATCTTTTTCGATCAATCAAATATTCAACATATCTCACTTCCATCTTTAAGAAATCAAATAGGCTACGTTCCGCAAGAGGTTTTTCTTTTTAGCGACACTATAGCTAACAATATCGCCTTTGGAATCGATTCTGAATTACCTGAATCCGAATTAAACGAAATGGTTTTTACCGCAGCTAAACAATCTGCGATATATGATAACATCAACGAATTTCCCAATAAATTTCAAACGAGAATTGGTGAAAGAGGAGTTACACTTTCCGGCGGACAAAAACAACGAGTGTCGATTGCCAGAGCAATTATTAAAAAACCTAAAATCCTTATTTTCGACGACTGCTTAAGTGCCGTCGATACCAATACAGAAAGAGTAATTCTTGATCATTTACAAAATGTAATGAAAGATAAAACATCGATTATTATTTCTCATCGAATTTCAAGTGTAAAACATGCCGACGAAATTATTTTTCTCGATAAAGGAAAAATTGTTGAAAGAGGAAATCACCAATCGCTTATAGAATTGGGTGGCGCGTATGCTACCCTATTCAACAAACAGATGCTAGAAGAACAAATAAATTAAACGAGCTGGTAAATTAAAATGGAGTGTCTTCTTTCATGTCGTTCATCCGAGAACCAACAATTAATCGGTTGTTAGGATACTCGGCGATACTTCCGGATGAAGACCCGTCAAAATCTCCTTCACTGCCTGTGAGGTCGGTGAACTTGGCGAGGTGACCAATGAATTTTAATTTAATGGTATCCAAAGCACCATTTCTATGCTTGGCAATAATAATTTCTGCTACTCCTTTTGTCGGGTTATTGTCTTCATCAAAATCTAAATTGTAGTATTCCGGACGGTAAATAAATGTTACCATATCTGCATCCTGCTCTATGGCTCCCGATTCACGGAGATCACTTAATAACGGACGTTTTGAACCACCGCGCGACTCTACCGCTCTACTTAACTGGGACAACGCTATTACAGGAACATTTAACTCTTTTGCCAATGCTTTCAACGATCGAGAAATTGTGCTGATCTCTTGCTCTCTATTTCCGCCTCGCCCATCTGTATCGGCTCTCATCAGTTGTAAATAATCGATGATAATCAAATCGATATCGTACATCGATTTCAATCGACGACATTTAGAGCGAAGATCAAAAACAGATAGTGAAGGTGTATCGTCAATATAAATTGGTGCCAATGATAAATCGCCTGTCATTGAACTTAACTTCTGCCACTCTACTGTATCTAACGATCCTTTCCGTAATTTGTCGGATGGAATTCCGGTTTCAGAAGAAATCATTCGTTGTACTAACTGCACCGACGACATTTCTAACGAGAAAATTGCAATCGGTTTTTTTCCTTTGATCGCCGCATTCAATGCCAATGATAGCACGAATGCCGTTTTACCCATACCAGGACGAGCAGCAACAATAATAAGATCCGACTGTTGCCATCCCGATGTTATTCGATCTAAATCGGTAAAGCCACTCGGTACTCCTGTAATACCTGTACTTAATTTGGCAGCTTCTTCAATTTTTTTGTATGCATCAGAAACCATCGTACTCATCTCAACATAGTTTCTGCGAATATTTCCTTGCGCTACTTCGTACAAACTTTTTTCCGCCTGATCTAAGAGTGAAAAAACATCCGTTGTATCTTCATAAGCATCTTTAATTGTTTCTGACGAAATGCGTATTAGCTCTCGTTGAATATGTTTTTGAAGTACAATACGTGAATGGAATTCAATGTTTGCTGCCGAGGCAACACGATTTGTTAACTGAGTAATTGCAAAAGGACCACCAACTATATCTAACTCTCCACTTTGTTTTAATTCGTTGGTTACTGTTAAAATATCTATCGGCTCCGACTTTTCGAACAATCGTCTGATGGCTTGAAAGATAATTCGGTGTGTATCTTTGTAAAAAGAATCGGGATGTAAGATGTCGATCACTTTGGTTAATGCATCTTTCTCCAGCATTAACGCACCAAGACATGCTTCTTCCAAATCAATTGCTTGTGGCGGCAATTTACCCGCATTCTGGGCCTGAAAAGTATCGAGCGTAGACTTATTAGCTATTCTCTTTTTTGTTAACGAAGGATTGTAATTTGTTTGGCCTTGTTCTGACATATTCGGTAGGGATGCAGTATTGGTGAATTTGATCTAAAAAAATTGGAGAAAGGGATGCGAAGCTACTTAAAAGTGACGGCCACGCCCGACTTTGTTAATAACTTTAATACCTTTGGAAAAAGCAGATTTAAATGTACAAAATCTCTCTGAAAAAAGTAGTTTTTTTCGTTAATTTATTTAAAAAAAGTAGTGTCAATTTCATCGCAGTTTTCGTTGCTGTCTTTTTCGTTACGGCGTGCAAAAAAGAAATTCACCCGCTTGTAAAAACAGTGTTTTTAACTCCTGCTGCTAACTTAATTGCAAACTTCTCTGACACCATTTATGTAAGTGGATCTATAAGTTCTGATTACCCAATTCAAAAAGCTGTTATCCAGTTAACTGACAACAATTTTACACCAATTGCTCCCGCAGTTGAACTAACACTTCAATCCACTGACCCACATTCTTTCGAAACAGATTATGTACTTGAAAATGATTACGCAAGCACCGGGAATTATTTACTAAACATCACCGTCCAGGCTGAAAATGAAGTGTCCAATTTTTATCAACCGATTTTCATTAACGAAATACCTAGGACAACTAAAAAAATCTTGCTGGTAACCGGACAAATCACTAATCCTCAACTCAGTGAATTGAATAACTTAACACTATCATATATCAATTCATTCAGTCAAACATTTCTAGATCTCAAAATTGATAGTCGTTATAAACTGATTTATATGTGTGGAAAAGAAAAGATTGAGGCAATTAGTTCAAGTAACTATGTTGACCAATTTGCTCTTTCCCCTTTGGCAATTAATGCCGATTCCTTTACATCGGTCGCTCAGTATAAAAATCTGATTCGGCTCTGTAGAAACGACGGAAATATTCTTTCATACAATCAGTTAGGTCGTCTCGAAAATGGAACCGGTGAAAATTTATATTTTCGGCCTATCTTTTCGTATGTAAACGGAAACTACCTGTATGCCTACATTTTAAAAAATGGCAGTCCCAAAATTGCCGTTTTCTTTTATCCGAGCGGTGTTGCGCGACAAGAATTATTGATTGATTTTGAACCACTCGCTTTTAAAGCCATCAGTGAAACAGAAGTTCTCGTTTTTGGAAATAAAAATGGCCATACTATGGTTTATAAGTATTTGACACTTGGAAATACTGTTCAGCTTTTGAAAGATATTCCATCAACAAAATTGAATAATGCTTACTCAATCAACACAAGCACTACTTTATTGCTTACCTCAAATGGAATTTATAAGTATGACATCCCAACAAATTCAGTAATATTAGTCAACTCAACAGACTTTTCAGGTGCTAGTTTTGATGAAGTAAACGATATACTCTATTGTTTTTCAGGAACTAATATTCAATTATTACAAGGCACTTCCTTTGCAATTTTAAATAACATAACTGCGGCAGATACGGTTAGAAGTATTGGTGTGCTTTATTCTAAATAACAGCTGTATTTTCTGCTAGCGACGGATTAGTCACTCCCACAGCTTCGACGTTCCGATAGTTATCGGAATCGATAGCTATTGGAAGCGCCCGTTGCTTTAAAAGTTACGCCAGATTCAATCTTTTATAAAATTTAAAAATCCCACCTCAGACATTAGTCCCCGCTCGGCGATTTCTTTAGCGTCAATCTTTCCGTAAATCACCTCACGCATGCCGCAGCGGGATTCCGCCGACCTCAACGTACACACTTTCTTATGCGTAACACAAATCTATTGCAAACTATGCAAATTGATTACCGATATTTTCACTGGACCAATCTGTTTGCAATATTCTTGTGAATAATTCTTTTAAAATAAATCGCTACCTAAATTGAACAAGTCCATTTCATTTCTCCTCTTGGAATTTTTA
>JAYTOX010000081.1:0-3702 GCA_043747595.1 Bacteroidota bacterium | reverse complement strand
ATAATTGACTTTCCCTTCTCTATATGTATTGTCAGTTTGCAAAACATCGCGAACATCTAACCATTCATTCAGAATTTTCGATTCATTTAAATAGGCAGAAAGTATTTTCGATGAAATCAATTCGCCTTGCGATACAATCTGATCATAATAAAACCCGTACGACCTTGAAGGCTCTTCTTCGATTACCCATTCTATTTCTATAAATGAGTTTTCTAATTCACCACGAACATCGTGCTCATGAGAAAAGCCAAGGTCATTAATAATTTTGATGTGGTAATCTTTTACTTCACTTAAAAGTTCTCCGGCGTTTTCTTTTTTATTTACAAATGCAGAAGTAACTTTTTCTAATGCATTGGTTGTTTTTCCCATTGCAGAAATTACCACTACCAGTTTCTCGTTTTTATACTGAGATACTATTCGTCCAACATTCTTTACCGATTCTGCATCTTTCACCGATGCGCCGCCAAATTTGAAAACCTTCATTCGTATGAATAAAATTTATTGTACTAGTAATTTTTAATTTGTTCTTCTGTCATTTTACAATCCCACCATTCTACATCGATTTTAGCTCCCAGTTTTTTATAGAAGTCTACCGCAGGTGTGTTCCAGTCTAGCACTTGCCAGTGAACTTGTTTCGCGTCTATCGCTTTTGCTTCTTCCATAAACACATCAAAAAGTTTTTGCCCCAACCCTTTTCCTCGCATCGATTCTGTGATAATTAAATCGTCGAGGTATAACCCTTTGCCTTTCCAAGTAGAATATTTTATAAAATAAAGAGCCATTCCAACTATTACTCCTTCTGCTTCTGCTATGTGAAATCCGAAAACAGGATTCTCTCCAAAGCCATCCTGTTCCATTGCTTCTATTGTATTGCTAACTTCTTCCGGAGCTTTTTCAAATAAAGCAAGCTCGTTGATCAGTTTAAATACTCCCGACAAGTCTTCTTTTTTTCCTTTTCTAATATTCATCTGCTTAATATAAACTTCTAACTTTTATTGTACTTTTTACTTTTTTTAATTCTTCCAAAACTCCGGGTGATGTACTCTTGTCAATATCCAAAACAACATAACCAATCTGATTGTTTGTTTTTAAATATTGTCCAAGTATGTTTACATTCATCTTCGATAATAATCCGTTGATTTCACTTAATACTCCGGGAACATTTTTATGAATATGTAGCAATCTGTGTGTCTCCTGCTGAACCGGTAAACTTAATGCCGGAACTGATAATGATCCATTGCTCGAGCCTGTTTCAAGAAAACTAATAAGTTTGCTTGCTACATCTATTCCAATATTTTCTTGTGCTTCAATTGTTGACCCGCCAATGTGTGGTGTTAAGATTACATTGCGTAAGCCTTGTACCGGAGATTCAAATTTCTCGGAATTGTTTTTTGGTTCTATCGGAAATACATCTACAGCCAAACCACGCAATTGATTATTTTGAAGTGCAAGTTTAGTTGCTTCCAAATCTAAAACATCGCCACGACTGTAATTGATTAAAATAGCTCCTTGTTTTATTTCTTTTATCGTTTCTTTATTAATCAGATTTTTTGTCGATGGAAGTCCCGGTACATGCAGTGTTATAATATCGGCTGTTGAAAGTAACTCTTGCATTGTTTTTACTGCTGTTGCATTTCCTAAGCTTAACTTTGGTTCTACGTCGTAGAAAATCACTTTCATCCCCAAGTTTTCGGCAAGTACTGAAACTTGAGAACCGATATGACCATAACCGATAATACCTAATGTTTTTCCTCTAACCTCATTGCTATCGGTTGAATCTTTCAACCATTTGCCTTGATGAGCTGCTTCACTTTTTTCATATACATGTCGCATTAAATTAATGCAATGTGCAATCACTAATTCAGCAACAGAGCGTGTATTGGAGAAAGGTGAATTGAAAATAGCAATTCCGTTTTCCGTTGCGGCATTCATATCGATCTGATTTGTTCCGATGCAAAATGCACCGATGGCAATGAGTCGACTGCCGTTATCAATAATTTTTTTTGTTAGTTGAGTCTTAGAACGAATGCCTAAAAGATGTACGTCTTTTATTTTCTCTGCCAATTCATCTTCACTCATTGCGCCTTTAATTATTTCTATGTCGGAATAATTATACTCGTCGAATAATTTTAATGCTGCAGGATGTACTTCTTCTAATAATAAAACTTTTATTTTTTCTTTTGGAAAACTGGTTGTAGAGCTCATAATATAATAATGTGATAGGGGCGAAGATAAACATTCATTCCATTTTATACTTTCCTTTTTAATGACAAACGATCGTTTTTACTTGTTGGCAATGCTGAATTGTATTGAAATGGTTGGTGTTCTTTCATACCAAAAATGCATTTCAAAGCAATTTTTTGCCAATATAAAAAGTACTGATGTTCTTTGAAACATTTGGGTCCATCATGGAAATTGGGCTTAACCGTTGTTTTATAGATGGTTAAAAGTGCTTGATTATCAAGCTTCCCGGAATGTAAGATGAATAATACCGTAACTTTTACCGGCAAATGTTAGTTTTGCATTCACAACCCCTATCAAGATGAATAAAGTAGTAACTCTCGGGCAGTTTATTATAGAGCGCCAAACGGATTTTCCTTATGCGAAAGGCGAATTATCACGACTTTTAAGAGACATTGGTATTGCAGCTAAAATCGTAAACCGTGAAGTGAATAAAGCAGGATTAGCCGATATTCTTGGTGAGTATGGAACGATCAATATTCAAGGCGAGTCGGTAAAGAAATTAGATGTTTTTGCCAACGAACAATTCATTGCTGCATTGAGTGCCGGCGGAGAAACATGTGCTGTTGCTTCTGAAGAAAACGAAGGACTCGTGCAAATTGATTCTTTCGTAAGTAAGAATGCCAAATATGTTGTTTGTGTTGATCCTCTTGATGGTTCTTCTAACATTGATGTTAACGTTGCTATTGGTACTATTTTTTCAATTTATCGTCGTACTTCTTTTTCCGGAATTGTTGAAGAGAAAGATTATTTACAGCGTGGAGTTGATCAAATTGCTGCCGGTTATGTAATCTATGGTTCGTCAACAATGTTGGTGTATACAACAGGTAAGGGAGTAAATGGTTTTACACTCGACCCAAGCATCGGTGAATTTTGTCTTTCTCATCCCGATATGAAATGCCCTCGCAATGGAATTTTGTATTCGATTAACGAAGGGAATTATGTTCATTTTCCTGATGGTGTGAAACAGTATATTAAATATTGTCAGGTGGAAGACAGTAAAACTAGTCGTCCATATTCGTCGCGTTACATTGGTTCTTTAGTTGCCGATTTCCATCGTAATCTTTTAAAAGGAGGAATATTTATTTATCCTTCAACTCACAAATCGCCAAAAGGAAAACTTCGATTGCTTTATGAATGTAATCCGCTCGCTTTTATTATTGAACAAGCAGGAGGTAAAGCTTCGAATGGTTTTAAACGTATTGTAGAATTACAACCTACATCACTGCATCAACGCACTCCGTTATTTATTGGCTCGGCCGATATGGTAACGATGGCGGAAGAGTTTATGGCAAAATATTCGCAGGTGGAAGCTAAGTAGGTGAGTGGTGAGTGGTGAGTAGTGAGTGGTGAGTGGGTTTCTGACAATGCCTAATACAGGTTGACCGTTTTTAGTAACTCAATTTTATATTCTTGCTGAAATACATCTTGATTCTTTAGGCTTTGTTTGCTCAGATTTAG
>JAYTOX010000080.1:0-9525 GCA_043747595.1 Bacteroidota bacterium | reverse complement strand
TTTCTCTGCAATGCTCCTGCATTTTGAAATTATTTTCTTGTAGAGTTTGTCATCCGTAGGATACGTAATATTTTTCTCCTGTACCGTCGTGTCTCCGCTAAGATGATCGTCATCTGCATCGTTTCCATTGACACGAATACTTTCCTTCAAAATTAATTCTACTCCTGATTCTCCAATTCGTTTACGAAACTCAACTAGTTCTGTAGGAGGCACACATGGTTGCTTACTTGAAAAAACCTTCTCTCCGGAAAAATATTGGTAGTAGGCATTTTCGCTCCATTGTTCAACTACACTTTCATCGCTTAGATTACGAAGTTGTTTGAGAATCAAAAGTGAAACCATTAAACGGATTGGCTTACCCGGTCGACCTTGATTCGGACTATAATGTTTCTTGAAAGCTTCATCAAAAACATTCCAATCAATTTGATTGCTCAACTTATAAAGTGGATGTCCATGATTTAACTGTTCTTCAAATGTGCTATAAAAGCCCAATTGAGAGGTGGATTTTTCTTTTGAAAGCATGAAGTAAATCTGCAAGAAAACTTAAACATTCATTCCTTTTTTTGCATTTTTTTATCAACCTTTAAACCGCAAAGTTGTTGATACATGCACGTTTCAAGACTTTTTGAGGGTCGACTACTTAAATTATATTAATTTAGTATTTCAAACTTGACAAGAAAAATCAGGACTAATATCTAAAAACTGTAAGGTTTTTTCAGGACGAGACACTGTTGGAATCGACAAAGGGTGGTCAATTTTGTTGGTGCTTGCAGTATCCTATTATTCACTTACATTTGTAAATTCAATTTAATCTCATAAATACGATATATAATTACGTTTGGAGAAAAATAACATACGCCCGAAAGCAAAAAAACTCACTCAATGCCATTTGGGTAAATCCATTGAAACAAGTGGCGAAATAATTGGAAAGTATGAAAGGGGCGAGATTAGACCCTCAATTGATATAGCTGCATAAATTGCTGATAGTTAAAAAGTTACGTTTGTTTTTCTCGTAAATGATGCCAATTAACAGAATATAGATAACGATGTTTGAAACCGCCCTAAATTGATTGAGAAGCTACTTAAAGAAGAACAGTCAAACCTCTTTGCTACTATGGATGCTATCTTTGCTGAGCATAAATTAATGGCACTACTTAAATAAGAAAAGCCCCTCATATGAACAAAAATATAAATCTATTTTTAAAAATACTGATTGTTTTTGCTCTGTTTTTTTATAGTTGTAAGAACGAGAAGAAGGAGTTGGTTAACCAAAAAATGGATGATTCGAAAGGAGAAATTTTAAATGTTCTCGACTCAGCAGAAGTGTTCTTTCAATCAATAATCAAAGAACTTAAAAATAATCCTTCAAATTTATCAGAGATTAAAAGAAGGTTCCATCATACTTCACAGGATTTTGAAAAAAAAATTACGGTGCGCTTGGATGATATAAATAAATTAGGGAAGGAGGGAAAAATAACCAATAAAGAAGCAAATGAATGGATAAACGAAATTAAAGCATCAAAATCAATGGCTGATTTTAAAACAATCACCCACTTACTAGATTCTTTGGAAGCACTAGAGTAAATTGTTATCCAATCATTATTTATTACTCCTTCGTTTGGTTTGCCTTATAAATAACAATACGAGTATCGCACCTACAACAGTATAAACTATTCCCATTTGTAGGTTTAACATCGGGTCTTCAGTTGATTTATGGTTTAAAAGAGTGTATACTCCAGCAACTACAGAGAGAATCGCTAAGTAAAGTAAATATAAGTCGCCTTTCATACTTATTGGTAGTTCTAATTATCTCCCGAAGGCGATTACTTTTCACTTTTGTTTTGTTGTTGGTTCTTTTTATCATCAGGAAGAGCTTCTATACCCTTTTTTACACCTACACCAACCACAGTTTTAATTACCGATTCAACAACTCCTGTCGTTGGAACCCCTGCAGAAATTATAGTAACTATTCCTTTCATAATTCTTTTGCCATCTTTCAAAGGCACTGTTTCCGAAAAATTGGGGGCTTCTTTTTTAAACCCTTCTTCAAACGAAAACCCTATTGGGCTAAACCTTTCTTCTTTTGAGAGAACATCAATACCTCCTTCATCTAATGCTTTCACCAAACCTATTCTCTCTGCTTTTTTACTCACGCCAATAACTGTATTTCCTACACCTGAAAAGACACTACTTGCAATAAATGCTACTTCATCAACTGTTCCCGTAATTACTTCTTTGCCAAAATTAATAATCTTTTCAGTAGTAGTTTTATTAATTTTAGTCTTGTCTCCACCTGTTGGAGGATCGCCTGGTTTTCTTCCATCTTTATCAATATATTTGATAGGATTATCAAAGAATGTAGAGAACGGAGACCAAGACGGCATTTCGTGTGCTAATGGATCCACCTGCAACCACCTTCCAATCACCGGATCGTATTGTCGTGCTCCGTAGTCTTCCACATTCCAATGAAGTTCTCGTTGAAGTTCTTTACCATTGTATTTGTAGTTCTGTGCAACACCGTTATTACTAAATGAACTAAGCGCATCTATTAACAAACCATAAGGGTAATAATCATTGTGCTCAATCAGAAAATTAGAATATTGTATAATTCTCAAATTATCGAAGTTTACATCTTTAGGTGATTCATTTGTTACGTAAACATAAAGATATCCATTTTCTTCAATCTTTAAATCTAAAACTCCAAGCTCACCTAGTTGATCAGGATTAGAAACTTTGAGCAAACCACTCACTTCACTGACAAATTTGAAATCTCGGTTGAAGAACAAATAAATTAAATATGCTTTTGGCAAATCTGGATCATTTTCATCCGACTGATTGAACGCATCAGTTAGAAAACCTCCAATTTCAGGATTATTTGTAAATGTATTCGATGCCCATTGTAAGCGGTCTTCCGAACTTTTGCCGCTCACAGGTGAGTTAGGATTCACAAAAAAAATGTTTGCCAGATTAGTTAATATATCATCAATTGGCCTGTTATTATTAGGAATGAAAGCAGCACCATTAAAATAATACTTGGTGTCAAGACTGACATTGTCGCCTTGGGCAATCTTAAGGACTTTAGCATGCCCAATAGGACGACCATTATCAGGATTAACATTGCTAATTTTTGAATTCGGAGTATATGTACTATCCAATGGATAACCTGAAGGAAGGTCTTCTCTTGTTGCCGGTATGTTATAAAATAATTTTTCTTCTGCTGAAGAATTTTGTTGTTCCATTGTTGCTGCATAATAGTCACGGCGCAATTCATTCGTTACCACTGCTCTTATATTTCCTAAATGATCTTTTAAAAAATAGTCATAAACAAAATTAACTCCCGGATTTAATGTTGAAGAAGAAACCGGTCTGATTCTACCTTCTTCAGTAGAAATAAATTGGAGTTGATCTTCTTTATATTCTATCCCGTCGGAATAATAACTATAATAATCTACTCCAAGACCAACTAAATGTTTTGAGAGTTTAGTTCCTATACCATCGTAATTAAAAACCAAATCAGATGAATGATCAGTAACTTCAAAAGGCAAATTCCATTTGTTATAAACCAAGGCCAGGCCTTTATTGTTGTCAGAAATCTGATTGCCATTTCCATCGTAAGCATAATCGCCATTTGAATGTTGCGCTTCATTAAATCCAAAAGGGCTTGGAGCAATTGTATGATCAAGAATACCATCTAACTGATTACTATTTCCCTCATAAGTATAGGATAGGTCATCAACGAGATCAGATTTATAATTTCGTTTTAAGTGTGAAATATTCCCTACTAAATCATATTTAAACAATTCATCATAGCAATGAGCACATTCATTTAATAAATTTGGAAATGGAAGTGAATTTTGAGAAAAATAACCCGCCGTTAATCTATTTAAATTATCGTAACGATAAATATAAGCGCTAATTGGCCTAAAGGCTAAATTGAATGATGTATTATAAGGAGGCTTCGTATTCCATGTGATTTCGGAAATGTTTCCATTGAATTGAGGAATCGGTACAATATCATTTATTCCACTGCTAAGATTTCCCAAATGTTCGTAATAAATATTTTCTCCAAATGCATCGTTATTATCGGTATTTGTAACACCAGCATCATCAATTAAATCACTATTATTAATACTAGTGAGCCAACCTCTGATATTATATCTGTAATCTATTTTCTGTAAATAATCGGCGGTTGAAGCTCCTGGCCAAATAGTTCCATCTTTATGCAAATTCTTCCGAACTAATTGACCAAGTTCATTATATTCATTGAAAGATTCAATAATATCTGGATCAGAATTAATCCTTTTATGTATTTTTAAAATGCGACCAGAATGATCATACTCCATAAAGGTTAACAAATTTAAATCTGGATTTGAAAAAGATGTATGCAACCTGTTTGAACTAACAACTTGGCTCGAAAAATTGTACGTGTTTACAATTTTATCCCAACCAGAAACATGATTCTTTTTTTGGACTTCAATTTGTCTAGCCCTTTCATCATAAAAATATTTTGTTAAACTAAACGTATGGGTACTAATATCTGGATTACCTTCATCGACACCATTTAGTTCTCCAGTCAACATACCAGCTGTACTATTGGTAGCTGCACTCGGTCGAGAATATGGACTATTTTCTGTTGATAAAATTGAATTTTCATAATCGTTTTCATCATAGTACTTAACAACATAAATTTGATTCGTCATTGTCGGAATTGTAAGATCGGAATATCCCAATAGATTTGTTTGGTTTTGATTTCTTATTCTTGATTCATATTGATAAAAATTAGAGTTTACTTCATTTTGAAATCCTATACGATCTTCGCCAGGGTTAAGGAAAGTTGTTAATCCGTTTAATACAGGCCTACCTAAGGCATCATACTTAAAAACTTTCCAACCTAAATCAAAGTTACCAATGCTTCCTCTTAAAAAGCCATCTTGTGACATGACCAACTGGTTAAGAGTATTATAAACATAATACTCCCATTCTTTTCCTGGAATCTTTTTTTCAATCATTCGATTCCGTCCATCATAATGATAAGCATAAATTTGATCGATAAATATTTGACTTGATTCATCGAAACTATTTAATGCAGTTGAGTTAATTACTTCCGATCCTTTAGGTGTGATAATATAAATTAGGTTACCATAATCATCGTAAATGTAATAAGTGTCTAGCTTCTTAATTTCCGTACCGTTAATTCTTGGATTTGCATGCCCTTCCGTATAATCATAAGTAACATATTCCCCATTGTCAAGAATGCATTCTACCATATTTCTTTTACATATCAAATGGCCAAAGAAGTCTTTAAACTCAACTGAAGTACTTCCATTTTCATCAATAACAATTGTCTTGACTAAAGAATTTTCAGGATAATTTTGTATTTTATGAGCTCCAGTTGGAAGATAAGGGCTTGAGTTGACATTAACTGTCCATTGCCAAACAGCGTCATCCAAATTATTTGTTGAATAGTCAAATTTTAAACAACGATCCATATTTGTTTGAAATGATTGGCCTACACTCCCTTGTTTGCTGACACGATTCAAAGGACTATTATCATATACTTGATCAGCCGTTGGGAATTGATCATTTGCTATAGTATAACTAGCAGGAGAATTAAAAAAAGCATGCTGGTTAACTTCAAAATCAACATCATATTTTCCATCTGAATTTCCACTTACATAAGGAAGGTATTTTATGCTTTCTCTACCATATTGATCATATTTTACAGGCTGAATAACATCAAAACCTTGTGGAGAGCCAGCTTTGCTTATACCTTGTGTTAACCTTCCTAATCCATCAAAATATTGAATTGTCGAAATTCTTTCTTCTTGAACTGGTACTCCCGAATTTACTTGATCAATTGTAAAAGGGTTTCTAAACTTTGTATTTTGTGTATAATTATTACTCAATAAATTATTACTATCGTAATAAATGTTTTCAAATTTATCAATTACATTTTTCCTCTGATCAAGTGTCCATTTCAATCTTCCAAAGCCATCATAATAATAAAATGAAGGCGTATTTCTTTGGTCACTTTTAGACGAAATCTGATCTTTATAAAGTGGATCATAAGTTAATGACACAGTATTACTGGTAACAGGTTCAAACCTGATATCATCTACGTACAAGTTATTAGCATCAAAATTTTCTAAATAACAACGGAGTCTTAAATCCTGACTGACACCTGTTGCATCACGAAGTTCTCCAAGATCAATAACGGCTTGAATGTAGTTCCATTCATCTGGAATCCCATCAACAGGAACAGTAATTTGCGCATGAGCAAGATTGGGGTAAACTGCATTATTTGAATTATTATGTTTGGATTGAATTACTAAAAAACCGTTGCCTCCAGCGCCCTTGGAATATGACGAGTTAAATTTTACCCAGCAAGATAAACGATATTGTTGATGTTGATTCTCTGGTAAAAAATCTTTTGTCGCACCAAAGGTAGCACTTCTCGGAATCAATTCACTCCATTCACCAGTATGAGAAGTAGTATTATCCAAAATACAATTTGCATCAGTCCACCCATCATTGTTGATTCCGTCCTCAAAACCATTAAAACTACACTCTTTTCCTATCTGATTCTGGCGATAACTTGCATTCGCAAATTTTGCATTTGGTCTTTCACCTGATTGATTCCATTCGACTGAATTGATAGGGCCATTTAACACCTGATAGTTTAATAAATTTCCTTTGTCATCAAATTCTAAGTAATTGACTTCTTGCTCATATTCTAATGGATAAACAAATGTACTTGTTGATCCATTGTTCAAAACATGAGGGCCATTTCCATTGTACCAATTTATATCTTTGGCAATGTTAAAATTTAAACTAAACTCTTTATCAGGAAGTAAATGGGTGTTTTCAAATTTATAAGTATTTAGCGAAGCATTCACCACTTGAATATTTCCATCGGGATGTTCAATAAAATTTACTTTTTCGATTGGAACAGCTTGAATATTTAAGTCATCTGAATTTGCCATTTTTGAAAGAGCAATTGTATTCGAATTCGTTGGGGTGCCAGATATTTCATAATCTTTAGGATATTTAAAGATTGATTTAGAGATGTCGCCATTGGAATTTGTCGTAGAAATTTTAGTGACTTGAGCATGACTTGGATTGTTATACTCATAACTAATAACTTGATTATAGGTTGGGTTACCGTTTAAATCAAAGTGGCTTGTTTCAGTTTGAGAAAGATAAGGCCAAAAAAATGGGTACGTTAAGAATTTATAAGTAAATGACCAGGGGCTATATGTCGGACAATTTTGTGGATCAGTATTTCCAGTCCTTTCTTCTTTTAAATGAAATCCGTATTGTGAAATAAGAATATCTTTATTAAAAGAATTTGATTCCGTTTCAACTAGCCTACCAATATTATCATAAGTATTATGCGCTATTAATAATCCTCTTAAATCCTCGTGGCATTCTACAGGGGCGTATGGATCTTGAAAATGATTCATATTTAAATCTGGATCGGAATAGGGAGATGAATAATACATTTCCTCAAATCCATTTCCTCTTTCAAACACGGTAACTTTTGAATAGCCAACATTATTTCCTTGGGTGCGACCAATTTCAGCAATGGATTCGGAATGTCTAACAAGATAGGAATAGTACAAACCTGATGTCAATTTCGTCAAATTAAATCCAGAAGTCGTATCTATCCATTGCGGAAGCAATTCATTACTTATATATACTCCATAGTTAATAATACTTCCAGAACTTCTTGTGTTTTCATCGTAAACTAAATTTGTACATTTTATGGATTCATTATGAGTATTAAATTTTTCAATCTTAGAAATCCTGGCACCCCCACAGAATTTATCTCTAGATTCAAAATGCCACGTCCCAGCAAGAGAAGCTCGTATCCTTGGTTTGCCGCAAACACCTTTACGTGCCTTTAATTGGTAGTTTCCTGCACTTAAAAAAAGATGTTCAGTTGAAGCACCGTTAGCTTTGGAAAATATAATTGATCCACTTGCATCAATGAGGCTGACGTCATTATCAAGAGGATCAGTGTTACATGCTCCTCCAGAAATTGGTTTTTCACAATTATAGGTTACTTCAACTTCTTGATCGAATGGTACAAATAAATTAACATACACTTCGCCCTCTGGATCGATTATTGACATGGATGCAGTAGAATTTATATATGTGTCAATTACCCGTAAATCTGGCAAATAGGTGCTTCGTAAGCATCCGACCAACCACGTGTAGCCATATTTAAAATTAATGATTATTCTGCTGGAAGAAAAATCAAGGTAGTAATTCTTCCAGCTTGTTTGCTTTGGAATCCGGAAGTATTTCAAAAAGATTTTTCAACCATTGAAAAGGTTCGATGCCTTTAAGTTTGCAGGTACCGAGTAAAGAATAAAACATCGCTGCGTTTTGTGCAGCTTCGTGTGAGCCGGCAAAGAGATAATTTTTTCTTCCGATTGCAATTGGACGAATGGCATTTTCGACCAGATTATTATCAATCTCTAAGCGACCATCGTGCGCATAAAGCATTAGTCGTTCCCAGCGAGGTAATGCGTAAGCAATTGCTTTTCCGATAGCAGATGTTGGTGTAACTTTTACAACTGTATCTTTCAACCATTGATACAATTCCTGAAGTACGGGAACAGATTTTTCCTGACGAAGATCTAACCGATCATACACCGATAGATTATTTTCACGACAATATTTTTCTACCGCGTATAATTTCTGCATTTCTTTCAATACATATTCAGAACGTTCTTTGTCGTTCTCCAAAGCCTGATCAAAATAACGCCTGGCATGAGCCATGCAAAGCACATGTGTTATATTCTTTTTATTAAACTGATTATAGACTTCGTAGCCGTCGGTTTGTAAATAACCAGTAAAATCTTTCAATCGCTCGGAAGGACCCTCTCGCCCCCGACTTTCATGATAGTCAAATAGAACCAATCCGCTGTGCACATCTCGATACGTCCAGTACCAACCGCGATGTGTTTTCTTTTTCTTATCTCTGTCTAACACCTGTATTCGTGTTTCGTCTGCTTGTAAATAATCGCTCTGAAGAATCTTCTTTACCAAAGCCTCATAGAGTGGCGCAATCAATTCTGCTGCTGTTTTCACCCAATCACTCATCGTAGAAGAAGGAATTTCCATTCCCATGCGCTTGAACATTTCTATCTGACGATAAAGCGGAAGATGATCAACGTATTTTTGAATAATGATCAATGCCAGTACAGATGCACCCACTTTTCCTTTTTCAATAGGTGACGATGGAAGTTCTGCGATCACAACACCCTGCTTATTTTCTTTCGCGTATTTAGGACGGATGATTCTGGTGACAAACAAACTTCCGGGGTCACAATCTAAACGCTCAGTAACTTCTTCACCGATTTTTATCATTCCGCTTACGTCTTCTTTCGGTTCATGTATTTCATCTACTCGTGGTAGATGCTCCGGAAATGGCAAACGGCCTTTGTGATTACTTGTCCCGCTACGTTTCTCGCGCTCATAGGTAATGGTTTCTTTTTTCTTTTCTGTTTGAGCCAG
>JAYTOX010000079.1:0-32392 GCA_043747595.1 Bacteroidota bacterium | reverse complement strand
AAGTAAGAAGTAAGAAGTAAGAAGTAAGAAGTAAGAAGTAAGAAGTAAGAAGTAAGAAGAAGAAGGGTCAAAGATCAAAATGTTTTACTTGATTTTCACCATTCAACTAATTACTAATAGAAGTATGAAATAAGAAGTGATAAAAAAGACGGTCAAAGATCAAAGGTTTAAGGTTGAGGTCTATTTTTTCAAATTACTAATTACTATTCACAAATTACTACTCACCACTTACTACTCACTTATAAAGTGAACAATAAAAAATAAGATATTACTATGGAATTAAAAACAGCATTGAGTGAACGTGAAATAATTTTACAAAATAATTTAGAGTATACCATTTTTTCTTGGTCGAAGCAATCGGGATTAAAT
Source organism: Bacteroidota bacterium (assembly GCA_043747595.1). Taxonomy (GTDB): domain Bacteria; phylum Bacteroidota; class Bacteroidia; order AKYH767-A; family 2013-40CM-41-45; genus JADKIH01. The sequence continues at coordinate 32,023 of JAYTOX010000079.1, read as the reverse complement.
CCGTTAAACATTAGTGAGGCAAAAGGGGTTTACCTTCACGACCGTAGCGGAAAACGTTTTATTGATTTTTCTTCTCAACTGATGAATATGAACATTGGCCATGGTCATCCAAGAGTGAAAGATGCGGTGATGCGTCAGATGGATGAAGTGTCATTTGTTCATCCGGGAATGATCACGAAAGCGAGAGGAGAATTAGGAAAAAAATTAGCAGAAATTACACCTGGATCATTAAAGAAAACTTTCTTCACCAATGCCGGAGCGGAAGCTATAGAGAATGCAATTAAATTTGCACGACTTCATACAGGACGTCATAAAATAATTACACTTTACCAAGGATATCATGGAGCATCTTATGGTGCTATGTCGGCCAGTGGAGATCCGCGAGGGAATCCGCATGATGCACAAGCCGCACCTAACTTTATACATGTAGAGAATCCATTTTTCTATCGTGATCCATGGAACAGTGCAACGCCGGAAGAGTGCTCTGAAAATGCAGCAGCACACATGGAGCGAATAATAAAATTTGAAGGACCAAATAATGTTGCTGCAATTTTAATGGAAGGAGAAAGTGGGTCGAGCGGTTGCATTAAGTATCCGCCGGGTTATTGGAAAAAAGTTCGCGAGATAGCAGATCGCTATGGTATTATTTTAATCTGCGATGAAGTGATGAGTGGATTTGGCAGAACAGGAAAATGGTTTGGCGTAGATCATCACAATGTAGTTCCCGACATTATGTGTTTTGCAAAAGGACTTACGTGTGGTTATATTCCACTGGGGGGAATGATTATTAAAGAAGAATTGATCGATGCATTCAATGATAAAGCACTTCCACTTGGACTGACCTATTCAGGTCATGCAGTTGCATGCGCAGCAGCAGTAGAAGTACTGAAAATTTATGAAGATGAAAAGCTGATTGAAAATGCGGCAAACATGGGCTCGTATATGGAAAAGAGAATTGGAGCAATGATGTCGAAGCATCAGAGTATCGGTGACTACAGAAACACAGGACTTTTAGGATGTATTGAATTGGTGAAGAACAGAAAAACGAAAGAGCCCATGGCACCATGGAATGCAACGCCGAATGAAATGGAAATTATGAATAAGGTGAATGCAAAATTATTGGAGCTTGGCTTATTCACATTTGTTCGTTGGAATTATATTTTTACAGCACCTCCCCTTTGCATCAGTCAGGATGAAATGGATGAAGGCTTAGATATTATTTCGAAAGCGATTTCTATTGCTGATGAATATTGCAATTGAAATAAGATAACTCATTTTTATGGCAGACCTTTATAGCGAGGACCTCGCTCCTATTCCGCAAGAAAAAAGATCATGGAACACGTGGAATTATGCAGCACTTTGGATTAGCATGTCGTTGTGCATTCCAACTTACATGCTTGCAAGTTCGTTGATTGGCGGCGGAATGAATTGGTGGCAAGCCATCCTAACTATTTTTTTGGGTAATACGATTGTTTTATTTCCAATGATTTTGAATGGGCATGCAGGTGCAAAGTATGGAATCCCATTCCCTGTGTTAGCCAGAGCTAGTTTTGGAACTAGAGGTGCAAATATTCCTGCTATGTTGAGAGCAATTGTAGCTTGCGGGTGGTTTGGAATACAAACATGGATTGGAGGGTTTGCAATATATCAGATGACACGAGTTTGGTATCCGGCAATTGCAGATTTACCGAGAATATTTCCTGAATCAATTGGACTAGAGACAGGGCCAGCCATTACGTTTTTTATTTTTTGGTTAATCAATATGTATGTAGTTAAATTAGGAGTCGACAGTATTAAAAAACTACTTGTATTCAAAGCATTCTTCTTACCGATTGCAGCATTGGCATTGCTATTTTGGGCAATTTCAGCCGGACATGGATTAGGACCGATATTATCGCAACCATCTAAGTTCAAAACGACGGCAGAATTTTGGAAGTTTTTCATTCCTGGGTTAACAGGAATGGTTGGTTACTGGGCAACACTTTCATTAAACATCCCTGACTTTACTCGCTATGCAAAAAGTCAGCGAGCACAAATTTTGGGTCAAGCAATAGGACTGCCTCCATCTATGACTTTGTTCTCATTCATTGGAGTTGTTGTTACATCGGCCACAGTAATTATTTACGGAAATATGATTTGGGATCCACTTGTTTTAGCAGGTAAATTTAGCAGTAAAGGCTTGGTAAGTTTCGCAATGATCGCAGTAGCATTATCAACATTAGCAACAAACATTGCTGCGAATATAGTAAGCCCCGCAAACGATTTTGCGCATTTAGCACCATCAAAAATTTCATTTAGAACAGGAGGATATATAACCGGAGTAATAGGAATATTAATATTGCCTTGGAAATTAATTGCAGATCCTAATGGATATATTTTTACTTGGCTGATTGCTTATTCTTCGTTACTAGGACCTGTTGGTGGAATTATGATAGCAGATTACTTTATGATTCGACGCCAATTACTAGTTGTAAACGAGCTATACCAAGAGAGTGGCCGCTACAATTTCAACAATGGTTTCAATCGAATTGCAATCATTGCGCTCTTGGCAGGAATTGTTCCGAACATACCAGGATTTTTAGTAACTATTCATGTTATTGCTACTGAAAATGTACCTCAGTGGATTAGCGGATTGTATAATTACGCTTGGTTCGTAGGGTTCTTTGTTTCGTTTATGCTTTATATGATAATGAGCAAAGGAAAAAAAGAAATTCAGTTTACGGCAGTGTAATATTTTTTTCTTTTATAATTTCAGCTGCAATACTTACGGCAATCTCCATTGGAGTCTGACTACGAATATCGATACCAATCGGAGAATAAATTTTCTGCAATATTTTTTCAGGAATACCAGCCTTTCTCCAATCATGAAAGAGTTCTTTCATTTTACTTTTGCTGCCTAAAACTCCAATGTATTTAAACTCCTTTTTAATTATCGATTGCAATGCAATGTTATCACTTCGATAACCCTGAGTCATGATTACTACATAAACATTATCACCTGAGATGATTAGTGCTTGTATTTCTTTGTAATCTTTCACAAAATATTTTGATTGAACAAAATCATTTTCAACCATCGTATTCAATCCCGGACGATCGTCAAAAACGGTAATATTAAAATCCATTTTTGACATCAATTCAGAAAGAGCCAAAGAACAATGACCACCGCCAACGATATACAATTTATTTTTGAATCCGGTTTTTTCATAGTACTTCCATTGCTCATCATCTTTCATTTCAAAATGAAAGTCATCTTTCATGGGAATAATTCCAAAACTTATTCCGGACGGGTCAATGTGAAGTGTGCCTTGTTGATTCATTTCAAGAGAAGTAATCATTGCTTCGATGGAATCGATATCAGTGCTCTTAATTAATGATAAATAAATTGTTTGCTCACCGGAACAAATCATTCCGCTTTGATTAATTTTTGCAGATTTAGAATGAATTTGTTTTTTTAATGAGAATGGCTTGAAATCATTAGCAAGCATTTCTTTTGCTAGTTCGACAAATTTATATTCCATCATTCCGCCACCAATAGACCCGACTATTTTCTCATGAGTTACTACCATTTTAAACCCACGACGACCAGGGCTACTTCCATGGCTTTCCATCACACATAATAAGATCGTGGGTGTGCCCTTTTTTACTTGAGAAAGTATAAATTGCCAGAGATTTAAATCAGTCATAGAATAATCGTATTCAGAAACCGAAATTAATTCTATTTTTGTTTAATATCACTTTTACAAGATAAATATGTTGAACAGACTGATAATAAAAAGTAAGAACATTGTTACACCGATTGGAGTTATAGAAGGATTTTTGCACATCGAAAACGGGAAAATAATAGCGATTAATAAAGAAGCGATTGTTGATTTTCAAAGTGAGATAATTAACGCTGGTGAAAATTTTGTTTTACCGGGGTTAATAGATCCTCATGTTCACATTAACGAACCGGGACGTACACAATGGGAGGGATTTGAGACGGCAACACAAGCTGCGGCAGCAACAGGCATCACAACATTAGTTGATATGCCATTGAATTCTTCTCCAGTTACTACCAATGAAAATAATTTTAAGTTAAAAATAGCCGCAGCTAAAAATCAGTTAAACGTAAACGTAGGATTTTGGGGCGGAGTAGTTCCCGGAAATGAAAACGAAGTAGAAGGTTTGTTAAAGGCAGGTGCACTAGGCTTGAAAGCCTTTCTTACACATTCTGGCATAGACGATTTTCCCAATTCAGGTTATGACGAATTAAAAAATGCACTTACGATTTTAAAAAAGTATGATAAGCCATTGTTGGTGCATTGCGAGTTGAGTGAAGATCATCCTGCGATAAATGACCACCTTAATTCACCAAACGATTATAAGTCATATCTAAAATCAAGACCTAAAGAGTGGGAAAACAAAGCGATTAAAATGATGATAGATCTATGTAGAGAAACATTAGCAAGAGTTCACATTGTTCACTTGAGTTCATCAGAAGCGATAGAAATGATTGCGAATGCAAAAGCAGAAGGTTTACCACTTACAGTAGAAACGGCACAACATTACCTTACGATTAATGCAGAAGATATTCCTGATGGAAAAACAATTTACAAATGCGCGCCACCAATTCGTGAGAAAGCAAATAACGATCAACTTTGGAATGCATTGAAATCGGGTATTATAGATTTTGTTGCCACTGACCACTCTCCTGCACCTCCTGAATTAAAGGAAATCGTTTCAGGTAATCTGTCAAAGGCATGGGGCGGAATTGCCGGTCTGCAATTTGCCTTAATGACACTTTGGACTGAAGCGAAAAAAAGAAATTGTACTGAACAAGATATTGCACGATGGCTCTCAACAAATCCAGCCACGTTTTTAAAACTAACTTACAAAGGAAAGCTAGAAGCCGGAGCCGATGCTGACTTTTTTATATGGGATCCAAAATCGACAACAACACTAAACGAAACCGACATTTTACATCGACATAAAATAAGTCCTTATGCAAATAAGGTGTTCCTAGGCAAAGTTCTCCAGACATACTTAGCCGGTCAACTGATTTACGATGGAAAAAAGGTGGTAAATGGTCATTTCGGGACTGTTTTGATTGAAAAAAATTAAGACATTTACAACCCACTAAAATACTAATTATGGCAGATAATAACGTACCAAATTTTACTAAGTTAACAGATCTTGCAGCAGAACGGTTAGGAGGTAAAACGTTGTGGTGTACCGATGATTTCTTTGCAGAGAAAGAAAATTTATTAAAGCCTGGTCGTGGAATTTTCATTGCAGATAAATATACCGATCGTGGGAAATGGATGGACGGATGGGAAAGCAGACGTAAACGAGTAGAAGGTCATGACATTTGTATTATTCAACTAGCAACATCAGGAATAATTCGTGGAGTCGATATAGACACGAACCATTTTTTAGGTAATCATCCACCGTTTGCATCTATTGAAGCATGCAATGCAAAAGGGAAAAGCGATAAAGAAATAATAGATGCGACTACGAAATGGACAGAGATATTACCAAAATCACCTTTACTTCCGGGCAGTCAAAATTTTTACGAGATAAAATCGGTTGAAGCCTTTACACATTTGCGTTTCCATATTTATCCTGATGGCGGAGTAGCACGATTAAAAGTATATGGATACGTTTCAAAAGATTGGTCGGTTGAAAAACCAAATGAAACTATTGATTTAGCATCAGCGATTAATGGAGCACGTTCTATCCATTGCAACGACATGTTTTTTTCACACATGGAAAATCTTATTATGCCTGGCAGAGGTGTTAATATGGGCGATGGATGGGAAACAAAAAGAAACAGAACACCTAACAACAAAGATTGGGTGATTGTACGACTGGCACATAAAGGAGTAATCGATAAAATACTTGTTGATACATGTCACTTTAAAGGCAATTATCCGGATAGTTGTACGATTGAAGGATGTGTTATCGAACAATGCGAAGAAAATAAATTAACAGCAGAAACGATAAGCTGGAAAACGATACTTCCAAAAACAAAATTAGAAGCAGATCACGAACATTATTTTGAATCGATAGAAAATAAAGGTCCATTTACACATGTTCGACTTACAATATTTCCTGACGGCGGAATAAGCAGGATGAGATTATTTGGAAAAATTATATGACACTGAACGAATTTAATATACTTTCAGAAAGCGAAGCCAGAACAGAACTATTTAAATGTTGTGGGTCTACACGATGGTCAGAAATTGTTGCATCTAAACGACCGTTTAATTCTATTTCAGAGTTAAAGATAATTTCGGATTCGATATGGAATAGTTGTGTAGAGACAGATTGGTTAGAAGCTTTTACACATCATCCGAAAATTGGAGACAAAAAATTACTTGAACAGAAATTTGCTGCTACTGCTAAATGGGCAGCCAATGAACAATCGGGAGTGAATGAAACAGATAAAAATGTAATAGAAGAATTAGCGAAAGGAAACGAAGAATATGAAAACACATTTGGTTTTATCTTTATTGTTTGTGCAACGGGAAAAACTGCAAGTGAAATGCTCGAACTTTTAAAAGCTAGAATTAAAAATACTCAGGAAGTTGAATTAAAAATTGCTGCTATCGAACAAAATAAAATTACACATTTAAGAATTGACAAATTATTTTTATGAGCCAAATTACAACACACATTTTAGATACTAGTTCCGGAAAGCCGGCCGACGGTATAAAAATTATTCTAGAAGAACAAACAACAAACGGGTGGAATGAAATTGCATCAGGAATTACCAATGCAGATGGAAGAATTCCTGAATTTATTTCGAAAGAAAAAAAACTATCGCATTCTATTTATAGGATGATCTTTAATGTGCGACCATACTTTGAAAAAAGAGGAATAAAAAGTTTTTACCCTTCGGTAACAGTAGAATTCGAAATAACAGATGACACTCATTATCATGTACCATTATTACTAAATCCATTTGGTTATAGCACTTACAGAGGAAGTTGAATAAAAAATATTAAATTAATAAAAAGTAAGAATATGAAATTATCCATACCATCAGAAGCAAAAGAATCAGTACTGAACGAACTGCAAATAGCAAATTTAGCCTTTCAGAAAATTTATCCCGGCGAAAATTCGGACCGACAACCTGTGCATACAGTTTATGGTGGGGCAAATCTTTTTAAATCGGACACGACGGTAAAAATAGGGCAAATAGCTTTGAAAAGTTTCAAAACCAATGCTCCAAATTTTACTGTGCTGGCAAAAGTTCTTGAGCTGACCGGAAATGAAACACTACCAAGCACGGCAGCAGATATTGAAAGTCTTACGATAAGACTTGATAAGATGACCGAAGAAAACAGAAAGCAAGAAGCAGCATGGTTGGCATATACTGTTTACAATAAGATTGCTGTAAAACTAGAAAAAGAAGGCGTAGAAGATTTTCGTATTGATTTTGAAGATGGTTTTGGAAACAGACCTGATAAAGAAGAAGATGACACCGCAGTTAATGCAGCGATGGAATTAGCAAAAGGGATGAAAGAAAAAACAATTTCTCCCTTTATCGGAATCCGAATTAAACCATTTACAGAAGATCTTAAGACCAGAGGAATTCGAACGCTTGATATCTTCATTACAACCTTACTGGAGAATTCAGGAAATAAAATTCCTAACAATTTTGTTGTGATGTTACCCAAAGTAACAATTCCCGAACAGATAGAAGCATTGGTAAAATTATTTGAAGCATTAGAAAAAGTGCATCAACTTCCGGCAAACACTCTAAAAATGGAGATGATGGTTGAAGCCACTCAGGCAGTGATGGATGAAGATGGAAAAAATCCGTTGCTCCGTTTGATCCGTGCAGGAAAAGGAAGATGTATAGCTGCTCACTTTGGAACTTACGATTATACAGCATCATGTAACATTACAGCAAAGTACCAAACAATGGATCATCCGGTTTGTGATTTTGCACATCACATGACACGTGTTGCTCTTGGATCTACCGGTATCATGTTATCGGATGGCGCAACGAATGTTATGCCTGTTGGTCCGCATAGAGGAGAGAATCTTACACTCGATCAAGAAATTGAAAACAGAAATGTAGTTCACAACGCGTGGAAATTGGGTTATGGCCATACGATGCATTCATTGATCAATGGATTTTATCAGGGATGGGATCTTAACCCGGCTCAATTGCCAATGCGATATGCAGCAACCTACACATTCTTTTTAGAGAGCTACGAAGATGCGGCAGCGCGGTTAAAAAATTTCGTAAGCAAAGCAGCACAAGCAACATTATCGGGCGATGTTTTTGATGATGCGGCAACAGGACAAGGATTGTTGAATTATTTTTTGAAAGCACTCAACTGCGGTGCAATAACTGAAAAAGAAGCAATTGAAACCGGACTTACAATCGATGAGATTCGAAGTCGATCGTTTTATCGAATTCTTTTAGGTCGTCGTAAAAATTAAAAAAGTATACTATGTCCATTACCGTTTTTTTAATTGGAATTGCTGCATTGATAATTGTTACCATAGGAGCACTTACTTCCGGTATACTTTCGCTCAATAAAATTAAATCGAGCGATGAAGAAATTATAGCTGCGAAAATTTTGTTGAAGCAAAGTCGAACAACAGTAATTTCATTGCTTGTAATGGCAACAGCTATTTTTATTGGTGGACAATTACTTGGCAGTGGCATGGAAGCACACATTTGGGATTGGATGAATTTGATTGTGCGGTGGATGCACGTTGTTTTTGGAATTGCGTGGATAGGAGCATCATTTTATTTTATTTTTCTTGAAAACAGTTTAAACAGAACAGAGAATTTAAGAGATGAGCTGGCAGGAAACTTATGGGCAATACATGGCGGTGGATTTTATTATGTAGAAAAATATAAAACCGCCCCAAGTACGATTCCTAAAAAATTGCATTGGTTTAAATACGAAGCCTACTTTACATGGCTGAGTGGCTTTTTCTTGTTGAACATCGTTTACTACATGAATGCAAAGGCATACATGGTTGATCCGTCGGTGAGAGATATTAGTGGAACAACAGCAATATTGATAGGCATAGGGAGTTTGGTTAGTGGTTGGATCATCTATGACCTGCTTTGCAAATCGCCGTTGATACACAAGCCAAAAGTTTTCGGAGTAGTTGGCTTTATAATTATTGTTGGATATGCATATTTGCTCAGTCATTTTTTAAGTGGAAGAGCAGCGTTCATGCATGTAGGAGCCATAATAGGGACTATTATGGCCGGCAATGTTTTTTTTGTGATTATTCCGTCGCAGAAAGAATTGGTTGCAGCAGCAAAAGAGGGTCGACCATTGAATCCGATGCTAGGTAAGATGGCAGGATTAAGATCATTGCATAACAATTATATGACATTGCCAGTCATTTTTGTGATGATCAGTAATCACTTCCCTTCTACTTTCAGTCCAAGTTTTAACTGGGCAATTTTAGCAACGTTAACGATAGCAAGTGTAGCAGTAAGGCATTATATCAATCTTTACGAGAAAGAACAGAAATCGGTTTGGATGATTCCACTCGCCGTAATTGCAATTATTTCATTGGTAATAGTTACAGCGCCGGTAAATAAGAATATCAAAAACACAACGCCGGTAAAATTTTCTGAAGTTCAACCTGTATTTCAGAAGCGCTGCGTGCAATGTCATTCGGCAAAGCCAACAGATGATGTACAGTTAACAGCACCGAACGGAGTAATGTTTGATACAGGAGTAGAAATTCAAAAAATGAGTGATAAAATTTTGTTGAGAGCAGTTAATACACATAGTATGCCTCAAGGGAATAAAACACAAATGACAGAAGAGGAACGTGAATTAATTGGTCGTTGGATTGGGCAGGGATCGAAGTTAGATTGAGACTATTTTTAGTATTTAATTTGCGTTGCGGCTTTGTTTTTAGCGTGATTTTTTTTATCACAGAGACAATGGAGGAAAACGAAGAAAAACACGGAGCGATTGTCTAGAATTACTGTTTGATTAATTCTTAGCGTGATTTTTTTTGACACAGAGACAATGGAGGGACACGGAGCGATTGTCTGGAACTATTGTTTGATTAATTGTTAGCGTGATTTTTTTTGACACAGAGACAATGGAGGGACGCGGAGAAAACACGGAGCGATTGTCTGGAACTATTGTTTGATTAATTGTTAGCGTGATTTTTTTATCACAGAGACAATGGAGGGACACGGAGAAAACACGGAGCGATTGTCTAGAATTATTGTTTGATTAATTGTTAGCGTGATTTTTTTTAACACAGAGACAATGGAGGGAAACGGAGAAAAACACAAAGACTTTGCTATTTATTAAATACACTGCTTCTTGAAAGGAAATTTTTACTCCTAAAACATTTCGGAATAATGTTAAATGGAGAATACATTTACTATAGATAAGTCAATTCCAAAAATCATTTTCTAACCATGTAGCGCCATAAACATTTTCTCAGGCGTCATTGGTGCATCGAAAGCAGGGCGAGCGATTGGATTGTATGCTTTGATTGCATTTCGCAAGGCAAAGAAAGCTCCAATTCCATACATTAATGGTGGTTCTCCAACGGCTTTCGAACGGAAGATTGCAAGATTGTCCTTATCCGTTTGTAAAAAATCGATCGTGATTCTTTTAGGCACAGAATAAATATCGGGAACTTTGTAAGTCGACAGAGCATTAGTACGCAGACGACCATCTTGATCATAAATTATTTCTTCCATAGTCATCCAGCCTATTCCTTGCACAATTCCTCCTTCGCATTGGCCACGATCAATGGCTACATTCATACTTGATCCGAAATCGTGAACTACATCAACAGAATCAATTTCGTACGTGCCACGCAAACAATCAATCGTAACCGTAGTAATTGCAGAACCATAAACATGATAAGCAAAAGGATGACCTTTTTCTTTTTTTGCATCATAGTGAATATCCGGAGTAGCGTAGTGACCGTGTTCCGATAAACTTACACGACGAAAATAGGCAGCCATAACTAATTTTTTCCAGTCAAAAATAGAAGGCACACCATTAACCAAAACGATTTGATCATGAATTGTTATAGAACTAATGTCTACATTCAATTCAACAGCAGCGACATTTTTTAATCGATTTAAAATTGCATTACAAGCGATCTCGGTAGCTCTTCCATTCAAATCGGCCGTTGCAGATGCAGCAGAAGGAGAAGTATTTGCAATTCGAAATGTGTTGGTAGAATTTATTTTTACAAAAGAAGTTGGAATAGAAAAAACGTGAGCAGCAACTTGCAGAATTTTCGTGTTCACACCTTGTCCCATTTCAACAGCGCCAGTACTTACATTAACGCTGCCATCGGTATAAACATGCACGAGCGAACGTGCTTGGTTCATTAACGTTTTGGTAAAACTAATTCCGAAAGCAATCGGCATAATAGAAATACCTTTTTTATACAAAACATTTTTAGCGTTGAAATCATTTACCGCATCCGTTGCCTCTTGAAATTTAAAAATCACTTCTGCTTTATTCCAACATTCATTTGCTTCACTCACGGCAATCTGTCCGTAAGGAAATTCATCGCCTGTTTTTATTAAATTACGTTTTTGAATTTCGGTTGCGTTTATCCCTAGCTTATCGGCAGCAGCAGCAATGGCACTTTCAATAACAAACATTCCTTGCGGGCCACCGAATCCACGAAAAGCAGTGTTAGGAGGAAGATTAGTACGACAACTGAAAGCAGTGGCAGTTACGTTTGGAATGAAATAAGAATTCGTACAATGAAATAATGTACGTTCCATAACAGCAGGAGACAGATCGGCGGCGGCTCCTGCATTCTGATAAAAAGTAGTTTCGTATGCAAGAATTTTTAAATCCTTCGACAAGCCAATTTTAAAGTCAGACGAATAAGGATGACGTTTCCCCGTCATTCTCATATCCTCCATACGATGAAGTGAATATTTAACCGGACGCTTTAAATGAAAAGTTGCAAGAGCACAAAGAGCAGCCCATGTATTTGCTTGATCTTCTTTACCACCAAATCCACCACCAAGGCGAGTTACATCAACTTCTAATTGATGCATTGGAATACCCAACACTTTAGCACATGCTCGCTGAACAGCAGTTGGACCTTGAGTAGAAGAACAAATTTTTATTGCACCATTTTCTAAAGGAATAGTATAAGCTCCTTGAGTTTCAATGTATAAATGTTCTTGTCCGTTAGTATCTGCTCGTCCTTCATATATGTATTCACATTTTTCAAAAGCAGATGAAGAGTCACCAATTTTAAATGTGCGCGGGGGAATTATTAACTCACCCTTTTTTTGAGCCTCGCGGGGGTCGGTAATAATTGGCAACGGATCTATTTCAACAACAATTTTTTTAATAGCCCTTCTTGCTAGCTCATCGCTTTCAGCAACTACAAAAGCTATTGGCATTCCACAAAAATGAACATGATGATCTGCAATTAAAGGTTCATCGGGAATGATACCTCCTATTTGATTTTCGCCCGGAATATCATTGGCAGTGAAAATTCGAATAACACCTTCAGATGCTTCAGCATTTGAAAGATCTAATTTTTTAATGACACCATGCGCAACAGGAGAATCGAATGAAACACCGAAAAGAGTTCCCTTTAACGTAGGAATATCGTCGAGATAAATTGATTCTCCTCTAACATGCGTGTGGCTATCGATATTCTTCATTTTATAGAAATAAATTCACTTGTTAATAATTCAGGAAACCAAACAGAAAAATGACCTTTGACTAATTGACTCAATAAAGTTCTTTTATATATTTCAGTTCCTCTAGCATCACTGATAGGTGAAATTTCAGTTTGCACAATTTTCAATAATTCATTTATAAGATCAATCGAAATAAATTTTCCAATTAAAAACGCTGTCGATTTTTTTAGATACAAAGGAATTGGACCAACACCTCCGGCAGAAAGATGACAGTTCGTTATGTTCATTCCATCTAACTCAATGAACATAGAAGTATTTACACTTGCAATATCGAGATTGGTGCGCTTACAAACTTTTTCGAAATTAAATTTATAATTATTTGTTGGCAGCTTGAATGAAACAGATTGAACGATTTCATTAGGCAACTTATTCAATTTTTTATATCCCAAATAAAAATCTTTCAATTTTACTACACGCGACTTCGAATTATCGATTAAAGTAATTTCAGCATCTAATGCCAAGAAGAAAGCAGTAAAGTCACCAATGGGAGAAGCATTTACAATGTTACCCGCAATAGTGGCCATATTTCTGATAGGAGTACTTGAAACGAGACGATAATATTTTTCAAAATCGGGAAATACTTTTCGAAATTCGTTTGACTCAACTAAATCTGTAACAGTAGTTGCAGCACCAAGCCTACACATTCCGTTTGTGAAGCTCACACCTTTCATCTCAGTTTGATGTTCTACAAATTTTAAATTAGAATGAGTCATCGTATCATGTTTTTGAACATATAAATCTGTACCGCCGCCTACAATTAAATCCGTCATACTATTTTCAATTGGCACTAAATTTTTGTTTAGTTCAATTAATCTCTGCTTTATAGTAGAAAAATAAGCCGGTAATAATTTTTCCGTAGAAACGAATTCAGTCGATTCACGAATTCCTTTTGTAGAACATAACTCTGCTATTTTCAAAACCGCACGTTCGATCGATTTATACCCGGTACAACGGCAAATATTTCCATCGACCGCAGCTAAAGCCTCCGTTTTAAAATCAGTAATTTGATCAGACAGACAAAAACCGGCTAGAGACATAATAAAACCGGGCGTACAAAAGCCACATTGAGTAGCAGATTCATCGCTCATTGCCTGTTGAATGGGATTGAGCTGTTCCATATTAACACCTTCGATGCTTACAATATGTTTGCCATGAGCATTAGCAATTGGCATCAAGCAAGAAGTCATTGAACGATATCTCATCTTGTTGTCAACAATTTCGCCAACAAGCACAGTGCAAGCCCCGCAATCGCCTTCACGGCAACCAATTTTTGTTCCGGTGAGATTTTTATGGTAGCGAATAAAATCGAGCATCACCGTACCAGGATGATCGCTGTAAGAAATCTCTTTTTCGTTTAGGATAAATTTTATCACACAGTAGTTTTTAAAAGGAAAGCAACAGATTTTTCGCAGGAAGCAATAGAATGATTAATTTGTGCCGGCGAGCAGAATCGTGCTTTGCCACAAAAATATAAAATTAATTGAGCAAGTGACCATTCAAGAGAAGCAAATCTATTATCGAATAGTTGCCTTATGGGCAATAAGTGAGGCCATTTTAGGAGGAATAATTCATGGGTTAAAGCTCCCGATTTCAGGGCTAATTGTAGGGAGTTTTGCAGTAATATGCATCAGCTTAATCGGACATCTTTTACCTCAAAAAGGACTGATAATTAAAGCTACGATTATAGTGGCACTAATTAAAATGACAATGTCGCCTCAGAGTCCATTTATGGCTTATGTTGCAGTCATGTTTCAGGGAATAATGGGCGAACTAATTTTCAGAGGAAAGAAATACTATCAACTGCGATGCTATATATTTAGTTTAATAGCATTATTAGAATCAGCGTTTCAGCGCATCATAATAATGACAATTATTTTTGGAATGAATTTCTGGGAGGCCGTAAATGACTTCATTACTAAACTTACCGGTGGAGAAATCGGCACCAATTACAGTTTTTATTTCGTTTCATTATATATTTCAATTCATGTATTTGCTGCAATTTTGATAGGGCGATTTACAAGTCGTTTACCGAATTTGCTGAGTAAAACGGACGATCATTTACCACTTTTTCAATTGGAGAAAAGTGCACCGGATGAAAATGCAACTGTAAAACCGGTGAAGAAGAGACTCAATTTTATTTTCGTGATTTGGATTCTATTGACGGGAATATTTATTCATGCAGCTATTTTCCCCGAAAAAGCGTTACTACCAACAGGAGAGACGCTCAATTTTATTTTCCGTTCCTCCTTCCTACTTTTGACATGGTATTTCCTTTTCGCTCCACTTCTAATTAGATTGTTAAAGCGATTTTTAGAAAACAAAAAAGGACAATTGAAAGTCGAACTTGAAGAGATAATGTTATTATTGCCTACAACTAAAAAGCTGATTATATTAAGCTGGCAATTGAGTAGGACAAAAAAAGGATGGGCACGACTAACTTTTTTTGGGCATTGTGTTATTGTAAATGCGTTAAGGATAGAAGAAATTAGTCAAGAAAATTTATCAAATGCTAAAAAATAAATTTAAGATTTTAGTTTAAAATATCCTTCTACCATTTCAAATGAAAAAAGAAATTTACATTTTAACAGGGCCTATTAACTCAGGAAAGACAACTAATTTAGAAAAGTGGTTAATCGGGAGAAATGATGTTTTTGGCATTCTTACACCCAAAGAAAACAACAAAAGATTTTTCAAGAATATTGCAACAGGAGAGCAATTTCAGATGGATGCAGAACCTTCCGATTTGAATACAATTTCTATAGGTAAACATCAGTTTAGAAGCAGTGCATTCGATAGAGCAATCCAAATCATAAAAACATCGACTAAAAAAGAAGAAGGCTGGTTAATCATAGATGAGATTGGGCCATTAGAAATAAGTTCACAGGGATTTGACAATATCTTAAGAGAACTCTTGAACAATGAAGCCTCGATGTTAAAGCTCATTCTAGTAATAAGAGAATCGTTAAGAGATACAGTTATAGCGTATTATGAGTTAGAGAAACATCTCGTAAAAAACATGGATTTAACTACCAATAATAGCTGATTAGTTTGTTTTTTCAGAAATTCTTTGCATATTGAATCCCTTTTAAAAATGGAGAAGATGGATGAATTTATGCAGGCCGCAATAAGCGAAGCAAAAACAGGAAAAAGCGAAGGTGGAATTCCTATTGGCTCCGTATTAGTTCGCGACGGAAAAATTATTGGTCGTGGTCATAACAAACGAGTGCAAGACGGAGATCCCATTACTCATGCCGAAATAGATTGTTTGAGAAACGCGGGAAGAGTTGGCGATTATAAAAATTCAGTGCTCTACTCTACTCTGATGCCATGTTACCTTTGTGCCGGTGCTGTGGTTCAGTTCAATATTAAAACAGTATATGCAGGAGAAAACACAACTTTTTCCGGAGCGAAAGAATTTATGGAATCGCACGGAGTAACAGTGATTAATCTCGATTCGGAAGAATGTAAAAATATGATGAGTACTTTTATCAAAGAAAACCCTAAATTGTGGTTTGAAGATATTGGTGAGCTTTAATCAATCACTATTTTAGTAAATAAATTATCTTATCACGATGTCAATTTTAATAAAAAACGGAAAAGTAATTACATCCGGAGAATTAATGGATGCCGATGTTTATATTGAAGGCACAACCGTACACACGATTGGAAAAAACTTATCGATAAAAGCCGATAAAATAATTGATGCTTCCGGCAAACTAATTATGCCAGGAGGAATAGATCCACATGTCCATTTGGATATGCCATTTATGGGAACTTTTTCGAGCGACGATTATACTACAGGTACATCGGCCGCATTGTTTGGCGGAACAACGATGGTGATCGATTTTATTTTGCAGACTCAAGGCAAGTCATTATACAACGCATTGGGAGAATGGCAAGGCAGATCGAATAATAAAGCATGCTGCGATTATTCATTTCACATGGCTGTTACCGATTTCAACGATGAAACAAAAAAAGAAATCGCCGACATGGTTAACAAAGAAGGAATCACTTCTTTCAAAACTTTCATGGCTTACAAAGGCGCTTTGATGATCGACGACAGGCAAATGGTTGGCTTGATGAATGAAGTGAAAAAGCAAGGAGGAATGGTTACTGTTCATGCTACGAATGGCGACATGATTGATTTTCTGATAGCAAAAAATAGAACCGAAGGAAACTTAACTCCACTCTATCATTATCTTTCGCAACCGGAGATTACCGAATCGGAAGCGTCAGGACGAGTTGCAGATATGGCCTTTCACACCGGAGTTCCTGCATACATCGTACACATGACTTGTGAAGGAGCTTTGAATCAAATTAGGGATGCAGAAAAAAGAAATCAGCGAGTATTTGCTGAAACGTGTATACAATACTTAGTACTAGATGCATCCTTATATGAGAAAAATTTTGATGGTGCTAAATGGGTTATGAGTCCGCCTTTGAGAGAGAAAAAAGATCAGGCTGCTCTATGGGCAGGAATAAATCAAGGAAGTATTCAGGTTGTAGCAACAGATCATTGCCCGTTTAAATGGGAACAGAAGTTAATGGGTAAAGATGATTTTTCAAAAATCCCGAACGGTCATCCTGCAATCGAACACAGAATGGAATTATTATTTTCTGAAGGCGTAAACAAAGGAAAAATTTCGTTGAATAAATTTGTAGAAGTAACATCTACAAATGCCGCTAAAATTTTTGGTATGTACCCGAAGAAAGGATGTATAGCTGTAGGATCAGATGCAGATATTATTATCTTAGATCCAAACGAAGAACATACGATTCAAGCCAGCACTCACCATATGAATGTTGATTATAGCGCTTATGAAGGATGGAAGGTAAAAGGTAAAACAAAAACAGTAATTTTACGTGGAGAAATTGCAATAGAAAATAATGAAAGAAAAATTGCTCCGGGATATGGACAATTTGTAAAAAGAAACAAAGTAAACGGGATTATTTAATCTCAAAAAATATTTTTAATCTATAACTAAAACAATTATTATGGCAAGAATGATCCGTTCCGGTCTTATTCAAATGAGTTTACCTAAAACAGAAGGTGAAGGAACCATACCGGAAATTATAAATGCAATGGTTCAAAAACACATTCCATTTATTGAAGAAGCAGGAAAAAAAGGAGTTCAAATTTTATGTCTTCAAGAAATTTTTAACACTCCTTATTTTTGTCCTGGGCAAGATAAAAAATGGTATGAATCGGCTGAATCTGTTCCTGGCCCTACCACAGACTTGATGTCGACATATGCTAAAAAATATAACATGGTTATTATTGTTCCTATTTACGAAAAGGAACAAGCCGGATTTTTATATAATACAGCAGCAGTGATAGATGCCGATGGAACTTACTTAGGAAAATATCGCAAGAATCATATTCCTCACACTTCCGGATTCTGGGAGAAATTCTTTTTTAAGCCCGGGAATTTAGGTTATCCGGTTTTCCAAACCAAGTATGCAAAAGTTGGGGTGTACATTTGTTACGACCGACATTTTCCTGATGGTGCAAGAGTTTTAGGATTGAATGGAGCTGAGATTGTTTACAATCCATCGGCAACGGTTGCAGGACTTTCGCAATACCTATGGAAGTTAGAACAACCGGCACATGCAGCGGCGAATGGTTATTTCATGGGTTGTATAAATCGAGTTGGAGAAGAGAAACCGTGGAACTTAGGTAAATTTTATGGCACATCTTATTTTGTTGATCCACGCGGACAAATATTTGCACAAGCATCAGAAGATAAAGATGAATTGCTGATTGCAGATTTCGATCTAGACATGATTGAAGAAGTAAGATCTACATGGCAGTTTTTCCGTGATCGTCGTCCGGAAACTTATGGTAAGTTAGTAGAACTTTAATCGATAATAATTTATAACACTTTAACTTAGATTGAATGAGTGAATATATTCCACCTTCCAGTGAATCTGAATTTGAGAAAAATTTCAAACAGATTAAACCACTGATGAGCGACACTGAGGCTTACTATGAAAGCTCTCGTTGTCTTTTTTGTTACGATGCTCCTTGTGTAACTGCATGTCCGAGTGATATTGATATTCCACTTTTCATACGACAAATAAATTCTAAAGATCCGCTTTCATCTGCAAAGACAATCTACGATTCAAATTATTTTGGCTATGCTTGCGGAAAAGTATGTCCAACCGAAGTTTTATGTGAAGGTGCATGTGTTTACAATCATCAAGACGTAAAGCCGATTGAAATTGGCAGATTACAAAGTTATTCTACAGGTAAAGCGATTCGAAGTAATAAGCAATTGTATAATCTTCCTCCATCGAATGGAAAGAAGATTGCGATAATTGGCGCAGGTCCGGCAGGAATTTCATGTGCATGCGAATTGCGAATGCTAGGATTTGAAGTAGACATATTTGAATCGAAAGACAAATCGTCGGGATTAACAGTATATGGTGTCGCTCCTTATAAGATTACGAATGAAGAAGCGCTAGATGAAATGGATTATTTACAGAATCAATTTAAGTACAACGTCCATTACAACAGTGCTATAAAAACTTCTGCTGATATTGAAAAGTTAGAAAAAAATTATGAAGCTATTTTAATTAGCTTTGGTTTGGGATTAACTGCAGAGATAAAAATATCAGGAGAAGAGAAAGAAAATTGTTTCGGAGCGGTAGAATTTGTTGAGAAACTAAGAATGGGCCATCACAAAGTTAATGTTGCAAAAAACGTGATCATACTTGGTGGAGGAAACACTGCTATGGATGCGGCATCTGAAAGTGCTCGTATGGGAGCAGAAAAAGTAATTCTTGCCTATCGTCGAAGCAAAGAAGGTATGGGTGCATACGAATTTGAATATGATCTTGCCAAAGGAGTTGGCGTTAAAGGATTATTTAATGCTGCGCCTTTAGAGATTTTAGGAAACGGAAAAGTTACCGGAGTAAAATTTATCAGAACAAAAGAAGTAAACGGAAAGCTTGAGAATATTCCGGGTACAGAATTTATAGAAGAGTGCGAATGGGTAATTAAAGCAACCGGACAATCAAAACAAATTGAGTTATTGAAAATGCTGAAAGGCGTCACAATAGATTCAAAAGGAAAAGTAGAAGTTGATGGTTCAAATTTTCAAACAAAAAATCCGAAATATTTTGCAGCAGGCGATGCGGTAAGTGGCGGACAAGAAGTGGTTAATGCCGCTGCTGAAGGAAGAAAAGCTGCTCGTGGAATACAAAAATATTTATTGGGTTAAAACAAGCAGTACGCTGCTAAATAAAAATTAATTATGGCTGACTTAAAAACAAATCTTGCAGGAATAAAATCACCAAACCCTTTTTGGCTTGCCTCTGCCCCACCAACAAACAGTGGATATCAAATCATGAAAGCATTCGATGCCGGATGGGGTGGTGCAGTTTGGAAAACGCTTGGTGTTCCGGTGGTAAATGTATCGAGTCGTTATGGCGGATTAAATTATCGCGATACACGAATGATGGGATTCAACAATATCGAATTGATTACAGATCGTCCATTAGCAGATAACTTACGCGAGATAGAAGAAGTGAAAAAACGTTTCCCTGATCATGCAGTGATTGCATCGTTGATGGTGGAGACAAAAGAACAATGGCATCAAATAGTTAAGGATGCTGAAAACGCAGGCGCTGATGGATTGGAATTAAATTTTGGTTGTCCACACGGAATGTGTGAGCGTGGAATGGGTTCAGCAGTTGGTCAAGAACCAAAAGTTTTGAAAACAATTGTTGGTTGGGTGAAAGAAGTAGCGACGAAACCTGTAATTGTTAAATTGACACCGAACATTACCGATATCACACGACCGGCAATGGCAGCGTTAGAAGGTGGTGGCGATGCAATCAGTTTAATCAATACGATTCAAAGTGTAATTGGAGTCGACATCGACAAGTTTGTTCCCTATCCTATTGTAGATGGTAAAAGTACGAATGGCGGATATTGCGGACCGGCAGTAAAACCGATCGCGATGAATATGTTGAAGAATTGTGCACAGCATCCAAATTTTAATTTACCAATATCAGGCATCGGTGGAATAGAAAACTGGCGAGATGCTGTTGAATTTATTTTATTGGGAGCAACATCCGTTCAGATTTGTACTGCAGTGATGCATTATGGTTTCGGAATCATTCGCGAATTGACTGCAGGATTAGAAGCTTATATGGATGAAAAAGGATTTAAAACTATAGACGATTTCAGAGGGAAAGCACTTCCACAAGTTCAACATTGGGAAGATCTTAATTTGAAATATAAAGTAGTGGCAAACATTAATGAAGACAAATGCATTGGATGTCAATTATGCTATACAGCTTGTGAAGATGGCGCACATCAAGCTATAGCACTTTCCGATGATTTATTAAATCGCAAGCCTACAATTATTGAAGAAAATTGTGTTGGATGTAATTTATGTTCATTGGTGTGCCCCGTAGAAGAATGTATTTCTATGGAGCGAAGAGATGATGGGAAAGAAACATTAACGTGGAAAGATCGCACTTTAGCAGGCAATGTTCCAACAACATTCGACGACGAATTAGCAGGGGGATTGCATCATTGGGTTCCTGAACCGGCCGATGCATTAACTAAAAAGAAACCGTTACATTATAAAAGTTTGTAAAAATTTATAATAATTTCCGTAAACAAAAAAAGCTATCTGAACTAACAGATAGCTTTTTTTTGTTTTTTTATTTTTGGATAAATCTTTATTGAAAATTTTCTGATTGATCGTATATTAATCGCACCGAAGTGCTGATTACAACAGCAGCAATAATTGCGACAATCCTAAATAAATTATTTTGCTCAACCAATTCAATTACCGGAGAAACATTTATTGATAAAGTCATATCAAGAATGATGGCTAAGATCAATAATGAAAAAACAGTAGCTAGATAGTGAGCAATTTTTTTTATGTACAATAATCGCGGCATCAATAGCCCTGAATTTATCACACCAACGAAGCCAACAATCATGGCCAAAATTACCTTGTCGAATGAATTGTTAGGTATTAAATCAGTTTCGGTTGTACTTTGGAATAAGAGAAACAACAAGAACGGTAAAAAAACTAACCAAGCCGTTAGGTGAATTACCGTAGAAAGTGAATTGCTAATCTTCAGCATAGTGTCAAATGTTAGTATACAAGATTAACAAATAGAATTATTAGATTGCATTGATATTCGGCAATAATCAAGAATGTGTCGGTAAAAATAAATTTGCAAAAGCTAAAACAATTACCATTTTCAAAAAGAGAAAAGACACAAATTTGAATTATCATGGGAGTGTAATATTATAATCAGGTAATCATTTTCGAATCATTCAATGGAAAATCATCGTCAAAAAATTGAGTTAAACTAAAGTGCTTTAAAAAATTCCGAGTCGTTGGATTGTCAAGAAAAGTGCAATGCACGCAATCATGCCAGAGAGAGGATAAACAATTCTGTTGTAGTACCACCTCCTCATTCCACATAATCTCTGTAGCAAAAAATACAAAACAACGATAATTGAAATTTGTGCAACTTCTATTCCAACATTAAATGAAATCAAACTTGAATAAAAATTCTCTGTTGGCAAACCAGCATCTTTTAAAGCACCAGCAAAACCCATTCCGTGTACGATTCCAAAAATAAAAACAATTAGTAATCGCCAATTACTCATTGCAGGTTGAAATAAGTTCCCCAACGATGTAATCAAAATTGAAAATGCGATTAGAGGCTCAATGTAGCTAGTATTTACAATAAAAACATTGGCCGTTACCAGAGCTAATGAAATACTATGCGCCAATGTAAATACGGAACATTGCAAAATAATACTTTTAAACTTTGGTTCAAGAAGGTATAACGTTACAATAAAAAGAATGTGATCAAATCCAAAAGGGATAACATGCAAAAATCCTAGGTTAAAATAATAAGAGATTACATTCAACTCAACCATGCTATTGAAACTATTGCTTGTTCAATGGAAACGAAAATGTTTTTTCACCAAAAACTTTTAAAAGATAACTACCAGTTGGTAAAGTTGAAAAATCTTGCTTTTCAATTGAACTCCCTGAATAAATTAATTGCCCTAAGCCATTAAAAAGTTCGGCGTGCTTTACCAACAGATCATTCGTTAAATTGATATGAGAAGAAAAAGGATTTGGGTATGCGGTCATGCTATTCGTGATATTTACATTACTATTAACGCCAGTTCCCAAAGAAATTGGACCTCTAACACAAATCAAATTATGTTTTAATGTTTTCAAATCATAGGTAGTAATTCCAAATTGAGTATCTAAGTACCATGCTTTAAGAGTTTGATTAGGTAAGGATGTTGACGACCAATATTTTTTAGCCGTCGATACAGAAAAATAATTCTGATCAAAAGATGGATTTGTCAATGTCTCAACATTGATTGATTGAAGTTCTTTAACATTTGGAAGACGCCAATCTGAATTTCCATTAAGTGCAAGAGTGTCTGAGTATACAAGTGCTTGTTCCCACGATAAACTATCTGTAAACGAATTTTTTTGCCAAATCAATTCTGTCAAATTATCAGTAATGGTTCCGTCCCCATTGTCAGTAAAATGATTCGAGATTGAAACCGGATTAATAATTTCTCTGACAGCTCGGCCATGAAATCGTTTTATACCGCCGGCACTTATCGTTTCAGATTTGGGATGATTACCTACTCCTCCTCCTGCATTCGTGACCCAAATTTTTGTTGAGTCATTAACTTGTCGAGTACTCGTCCACCAGTATTCAGCAGCAGAGATAGTAAAAACCAAATTATCTAAGGCAGGATTAGCATATTGCAAATTCAAAATACTAAATGATTCATGAGCTGTTGGTAATCTCCAATCAGAAAATCCAGAAAGTGTAAGTGTATCGCAGTATAAGATTGCATTCTCAAACGTCATTTCTCCGCCATCTGTTTGTTGCCACATCAAACCAGTAACGGTATCAGTCACGCTTCCGTTTCCATTAAGTGAAAAATATGGTACATTAATGTTGAAATCATTGTCTTCCCCAAATGTTGAAGTATAACTTATATTTTGCCCTGTATCAGGTAGTTTCACCATTGTTTTTTGTACAATTTGACCAAACGAAAATGTCAAATTATTCAAATAAATAAAAAGAAAACCCAAAATATATTTTACCATTTTAAATAATATTTATTTAGAGAACAATAATTTTCTTCATTTGAACATTTCCATTCATCTTAACTTTCACCAAGTAAATACCTTTTGAGAATCCCGACAAATCTATTTGTTTCACTAATATTTTATTTTCATATTTTATTTTGCCTTCAATATTGTAAATAATTAGTTCACTCTGATCATCTAAATATTCAGTTTGATAATATGAAATTGACAGTACATCATGAATTGGATTAGGAAAAGTAGAAAACAAGTTTTTATTATCAGGAACTTCATTTACAGCAGTAGGAACATTACATTGTGAAAAACCATTGTACGTTTGAAAAGTAGAACCTGATGGAGTAATGAAATCAAATGTATAAATTCCATTTGTTGTCCAGTTGTAATCGATAGAATATGTTTGACCATTGAGTGTATAAGTAAGCACATAGCCATTATTATTTCCATTGCTTTGGCAATTAGTAATTACAGCTCCTGGCAATGGATTTTGTCCCGGCCTTATTGGATTAGCATGAGCTTGAGGAATTATCTGCAACGTTGAATCTTCCGTAACGCGACCTACCATATTACCAATCATATATGGAGCAGAACTAGTTCCATGATAATGATAAACACCATTCAATCCGAAATGACCATGGTTGGCATCAAGAGTACTCATAGGAGATCCATCGGGTTCACTGCTACCATATACAGCAAATCCATCTAAAGCAAAAGCAATAGGGAGAGTTGCAGATGTTTGAGCATACAAAAATAAGGGAGCAATATGATAATGGTAATCATCGCCTCTCCCGCAATGTCCGCCAAAATTATCGAGTTGACCATCCAAATAAGCATCCACACCCGTATTTGTATAGGGATTAAAAATTGCAACACCATTCGTCGCAATTGCAATTGCACCTCGTAGAAAATGTTGGGGGCTAACAGGAACAGGCGTTGCTGCTATTACAGGATTTAAAGGAATACTCCAAGCATTAGAACCAATGTAGCATTGAGGAATTGGAACTTGTTGTTGCCAATTCGTAATTCCCGTCATCATTTGATGATCCGGAATTCCTTTTGATTCCACATAAAAATAATTCGCATCCCAAAATGTATTCACCTTTGGTTTAAAAGGAATAAATGCAGAGTCCATTACAAGCGGGTCAGTAATGCTATTCATTATCGGAAGAACTTTAGTTGTAAATCCGTAAAGAAACAATATACAACCGACGATAAAAGCAGGAATGAAATATTTGACACGCTCTCTATTCGATTTTTTGTAAACTATAATAGTAACTAAAACAAAAACCAGCAAGCTGAAAAGAAATTTCCACCGAAAACTATTATCTTCTGTTGAAGTATCTTTACTATTTCCGGCAACAACATGGTTAATATCCTCCACCCTTTTTTCCTTACTTAAAACAAATTTTTGATCCTCGCCGGAAAGCAAATTCAATTTATAATTGTGAATAACTCCATTTACGTCTTCAATAAAAACAATTTCATTTTTTAATGAATAAAACGAACCTTCCAATCTTTTTTCACCAATCATAATTTGCCACTTTCTTAAAACGACATTACCATAATCGATTGTGTGACCAATGGAGATACTACTTACAAGACAAAAAGCAACCAGTGCGAATAGTTTAAATTTTTTCATTAGAATATTTAATTTTTAAATGATAAATAGTTGAAATAACAAAACATTATTGCGCCTAAAATTTTTAAATAGAACGGACAATTACAATTTAATCTTTAATAAACTTTTTAGTAATAGTCGTTTTAGTTTTCTCATCGGTCACCTGAAGTAAATATAAACCGCTGGGTAAATTACTTATGTCTATACCATTTTGAAGTTGAGGACGAGGTAGCATATAAATTGTACGACCATTATTTGTTAATATTTTTACGTAATAAACACTTTGGGTTAGATCAGTGAAAGAAATATACAAATGATCGTTAGCAGGATTTGGGCTTATTGAAAATGCATCTTGTTTCATAGCATCTTCCTTTATTCCGTTAGTTCCAGTAACAACAAACTGGCCCATCATTCCACCATCTTCGTGATTAGAAAAATGACAGTGGTACATGAAAGGATGAATAGCATCGGCATAATCATCAAACTTAGCAACAAAAGAAACAGATTCTCCTCTGGGCAAATAGACAACATCTTTCCATCCCGATTCATAGTTAGCTATAGCACCTGAACTTCTAGAAACTATTTTGAATTCTACATCATGAATGTGAAATGCGTGACCGAAAACATTATTATTTACAATCGTCCATTTTTCAATATCGTTCAGGTTTATGGTTTTATTAATATTTCCTAAAGTGAAAGGAGCATTATCGAAAGAAAATTCAGCAATTCCACCTCCAGAACCGGGAGTAACATTTATAGTTCTGTTAACCGTTGCGTCTGCAGCTGTCCAATAAACATTATTAGCAAGAGTAGATGGAATAGAAGTAACGGGATTAGAAGTTGAAGCTGCAACATTAATATGCAAAACCGGAAAATCAATATTATTCAATAAACTTCCATTCAATCCATGAGTAATATTTTCACCTCCGGGGAAACCAAATGTTTGGTTCGAATTAAAAGCCTTTAAGTCAATTGAAGAACCAATAATATCATTGCTCAAATCAACGAGTATTTCAACTCGTTCACCAACCATTAATTTGACACGAGTTACTGCTACAGGAGAATTTAAAAGACCTCCATCGTTGGCAATAATATAAAACGATCGATTATCACTGAAACCCAAATTATAACCACGCTCAATTTCTGCATTCAAAATTCTTAATCGAACATATTGTTTTGGAAGATTCACTTGAGCATTGGGAGTACCATTTGTGAGCATATAATCGCCATACTCGCTAATCGATGTTCCATTTGTAATTGTAAATGCATTTGAAGCATCATACCCTCTACTTGTAAGAACAATTGGAAAATCATCTATTCCATAGGTACGAGGTAAATTCAGTGTTGACTCAAGTGAATCTCTAACAATAATAAATCCACCAATTCCTTTTGTAAGATGATCCATCGTCATTGAATGCAGATGCGGATGATACCAATAGGTAGAGGCATTATTAGTTACTTTCCAATAGGGTTGCCAAATAGTTCCGGGAGGAATTACTTGATGAGGGCCACCATCCATCACAGCCGGAAGATGCATTCCATGCCAATGAATAGTAGTTGAGTCGTTCAAATTATTTGTAACGTTCATGTGTACGGTGTCACCTTTATTAAAAAATAAGGTAGGGCCCCAAAACTTGCTGTTATTAATTCCAGCGGTGATGGTTTGATTGCCGGGCCTGTATTGTGCGAAAGTATCTTTTATGGCCAAATTAAATATCGTTCCTGAAATAGTATCCGGAATCCATAGATTATTGTATTGCGCTTCAACATGCATTGAAAAAAAACAAAACAGTATTACAACGAAACTTGCAAATTTTACTTTAGTCAATAAGGAGTTAATCATTTTAGTCACAGTTTTAGTTTAATATTTATAAATTCGAACTTTAAAGTAATCAATTACATCATCAGTGTTTTTCCGGTCGAAAATAATCTCGAATTTCAACAACTAAATTTTGGAATTTTATTTGTTGTTCCGGGCTACAAATCTCTTTAAAACTTTTCGCTTGTTGATATCTCAATACTTCCATTTTATATTCGCCCTCCGAAATATTTCTCGCTAGAGTTATAATTACTGTATCACTAGTATTTAGATTAAACATATTCAAGTTCATGGAGTCTCTTTTCTCTCTTATTTCTTGACCCAATATTTGCTCTTTTTCAAAAAAATCATTTCTTATTTTGTAAAGCTGGTTCATTTGTACATCCGACAAGTTCAACTCGTTTTTTAATACATCGGAAATGCGAGATATATCGTTTCCTCTTCTTGGGCGCCGGTCATTTCTTTCAGAAAATTTACCAAAAACAACAAAAGAGATTGATGAAATGTTCAAGACTGCTAAGAATATAAGCGATCTGACTAACCATTTCTTTTGAGTAAATATGTCCATATTAGAAATTGTCAGATAAGGTAGGGGTAACTAAAAATTGTTCTGAAACAGAATTATATAATTCACTTCTGTTATTTATTTTTTCAGGTTTACTAAGTAATAAGTTTAAAAAAAATGAAATATTAAAAGCCAGGAAAAATCCAATCAAAACCATCACTTTATATGAGATAATTCCTGATTTATGTTTTGAATTTCTTGAGTAAACATTACCTACCAATTGTTCTTCCCATTGATGTGAAGTTTCAATTAGTTCAAGAGTGTCAAATTTAGACAGCTCCGCTTCTACTTTACTATTTACCGAATGTTGATTCATTTTGCTCTCTTTTAGTTAGACGAATATTTTATTTCATTCTTGCACTATCATGCATTATTTTTCAATATTTTTTTCAATTCATCTCCAACACTTCTTTTAGCTCGAAATATTAGCGATTCCACTGCAATTTTGGTTGTTTTCATTATCTCAGCAATTTCTGCGTTATCAAAACCTTCTATTTTACTCAGGGTAAATGCGATTCTTTGGTTATCCGGTAATTTATCAAGCGCCCTTTTGATCTCTTTCATCATTTCTTTTTGAATTAATGACCGGTCGGCCGAATCAAAACCTGAAACACTACTTGCTATTTCAGATATATGAAGAGCAGTTGAAAGTGATCGCCAGAATTGTTTATTCTTTCTTTTTTTTAAAGCATCTAAACTTTTCGTCACAGCAATCCGATATATCCAAGTTGATAATTTTGATTCTCCTCTGAAGGAATGGATAGACCTAAAAACTTCAACGAAAACTTCTTGTGACGCATCTTCTGCATCTTGCTTGTCAATTAAAAATCGATTACAAGTATTCAAGACTTTATTACCAAAGGAAGAAACCAATTTGGAAAAAGCTTTCTTATTTCCGGCTTTAATTTCCTTAAGAAGTTGTGCTTCATCCATTGATTAACAAAACGCTTAATGCAAAAATTAGTTGATAAGCGCGGCGGTAAATATAGAAATAAAGCAACCATTAAAGGTAAAAATATCCAATTGAAAAAAATTAGACAAAAAAAACGGGCGTTGAAATATTTCAAAGCCCGTTTATAAACTGAATAATCTATTATTTCGTTAAAACTAATCGTCCATTAACCACTTGGTCATTTGTAGAAATTCTATAAATGTAAATACCGTTCGGCAAATTTTCACCATTAAATTCAGTGCTGTATTTTTCACCTGCCGTTATGTTTCCCTGAAACAATAACGCAATTTTTTGTCCGGCTATATTATATACCTCCACAGTTGTTTCGCACGATTTATCATTGCGTGAAAATTCTATTGTTGCATTTGTAGTAAATGGATTTGGATATGCATTCACGACAAAGTCCGGATCAATCTCTTCTTGGATAGTTGGATTGACAATGTTTCGGGCAAAAACAATACTAGAGTTTGTACATGGCGTTCTCGTTCCACTTGTTGTGTATGTTCCAACGAAATCACCATTGCCATTTCCTCGAGCCCCTTGAATTACCGACAAAGTATAATTTTCGGGAGTACCTGCGGGATCCAAATTCAAATACACTGAATTATTTGCGTCATCAAGTGGTTTAACACCGAGTAAACTACAATCGGTATTAAAATTAGAATACACAGCAGCCGACCATTTCCAATCGACAGATGAAACACCTTGTTTGCTTGCAGACCAGATACCTTTCCAAGTAACCGAACTTAAATTTCTTACTATAGTCGTCGGCACTTTATAAGAATATCCGGAGATAAAATAATTACCAGTAATTGACGGAGGAGCAATAGTTAACCATTCGCTATTATTGTAAACCGTGGTTGCTTGAGTAACGGTGCTATCAATTATTAATCTCGCATTTTTTGGATTCACATTAAATCTTGAACTCGCAATATTCTGGTCTGTGAATTTTATTTCTACGGGGTATGCTCCGGTATAATTCACATGCACAACAGCACTAAACCAAATATACCTTCCTAATGGAATATCATTATTATTAAATGAACCAACTAATCGACTGTAATCAATTGCTGCTTTAACGGAAGTAATTGTAGATGCAACTATAGCTAAGCAACCTTTACTATCGACTACCTGTAAATTATATGATCCGACTTTTAAACCTGAAATGCTAGAAGTAGTAGCTCCGTTACTCCATGCATAACTGTATGGAGGAACACCGCCGATAACATTAGCCGATAAACTTCCTAAGAATGCGCTTGCACAACTTCCATTCAATCGACTAACTGATACTTTCAACGGAGGAGTAACTACTTTACTGCTGCTACTTGTACATCCTGAAGAATTCTTAATAGTAAGTGTATATGTTCCACCGGTTCTAACAGTTAAAAACTGCTTAGTACCGGAAGGTATCCACTGATAAGTATATCCGGGAGGACCTGATAATGTTGTTGTACCTCCTGGACAAATATAATCAGGTCCGGTAATAGAACAAATTGGTAATCCTCCTGCTGTGATAGAAATGGAGCCACTAGATGTGCATCCTGCTGAATTTGTTAATGTAACAGAATAAACTCCTACCGCTGAAAACGAAGAACATTGTGTTGTATCTCCATTACTCCAAACATACTTTGTCATACCTGCTGTTGAACAAAGTGTTGTAGCAGCTCCAGGACAAAAAGCTTTATTCCCTGTGAATAAAATTTTAGGTAAAGCAGGATTAGAAATTACCGCAGGAGCGTTTAAAATACAACCTCTACTATCTGTGATTGTACATATATAATTTCCGGCGGCTAAATTTATTGCAACGTTTGTATTTTGGATAGGACTTGTATTCCATGAATAAGTATAAGTTGGACTACCTCCCGATACATTAAAGGTAGCTGATCCTGTATTTCCGATACACGAAGTAGGTGATGCAACTAGTGTTGATGTTAATCGTGTTGGTGCCGGAAGAATAATTGTTGATGCTGTTGCAACACATCCTTTACTATCAGTAACACTATAATTATATGTTCCTGGAGATAGATTTACCTGTGCAGATCCGCTATATACATAATTGGGTGTTCCTCCTACTCCTTGAAGCGTTACACTACCTTTTCCTAAGTAACATTGAATTTGGTTCGGAGAAGCATTCAATAAAAGTAATGCTGGAGCAGAATTAATTACTACATTAGCTTTATTACGGCATTGATTTGCATCGGTAACATAGTATGTATAAGTTCCTGCATACAGCCCTACAATAGGTGTTAGTCCATAGGTGTAAGGCGCCAGTCCTCCTGTGGTATTTAAACTAACACTTGCAGTACCTCCATAACAAATTATTTGAGTAGAGGTAGTAGTTAATATCGGAAGCGCTTTAATCAAAACATGCGTTGTGATGATGCTATCAGTTCCGTATATAGAAGCATTATGAAGTATCGAAACATAATCCGTAGGTGTAATCGGATAAACTGAATTGCCATCAGGCAATAAAATTGTATCTCCTTTGCAACTTGAAATAGTGTTAGTGCTAGAAACAGTTGAAGCAGCAACTACTAATGTCGTAATAACACTATCACATCCCAGATAATTTGGAATAGTACTTAAATATGTTCCAGGATTTGATACAATAGTTCCATTTGGAAGAGTTACTGTAGACCCATTATTCAAAATTTGGGTAGCAGAAGAAGATGAAGAATTTAATAAAGTAACCGTTGTGGTAATTGTTGAGTCACATCCTGCTGAATTCGCAATGTGAGAAACATAAACTCCGGCTGTTGACTGAACTGCTCCATCAGGTAATGTTGTCGAACTTCCATTACAAATCGAAACTGAACGAGTTGAACTTGTATTTGGAATTACGATTAATGCCGTGGTAATGGTCGAATCACATCCTTCTGCATTTGCTATGTGTGAAACGTACACTCCGGCTGCTGACTGAACGGCTCCGTCTGGTAATGTTGTCGATGAACCATTACAAATCGACACCGAACGTGTTGAACTTGTATTTGGAATTACGATTAATGTTGTGGTAATTGTTGAATCACATCCTGCTGCATTTGCAATGTGCGAAACATACACTCCGGCTGCTGAAGCAACACTTCCATCAGGTAATGTTGTCGTGTTTCCATTACAAATAGAAACTGAACGAGTTGAACTTGTATTCGGAATAACAATCAATGTCGTCGTAATCGCTGAATCACATCCTGCTGCATTCGCAATGTGTGAAACGTACACTCCGGCTGCTGACTGAACTGCTCCATCAGGTAATGTTGTCGT
>JAYTOX010000078.1:0-12805 GCA_043747595.1 Bacteroidota bacterium | reverse complement strand
CTCCACTTCCTCCGCAATAACATGCTCACCGAAAGCAGAAATAAAATGTTTGATACGACCGGTAACGATAAGCTTGTAAGGATCTTTCGAAACAAATTTGATGGTATCGCCCAAGCTATAGCCCCATAACCCTGCATTCGTATTCAGAATAATTGCATAGTTTACTCCAAGCTCAACATCTTTCAATGAAATTCGCGTCGGGTTGGAATTGAAATATTCATTAGCCGGAATAAATTCATAAAAAATTCCGGAGTTAACCATTAATAATAACGACGGGTCATTTTGACGATCTTGATAGGCAATAAATCCTTCGCTTGCCGGATACAATTCGATGCTGTCAACTTTTTTTCCGATACTCTGTTCTAATTTATTTCTATATGGTTCGTAATTGACACCACCATAAACGAAAAGATCGAATTCGGGAAAGATATCTTTAATTTTTTTGCCTGTACGCTCTGTTAGTTTATCGAAATACATTTGTACCCACGGCGGAATGCCGGAGATAAACGTCATGTTTTGCTTAATCGTTTCTTCAACAATAGCGTCCAATTTTATTTCCCAGTCTTCCATGCAATTGGTGGAATAGGTTGGAAGCTGATTTCGTTTTAAATAATTTGGAACATGATGGTTTACAATTCCCGATAAGCGACCAACGGGAATTCCATTAATTGTTTCTAACGCCGGACTGCCAGAAATAAAAATCAGTTTACCATCGAGAAATTTTGCTTTTCCTGTTTCATGAATATAACTCAACAATGCATTTCGTGTAGAGTCAATATGATTCGGCATAGAAGCACGAGTAAGCGGAATGTATTTTATTCCGGAAGTAGTACCGGAAGTTTTTGAAAGATATAATGGTCGCCCCGGCCACAGCACATTTTCTTCACCTTTTTTTATTCGTTCGATATATGGTTTTAATCCTTCGTAATCTCGTATCGGCACTTGCTCGCGAAACGACTCATACGATTTCACACTACTCAGCCAATGATCTTTACCAAAGCTAGTTTCTTTACCACCTGTAATTAGTTGTTCAAAAATTCTCTTTTGCATCAACGCAGCATTCTTCGACCATAGCGCCGTTTGCTTTACCATATAGGAAGCGAGAGGTTTGCTGAGAAGAGATATAAATGCCATAGTTGAAATTACTTAGAAAGAAACAAATTGAACAGGATCGATCGGCGTTCCATTGAACCATAATTCAAAATGCAGATGCGGACCTTGACTAAGTTCGCCCGAATTTCCGATGATTGCAACTACATCGCCTGCTTTTACAAAGTCGCCTGCTTTTTTTAATAATGCAGAGTTGTGTTTGTAGATTGAAAATAAATTATTCGAATGTTGTATACCGATTACATAGCCTGTTTCAGAGGTAAAATTGGCGAAGATAACGGTACCATCGAGCGTTGCTTTAATTGCTTCGTTCGGATTTGACACAATGTCGATGCCAAAATGTTTTGTAATAGCATCGAAGCGATTCGTAATGGCTCCTTTTAGCGGAGGAAAAAACAAAAAGCTTTTGATACTGTTTCGAATGGAAGTTGCGCCTTCCGACAATGAAAATTGATCTTGCGATTCGATTGTTTTACGCAGCTCTTCATCTTCTTTCGAGCGACCAAGATGATGAATCGTATCGTACTTTTTATTTGCTTCATTAACACGACTGGTATCAGAATCTGTAAAAGTTCCGTTAATTACGTTTTTAATATTTTCGATAAAAGCATTTCTGTTGTCGACTTCTTTTTGCAACGAATCCGTTTTAAGAACCATATTTAAAACGCGGCGTTGCGTTTTCAGATCGGCATAACCCGGAATATATTCTCGCAAGCCGGTAAAAGCGATAATGAAAGTAGTGATAGTGATAAGGAGAATGATGCTGATACCAGTAGCTACAAACACTTTGAGCGGACGTAAATTGAACGACGCTTTTTCTTCGAGCGTTTCGTCGTTCATAATTACAAGGCGAAATTTTCCCTTGAGTTTACGGAGGTATTTGAAGTCTTTAAATTTCATTATTAATTCGGCAAGCTACATTTTTTTCGGCCGGCAATAAAGTCATAACAAAGAATGATGCTCGAAATTTTCATTTTAACGGATATTCCGGCGTATTTGTGATTGAAATTGACTGCAGGAATTCTTCTCTTGGTTCAATGAGAAATTAAATTGCCGATCACTTTTATATTAGTTTGACTTACAATAAATTGGAAAACAACTTTAAAAGTGCGGTCCAACAGCGTCATTTTATGTCATCTCATAGCTGATAGAACATTTAAACTCCACCGGAAAAGGATTGAAAGCCAGCAGCAGCTTCGATTCGTTATTTAGAAAATAATTTCGCAGATTTGCAGTTATAGCTTATCCAATGACTTCCCCAAAATTATCTCGTTTTTCAGCACCATTCGGCGTTGCAGTTTTATTGCCACTAATAATGGTTCTTGCTTCGTGTTCCAATACGAAGGATACGCTGATTACCAGAACTTTTCACAATTTAAGTGCGCACTATAATGGATATTATAATGCCGGACTAAAACTGGAGGAAGCAACTGATAAATTGGCCACGGCAAGTGCAGATCATTATGATCGTATTTTACCCGTGTTCCAATATGGTGACGCCGCAAAAGCAAAAGCTGTTTATCCGCAGTTAGAAGATGCGATGAAACGGACACGGACAGTAATCGAGCGTCATACGATAATCGATAAGCGTGGCAATGAAAAACCAAATTCAGAAAAGTGGATCGACGACAATCATTTGTTGTATGGAAAAGCGCAATTTTTTAAGCACGATTATTTTGACGCGATAGAGACGTTCAAATATGTAGAGAGCACTTACAGAAAAGATGCAGGTCGTCATTTAGGTTCTTTGTGGTTGGCAAAAACCTACATCGAACTTACTCAAATGCGAGAGGCAGAAGAGCGACTCGATTACGTGAACAATCAGAGCGATTTTCCGAAAAGCAATCGTTGGGAGTTAGCAGCAGTGAATGCCGATTTTCATTTGCAAACAAAAAATTACGACAAAGCGATTATCTATTTAACAAGAGCAGCAGCGCTCGTTAACAAGAGAGATACTAAAATTCGTTGGTTGTTTATTTTAGCACAGTTGCATCAGCAAAAGGGAGAATTTACTATTGCTTTTAATTTGTATACGAAAGTGATAAAGATGAATCCGAAGTATGAAGTAGGATTCAATGCGCGGTTAAATAGAGCCCGCTGTTCGGACGGAACATCGGGCAATAATGAAACAGTTCGAAAAGAATTAAAGCGAATGCAAGAAGATCCGAAGAACAAAGATTTCCTCGATCAAATCTATTTTGCATTGGCAGGTCTTGCCAAGAACGAAGGCCATCCTGACGAGCAGATTGAACTGCTTAACCAGTCGGTTCGTGCAAGTACAACTAATACTACACAAAAGGCATTATCATATTTAGAATTGGGAAAAATTCTTTTCGATAAAAAACAATATCGTTCAGCACAGGTATATTACGATAGTACAACCACATTATTGACAACAGAATATCCTGACTACAACGAAATTTTAGCGAGACGAAATAGCTTAACAAAGTTGGTAAAGAATTTACGCGTTATAGAAAATGAAGACAGCCTTCAACAACTTGCAGCATTGTCACCAGCCGATCGTCAGGCCAAAATAGATGAAGTGATTAGTAAAGAGCAAGAGGCAAAACAAAAAGAAGCAGCAGAGAAGCAATCGAATCAAATTTTTCACCAATCAGGACAAGCGGTACCTAATAATTTCAACAATCAATCTGGTTCGAGCTGGTATTTTTATAATCCGCAGGCCATTAGTTTTGGATTAAACGAATTCACAAAAAAGTTTGGCGATAGAAAATTAGAAGACAACTGGCGAAGAGTAAATAAGCAGACAGTGTTGGGAGATGGAGAAACACAAGACGTAGAAAGCCTTACTGAGAATGCAGTTAAAGGAGATTCTGCCGGTGCTGTAGTGAATTCAGGTCAGCGTAAAACGGATATGCTTAAGAGTATTCCGTCGACTAAAGAGGCGCTAGATAAATCGACGGCAAAAATTATTGATGCGTATTACAATGTTGGAACGCTTTACAGAGAGCAACTGAACGATGCCGAATCGTCGGCGGAGGCGTTTGAGAAATTGTTGCAGCGTTATCCGGAAAATAAATATAAGCTGCAATCCTATTACCAGCTATACAGATTGTACACAGCGTTAAGCAATGCAAGTCGTGCCGATTATTACAAGAGTATTATATTAAATCAATATGGAAGTTCAGAATATGCAGAGATTATTCGTAATCCGAATTATGCCATTGAGAAGGCACATAAAAAATCAGATTTAGAATTGTTTTACGAAGACACTTATCGTAAATACTTAAATGGTGAATATGCAGATGTGATTCAAAGAAAAGCGCAAGCCGACCAACAGTTTCCGCGCAATGCATTGACACCACAATTTGAACTTTTGAAAGCGCTGTCGATAGGTAAAACGCAACCACTTTCAACCTTCGAAGCATCGCTACAAGACATCGTTAGGAATTTTGGTGACGATCCGGTTAGAGAGCGGGCACAAGATATTTTAGATGCTATTCAAGCCAACAAAGGCGGCGTTCAGAATAGTACACCGGCACCGGTAATTCAAGCACCGGTAAACACATCAACTTATAAATATTCGCCAGATACATTACATTATGTGGTAGTAATTTTTCAAAATATAGGCGGGCCGATTGATGGGAATAAGTTGAAGATTAAATTATCGGACTTTAACACCAAGTATTTTGGGTCGAAGAATGTGGAAGTTCAGGACATACTCTTTGATGCGCGAAATAAAATACTGGTCCTTAAAACTTTTGCAAATAGAAAAGATGCGTTGAATTACAGTACAACATTGTACGATAACGACGAAGTATATGGAAATACAAATCCCGATGGTTATCAGCAGTACGTTATTTCCGTAAATAATTTCCCAACGTTGTTGCAGCAGAAAAAGACCGACGAATACGAAGACTTCTATCGAAATTTTTACCGATAATTAGTATGAATATTAAAAAGAAAAGAAACGGTAAGAAAAATATCGTTTCTTTTTCATTTACAGCAGTTTATCTTCGTAAATTAAGGGAGTGAATAATAGAAAGCACACGTTTTTTTTGGGTAAAAAAAGTACTAAATTTTGTCAAAAAGGCAAATCAATCTATAGAAAAAATGAAGTCTGATTTTTGTCAGAATTGCGATCAAAAACAAAGTTGTAAATCTGAATAGTATTCGTTTATATTTGTGCACCAAACGAAAACGGGGAAGTAGTTTGGAGAAAACTAATTATTAAATGGAAACAAAGATGTTCACTAACAAGGGAAATAAAGAAGGTGGTTCGCCGGCAAAAAATGGTGAGAATGTAAATGCATCCATCAATTTGATAGGAGCAGGAACAGTAATTGAAGGAGATATTCGTTCAACAGGTGATATAAGAATCGACGGAACAGTTTACGGGCATGTTATTTCAAAAGCAAAAGTTGTGATAGGTGCAACCGGAGTAGTAGAAGGAGATGTAAACAGTCAGAACGCCGATGTTAGCGGACTAATAAAAGGGAAAACAGTGATCTCAGATCTTATGTTTTTGAAGTCGACATCAAAAGTAATTGGAGATATAGTTACCGGTAAATTAGTAGTGGAAGTGGGTGCTACATTTACAGGATCATGTAACATGGGACCGGTGATTAAGGATATAAAAGATGCAGACAAATCAAACGAAGCCGGAAAAGAAAAAACAGCCTGACGATAAAATGGCGACGATGCGATATGCGTCGATGGCCACTCAAATGATGGTGATCATTGGTTTGGGCGTAATTGGAGGTTACAAACTTGATCAGTATTTAGGTTGGGATAAACCAATAGCCACTTTGGTGCTTAGTTTATTTTCTGTGGGACTAGCCATTTATCTGAGCATAAAAGATTTTCTTAAAAAATAGTTTAATTTCGAATCCCGTCGCGACGGGATTCATTGTTTATATGAAGACATACAATTTATTATTAGTAGCCCTTCTTGTTTTTTGTTCGACGGTAATCTTTTTTTTGCCGGGAGAGACAGTTTTAATGCAGCTTCGATTTTTAACACTTTTCTATTTTTCGGTGTTGACGTATGTTTTTCACTTAGGATTAGTAAAAAATTTACAAGGAGATCCGGTAAAAGCAGGCCAGAAATTTATCAGATACTATATGGCAGCGACTACAATTAAATTGATGATTCATTTGATTGTAATATTGGCCGTGTCGTTAACACACAAGTCGATGGCAGTACCTTTTATTATTTCATTTATGGTGATGTACGCTTTATTTACAGCGTTTGAAGTGTACACCTCAATGAAGGCAAGAGCGAAATAAATGAAATAATAATATGTGGTAAGTCGAAGTAGAATATTGCCTTAAAAGCCGATTATTACAAAATATAACTTAGTTTTTGTTTATCAAAGAAATATTGAAAAATTAGTCGGTTCTTTTAGTTGATAAGAAAACCACTTCGATTTGTATTTAATATGAAAACAATTACATTTACGGAGTTGATTACAGTGATTTTTATTATTCAATTTCTACTTTTAAACCAATCAAACACATAAATTAATAACCACATGAAAACAATTAAACTATTTGTAAAAACAGCGGCTCTAATGACAGCTTTGTTATTGAGCAATGTTGGAACGACTAATGCACAAGCATTCGATATCGGGACCAACGTAATCAATGCCGGCGTAGGTATTGGTGGAACACTATTAAGTGGCTATAATGGCTTTAACAGATCACAAACACCTGCTCTAGGATTGTCTTTTGAGCACGGAACATGGGAGCTTGGCGATGGAGTAGTGAGCCTGGGTGGGTACTTAGGTTACAAGTCAATTGGAGACGATTATACTTCTGGTGGATACAAAGAGACTTGGAAATGGTCGTACACAATTATTGGTGTAAGAGGTGCTTATCATTTCCCATTAGACAACGACAAATTAGATATTTATTTAGGTGCAATGTTATCGTATAACATTTTGAATTTTAAATACACAAACAACGATCCTTATTACAATAATGCAATCGATTATTCAGGAGGTTACGGAAGTGCTGTTGGATTTTCAGCGTTTGGTGGAATTCGTTACTACCTATCAGACAACATTGGATTGAATGCTGAATTAGGTTACGGTATCGCCTATTTGACAATTGGTCTTTCTTTTAAATTAAAATAAAAAACCAAGAACATTTTTCAAAGGAGCTGCCCGAACATGGCGGCTCCTTTGCGTTATAAGGGTTTTTTGCATAAAATAAAATCGCTTTTCGTTTTTTATTTCCGAAAGTTTACCCGTAAGTTTGCCATTCGCTTTTTCTTTCGAGCGTTCTTCTACATTTAAACGATATTGCATGAAATTTTTTCCGGCCGTACTTTTTTCTTGTCTTATATTGGTTTTTACCAATTCGTTTTCTCAAAGTCGATTACTTTGGTCTACAACAATTGCTCATCCAAATGCTCAGATTACAGATTGTAAAATGCTAAAAGCAGATGAATATGGAAATTCATTTACGATCAACTATACAAAAAATTCCGGCTCAAATTATTTTACATACATTTTCAATGGTTTCAATGCTTCCGGAAATAAAATTTGGGAATATTTAAATGACAGTTGTCTTGCTAATTGCAGCGATGCATATTTTCACATTATTCCGATAGAAAACAATGGTGCAATTTTTATAGGATTTTACGAAGACCAAACCGGTACACAACTTCGGTTAAAACGAATAAGTAAAACGGGCGGTTTGCTCTGGCAACAATATTGGCTTACGCCATTTTTATCTGCTGTCCCCGTACAATCGTTGATTGACAATAGCGGAAATTTGGTAGTAGGAATTACAGGAGTAGTAGATTCAACTACACTCGAAGATTTTGCAGTTGCACAGTTTGACACGACAAACGGTTTTTTAAATTGGCATATCGAATTACCCGATGATGGTACCATTGGAAATCCACTTATGGAAACACTTTCTTCCATAGCTATAGACGCAAACGATAATATTTATGGATGTGGTACCGGCGTGGGATTGTCGTTAGGTGTGGTTAAAAATTATTACTTCAAAATATCTTCTCTTGGCACATTAGATTATCGTAATCAATGCGCATTTAGTGGGCTTAACACAAGCGTAAATTCAATTAAAGTTAATACGGTAA
This sequence comes from Bacteroidota bacterium, assembly GCA_043747595.1. Classification (GTDB taxonomy): domain Bacteria; phylum Bacteroidota; class Bacteroidia; order AKYH767-A; family 2013-40CM-41-45; genus JADKIH01. Next base: position 4,623 of record JAYTOX010000078.1, on the reverse strand, counting down.
ACGATTTTTATTTGATGGGAATGAAGATGGGCGATGTAAAAATTGAAAAGAGAAAAACACAGACAGGCAATTTAGTATGGACCTCTACAATTCATCGCGATTCGGCTGATGTGAGTAATGTGGGATTTGAGTTAGAACAAAATTCGATTATAGTATTGAACAATTACCGTTACTTCAACATACTTCCCGGAACCTGGACGAATAAGCATTACATGGCAACGAGTTTGGATACGGCGGGCAATGTGAATTGGACGAGAGATTATTTTGCTACTACCGATTCACTTGGGCCAAAAGATGGAACACAAGGGGCCATTCAGTTGAGTAAATGCAATGGCAATTTTTATGTACTATCGACCCAGCATTTTACCACCAGTCGCGATTTATTAATTTTACATAAGCTAGCGTTGACAGGAAATACATTGTGGTCTGATACGACAGCAACCAATACTTCTCCCGGCAATTTTGATTTCGATAGCAATTGTGACTCGTATCTCGGACGCACTTTTTCCGGCAAAAGTGTAGTACAACGGTATAGCGATGCGGGAATTAATTATGTTCAATTGGTGCCGGATGATGCTCTGTTCGAAATCTATCCAAATCCGGCGAGCGACCGCGTTACAATTAAACTGACTTCCCGCCAAAAGGGGAATAAAGAACTAGTTTGTTTTAATGGGTTAGGATCAATAGTTAAGCAAGAAGCTTTTGATCGCGATGACTTGACATTTTCGGTTGCAGACCTACCTGGCGGCGTTTATTTTCTACAACTTGTTATTGACAAACAAACGGCCAGTTCAAAAATCTTAGTAAAGCAGTAAATGATAATAGATAGCCGAAAAATAGCCATTTAAACAATCATTTTTACTATTATGGTTGTAAAAATCCTTCTTTGCCCTTGCCTTCAGGCAATGGCAAAGAAGGATTTTATTTATTAATCGTTTGTTCATAAGTCATTAAATAGTACTTTTGCGCTCTCATTAAAAGTAGCCCTAATAAAAAGGCTGCAACGCTTTCAAAACGTGTGAATTATGAAGTTAAAATTGAGTTGGGTGTTAATTTGTCTTTTTGCAGCAACAAGTGTGTTTGCTAACGAAGAGACGACCACAGGTGAAGAAAAATTTGACGCAGGAAAGACGATCATCGAACACATTTCGGATTCGCATGATTGGCACATTATGGGCAATGGCGAAAACGCTGTTATAGTTCCTCTTCCAGTTATTGTTTACAACAAAACGCGTGGATTTTCTATGTTTATGTCGAGCCGTTTTGAGCACGGACATAAATCATTCAATGGTTATGTACTTCGCGAAAACAACATTGAGGCAGTAGATCAATTAGAAGCATCGGATGCTGCTACAGCAACGATGAACGAAGAACTTACAGCACAGACATACGATATCTCCATGACTAAAAATGTGGTATCGCTTTTATCGAGTATCGTCATTATGCTAGTGATCTTTTTATCGGTTGCTAAGTCGTACGCCAAACGGAAAGGACAAGCACCCAAAGGACTTCAGGGTTTAATAGAAGTATTAGTTGTATTTGTTCGCGATGAAATTGCAAAGCCGAGTATCGGAAAAAAGTATGAGCGTTTTATGCCTTACTTACTTACCGTTTTCTTTTTTATCTGGATCAACAATCTTTTAGGACTTATTCCTATTCTTCCTGGTGGCGCCAACGTTACAGGAAACATAGCAGTTACCATGACATTAGCTGTATTGACGTTTATTATAACAACACTTTCAGCCAACAAAAATTACTGGAGACACATATTTGCAATGCCTGGCGTTCCTATATGGGTTCTGGTATTGTTAACCCCTATCGAGTTATTGGGAGTTGTACTTCGTCCGTTTGTATTGATGATTCGACTTTTCGCGAACATCACAGCGGGTCATATCATTGCATTATCATTCTTTGCGTTAATATTCATCTTCGGAGAAATGAGTACCGGAGCAGGATTAGGAGTATCAGTTGTATCAGTAGCCTTCGTAGTGTTTATGTCGGTACTTGAATTATTGGTAGCTTTTCTTCAAGCTTTTGTATTCACATTATTGTCGGCCATTTATTTTGGAGCAGCGGTAGAAGAGCATGATCACAATCATGAAGGAATAGATGCACACGTAGAGGAAGCACTTATCGTTTGAAATTAATTTAACCCTTAAATAATAATTACTATGTTATCTTCAATTATTCTTGAAGCAGGAAATCTCGGATTAGGTTACGGAGTTGCTGCATTAGGTGCCGGACTAGCTGCTCTTGGAGCAGGTGTAGGTATCGGTCGTATCGGTGGTTCTGCATTAGAATCAATCGCTCGTCAGCCTGAGGCAAGTGGCGACATTCGTGCCAACATGATTCTTACTGCTGCGCTTGTAGAAGGTGCTGCTTTCTTCGCGATGGTAGTAGGACTTCTTGTTACCTTCATCAAGCCTTAAGAAAATTTAAAACGGTTCAACGGTTGGTTGAACCGTTTTAATTTTACAATTGAATTAAAAAAGTCAAAGAAAAAATCAAAACACAATGGAATTAATAAAACCACAGTTCGGCCTCATTATCTGGATGACTATTTCATTCTTGGTATTAATGTTTTTACTGGGAAAGTTTGCATTTCCAATGATCTTGAAATCATTGAAAGAGCGTGAAGATTCAATTGCTGATGCATTAAACAGTGCAGCGAAAGCAAAAGAAGAAATGCTTGCATTGAAATCGGACAACGAAAAACTTCTTGCGTCTGCACGTGCAGAACGCGATCTTTTAATGAAAGAGGCTCGAGATGCAAAAGATGCCATTGTTGCTGAAGCAAAAAATAAAGCACAAGTAGAAGCCAATAGAATTATGGCCAATGCACGTGAGTCGATCAACAATGAAAAAAATACTGCACTTGCTGAATTGAAAAACCAAGTTGCCGTTATGTCTATTGAGATCGCAGAAAAAATTCTTCGTCAGGAATTGAGCAAAGACGAAAAGCAAAAAAGTTTGATGGATAATCTGATGAAAGATGTTTCGTTGAATTAATTCAATGAGATTGAAATAAAATTCTGAATTATCGCCAAGAAAAAAGAAGATGATAGATATTAAAGTATCAAAGAGGTATGCAAGATCAATACTCGGACTTTCGAAAGAAACGGGAGTAATTGATGTAGTGAGTGCAGACATGAAATTGTTTCTTTCAGTATGCAAGCAAAACCACGACCTAGAACTTATGCTTGCAAATCCTATTATTCATTCCGATAAAAAACTAGCGGTATTAAAAGCTGTTTTCGAAAACAAAGTGAATAAACTTACAATGTCTTTTATGGAATTAGTAACCAAAAAAGGTCGTGAGAAATATCTTGTGTCAATAGCAAAAGAATTTACTGAAGAATATAAAATATATAAAGGAATACGATCGGCAGAAATTACCTCTGCGGTTGGCCTCGACGATAAGCTTCGCTCACAAGTATATGAGTTGATACGTCAAGGAACAAATTCGGAAGTGGAACTGGTAGAGAAAGTAGATAAGAAACTGATAGGTGGTTTTGTTTTACGAATGGGCGATAAGCAGTATGATGCATCAATTGCATCCGACCTACGTAAGCTTACACAGAAGTTTTCTTCTAGTCCTTACATCCACAAAAACTAATTTTTGATAATCATTAAGAAAAAATAAATTACACTATACAATGGCAGAAGTAAGACCCGATGAAGTATCAGCTATATTGCGTCAGCAATTAGCGGGTTTCAAAACAGAAAAAGAACTAGAAGAAGTAGGAACAGTATTACAAGTTGGTGATGGTATCGCCCGTATTTATGGTCTTACTCGTGTTCAGTCAGGTGAATTGATCGAATTCGAAAACGGTCTTCAAGGAATTGTATTAAATCTCGAAGAAGATAATGTTGGAGCCGTATTACTTGGTAACTCGAATCAGATTAAAGAAGGTGATGTTGTAAAACGTACCGGAAAAATCGGATCTATTCGTGTTGGTGAAGGAATGTTAGGTCGCGTTGTTGATACTCTTGGTACTCCCATAGATGGAAAAGGACCAATCACCGGCGATACTTACGAAATGCCAATCGAGCGTAAAGCTCCCGGTGTAATTTTCCGTCAGCCGGTAACTGAGCCATTACAAACAGGAATCAAAGCAATCGATGCCATGATTCCTATTGGACGTGGGCAGCGTGAGTTGATTATTGGCGATCGTCAAACAGGTAAAACTGCAGTTGCGATCGACACGATCATCAACCAAAAAGAATTTTATGATCAAGGGAAACCGGTGTTTTGTATTTATGTAGCCATCGGACAAAAAGGCTCTACGATAGCACAAATTTTAAAGACATTAAACGAAGCCGGTGCAATGGCATATACAGTAATTGTAGCAGCTCCGGCATCAGTTCCGGCACCAATGCAATTCTTTGCTCCTATGGCAGGTGCAGCCATCGGCGAATTTTTCCGCGATACTGGTCGCCCGGCATTAATCGTATATGATGATCTTTCAAAGCAAGCAGTAGCATACCGTGAGGTGTCACTTTTACTTCGTCGCCCACCGGGTCGTGAAGCATATCCGGGTGATGTATTTTACCTTCACTCTCGTTTGTTAGAGCGTGCTGCAAAAATTATTAACTCCGACGAAATTGCTCGTACAATGAATG
>JAYTOX010000077.1:0-23696 GCA_043747595.1 Bacteroidota bacterium | reverse complement strand
GTAATTGCATTTTCAACTTCAGTTAATCCGACATTCAAAACGGTAAGCGTATCGGTCTGATAAACACATCCGCTAGAAGTTGTAACTGTTGCTTGATAGAGGCCCGTCTGATTAATTATTAAAAAGGAATCGACGCCTGAATTGATTAATAAACTATCGCGATACCAATTGTACTGAGTGCCTGAAAAATTCGTGAATAATGTATCGTCTGAAAAGAAAAGTACTGGCAACGCTAATGCTTGTACGGTTACAGTATCACTTTCAAATGCACAAGTAAACTGATAAGTGGATAGGTAGCCAACGTCGACAGTTCCTGATACGTGATAATCTCCGGCAAAAGTTGCTGTATAATGATTAGTATTTGCACCCGGAATCGAAAGTGAATCTAGAATCCAATTATATGTGGCGTTGAAAATAGGCAAGTGTAAATTTGTAATGCCATTACAGTAAACCGTATCTATTATTAAATTGTGTGTGTAACCGGAATTTACAGAAATTGCAGAACTATCGATGCGGCCTAAATTATCTTGCACAACTAAGTGATAAGTAACTGCATCATTAATTTGTATTGCAGGAGATAAAACTGTATCAGATGAAAGACCGGTAGTTGGATACCAATGATAAGTATAAGGCAAACATCCGCCAATCACTGATATTGTAGGATGAAAAATGTCACCTCGGCAACCAACGAAATTTGTATCGTTAGGAGCAATTGCAATCGAAATATTTGCAGTGTCAGAATAAAAATAAGTGTTCGATTGAAAATGATCGAATACCATTGTCCAGCTATAGTCAGATGAAAAAGTGGGACGATTGTAATTGTCGTATGAGAAATATTGCTCATCGCCACATGGATTAGTACAAGGTCCATAAGATAGAATCGTATCAACTCTTCCTAGCAAATCATAAAAATATGTTGAACGTGCAGGACGATCAACCGAATACCACATAGAGTCGGTCATATCGAATGTCGCCCAATTGCTATACCAACTTTGTTTTATTTTTAATTTACCATTGAATCGGTTGAAGATGTTGTAAGAAATTACACCGGCCACACCAAAGATGTGATCGCTTGTATCGATTGAAGTGAAATGTACATTTCGGTCGAATGTTTTTTCTTCTAAAGTATCATAGCCGATGAGCAGAGTATCAGCAGAGTTGATATTGTTTAAAGTAATTGGAGTGTATTGTGGAAGTATGAATGAGTATTCACCAAAGTTGTTGCCGTAAGAATACAGGTCAACCAATTGCCAAGAAGAAGTGCTTGTGTCGTAATTGTCAACTTCAACACTTGTTCTTAATGTAGCTGTATATGAAAAAATAAATCGTCTTGAAAATTGCCATTGATTGCCGGCTACTCCAATACTGAATGTTTTTGATAGTGGGAGATTATTTACATACGCTAATTCAGTTAATGAGACATTGGATCTTACACCTGCAGAAAATGAATATGTAGCTTCTTCGATTAAATTATTTACAACATCGTAAATCCAGGTATGATAAGAAACAGAATCCCACGAGTTCCCGTTCCAATTTAATTTTGTGTTTGTAAGAATAGATCCATTAACATTGTATGTGTAATTGTCGGTTTTATAATTTTGCCAGCCGGTACTCGATCCTTTTTTTTGGAAGATCATATCGATTTTTCCGTTTGCATTTTTAAGTGTGTCTGTATGAATCCAAAAAGTATCAATTACAGAGACGGGTGAAAACGGTGTTCCCATTACAGCCGCTTGTGTAGTAATTCGCACAGAACCCGAGTCACGATTAAAAACTGAACGTTCAATGATTGTTTGGACTAATTGTACTTGATTGTTTCTATTTTCGAAATAATGACGAACAACAACTGAGTCGTTAGTGCATGTTTGTGCAGAAATAAATTGCACAAAAAAGAATTGAATGATAAATATTTTGAAAATCGTTTTCATAAGGAAGTGGTATCTATTCTCAAATATATTGAAAATTGTCTGATCAGCAAAGCAGGGTGGGCTTGTAGAGAATAATTAATAATGAGGAATGAAAAAATAGTAACAAAACCTCCAATTTTTTGCATCAACTCTGTTTTCGTAATTGACCCTTCGCCCCTCTACTCAAAAATCTGCTCCAAAACCTTATGCGATTTAATAGGAGGGAAGCCTGCAATGTGTAAACGATAATATTCTAATAATTGCTCAACCAAATTTCGTTTCTCAATTGTACTAATGTTCAAAGTGGAAGAAAGATCGGAAGAATGTAGAATCAATTTCGAAAAATTTTCTGCCGACTGCTCATTCAAGTAATAGGGATGTAATGGAATATCTGATTGAAATTTTCCATCCATCAAATTAAAATAAGGCTGTGGAATGGAATAGTTGCTAAGCGGATAAAATCCAAGATAACGGGTAAGTCGCATCAGAAATAATAAATGAAAATACCTTGAAACAGGCTGCTGTGCGTCGAGCAACTGAATACTGTTCGTTAAGAACTCGAATAGCAACTGACTTTCTTCTTCCTCTTTAATCGACTTACTCAATACTTCGTTCAAAAAAAGAACCATCGTGCTTTTAATAATATCGAACGGAATACTATTTAGCGGAGGCATTGGTCTAATTTCACTTATACGATGTAATCCTTGCCGCTCTTTATGATACACCACTAGATCCACTAACGTAAGCGGTTGAAAAAGTCCGATCGATAACTTTGCATTTTTCTTGCGCACACTATTTACTATGTACGATTGTATCCCAAAAAGTTCAGTATAAATTTTTACTACCAGACTCGTTTCCCGAAACTCAGTATAAGAAAAAACAATGCCTCTGGTTTTGTGTAACATTATCTGGCAAAAAGTAATTTAGTAACACATGTTTGACTTCCATCTTCGTTCGAAACATAAATCGTATAAACTCCTGTTTGTGCACGCTCACCACTATAATTCATCCCATTCCATGTAGCCAATCCGCCATTCGCTTTTGTATGATACACAATATTCCCGGCTACATCTGCAATTTTTACATCTGCATTATTCAGCAATCCTCGTATTGCGATCGGGCCGTTATATCCATGCTTTACAGGATTAGGAAAAACTAAGTGATCTTTACATTCATCTCCTCCTGCAGTAGCATCACCCAAATAACTAATCATGCCTTTGTCGGTGCCAATAAAAACTTCTCCGGTAATATCGTTAATCACAATATCGCTAATTGAGTTGGAAGGAAGAGGAGAGTTTTCGATGTTATAGTTTCGTAATTGTTTTGTTCCGTCGGCCGACATAAGGAAAACTCCACCGTTAGCAGTTCCAAACCATTTTCGATTAGCAGGGTCAACAGCTATTGCTGTTACACTTTCTGTTTCTAAAAGATATTGCGCATAACCGTCTTGCTCGAGAATTACTTTTTGTGCATCGAAACCGCTGCCAGAAAATACATTTCCCGGATTATAAATAACGGCAACACCTGTATTTGTTCCAATCCAAATAGCGCCGTCTTTATCTTTGGTGAGAACGTTTACAAAAAGGTCGGGTAAATTTCCGGAGCCGCTCTGAGTTGTTAATGCTTTTAATTTTACACCCGATGATGAAGTAAGACTCGCCTCTTTAAAAACATAAATTCCTGCACCATTACTTGCACCTTTATGCGACACAAACCATTTTTGTCCGTAGTCGTCAACAATTGGTCGCAGATTAACATTGTCGATCATCGAAGGATCGGGTAAGTTGTATGAATACCAAGTACCATTTTGCTGACGAACAGTAACAGCTTTGGTATTATAAGTAGTCACCGCCCAAAGATTTCCATCGCCATCGAATGTAAGTCCGCCTACGCGAACATCATTAGTATCGGTCTTTGCCCAGCCGAGCGGACTATTTCGTGCGTTAAAAAGTGCAACGCCTTTATCATTTACATATTCCAAAACACCGGCGCCATATCCTGCAACATAAACATGCGCGTTATTATTAGGATCAATTGCCACGCCACTCACCGCAGGCGATCGTAGAGCTGCAAGAGTATAAATGGAATCATTCGTTAGATTAAAAAACTTCCAACGTTCGTCGGAAAATTTATACATCCCATTTTTATTATCGTAAAATGGTTTGTCACCTTCAAGAGAACCTGAGGCAACCCAAACAGTTCCACCTAAGGCTTGCATGCCAAAAACCGCTTCGGCACCCGGCCCATTCGGTGTAAAGAATTTGTATGTTTGAGTATGAGTGCTTAAAAGCAAACCGTTCTGATGATCAGCGATCCATAATTCTCCGGTAGTAGTTAAAACTCCTCTCCGCAAAACGAAGTTAGGCCCGTTGTAAATATTTATTCCGGCAACAACATTCGCATTTACATCCATGGCTATAACTTCAGACCAGTTACTATACATCAAATAACCATTATGATCTTCCACATGAGCAAGGAATCCTGTTTCATTAATAAATTGTGTCCACACTCCGTTATTATTAATAAAGAGCGTGTCTTTATAAACGGCAGGATTGGCTTTCACCACAAAAAACTTTCCGCTGATCATGGCTGCCGATGAAAAATTTCCGTTCGGTTCGGCAAATGAAAGATCTTTTGTCCATGCGGTCGAATTAAAAATTGTTGGGTCGTTGATGTTGGCAGTATAAACTCCTCCTTCGGTTGCAGCTAAGAGCGTTGTTCCGTCGAACGCAATTCCTTGAACATTTACCGTACTACTATTTGCTCCTATGTAATACGTTCCGCGAATTTCATAACGATGAAGGTCAACAATCACGATTCCAAATTCGCAACTCAGATAAGCAAGACCGTTGATAAAAGTAATGCTGTTAATTCCTTTTCCTCCTACAATATTTTTTTGTTTGATATCGGGAAGATTGATGATTGTTTTGTCGGGCAATAAAAGATCGATGTTGGAATTGGAATAAGTGATCATTAAAATTCCTGAAGTTTGATCGAGGCGAATGTTATTTATTTCGTGATCGGAAAGTCCGGTGAGTGTTGTATAATATTCGTATTCGCCCGTGTTGTTATCGTAGCTGAACATCCCAAATTGAGCAGCGCAATAAATTTTGCCTTTATAATCTTCTGCTACTGCCACACCTTGACGGTATGGAATATGTAAACGCCAATTGCCAAGTGAAACTTGGTTGATTTGAGCGTTAGCGGAAATGATGAATAATAGAAAAGCGAAAAGCGAGAGTGTTTTTTTCATAGGTGTGGCGAGAAGTAGAAAAACGACGAAAGCCTCCAATTATTTTGAGAACAATCGTTACTTTTTCTGATGATTCAAAGTTAGGGAAAAAACGATGAAATCAAGGCGTTTAACAGTTGAAAAAGGATGTTGGTTTTTACTGCAAAAGAAGGGTGAGCTACCTAATTCAACGGTTCTTTTAGTTTTAATAGGCGATAGCGGCCGTCGATAAAAGTGGTGTCGAACTGATTTTTTTCTGCCATAAGGAACACTGCCAGACTTTCATTGTAAGCGCCCGAACGTTCGTCAGCTGCTAGAATATATTTGCAGTTGATCGACCGAAGGAGGAGTAGATTTTCTTCCGGACTTTTCAGCTGTGTGAGAAAAGTAGAACGACGGCCGGTATAAAGATGAAGGGCACGAGCACGCGAAAAAAGAACAATATCGTTTTCGGCAGTGTTGTTTTTGATAAATGAAAAGGCAGCGTTTGCATCAGTTGAATAGGGCCCATCCGGAATTGATTGTTTGGAGAGAAAGTAAAACGAATAGATAATAGAAAGCGCAGTTATGACACTCAAAAATTCGAATGATCGATCAATTGACAAGAAGGAAGAAAATATTTTTTCGGCTCCAATAAAAAAGTAAATGATGATGAAGGGAATAATCGGAAATAAAAATCGGGTAATGGTAGCATGATACGGAAAGATGCAAAGTAGAATAACGTAGAGTAGAAAGAACCATTCCGGAGTTTCTGCGTTTTTTATTCGACTGATAAATCCGTTCGACACAAGGATGAGTATGAAGTAGGAAATGACCCGATTCTTTAGAAATGGAAGAAAGATGCCGGGCAAACTTTCAATAATATGGAAACCGTTTTCGAATATATGGTTGCGATGAGCAGAAATTTGGAGCGAATAGAATTGGAAGAAGTGCCCGAGATTGATATCGAAGAGAAGCACATTTAGAAGCATAAAGATCGTAAGGCAAGTGGTGAAAAAGAGCATGCTGAGAAAGTATTTTTCTTTTCGATTATGTGTTTTTGATAACATGAGCATAAGCCAAAATGCCGGCAAAATTAGTAGTCCAACAATACGAAAAGAAACAAGTATTCCTGCCAAAAGGCCTGCAAGCAAAACCGTGCGACGATCATTTTTTCGGAGCATTAAAATGATCGCTAAAAGCGTGGCAGCAAAGGCAAATTCGGCTAGAATTTCTTGCTTAAGTGTGAGTGAAAGTAAATTATATCCAATCAATAAAGCAATCAATAGTGATTTTCTATTATCAAAATATCTTTTTGAATAATCAAATGATAGACAAGCCAAAAGCACAAGCACTATTCCATTCAAATAGATATAAGGAGAAATTGAAAGTTGCGCGAAGTAATAAATGGGTGCAATTAGCAGTGGGAATCCCATCGGATAAGCACTAATAGCATACGGCAATTCGGTGGTAGGAAACACCAATCCATTGTTGGTTTGTGCTACACTTTGAACGATATTTTTTGCTTGCAAAAGATACTGTGCAAAGTCGTCGCCCCAATCGTGCGAGCGACCAACACCAATGAAAATAATGGGTATCAAAAGCAACAAACAAAAAAGCCGGCTGTGTTTCATAAGGGTGGTGAAAGTTAGTAAAAAGGGCGAAGATCGTTTTTCGAAAGTCGTAATTCGACAAATCGAGAATCGTTTTTCGAAGATCGTAATTGGACAAATCGACAAATCGAGAATCGAAGATCGTCATTTGATGTTAGAAGGCACTTGAAAATAGTGATTCGTAAAAATGTTTTTCGAGTCAATCAATCCAAATATATCTGCGAAAATCCGCGGCTTCTGCGGGAATCAAATCACCTACATAAGCAAAGGACTTTTGTAGGTTATATTGTGCAAAAAAGGTCGAGAGTCGAAGATCGTAATTTGATGTTAGAAGGCACTCGAAAATAGTGATTCGTAAAAATGTTTTTCGAGTCTATCAATTATAAATATATCTGCGAAAATCCGCGGCTTCTGCGGGAATTAAATCACCCACAGAATCAAAGGACTTCTGTAGGGCATCTTGTGCAATTCCTATCCATCGATTCTCGAATTACGATCTTCGAATCTCGATTCTCGAATTACGAGTCATTCAATTCCCAATATATCTGCGTCAATCCGCGGCTTCTGCGGGAATCAAATCACCCACAGAAGCAAATGACTTCTGTAGGTCATCTTGTGCAATTCCTATCCATCGATTCTCGAATTACGATCTTCGACTCTCGATTCTCGAATTACGATCTTCGACTCTCGACTCTCGAATTACGATCTTCGAATCTCTATTCCCCCCTTCAATCCCCAAATAAAAAATTTCTACTACATTTGTCCCGCAAACTTGGAGCAATGAAAGAGACAATTTTAGTAATCGGGGCGAAGGGGCAAATAGGGTCGGAATTGGTCGACGAACTGCGTCGAATTTATGGCGATCAAAATGTAATCGCGACCGATATAAAAATGCCGGATAACGACCTTTTACATAAAGGCCCTTTTTATCAGTTAGACGTGCTCGATTTTGTGCAAGTGGCTGAAATTATCCGCAAGCACAATGTGAAACAAGTGTATCTCCTCGCAGCTCTTCTTAGCGCCACGGCCGAACAAAAGATTAAATCGGCTTGGCGATTAAACATGGAAGGACTTCTCGGCACACTTGAGTTGGCTCGCGAAGAAAAATTCAAACTTTTTTGGCCTAGTTCTATCGCCGTTTTCGGACCAAACACTCCACGAACAAATACACCACAGTTTACGATAACGGAACCATCTACAGTATATGGTATCAGCAAATTGGCGGGCGAACGTTGGTGTGAGTATTATTTCGAAAAATTTAATGTCGATGTAAGGTCTATTCGGTATCCCGGTCTTATCGGCTATGCCGCAGAACCGGGCGGAGGTACAACAGATTATGCCGTCCATATTTTTCATGAAGCTCTTCGTGCTAAAAGCTACGAATGTTTTCTCTCAGAAAATACCGAACTTCCGATGATGTATATGCACGATGCGCTGAAAGCCACAATCGGTTTAATGGACGCAACATCAGAGCAAGTAAAAATACGATCGTCATACAATGTAGCGGCATTTAGTTTTACTCCGAAGCAGCTCGCCGAAGAAATTCAAAAACATATTCCGGATTTTAAAATATCTTATCGCCCCGATGTACGTCAGCAGTATGCCGATTCATGGCCAAATAGCATCGACGATTCAGCCGCTCGAAACGACTGGAATTGGAAACCTGAATTCACTTTAGCGAGTATGACAGAAGATATGCTTAGTCATATTCAAGCAATGGCTCAGGCTCATTAATCACCACCAATAATTTTTAAGTAGTGTCAAAAGAACTTTTCCTCTATAATTCCATTTCTCGTAAAAAAGAAAAATTCGAATCGATCGTTCCCGGTTTCGTCGGACTTTATCTCTGCGGACCTACTGTATATGGTCCTCCACATTTAGGTCATAGTCGTCCTGCAATTGTATTCGATATTCTAAATCGATATTTACAGCATTTGGGTTATCGTGTTCGTTATGTTCGGAATATTACCGATGTGGGGCATTTAGAAAACGATGCCGATGAAGGCGAAGATAAAATTGCGCGTAAAGCACGAGTAGAAAAACTGGAGCCAATGGAAATTGCTCAGTTATATACGAACGCTTATCACGAAGCAGTTGATAAATTAAATGTATTGCAACCGAGCATTGAACCGTATGCCTCCGGCCATATCATAGAACAAATAGCAATGATCAAGTTGATCATCGAAAATGGTTTTGCTTATGAATCGAATGGATCAGTTTATTTTGATGTGTTAAAATATAATTCAACGCATCACTACGGAAAACTTTCCGGTCGCGTGGTAGAAGAATTACTTGCAGGTGCCGGCGAAGAGCGGAGAGAATTGGAAGGGCAATCGGAAAAAAGAAACCTTGTCGATTTCGCTTTGTGGAAAAAAGCATCGCCTGAACATATTATGCGTTGGCCCTCGCCATGGAGCGAAGGCTTTCCGGGATGGCACATAGAATGTTCGGCAATGAGTGCTAAATATCTTGGTGAAACGTTCGACATACACGGCGGAGGAATGGATCTTTTGTTTCCTCATCATGAATGTGAAATTGCACAGAGTGTAGGGGCCACCGGAAAAGAACCAGTTAAATATTGGTTGCATAATAATATGATTACCATCAATGGTCAGAAGATGGGTAAGTCGCTGGGTAATTTTATTAATCTCGACGAATTTTTCAATGGCACGCATAAGTTGTTAGAGCAAGCGTATTCACCAATGACAATTCGATTTTTTGTACTTCAGGCTCACTATAGAAGCACGCTCGATTTTAGCAATGAAGGATTAAAAGCCGCAGAGAAGGGCATGAAAAAATTATTCAATGCAAAAGCGTTATTGAATAAACTGAAAACAGGAGAAAAAACTACATCGAATATAGCGGCAGTAAAGCAAGCATGTTATTCAGCGATGAATGACGATATGAATACCGCTATGGTGATAGCAGAATTATTTGAAGCGGTTCGAATTATTAATTCAGTCCATGCAGGAATAGAAACGATCTCAAAATTTGATTTGGAAGAGTTGCAAAAATTCTTTCCGATTTTCATCGAAAATATTTTAGGGCTTAAAGAAGAAAATGCAGTGGGCGATAATGGCATAGAAGGATTGATGCAAATGATAATAGGAGTTCGTAATTCGGCAAAGGCGAATAAGGATTTTGCAACATCCGATAAAATTCGTGATGAGTTAGCAGCATTGGGTTTTAAGATTAAAGATGAGAAAGACGGAACATCGTGGGTGAAAGAGTAATTTACTTTTATTGAATAATCAACAAGCCAATCTAATGAAAAAAATTCTTTTCTCGCTTTCAGTTATTTCTTTCGTAATTTTTTCTTGTAAAAATAATAAGAGCTCCGAGGATGCTGGCAACAAAAATGAAGTTGTTGTTGCGCCAACCATAACAGTTCCGGAGTTTAATGCCGATTCTGCTTTTGCATTTGTAAAATCACAAATTGATTTCGGTCCGCGCGTTCCGAATACAGCTGCTCATATTGCATGTGGAGATTATCTCATAGCACAGATGCAGCAATGGGCCGATACAGTAATTGTTCAAAAGGGAATCGTAACGGCTTATGATGGAACAAAATTAAAATTCAGAAATATTATTTCATCATTTAATCCGGAGCTTAAAACAAGAGTGTTGCTTTTTGCCCATTGGGATACACGCCCATGGTCAGATCAGGATTTGGTAGATAAAGACAAGCCATCGTTAGCAGCCGATGATGGAGCTAGTGGAGTGGCGGTGTTGATGGAGATGGCTCGGGTGTATAGTAATAACAAACCATCAATTGGAATAGACCTCGCTTTTTTTGATGCTGAAGACTGGGGAAAAGAAGGTGGCGGTCCGGAGTCGGAAGACAGCTATGCATTAGGCACACAGTATTGGGCAAAAAATTTACATGTAAAAAACTATTCAGCTGAATTCGGAATTTTGTTGGATATGGTAGGAGCAAAGAATGCGCAATTTAGAATAGAAGGGTTGTCGAATGAAAAAGCAGGAGCAGTGGTAGAAAAAGTTTGGAAAGCTGCTGCGGAAATTGGTTATGCGAATTATTTTTTAAATCAAGAAGGCGGATGGGTTACCGACGATCACGTGTATGTGAACAACATTGGAATTCCGTCGATCGATATTATACACAGCAATCCGGGTTCACGATCAGGCTTTGCGAAGCACTGGCATACACACAACGATAATTTAGAAGTGATAGATCCGAATACACTCAGAGCCGTAGGGCAAACGTTGATGGTTGTGGTGGCGCACTCTTTTAAGTGAGTGGTGAGTAATTAGAGAGTAGTTATTGGTGAGTAAAAAAAACACATCTAATAATAAGTAGCTCCTCCATACTTCATGCCGCAAAGCGGAATTTTTAGAGAGGCGGAAGTGAGAAATAAAGTGTAAGCCATCATTCGCCGAACGGAATTCCGCTTTTGTGAGCAATCATTTCACTTTTAGAAAAGCACTAATCATTTTTTTTCTCCCGCAGAAACCGCAGATTAACGCAGAGTTTTCTTTGGTGAGTAGTAAGTGGTAATTAGTGAGTAAAAAAAATGAACGCAAAGCGGAATTTTTAGAGAGGCGGAAGTGAGAAATAAAGTGTAAGCCATCATTCGCCGATCTGCTCAATTAACTGTGTTATTTATTACTTTTTATCTTTTATCTTTTATCTTTTATCTTTTATCTTTTATCTTTTATCTTTTATCTTTTATCTTTTATCTTTTACGTCTTACGTCTTACGTCTTACTTCATACTTCATACTTCATACTTCTTACTTCTTACTTCTTACTTCTTACTTCTTACTTCTTATTTCCTACTTCTTACTTCTTACTTCTTACTTCTTACTTCATACTTCTTACTTCTTACTTCTTATTTCCTACTTCTTACTTCTTACTTCATACTTCTTCCTTCATACTTCTTCCTTACACTTTCTAAAACTCCGCATTCCCCGGTGTTCTAGGAAATGGAATTACATCACGAATATTTGTCATGCCTGTTACAAATAAAATTAGTCGTTCGAATCCTAAGCCGAAGCCTGCGTGTTCGCACGCTCCAAATTTTCTAGTGTCGAGATACCACCACATTTCTTCGGTAGGAATATGCATTTCATTCATGCGCTCAACAAGTTTGTCGTAGTTTTCTTCTCGCTGCGATCCACCAATAATTTCACCGATCCATGGAAACAAAATATCCATTGCTCGTACCGTTTTGCCATCATCATTTTGTTTCATATAAAATGCTTTGATGTGTTTTGGATAGTCGGTAAGTATCACCGGTCGTTTAAAATGATCGACTAAAAAGTTCTCGTGTTCTTTTTGTAAGTCAGTTCCCCATTCAACTTTGAATTCGAATTTTTTTCCTGAATTCATGAGTATGTCAACTGCGCTTGTATAAGTTAAGCGTTCGAAAGGTAGAGCTACAACAGATTGCAAGCGAGTAATAAGTTCTTTGTCGTACATCGTATTCAAAAATTCAAGATCGTCTTTACAGTGATCGAGCGCATACTGAATTAAATATTTCAAAAACTCTTCAGCGAGATTCATATTATCTTGAATGTCATAAAAAGCCATTTCAGGTTCTATCATCCAAAATTCTGCAAGGTGACGAGGCGTATTCGAATTTTCGGCACGGAATGTAGGACCAAAAGTATAAACACAACCAAGCGCCATAGCACCAAGTTCGCCTTCCAATTGTCCGCTTACCGTTAGATTAGTAGCTTTTCCAAAAAAATCTTCTTTGTAATTAACGGTACCGTCTTCCAACAGCGGAGGTTTAACAGGGTCGAGCGTAGTTACTCTAAACATTTCTCCGGCACCTTCAGCATCGGATCCTGTAACGATAGGAGCGTGGAGGTAGAAAAATCCTTTGTCGTTATAAAATTTATGTACGGCAAAAGCCATGTGGTGACGAATACGAAGTACAGCACCGAAAGTATTTGTACGAGGGCGTAAGTGAGCAATTTCGCGGAGGAACTCGAGCGTATGACCTTTTTTCTGCAGAGGAAAAGTTTCGTCGGCACCACCAAGTAGTTTTACTTCGCTAGCTTGAATCTCTATACTTTGACCTTGACCTTGCGAAGCCACGAGTGTTCCTTTGGCATGAATGCAAGAGCCGGTAGTTATAAATTTAAGATCATCATCAGAGAATTTAGTTAGATCGAAAACTAATTGAATGTTGTGAATGGTCGATCCATCATTAAGGGCAATAAAGGCAACTTGTTTGTTTCCTCTTTTAGTTCTTACCCAGCCTTTAATTTCCGTTTCAATTCCGGTTTCTGTCGATTTCAACAGATCAATTACTCTTTTCTTTTTCATAGAGCGCAAATGTAGGTAAAACGTTGGAAAATCATTAGCATTTGGACGTTTCAAATGAATTTCAACAACCGATCTAGACTAATTTAATTGCAAAGAGGAATTACTTAAAAGAGAAGCATCAGAACAATTTCCGCCCCCCTTTGTTGTCTTGTAGTGAAATCTGCCCAAAAACCAAGTGGAAAAATAAAAAGTAAGGCCAATAAAGCGGTTCTTCAAGTCGTTAAACGCCCTTATAAATCGAATTTTTCTATATTTGTAGATTCAGAAAAACAGATGGATATTAAGCCCGGTAAGCATTTAAAAAAAATTACATTTCCTGACGACTTGCGAAAGTTTAAGGAGTCGGATCTGCCTCAGATTTCCAAAGAACTACGCGACTATATCATCGATATCGTTTCGGTTAATGGAGGTCATTTTGGTGCTTCTTTAGGAGTTGTTGAACTCACCGTTGCTTTGCATTATGTATTCAATACGCCCGACGATCAGCTCGTGTGGGATGTGGGTCATCAAGCGTATGGTCACAAAATACTAACAGGCCGTCGCGATATTTTTTATACCAACAGAATTTACAAAGGCATAAGTGGTTTCCCAAAAAGAAGCGAAAGTGAATACGATACGTTTGGTGTAGGACATTCGTCCACTTCTATTTCTGCCGCCTTAGGAATGGCTGTTGCTTCTCGATTAAAAGGTGAAACAAAACGTCAACATATCGCTGTAATTGGCGATGGTGCTATGACTGCAGGATTAGCATTCGAAGCAATGAATCATGCTGGTGTAGAAAACTCAAATCTATTGGTCGTGCTCAACGATAATTGCATGAGCATCGATCCGAATGTGGGTGCGCTGAAAGAATATTTAACCGACATCACAGTTTCTCATACATATAATAAAGTGAAAGATGAAGTTTGGAAACTGCTCGGTAAAATAAGCAAGTTCGGACCTAACGCTCAAGAGATAGCATCCAACATTGAAAATGCTGTTAAGACAACGTTGCTGAAACAAAGTAATTTGTTTGAGTCGCTTCAGTTCAGATATTTTGGTCCGGTCGATGGACACGATGTAAATCGTTTAGTAAAAGTGCTGAACGATTTAAAAGATATTCCGGGACCTAAAATTTTGCATTGCCTTACTGTAAAAGGTAAAGGCTATGAGTTAGCAGAGAAAGATCAAACCAAATGGCATTCGCCGGGATTGTTCGATAAAATTAGTGGTGAAATTATTAAGCCTGTCAACACTTCTCCACAACCACCGAAGTACCAAGATGTTTTTGGAAATACAATTGTTGAGTTGGCAGAAAAAAATTTAAAGATCGTTGGTGTTACACCTGCCATGCCTTCGGGTTGTTCGTTGAATATTATGATGAAGGCAATGCCCGATCGTGCATTTGATGTAGGTATTGCCGAACAACATGCCGTCACATTCTCTGCAGGTATGGCCACTCAAGGCATGATTCCGTTCTGCAATATTTATTCGTCGTTTATGCAACGTGGCTACGATCAAGTTGTGCATGATGTAGCTTTACAAAAATTACCGGTTGTATTTTGTTTAGATCGCGGAGGATTGGCGGGTGCCGATGGAGCAACGCATCACGGTGCATACGACTTGGCTTACATGCGATGCATTCCTAATATGATTGTTTCGGCTCCGATGAATGAACAAGAGTTGCGAAATTTAATGTACACCGCACAACTTCCTGAAACAAATGCGCCATTTTCTATTCGTTACCCAAGAGGAAATGGAGTTATGATAGATTGGAAAACACCCTTCGAGAAAATACAAATTGGCAAAGGAAGAAAAGTAAGTGATGGAGAAGAAGTAGCAATACTAACCATTGGCCATCCCGGCAATTTTGCAGTGAAAGCATGTGAAGAGTTGGAGAAAGAAGGAATTCGTCCGGCGCATTATGACATGCGATTTGTAAAGCCGTTGGACGAAGTAATGCTTCACGAAATTTTTAGTACGTTTAAAAAAGTAATTACAGTAGAAGACGGATGTTTGATGGGCGGATTTGGTTCTGCCATAGCAGAGTTTATGCTCGATAATCAATACTCGGCACGTGTTACACGCTTAGGAATCCCCGACCGATTTATAGATCATGGCGAGCAAAAAGAATTATACGACGAATGTCATTTCGATTCTAAGGCAATAAAAAATGCTGTTCGTCAATTTATGGATGAGCTGGTTACGATATAATTTTTAGTTATTCTATTTGCTATTTTAGATTGATAATGTTGGCTTCCATTTTTCGTTCAATGGCTACATTTCTGATTCAGGCTGTTCTTTCAGTAAGAAAATCTAGCTGATTTATTGAAGTAGTTTTGCGAAACCAATTCGACAAATCATTAGTTTTACCCGAATAAATTTAAAGCTTGAAAGTCGATTAAGTTTAATTGCTCAATAGAGTTCAATCGACTTTTTATTTCCATACTCGAAAAAACAGTATCATTGAAAAAAACGCTCGCTCACTATTTTAAGATTGCAATTTTTTACGCGATCTTCTTTTTGATTTGGCGTGCTATTTTTTTACTTGTCAATTTTCCTGAAGATAATTCCATTTCTATTAAAGAAGCACTTCCGTCTTTTTGGTTTGGTTTAAGAATGGATCTTTCAATTGCAGGATATTTTTTATTGCCTTCATTGTTTCTGAATTTGATTTATTTCTTTTTTCCGAAAAGAATTATCGCTCTTACCGATTTACTTATTCAGTATTTGGCGCTGGTCGTTGTCTTTTTATCAGTAGCGGGAAACGTTGCTTTGTATCACTATTGGAACTCAATGATTAATTTCAGAGCCGTTAGTTATTTAGCCGACCCGAAAGAAATTTTCACTTCACTCTCCGCAATGCAGTCGCTCGCATTAATCGTGGGCTTGATCATTTGTATTGGAACAACAATTTTTATTTTTAAGAAATGGTTTTATGTTTCTTTTGAACAAGCGAACGATAGATTTATTCCTCGAATAGCTTCATGGGTTATTGCTGTAGGACTTGTCATAGTAGGAATCCGCGGAGGTGTTCAAATGCTTCCGATGAATGAAAGTTTGGTTTACTATTCAAAAAATAATTTTTTAAATCAGTCGGCAATTAATCCGGCTTGGCATTTAACATACGATATTTATACTGCCGGCATCTCTACAGAGAATCCGTTTAGAAGAGTTGATAAAGGAATTTGTGTTCCGCTAATGCAAAAGTTGCAGGAGGTATCGTTTGAAAAATTTCCACTTATACTTTCAAACCATCAGCCGAATATTGTAATTATCATTCTTGAGAGTTATACCGCCGATGTAGTTGCGTCGTTGGGAGGTGATAAGCGGACAGATCCGAATTTGGAAAAATTAATTTCGGAAGGAATACTATTCGACTCCATTTTTGCAAGCGGAACAAGAACGGATCAGGGCATTGTTTCAGTTTTGAATGGTTGGCCGGCTACACCGTATCATTCTATAATGCGCAGTAGTGAAAAGTCGAAGCGATTGCCTTCGCTAGTGAAGACGTTAGCGTTCAGCAATTATTCCACTTCGTTTTATTATGGAGGTGAAAGTAATTTCTCTAATCTCGATGCGTATTGTGTTACACAAAATTTTAATCGGATAATAAGTAAAAATAATTTCGATGAGAAATTGGGGAGCAGTCGTTGGGGAGTGGCCGATGAATTTTTGTTTGCTAAACATTTGGATGATATGAAGAATGAGCGTCAGCCATTTTTCTCTACGTTAATGACGTTAAGTAATCACGAGCCGTTTGATGTGCCTGGCGCTAAAAGAATAGAAGGTACAAGTGAATCTGATATGTTCAGGAATAGTGCTGCATACACCGATGCATGTCTAGGTGATTATTTGAAAGCTGCTAAAGAGCAACCGTGGTATAAGAATACATTATTTGTAATTGTTGCCGATCATGGTCATCGTTTACCGGAGAAACGGTTGGTGTTAGAGCCTAACAGTCGACATATACCTCTGGTCTTTTTTGGAGATGTTATTAAACCGGAATTTAGAGGAATGAGAGTTCACCTTGCAGGAGGGCATCATGATATTCCATCAACGATCTTATCGCAAATGGCTATAAATACGTCGGCATATACTTGGAGTAAAAATTTGCTCAATCCATTTTCTTCGAGTTTTTCTTTTTATCAATTTGAAGAAACCGTTGGATTTATTGAAAATAAAAAGTGGATGGTGTATTCGTACAATCTAAATAAGATCATCAATCATTCACACCCTCTCACAGAATCAGAGCTTGCAATTTTAAAACTGAATGGTGAATGCTATCTCCAATCACTCTACGGACAGTATCAGAGGTACTAATCTTAAGTGAGTGGTAAGTGGTGATTAGTGAGTAAATGATAATCGATAATCGCGCTTCGAAAATCGAACTTCGAACTTCGAAAATCGATCTTCTATTAGTAAGTAGGGCGTAAAATAAATAAACGCTTCGCTTTCTTACTTGTAAAAAAACTATTCTTCCAACACAAAACTTTCCATAAACTTAGTCGTGTAGTTTCCTTTACGGAAATCTTCGTTACGCATAAGTTGTTGGTGAAAAGGTATTGTTGTTTTTACTCCTTCTACTACGAACTCGCTCAACGCTCTTTCCATTGTGTTAATCGCTTCTTCGCGCGACTGAGCAACAGTGATTAGTTTTGCAATCATTGAATCGTAATTTGCAGGAATAATGTAACCGGCATAAATGTGTGAATCTACACGCACTCCATGTCCACCCGGAACGTGAAGCGTACTGATTTTTCCCGGACAAGGTCTAAAATTATTATAAGGATCTTCTGCGTTAATACGACATTCAATAGCGTGTAAACTCGGAAAATAATTTTTTCCGGAGATAGGCATTCCTGCTGCTATCTTTATTTGTTCTTTGATAAGATCGTAATTAATTACTTCTTCTGTAATCGGATGTTCAACTTGAATACGCGTATTCATTTCCATAAAGTAAAACTTCCGGTGTTTGTCGACTAAAAACTCGACTGTACCCACACCTTCATATCGTACCGCAAGAGCAGCTTTGATTGCTGCCTCACCCATTTCATCACGAAGTTCGTTCGTCATAAAAGGCGATGGTGTTTCTTCTATTAATTTTTGGTGACGACGTTGAATAGAACAATCACGCTCACTCAAATGACACGCTTTTCCATATTGATCGCCTGCAATTTGTATTTCTATGTGACGAGGTTCTTCAATATATTTTTCAAGATACATGCCATCGTTTCCAAATGCAGCTCCCGCCTCTTGACGAGCAGATGCCCAAAGTGTATCAAAATCTTCCGGCTTCCAAACAATACGCATTCCTCTTCCACCACCACCGGCAGTAGCTTTCAAAATTACAGGGTATCCAATCGACTTCGCAGTTTTTAATCCTTCTTTCAAATCAGTTAAAAGTCCTTCGCTTCCAGGAATAGTAGGAACGCCGGCTTTCTTCATTGTGTTTTTTGCATTCGATTTATCACCCATCTGATCAATTTGATCTGGCGTTGCACCTATGAATTTAATTCCATGCTCTGCACAAATAGCACTGAACTTAGAATTTTCAGAAAGAAATCCATAACCGGGATGAATTGCGTCAGCATTTGTAATTTCAGCTGCAGCAATAATACTTGGTATGTTCAAATAAGAATCTTTACTCGGCGGCGGACCAATACAAACAGCTTCGTCAGCAAAGCGAACATGTAAACTGTCTTTATCGGCTGTACTGTAAACAGCAACCGTATTTATGCCCATCTCTTTACAAGTACGAATAATTCGCAAAGCAATTTCTCCGCGATTGGCAATTAAAATTTTCTTAAACATTGCGTTGAGTCAGATTAAAGAGAGAAAGACGATCAGCAATAAAAACGAAACGCAGTTCAACTCTTTTTTGATGATGATTCAATTAGATTTTTTTGGTGATCAGCTTGGGTCAACCAAGAATAGAGGTTGATCGTATTCTACAGGAGTAGCATTGTCTACAAGCACTTTTACAATTCGTCCAGAAACTTCAGCTTCAATTTCATTGAAAAGTTTCATTGCTTCTATAATGCAAATTGGTTGTCCCGGTTTTATTTCGTCGCCAACATTTACAAAAACTGGTTTGTCGGGCGATGGAGTACGATAAAAAGTACCGATCATTGGCGACTTAACCGTAATGTATTTTGATTCATCGATTCCTTTCGGCTTCTCTGCAGCAGGAGGCGCTGCGATAGCCGGTGCAGCAGGAGCGCTGGCAACAACCGTGTGTTGAACAGCAGGAGTCGAAGCTATCATCATCTGACCATGCGTGGTACGAATGGTAATCTTGATGTCTTTTTGTTCGAGGCTAACCTCTGCAACGCCGCTGTTCTGTACGAACTTAATGAGGCTTTCAATATCTTTGATATTCATAGATGAAGATTCAGGTGCAGTGCTTGGTTTTACGACGGTAGTTTTCCGTTTCATACTGATTATTAGTTAGTTCCGGCAAAAAAGTAGTAGCACGGAAATTTTTCGAATCTCAAACCTACTCTAAAATTTAAAAACGGCAAAATTGATTTAATCTTTTATAAAAATATCTGCCTTTTTTGTTTTTAAAAACTTGGTATTGAGGAATTTGCAAGATGGAGCCTTTTAAGAATTACGATTAAATTTTAAGGAAGGTAAACTTCGAAAATAATGCAAAAACGTCATCGTTTGCCCTACAAATTCTACCTAATGGAAGGGTAAGAATAAAAAAAAGCAGCTCAACAATTGAACTGCTTTTGATTTTTATTTTTTATAGGCCCATTTGAGCCAAACGCTCCCCCAGGTAAATCCACCGCCGAAAGCAGCCAACACAATGTTATCGCCTACGTTCAACTGATTTTCCCATTCCCATAAACAGAGAGGAATAGTTCCGTTCGTCGTATTTCCAAACTTCTCAATGTTAAGCATTACTTTCTCGCTGCCAACACCCATTCTGCGTGCGGTTGCGTCAATGATTCTTTTATTTGCTTGATGTGGTACAAGCCATGCAACATCTTCCGATTTCAAATTATTTTTCTCCATAATTTCCGCCGAAACATCTGCCATATTCGTAACAGCAAATTTAAAAACTGGTTGGCCATCTTGAAAAACAAAATGTTCGCCGGCGTCGATCGAAGCATGCGATGGTGGTTTCACCGAACCGCCTGCTTTCTGATGTAAGTACACACGACCCGAACCGTCGCTTCGCAAAATACTATCTAAAATTCCAAGTCCGTCGTGATTTGGTTCAAGTAAAACTGCACCTGCACCGTCGCCAAATATTACACAAGTAGCACGATCTTCATAGTTAACAATGCTCGACATTTTATCTGCACCAACAATAACTACTTTTTTATATTGACCCGATTCAATGTATTTAGATCCGGTAACGAGCGCAAACATAAATCCGGAACAAGCAGCTTGTAAGTCAAATCCGAACGCATTCTTTGCGCCAATTTTATCACAAATAATATTTGCCGTAGCAGGGAAAACATGATCGGGAGTGGTGGTAGCGCAAATGAGTAACTCGATTTCAGAAGGGTCTATTCCTCTTTTTTTGCAAAGCTCAAGAACAGCAGGAGCAGCTAAATCGCTTGTTCCTAAACCTTCGCCTTTTAAGATTCGACGTTCTTTAATTCCTGTTCGTGTTAAAATCCACTCGTCGGTCGTATCAACCATTTTCTCTAATTCAGCATTTTTCAATACGTAATCAGGAACATATCCTCCAACAGCGGTAATTGCAGCAGTTAATTTTGCCATTTTTTCTTTCTAAAGTGAGCGACAAATGTAATTGTTTTAATGATTCAATCAAGGGCAATTTTGTTGGGTTAGAACTCGAATGAATAGGTTGAGATCCTTAAACAAAAGTTGCTTAGTGTTATTAATACACTAAGTAAATCAATTCGATAAAATTTGAAAAGTTTAATTCTTCTTTATTTTGATAAACGAAACAACTCTTCTTTCTGTTTTAGGGTCAGAAAGTTTTGAAATAATATGAAAACCATTTTCTGATTCAACATAAAACACATCATCAAGTGAGTGACTCAAAAGAGCCGTTCTTACAGTATCGTTTAAATCTTCTAAGTAAACATTTTCTGCTTCGCACTTATGAGGAATGTGGTGACCGGAACAGTAGAGCTCGCAGATTAAGTCGAAGTTGGCGCCGGAGTCGATTTTGGTTAGCAATTCTTTTACCAATGCCTGTTCAGTTTTGTAGCTGTTTCGTTTGTCGAACCAAATATTTTTTATCGATACAACTTCAGAGTTATGTACATCAATTATTTTAAAAAAGTATGCTGTGTTGTTCTCGAGAAACGGACCAAGTGTGTCGCCGACATTTGCGTTAAATATAGAATGCTCTTGATGATTGCAAACAGTACAAAGACCGCCTCTGTTAAGCGTATAAACTTTTTGATTGTGAAATAAATTATTGTTTACCGAATCTTCTTGATTGGTTACCATTGTTTTTTTCACAGCAGAAGTGATTGATTGTGCAAGAGCAACGCGAGAACAAAGCAGTAAAAATAAAACTAGCAGAAGAGGAAATCGATATGGTTGAGTCATTACAGATTATCTTCATCAAAAGAAGAGATTGAGAATGATAAAAGAATGAATATTGAAGGGGCATGAAAAACGATTACAGTTTTCCAAGCGCCACAGAGCGAAATATTGATTCCGATAGCTATCGGAAGTTGAATAAAATTATTTCTTCAATGATAAGGCCAACACAACAGACGGCATTTCGCACAACTCGGCGTTCCGATAGTCATCGGAATCGTCCGTTGTTTTTTAGCCGTGGATATTAATTTGGATCGGTGTACTCTTCAATTTTTCCCAATCCAATTTACTAACAACTATAATTAGCAAATGCGTAAAATGATAGGCGGAATATTGAGCGAAAATTATGCACGCACTTGTAATTTACTCAGACTTAAAGCGGTATTCCGCCGGGGAACGGAGGATACAATTTGCAAATGGAGAAGGGTGCCATTTTTATTAAACAGGGTGCAATAAGAGAGTTTTTATTTTGAAAAATAAACACAGCTGCAGCAGACTTATAAGTCAATTGCAGTAATTTCTTATTTCTCAAAGCAAATAAAATTTTGCGCTGCTACTAAGCAGTAGAGTCTTTTATTTTATTGACTAAGAGGATGTGTAAGGTCAGGGTGAAGTCAGAGCCGATAATTCGGAATAGTTTTATTATGAAAATTTAATTCTGAATCGGTATTATTTGCTATAAAGTATAACTTCCTCACAGATTTTTGTTTTCACTAATTGCCATGTGGTAGAATTAGTTGAAACGGGTTCAGGTTCTTTTTCTGCATCTTCAAAATAGACGAGGCTTTTTATTACAATCATCTCAGAGGAGAAATCGTATTTAGTTGAATGAAAAGTGAGAAGCTCTTTTAGTGAGTAATGTTTGAGCAATTCGTAGATGTCGAAAAAGTCTTTCTTCGATCCTCTGTTCATTGTACTATTAAGTTTCATAGCAGCAATATCTTCGACTGAAGCAAGCTTTATTCCATCAATAAGTTCAATAGGTTTAAGCAAAGGGTAATTATGCCTGATAAAATCTGTTTTTACTGAATCAATATTTACAGTAAGTGAATTTGTTGCCTGTGCCAAAAGTGAAATTGTATACTTCTCTTTCAGCGAATCAATAATGGATGCAGTGTTAAATTCATTTGGAGTAAAAAAATCAAGGTCGATAGAAATTCTATGGCCTAAATGCAACGCAAGAGCAGTGCCGCCAACTAGGTAGAAGTTTTCAAGAAGTGGAAGCTCCTGAATTTCTTTTAATAATTCCAATGCTTTTGGGTTGACGGTTGAAAGGTATAGCATCGAAAATTATCTTTTGGTTTATTGAATATCAGACTAAAATAGTTCAGTGTTTTTTGGTCAAGATAACGAGCAGTCAGTAATTCATTTTCTATTTTCTGCATGCCGTATTTCTTTTTCAAAATTAGCCAGTCGTTCCACGATCCAAACATACAAACACGTTGAATAATAAATTCTGAATGATCTGTTTCGGAAAGAGACGAAATGTCTGTATCCCAAAATAGCGTCTGAGAAAATTGACTTATCATACGCACGAAGATATAAAATTTCTGCAGAATTGCACCAGTTATTACCCGCTCAACGTACTCTTCAATATTTGCCAATTCAATTTGCTAACAACTATAATTAGTAAATCCGTAAAATGATAGCCCGCTCGGCGTACTCTTCACTATTTGCCAATTCAATTTACTAACAACTATAATTAGTAAATGCGTAAAATGATAGGCGGAATATTGAGCGAAAATTATGCACGCACTTTCAATTTACTCAGACTTAAAGCGGTATTCCGCCGGGGAACGGAGGAAACAATTTGCAAATGGATATTCAAATTATGTTAGGTAAGTTTTGCGATGCTTCGACGGACATTCGTCCGTTGTTTTTTAGCGTTGGATATTCATCCACGATTCAGTACTCATGGTTTGTTTTTATATACATGCCGCAGAACTAAATTTTAACCTGAGTGCTATTATTTCTTCAAAAATAAAACCAATTCTTCCGTCGGCATTTCGCTCTTGTATAACACAAGTGTAGGTGCAATGCTTCATATGAAGAATATTGTTTGTCGATAAACTAAATTGCCTACTTATTACTCCGGCGGAATACCGCTTAGTAGCAAGCTAATTTAGAGGAGTGTCGTAAATTTTCGCTCAATATT
>JAYTOX010000076.1:0-56450 GCA_043747595.1 Bacteroidota bacterium | reverse complement strand
GCGGGAAATTAAATTCCGATCTTGCTAACACCAGATAAAGCAATTGTAAACATGCTTTGTAAAAACTTGCCTTCCTTCAACTCTCAAATTACGAATCTCGATTCACGACCTTCGAGTTCCCGCAGAATCCGCAGACAAGCGCAGATTTTTTTTCGTGAAATAAAAATCGTGCGTAGTGTTATTAGCTGATAAAGTAATAGTAAACACTCTTAGTAAATACTAGGTGGCCTTCAATTCTCAAATTACGATTCTCGACCTTCGAGTTCCCGCAGAATCCGCAGACAAGCGCAGATTTTTTTCGAGAGATAAAAATCGTGGTTAGTCTAGTAGTATTAACCCTTGAATTTAATTAGAGATTGTGAGGAGCGTTGATTATTGATCTCCGTTTTTTCGAGAGCTGTACATCGAATTTTAAAATACTTTTTCTGCGCTTGTCTGCGGTTTTTGCGGGAAATTAAATTCCGATTTTGCTAACACCCGATAAAGCAATTGTAAATATGCTTAGTAGATACTAGGTGTCCTTCAATTCTCAAACTTCGAATTGCGATTCACGACCTTCGAGTTCCCGCAGAATCCGCAGACAAGCGCAGATTTTTTTTCGTGAAATAAAAATCTTGCGTGGTAGTATTAATCCGCAGAGCGGAATGTTTAGAGAGGCGGGAGATATTATTTTGAAGACTGAATTTTATTTCCGAACGTCATTCCGATCTACTATCGAGAATCGTAATTCGAGAATCATAGGTCGTGGTTTAACCACCTTGGCTGATTATTAATATCCGTGTTTTCGAGAGCTACACATCGAATTTAAAAATACTTTTTCTGCGCTTGTCTGCGGTTTTTGCGGGAAATAAAATTCTGATATTGTTAACACCTGATAAAGTAATAGTAAACACCCTTAGTAAATACTAGGTGTCCTTCAATTCTTTATGGATGAATAGAAAAAACACCTAAGTTGTTATTGATGTCGAAGAACGGATAATCGTTGGCATCAACATAGCCATCTCCATTCATATCGGTATTATAATAACTACAACATAAACCGAGCGAATTATCTGCATCAAAAACCGGATAATCGCTGGCATCAACATATTCATCTTGATTTAAATCACTCGAATAAAAAGCATACACGCCAGGGCTTACTAATACTTGATTCGATGAAAATGCCTGTGATGCAGACGATGAAAAATTGTATTGTGTGTAAGTACTGCTAATTGTTACCGGATTGCTGTAAGTCAATACTGAACTTCTGTGATAAACAGCCAAGTAGTATGGATTGCCTGAAGCGCCTGATGGTAGAGTAAACGACGCATAGCCATCTGTAAGAACAACACCCTTTACACTTGCAAAAATAGTTGCAGGATTTGAAGTCGGTCTTAGCTCTACAAGTACAGAATCGGTTTGCTCATAAGATGTGCTTTTCACTAACTGATTATTCAAAACACTTTGCATCGATGATCCTCCTGCATAATATCCTTCTAAAAACAATCTCAGTCTAAGAATTGGAAAACAATTTCCAACATTTGCCAATGAACTTACCAAAGATTTACCATCAGCATCTGCAAGCGTGTACGTTTCTGTATTAAACTTTGCTACTCCTCCATAAGTTCTTCCGGGATAAAACAATTCATAATTTGTTGTACAGCCAGTGAGTCTCCAAGAAAAAGAGCTTCTCAATCTTAAGGGCGAATTGTTCGAAACATAATTAAATTTTATATCCGGCGTGGTGCATCCATAACTTACAGAGTTTACCGCTCTAATACGAGCAATGCGAACAGGAATTGTAGTAACAGCTGTCGATACACATGTTGTTGATGTAGGTTTTACTCCGTAATTCACAGAGCAATTAATTACTTTATCGGTAGCATTCCAATTATACACTCCATTATAAGCCGGTGACGTAAGCTCTGAATAACCCGGTGCTGCAGTCAATGTTAGATTTCCTCCATTTACCCAAGTTGAATTAACATACAACCCTGTTTGAAAAGTACGCAATGAAAATGTAGTTGTAGCACCACTAGCCACCGCCATTATATCAAACTCATAAACAGTAGGAGAAATATATTGTGCATGATCAATGTAAAATGATGCACTAGGATCCTGAGCAAATACGATTGAACTTTTTGCAAAAATCAAAAGTACTGCTAATAGAAAACTTTTTTTCATTGGAATGGGTGTTTTAAATATGTTGGAACTTGCAGAATTCCACCATCTAAATATAGGACAAATCGAATGCAAATACAAGACTTTTTTTGTGAATAAAACGAAGCTCATTTCTCCCCAGAACTCCTTTCTAATACCGATATGGTATTTGTACTAGTCCAATGCGTTTTCGCCTTTTGTACGTTAACAGCTACTCTATCGGCATTATGCCAGAGATCTATTGGATTAATTTGAACTGAGTAATGGTATAAATTGCTTAAAAAAGCGAATAAAAAAAGCGAGCCGCCCGAAATCGGACGGCTCGCTTAATATTAAATCTGATGTTGATTACTCAACAACCAAACGAAGTGTTTCAGTTGTTCCATTTTCAGCTGTTACACTGATCATGTACAATCCTTTTGCCACACCTGTAAGATCGATTTCCTGAGTGTTATAACCTTCGATTACGTTAACAACATTGCTTACCAATGTGTTTCCAATCATGTCAGTTACTTTCACTATGTATTTCGATTTCTCAGTTGCATTGAATGATACAGTTGCTTTACCTGAAGTTGGGTTTGGATATGCACCTAACTCTGAAGTAGAAACAGTTGAAGCATCCGCTGCTGTACGGCAGAATAGATTAACTGCTACGTTTAATGCTGCCGGTTGTGATGCTCCACAAGCGTTGATTGCATTTGCACGAAGTGTTGCTGTTGTACTCAATGATGTATTGTAGTTAACAGTTGCTGAAGTACCGGATGGTGCGATTGAAGCTCCACCACTGATTGACCATGCATAAGATGTTGCACCTGAAACCGGAGCTAATGAATAAGCTACTCCTGTTTGTGACTTACATACTGATGTTGGTCCTGTGATTACCGGTGCTGCCGGACGTGATGTTACTGTATAACAACGTGATGCACTAGCTCCACATGAGTTATTTGCTGTTACACAAATATCTGCTGAATTTGATGTGAACGCCGGAGTAAAGTTAACTGTTACCGACAAGCCGTTTGGCGCTGTTGATACAATCGATACTCCTGCAGGTACTGTCCATGAATAAGACGTTGCTCCTGCTACTGCTGCAATTGAATAGGTAACATTTGACAATCCACACAATGCTGTTCCAGGTCCAGTAATTGATCCCGGTTGAGCTGGTGTTGAACGTACAGCAAATGTACGTGCATAGCTTCCGCAAGTATTGCTAACAGAGATTGTTATTGTTCCTGAAGTCCATGTTGGTCCGAAGGCAATCGTTGCCGATGCTAATGTTCCTACACTTGAACTTACCACTGTTGCTCCTCCTGTTACTGACCATACATAGTTCGATGCTGCAACTCCATTTACTAATGGCATTGTGTACACCGCTGTATTGTTTGCACATACAAACGATGGTCCACTAACTGCATTAGAGTGTGATGGTGTTCCTGTAATCGTCATACCTCGTACTGCACTGTTTCCATAGCAATTCGATGAGTAAACCTGTACAGATCCTTGAGTAAAGCCTGCCGGCACACTTACTTGAATACTATTCGTACCCTGACCACTTACGATCGAAACACCTGTTCCTGTTACAGTCCATGTGAAGCTCAATGCGTTAGTTGCAGTTGTCGAATATGTATACACTGCCGGACCACAAGCTACAGATGATCCTGTAATTGCTGTTGGTTGACTTGCATAAGTTGTGATTACCGGAAGGTTCATACAGCTTTGTGACCCTGTTCCACATGCATTCGTAGCAGATACACAGATGAATCCACCTACATACGTTGACGAAACCGCTACTGTGATTGAGTTGCTAGTTGAACTTCCTGTAACTCCTGTTGGAAGTGACCAGTTATAAGATGCTGCTCCTGAAACCGCAGGTACTGAATAAACGATACCGCTTGTGCTACGACAAACACTAACTGGACCAACGATAGATCCCGGAGTTCCCGGTGCTCCACCTGTTCCACCTACTGTTGCTGTTGCTGTTCCTGTACATCCATTACCATCTGTAAGAGTAACTGTATATGTTCCTACTGCCAAGCCTGTAGCTGTTGCTGTTGCTTGTCCATTAGACCATAAGTACGAATATGTACCTGTTCCACCAGTTCCAGTTACACTTGCTGTTCCTGTTGCTCCAGTACAACCTGACGGTGTAGTAGAAGTTGCACCTTCCACTTTAGTTGGCTGCGTTAACGTTACAGTTGTTGATGCTGAACAACCGTTCGCATCTGTTACAGTGTACGACATTGTTCCTGCAAATTGAGAGAATGTACCCGCTCCTGTGTAAGAACCTGTTCCGCCAGTTGCTGAAACTGTTACTGTAGCTGATCCACCGAAACAAGCGATCGTTCCTGCTGATGCAGATACAGATACTTGTGATGGCTGTGTTACTGTGATTGATGTTGAAGTTGAACATCCGTTCGCATCAGATACGTTGTAGTTATATGTTCCTGCTCCTACTGTGAATGTACCTGTTCCTGTATAAGAACCTGTTCCACCTGTTGCAGATACTGTTACTGTTGTTGATCCACCGTTACATGCAATTGCATCGCCTTGAACTGAAGAGGCTACTACTGCTGTTGGTTGAGAAACTGTTACTGATGTTGATGTTGAACATCCGTTTGCATCAGATACTGTATAAGTATGCGATCCTGCTGCTTGAGAGAACGAACCTGTTCCTGTGTAAGGAGCTGTTCCACCTGTTGCAGAAACCGCTACTGTTGCTGATCCACCAAAACAAGCGATTGCTGTTGTTACACTTGAACTAGCGGAAACTGCTGTTGGCTGTGTTACGGTAATCGTTGTAGTTGTTGAACAACCGTTCGCATCTGTTACTGTGTATGTATGAGGACCGGCTAACTGACCTGTTAAAGATCCTGTTCCTGTATAAGGAGCCGTTCCACCTGTTGCTGATACCGCTACTGTTGCTGATCCGCCATTACAAGCGATTGCAGTCGTTACGCTTGAACTAGCTGTAATTGCTGATGGTTGTGTTATTGTAATAGATGTTGTTGTTGAACAACCGTTCGCATCTGTTACTGTATACGTATGAGGACCGGCTAACTGACCTGAAAATAATCCTGTTCCTGTATAAGTGCCCGTTCCTCCAGTTGCTGAAACAGTTACTGTTGTTGATCCACCATTACATGCAATTGCAGCACCTTGAGTTGAGGATGCGACAACAGCTGATGGTTGTGTTACAGTAATCGTTGTTGTTGCTGTACAACCATTCGCATCTGTTACTGTGTAAGTATGCGATCCTGCTGCTTGGGAGAATGAACCTGTTCCAGTATAAGGAGCTGTTCCGCCTGTTGCAGAAACCGCTACTGTTGCAGATCCACCATTACAAGCGATTGCAGTCGTTACGCTTGAACTTGCTACAACAGCTGATGGTTGGCTTAGTGTAATAAGAGCTGGTGCTGTACATCCGTTAGCATCAGTAACTGTATATGAGTTTAATCCCGCACTTGCAGTAAAAGTACCTGTTCCTGTATAAGCTGGTGTTCCACCTACTGCTGAAACGGTAACAGTTGTTGTGCCACCATTACATGCAATTGGTGCATTTTGAACCACCGAAGCAACAAGTGTTGGAGGTTCTGTTATTGTAATTGAGCTTGAGAAGTTACAATTATTGGCGTCTTTGACACTATAGTTTTTTGTGCCTGCTGTTACACCTGAATAAATTCCTGAAGACTGAAACGCTCCACCGTTAAAAGAGTACGTGTATGGCCCTACTCCACCCGATCCAACTAATGTAACAGTCGTTTGTCCGCCATGACAATTAATTACCGGAGACGAACTTGCAACGGCCGAAACCACTGTTGGTTGTGTTATGGTTACTGATGCACTGGAAGTACAGTTAGCAGCCCCTGCATCTGTAGCGGTTACAGTATATGTAGTCGCAGATAAACCGGTAGCAGTTGCTGTTGTCTGGCCATTAGACCATAAATATGAAACAGCACCTGTTGCACCTGTAGTAGAAACTGTAGCACTTCCTGTTGCTCCTCCATTACACAATGGATTTGTAGAGCCGGAAATAGATGCAACCAAAGCACATGATCCTGATGGTGTTGTTAATGTACATGGAGTTGTTAACGTTTTAACTAGTGAAGCCGCCGAAGATGTTACTGAAGAACAATTCAAATAAACTATACTGGCCCCACTGGCAACCCAAGTTAAACCGGCACTTTGCCCACCTACCCAGTTTACCGCATTCTGAATATAAAAACGACCAACTTTTATGGTTGCACCTACTGCTATATTTGGCGCAGAACACAATGTTCCGTTTAAGTAAATACTAGTGCTTGTCGACACCGAAAATTGTCGAGTAGAAGCCGTATAAACAAAAGCTGGAGATGCATTTGGTGGCCATAAAAGTGGAAGGTTAGACAATCCATCATTTACAAAACCTATCGTCACAGCATTTCCCGTAGCCGGAAGAATAGCTGCCGAGTGTGTGAGTCGTACTACAACAGAGTTTACCTGCATGGTAGCCGGTCCTGCATTAGTAATAAAAACATCAAACTCTATCCGATTGGACGTTGCGGCACAATTTGTAATCTGCATTGAATATGTTTGAGCCTTAACAAAATTTGTTCCGGCAAACAGAAACAGAATTACAAACAATGCAGTTCTGTTAAGATAAGTAGTAAACTTTCTCATGTATTGGTTTTTTGGATTTTCAGTTTAATGTTTTTGACTTTAGCTTGGGCCTACGTCGTATTGTATATTATGGGTGAATTGAGAATACTCCTAATGCATTATTTGCATCAAAGAATGGATAATCGCTTGCATCAACATAACCGTCTCCGTTAATGTCGGTTAAATAATAATCACAACAAAGACCATTAGAATTATCGATGTCAAATAATGGATAATCACTTGCGTCTACATATTCATCTTGATTTAAATCGCCTGAGTAAATTGAATATATCCCTTCAGAGAAATCATCTGCTGCCATTCCCGAAAAGGATTGTGCGGCCGATGTTGAGAAATCATAGCTTGCAGCTACCGAGCCCATCGCGACAGCGGTTGTTGACCATGTTAAAACAGAACTCCGATGCCTAACTGCAATGTAGTAATTACCGGCAGCTGCGGAGGTAAATGTTGCAGAAGTATTTCCGTCAGTCATTAATATTGCTTTTTGCTCTTCAGCTAACAGAAATGTATTTTCATTATATAGCTCTATTGAAACAGTATCTACTTCTGCTCCTGTAGCAGAACTTACATTCTGATTCAGAAGAACCGGAGTCATTGTTCCAGCTCCTATATAATAACCTTCTAGATATACTTTCAAGTTAAGAGTCATTCCCGGGTTACAGGTAGTTATAGTAAAATTTGATGTTGAACTCGTAATACAATTCGCAGATGTTGACAATGTAATTAAACCTGTCGTAGCTGAAGCCGGCACTGTGGCGATAATCTCAGTTGAATTCGTTAAAACAAATATAGCAGATATTCCATCAAACTTTACACTTGTCACTAAATTTAAGTTTTGTCCTGTAATTGTCACAGCAGATCCCGGGCACCCTGAAATTGGTGTAAAGCTGTTCATAATTACCGCCGGTGGTTCTGAAATTGTAATGGTAGCTGAGCCAGCGCAACCGTTTGCATCAGTCACAATGTATGTTATTGTTCCTGCACTTGGGTTAAATGTACCTGTTCCAGTATATAAACCAGTACCTCCTGTGGCACTTACGCTTACTGTAGCTGTTCCGCCATTACACACAATCGGAGTGGTTTCTGTCGCCGTAACAACAATAACGGATGGTTGCGCAATTGTAATACTGGTTGAACCGGTACAGCCATTCGCATCGGTAACTGTGTAAGTAATTGTTCCTGCGTTCGGATTAAATGTTCCGGTACCAATATATGCTCCTGTACCGCCCGTAGCGCTTACACTAACTGTAGCTGTTCCGCCATTACATAAAATTGCAGAGGTAAGGGTTGCGGTAACCACTATCGCTGTTGGTTCTGTTATAGTAATGGTTTTTGTTCCCAAACATCCGTTAGCATCTGTTACATTATAAGTAAATGTTCCTGCAGAAACTGTAAATGTTCCTGTTCCGGAATAAGGCGCCGTTCCGCCTGTTGCTGAAATGGTAACCGAAGTTGTTCCTCCATTACAAGCAATTGCTACATAAGAATCATTCACCACTACTTGACTTACTACAACATTAACGGTTTGACTTGCGCTACATCCGTTAAAATCTGTAACTGTAACAATATAGTTTCCCGCATTAGAAAGGGTTGCTCCCGTTATTACCGGGGTTTGATCAATAGATGTGAATGAATTTGGCCCAGTCCAGCTTACGTCATAGAGATAATTCGGATCGGCAGATAAATTAATATTTCCCCCTGCACATACAGGACTATTCACTGTTGCGTCTGGTATAGGGGCGGCTTGAACTGTTACTTGAATATTTGCTCTTGGTCCTTCACATGCTGCAGCAACATTATAATTTGTCGTTGAAAGTGCCGGTAATGAAGCGTTCGATCCTGTTATGCGTGTATAATGCAATGTGTCGCCTGCATACTGTAACCATTGAGTTGCAGACCTAATGTAACCATCATTCATTAAATAGTAATAATTATTGTGTGACATTGTCACTGCATTTCCATCGGCGATTGAAAGGCCCGGAGGTATTGCTCCTTCATTAGAACTTGTTGCCGCTTCAAATCCATAAGTATCATCTAAAACAAATAAGAATGTTGTAGGGTTACTTAAAGGATCGTTTGCGCTAGTGCTTAAGAATGCGTAAACCTGATCTCCGCCTGTAGCTAAAGAAAGTTGTCCATAAGCATTATTGCTCGCTCCTGCCGATGTGTTAATTAACCCTGAAGTTGTCCAAGAGTAAAATGCACTTGAACTATAGCTTACAATAACTGTTCCTGCCGGAATATTAACATTTGCGGTAAACTTACAAATGTCTTCTGTTCCTTTATAGTTTGACAATGGTACTGAGCCGGCAAATTTTGAGCCTGTCCATCCATTATCTGTGAAATAAATTTTTGTTCCAACCGGAATTGTTGACAAAGCAACAAAACTGAAAAGATCCGGAGTGCCATTATCAATCATACCATTGATTGCGATTCTAACAGATGCGCTATTATCTATCTGAGATACATAAAAATTTTGTGTCCCCGGTGTAGCTGTTGATGGTGTTGGTGCAGTTGTGCTTCCCGTTCCTCCTGTTGGAGTAGTATACCAAAGAAGTGTAGCATAAGCGGGATTCGGTGTTGCATTCAATGTTGTAGCCGGAGCGTTTTGACAATATAAATAACTTGATGTTACAGATGGTGCCGGCAATGATGGTATCACAATAACTGTTGATGTCGCAGATGCGGTACATCCATTAGTTGCAGTACCAACAACAGTGTATGAAGTGGTTGCGCCAGTTGTTGATGTTACTGCGTTTCCTGTTGTTGTGTTCAATCCTGTGCTTGGTGACCAAGCGTATGTGTCAGCTCCGGATACAGAAATTGACGCCGAGCTTCCGGCACACATTGCTTGTTGTGT
Source organism: Bacteroidota bacterium (assembly GCA_043747595.1). GTDB lineage: Bacteria > Bacteroidota > Bacteroidia > AKYH767-A > 2013-40CM-41-45 > JADKIH01. The sequence goes on along the minus strand of JAYTOX010000076.1, from coordinate 46,801 downwards.
TGGAGTAACAATAAGCGACGGAACTGAATTTACTATTACCGCAACTGAAGCGCTTGAAGTACATCCATTATTATCTGTTCCAACAACAGTGTAAGTAATCGATAGCGTTGGCGTTGATATTACTGATGCAGTATTTGTCCCATTCAATGCTGTTGATGGTGACCATAAATAATTTGTTGCGCCACTTGCCAAAAGACTTGTCGATTGACCTAAACAAATTGTAGAAGATGTTGGGGTAATGTTAACTGTTGGTGTGGGATTTTCAACAACTGTTACCGTAGCCGTACCTGAACACGACGCACTTGTAACAGTTACAGAATAACTTCCCGGTGAATTTACAATTATTGAAGATGTGGTTGCGCCACCTGGTGTCCATGAATAGGTATCATATCCAACTCCCGCTGATAGTGTAGTTGAACTTCCTTGACAATAAACTGTTGCTCCTGTAATTGTTGGAGTAAGACCTGCAACTAATGTTACTGTTACACTTGCTGATCCGGTACATCCAAATCCATCGGAAATAATTACGCTATAGGTTCCTGCTGAAGTCACACTTAATTGTTGTGTAGTTGCACCTCCAGGACTCCATGAATAAGATGAATAACCGACGCCGGCATCAAGTGTTGTAGAGCCTCCTGGACAAAAGAATAAATTGCCTGAAATTGTTGGTGTTGGCGCAACGTGTTGAGTAACACTTACGCTTGCTGTACCTGTACATCCCGAAGCGTTCGTTACGGTTACTATGTATGTTCCAATTGCACTGGCTGTGATTTGTTGTGTTGTTGCTCCTCCCGGACTCCATGAGTAAGAACTGAATCCGGCTCCCGCATCTAATAGTGTTGAACCTCCCGGACAAATTGCTGTATTTCCCGAAATGGTTGTAGTTGGCGCTGCAATAGATCCAACAGTTACTGAAGTGAAATTACTGCAACCGGAATTTCCCATTACAGTTACTGAATATGTGTTTGCTGAAAGTCCCGTTGGGTCTTCAGCTGTTGATCCATTTGACCAAGTATAAGCGTATGGCGAAGATGCTCCGGTTACTGTAATGTTTACTGCACCTGTACTTCCACCCGAACAAGAGTTCTGTATGTTGTCAACTGTAATAACCGGCTTATTTGCAGTTGCACATTCCGGTGCAAAAGTAATTCCACGGAAAGCAGTATTTGCGGCAGCTGTTGCCATTGTAACTGCAGTAGCTGAGGCGCCGTTGTCTATAATTTTAATAATTCTATTGCTCACAGCTTCAGATGTTGTTGCATATAGTATCGGATTGGTTCCGGAATAATCTACAACTAAACCTCGTGTTGCTATGCCGGTTGACAATGTATATGCAAGTGTCCAACTTGTTCCATTGAAAGTGTATTTTGCAATTCCAAAAGCTGCGTCATCGGTAATGTAGCAAACGGTTGTTGTTGAATTAACCGAAAACCCTTCAGGTGAAGCTGTTGTTCCTAAAGCAATCATATTAAGAGCTGTTGCTGATGTTGTTGGTAGCCCTGTTCCAATTGTATATATTCCTCTTGTGCCGGCTCCCGTTGAAAGATATAGCTGACCATTAAAAATTCTTGGTATCCTTGAATTCCCAACCGACGTTTGAATGGCTGTTGCGGCACCCGATGTTCCTATTAATAATGTACCACCCGATCCACCGGCTCCCCAATAGCTCACGCCGTCAGATGTCGCACTTCTAAAACTTGTTCCTGAATAGCTTGTTGTAGTTGCAGCTCGAATAATATTTTGAGCATAATCAATTGTGTTCACAACACGCGGTGCCACTGCTGAAGTGGATGTACCAACTGTTGCTAGCCCATCTACTGCATCATACCCGGCAAGCACTAATGCGCTTTTGGTAGATGAACGAGTAATTTGACTTTCCGTTCCTGAATTTCCGGCTGTTGTTAAGCGTGTGCTTCCGCTGAGTGGCATTGCAGTTGTTCTAACAAGCGAACCCGTATAAACATTATACTCATCTAAAAATAGAGCAGTAGAGCTTGATGTTAATGCCGCTACTCCATCACCCGAACGACTTACAATTAAATTTCCGGCGGCATAGGTTGATACTACGGTTACGGTTACTGAAGCTGTTGCGGTACATCCACTTAATGTTCCGGTAACCGAATAAGATGTTGTTGAAGTTGGACTAACAGTGATGGCAGCAGTTGTTGCTCCTCCAGGTGTCCAACTCCAAGAAGTTGTATTACCACTCGACGTAAGGGTTACCGAACGTCCCGAAAGTAATGTATAAGATGCCGGGCTGATGCTAATTGTTGGAGCGGTAACGTTTACCGTAACGGTAGCCGTTCCTACACAACTGTTTGCATCTGTACCTGTAACAATATAGGTGATTCCGGAAGTTGGTGTACTCACAACTGTAGAACCTGTAGTTGTATTCAGATTTGTTGATGGTGACCATGAGTATGAAACTCCACCCGATGCAACTAAAGAAGATGATGAACCAAGGCATACTGTTGCAGGCGTTGCTGTTGCAGTTATACTTGCGGTATTAACGACAACATTCACTGTTGACGATTTTGTACAACCATTTGCATCAGTAACTATTACTATGTATGCTCCATTTGCAAGAGACGTTACATTAGAAATAGATGGTGTTGCACTTGACGAAGAAAAAGTATTTGGACCACTCCAAACATAAGTTAATGTTCCCGTACCACCAGATGCATTACTTGATAAATTAAGTGTGCTTCCAACACAAAGTGGCGTGTTTGCTGTTGGTGAGCTAAGAATAGCTGTCGGTTGACTAATTGTTACCGTACAAGTTACAACTGTTGAAGCTGCGTCCGTAACTGTTACAATATAATTTCCGGCTGTTAATCCGGAGATCGTTGCTGTTGTTGCTGAATTTGACCATGAATAAGTATATGGTGCAGTTCCTCCTGATGGCGCAGCTGTTGCGGAACCATTTGAACCTCCATTACAACTAACATTGCTCACTGTTGAACAATTTGCCAACAAAGCATTTGCAGGCTGTCCAACTACAGATGTACATGTTGCTTTACATCCATTTCCATCAGTAACGGTAGCTGTATAGCTATTTGCCATTAACCCTGTGATTGTACTTGTGGTTTGTGCAGAGTTAGTCCAACTGTAAGTATAAGTACCGCCACCGCCGGTAGCTAAAACTGTTGCAGTACCGTCGCTACCATTCGCAACTGTTGCGTCTGTTGCTGAACAGCTTGCCGTTGGGAGACTATTTACGGTAACTGTTTTTGTTGAAGTTGCCGAACATCCTGTAGTTGTTCCGGTAACGGTATAGGTTGTTGTTGTTCCCGGTGTTGCAGTTACCGTTGTTCCGGTAGCTGCGCTTAATGATCCTGAAGGCGACCATGAATAAGTTGTCGCGCCACTTGCTGTTAATGCAACTCCGCTTCCTAAGCAAACACTCGGCGAAGAAGGAGATACGCTTACTGTTGGTGTTGTATTTATCACAACTGCCGTGGTGCTTGTTTTTGTACATGACGAGGCATCAGTAACGGTTGCTGTATATGTTCCGGCCGCAGCTGTTGTAACAGAAGTAATGCTTGGGTTTTGAGTTGGGCTTGAAAAACTATTAGGCCCCGACCATGAATAGGAAAGGGCACCTGTGCCGCCCGAAGGACTATTGATATTTAGCTGTAGCGTTTGTCCTGAACAAACTGGTGTGTTTGATGTGGCTGTAAATGAAATTGCTGTTGGTTGCGTAACCGTCGATGAAAAAGAAGAGGTACATCCGCCTGTAGCTGTTGCTGTAACGGTATATGTACCAGAAATCAACCCTGAAATGTTTTGCGTTGTTGCTGAAAACGAAGCAGGACCCGACCACAAGTAACTTACTGCCCCTGTTGCATTAATTGCAATCGCTCCATTGTTGCCACCAAAACAAGAAACATTTGTTAAAGTATTAAGTGATAAAACAGGAGGAGTACAAGCGGTTGCAACCGAAACTTTTACATTATCGAAAAAAGAAGTTTGGCTTGCTCCGGTTGATCCTTGCCAATAAGCTCCAGCAAGAGTCAGTGGCGTTGAAGTATATGTTGTGTTTACTGCAGAACCGATAAGAGTAAAACTACCGGTAGCAGGATCTACAAAAGCTGAAGAACCATCATCTCTTCCAGATAATGTCCACGTATTTGTACTCTTGGTATAAACCAACTTCAAGCTCATGTAATTTGTTAGGGCCGCTGGAGCTAAGCCATATGGAATGATCGTAGTTTTTGTTCCTTGAAGTCCATTTGTAAAAGAAATAAATCCAATATTGTTTAATGCTCCTCCGCCCATAACTACTGCATATCCATTGCCTGCGGTGTTTGGTGCGCTTGATGTACATCCAATTATAAACGCCATTCCATAAGACGTTGAAGCGGTAAATCCAGCCAATGCACTTGTTCTTCCCGAACGCATATTGAAGGTCCAAGTAACGTCGCTTAAATTTGATGATAATGTTGTTGTGTATGGTGAAGTAAATGCCGCTGTAGAAATATTTGCAAATGCCCATCCTGCAACATTGGCTGTAGCACCAACATCGTTAGTAAGCTCAAGCTGTTGTGGACTTGTGTTTCTCCTAACTCCCCAATCGGCACCTGAAACATTGGCCGTCCATGCGCTACTATTAACAACTCCTGAAGTAGAATATGTTGCGCTAGAGTTTGTGCTAAAGTCGTCTACAAAAACTGTGGTTTGAGCATTAACAGAAAGTGATGTTCCTAAAAAAATTAGCAGAGAAAACGCAATGTGATTAGCGAATTTTGCAGAAAGTAAATTTCTTTTCATGTTTTGGGTTTGTTTCTTAATAAGAAAACTTGGATGATAAAACTGTAATTGCAATTGCTTTTATTATTCTTCAAATAACAATACCTCTGTTGAACAGAATGTGTTTTTGTTATTATCTTTTTGTTATAACGCAGCTGAACACCTTTACCAGTGTGGCTTTCGGGCGAATAAAACTAATAATAAAATTCGAAAGGCAACAATTTATTATTGGTCGCTTGGTGAATGCGCCTTATTGCTTTACGAAAAGCACTCTTGAATTATATAAACCATCTGTCAATGTTGCTGTATAAATTCCTACAGGCAAATCTTGAATGGCCAATTCGATTACACCGTTTCCGCGGTCGGTAATCGTCATTTCTTTTATGATTCTGCCTTGAGCGTCAATAAATCTTAATGTCGCTTTGGGTGAATAATTCGTTGGATATAAAATATTTACTTTGTCGTTTGAAGGGTTAGGGTAAATCACCAACTTGGTTTTTTCGCCTGAAAAATTAACAGCAACGGGATCGCTGACACTATATTTTCCATCGAAATCAATTTGCCTTAAACGATAATATGACAAGCCTGGCAATGGATCAGTATCAACGGCGCCGTATTCATGGGTTCTACTAGTAGTTCCGGATCCATCAACTCTTAAAAGCTCCTTGAATTCAATTCCATCAACGCTTCTTTCAATTACAAAATAATCGTTATTAATTTCTGTTGCTGTAGCCCAATTTAAGTCGACCGTTTCTTTGTTTTGTTTGGCATTGAATGAAAGGAGATCGATTGGTAACGGGTTGGTAAAATCAACACTGGCTAATGTAAATGTTACAACACCGGTAAAAGAAAAAGGCGCAACGGTTGATACTGTTCCGGCGGCAAGGGTTCCGGTTGTTCCACCATTACCCAAATCGTTCCAAAGTGCAGCAGTAGGGGTATTCCAGGATGTAACTCTTAGGTTCGGCAAATTATTTACAATGAAACAATTACTCATTGTGGGCCAAGAAAGTGACACAGAATAGGGTTGCCCCGACGAGCCAAAATCTCTTATTTTCCAATATTCGCATCGACTTATGTGATCTAGTGTCGCTGCCTTACTTGTAACCAGACCAATTGCATTGGGATCGGCCAGATAATATTCTGCCAACATTAAATGGCCAACTACAGGAGTTCCAATAATAGATGTAGGTCTTAATCTTCCGCTTTTGCCTACCGGAAAATTAAAATTAATGGCTGACCCTGCAATAGCTTCTCTGCCGCAAGCTCCCTCAACAAAACTATTGTCTGAGGCGTTTATAACAGTGGCTGTATTTTGAATTCTTACATAGTATGATGCTGTAATCAAACTTGTCAAAATATTTCCTTGTGTTAAGTCTAGCTGGTTAATAATTCTAGTGATTGTTGGGGTAACGCCCGATAATATTACTTTCCCACCTGTATTATTGATTTTTAAATTGTAAAAATCTTCTGGTCCGCTCCCACTCGTAATCGTTTGGTTGGCTGTTCCATTAAAGGTAACCGTACTCAGTCCTTCGGTAAATCCAAATGACCCAAAATTTGTCCAATTTCCCCCAATAGAAATTAATGGGTTTGCGGCAAAAGGAACAAGGGTGTTTGGTGCAGCACCAACAATATCTAGGTTTCCATTAATCACCAAGGGGCCAATTGCGTTTTTCGTGCTGGCTCCACTTATTTTTAAGTTTGCATAAGAAATCCCAGACTCAACATATTGGGTAGAAGTGCTATTATATTCAATAGTGCTTCCCGGATTCAAATTATACACATTATTAGCCGGGAAAAGAAAAGTTGATGACGCTGTATTCGAAACGGTAATCTGTAATAATCCTCCGCTATTCATTGTCAATGTATGTTTGGCTGCACCGCTTGGATTACCAATTACATAAGCCGTGGTTACAATCCCGGTACTACCGATAATAAAATTACATGGGCGTGTAACATTATCGGTTGTCAAATAAAGCGTTCCGCTCACAAGCAACGTTCCATTGACTGTATATGTACCACCGTACTCAACACCATTACTACCGTCGAGCCCATCCATCGCCACATTACCAACAAAAGCTCCACCTGTAACATTTACTGTTCTTCCGGCATTGATGGTAACGTTAAATGTTGTTCCGCTAGCTCCATTATAAATTTGTGTTTGAGTTCCACTTCCAAAACGAAGAGTGATATTGATATCAATAGTAAAGTCTGTGGTCGGAACAACACTCAACCATTTTCGAACACGTGAACAATCTACTGTACCGGTTCCTGAAAAGGTGCAAGTTGGCCCTTCAATTCCAAACGATATTCCGTCGAACGTTGCACCATTCCCAATTTTTCCATTACAAATAATATTACCATAAACATAATAGTAATAATTGCTGCCTGCATTATTAGCATAAAGCCAGCCGGTTGCTGCAACGTTCAAATTATTGATTGAAATTGGAGAGGTGGTATTGGTAACGGTAGAGCCGGCTAAAATCCAAACATTCGTAACTGAACTGTTAGGCCATGCTCCAGCAGCAGCCGATGTACCCCACGATACGCCATTATATGTTTTCCAAATAGCGGGATTTGTCCATGCGCCCGAAGCAACAGCACCATAGTCGCCCACTGCCTGACCATCGGCGCCCAAAGAAATAATTAAAAGAAAAGAAGCGACAAGGGTCTTAAGTCCCCAATTTTTAATTAACGTTACGCTTAACTTTTTAAATAGTTTTTTAATCATTCTTGGTCCTTAAACAGTCAGCTTGTAGATTGTTATCTATAAAAATAATCTTTAAACTCAATTTGGTACCCAACATTTAGGGCAAACAAGGTAGTCAATTTCATTCAACCGTAATTAAATTTAACAAACTTTTATCGACTCAATAAGCTACTCTCACCCATAAATGAGGTGTCTTGGCGGAAAAAGGTGTTGGCCGGCGAATAATTCGCATCCGTGAGTTGCGATTTCCCTGATAAAATTATCGAGTTTGGGGCGATTCTTTAAAGCCTACCCCAATACAATTTATACTTTCGTCTCTTTTAGAATAGCCCACCACTTAGCCATACCAAAACTTAGGTCGAAAACAATTAATCTCTTTCTACTTATTTAAAACGGCAATCGATCTGTGCATCGATTGCCGTGATTCAATATATTACAAAATTTATACGTGTGTGTGTGGGCAAACTTTGAATAACAAGCAACAATAAAATTTATTTCTGTTGATAAATATACTCGAATAAGAAATGCAAAAAAACATTTCAGTCGGATTAATTGGGAAAGATTAGAAAATCGTTTTTTTTAATAATGAATTACAAAAAATAAGCTACTACAAAGTATAATCGCCCATAAAATAACCCCTTGAAAAAGCGGTCTAGGCCCAACAGCCTTTATGCTTTTTAGTGATATTCCTGTTCCAATTAAAAATAGTGTAATGCTAAACCCGAGCTTTGATAAAACGATAATAACGTCTTTAATAAAAATCGGTATTTGTAAATAAGTATTCAAAATAGATGCTGCAATGAAAAATAAAATGAACCAGGGAAATGAAGATGCGCTACTTTGCTTTTTGAAAACTAAAGACGTTAAAAATGCTACCGGAATAATCCAAAGCGCTCTGGCTAACTTAATAGTGGTAGCTATCATCAAGGCCTCGTTTCCATAACTGGTCGCTGCGCCTACAACAGAGCTCGTATCGTGAATTGCTATGGCTGCCCATATTCCAAATTGTTGTTGTGTAAGACCAAAATAATGGCCTATGGAGGGGAAAATAAAAAGAGCAATAGCATTTAGAATAAAAACTGTTCCGATAGAAACAGAAATGTCTTTTTCGTCGGCCTCAACAACCTGCGAGATAGCAGCAATAGCACTTCCTCCGCATATCGCCGTTCCTACACTTATCAAATAAGAAATTATCTTGTCTACTCTTAATATTTTTCCAAGAACAAAACCAAGCCCAATAGCAGTTGCAATAGTAAGAAGTGTAAAAACAAAACCATCTTTTCCGGCAGCAATCACCGAGGTAAAATTCATACCGAAACCAAGACCCACAACAGAAATTTGCAATAGGTATTTGGTGATTTTTTTTGTTGGGCCCGAAAATGGATTTCCTGTAAACAAACCAATACTCAACCCCAACAAAAGCGCAAGAGATGGTGACAGTTTTAAAATTATAATAAGAAGCAAAAAAAGTAGAAAGACCGTTATGGCAAGAATATTTTTATTGGATTCAGACATTTTAGGGCCGATTATCGATTGGTAAGCTCGCCTGCAAAAATACTTTATTAAACTATCAAACAAGATTGTTTTCGATCGTTTTATCACCATAAAAAGTCTTTGTTGTGCTTTAGAGTCGTTCCGTTTGAAAAATTTCCGAATTACCCTAAACTATAAACTTCAAAATGACTGAAACAATAGTCGCCCATCCGGCATTATTACTTCACTCCAATGTTAAACAACCACCAAAAGACTTTTCTTACCTTTGTCAAATCAAACCATACTTACATGTACGTAGAACAACTTTATACAAATTGCTTAGCGGAAGCGGCATATTATATTGAATCCAATGGAGAAGCAGCTATTATCGACCCAATTAGAGAAACCGACTCTTACATAGAATTAGCAAAAAGCCGTGGCGCCAAAATTAAATATGTTTTTGAAACGCATTTTCATGCCGACTTTGTAAGCGGACACATCGACCTTGCTCAGCTCACGGGTGCAGAAATTGTTTTTGGTCCTTTAGCAGAGACGGGGTATAAAACCTACAAAGCAAAAGATGGGGAAGAATTTAAAATAGGAGACGTTACAATTCGTGCTATACATACCCCCGGTCACACTCCCGAATCTACGTGTTATTTATTACTCGATAAAAACTATCAAGAATATTGCATTTTTACCGGAGACACATTGTTCGTTGGTGATGTTGGTCGCCCCGATTTACTCGACGGAAAAATGTCTAAAGAAGAGTTGGCGGGAATGATGTATGAGTCGCTCAACAATAAAATAAAACCATTGGCCGACGAAATTATTGTATATCCTGCCCATGGACCGGGTTCTTCTTGTGGAAAAAATTTAGGCAAAGAAACCTATTCAACGATAGGCCAACAAAAGGCAAGCAATTATGCTTTACAAGATATGAGCAAAGCTGATTTTATTTCTACACTAACCGATGGCCTTATCGCTCCTCCTGCTTATTTTTTCAGTGATGCGCGAATTAATAAAATGGGCTATTCATCATTAGATTCCGTACTCACAAAAAACAGAATTGCATTATCGGTTAATCAAGTTGTTGAAGAAATAAAAAACGGCGCTTTAGTATTAGACACAAGAACGCCAGACGATTTTGAAAAGGGATTTATTCCTGGAGCAATTAACATAGGACTGAACGGAATGTTTGCAATATGGGCGGGAACGGTTTTAGATATTACCAAAAAACTAGTGCTTGTTTGCGACATTGGCAAAGAAGAAGAAAGCCTTACTCGATTAGCGCGTGTAGGCTATGAAAATGTTGCCGGATATTTGGCCGGTGGTTTTAATTCGTGGGCAACATCCGGGAATAAGATTGATGTGATGACTTCTATAGAACCCGTCGATCTTGTGAATAAAGTAAAAGAAAACTCTATTGTTCTAGATGTTAGAAAAATTTCAGAAACAGAGATTGGTCATATCGCGGGTGCTGTGGTTCTACCATTAAGCGAGCTAAATAATAATATCGATCTGGTGAATAAAGAAGAGCCGGTTTATATTCATTGTGCAGGCGGTTATCGTTCTATGATTGCTGCGTCTATGCTTAAGGCTAAGGGATTTTCCAATGTAATTAATGTTCACCACGGCTGGAGTAAAATAAAAGATTGTGATTTTAATTTTTCCGTAGGCGCTCCCGAAAACCTGGCAACAAACTAATAGAAATAATTATTTTGACTCCTTTATCTGACGGCTATGTGCTTGTAGATTTTTATGCTGACTGGTGTGAGCCCTGCAAGTGGGCACTCCCGGTTATTGAAGATGTGTTAAGTCAACTTCAAGGGAAAATTGCATTGGAAAAAATCGACATAGATCAGTCGCCAGAAATTGCAAAATCATTTCATGTAATGAGTGTCCCAACTTTTGTTTTGTTTCACAATAAAAAAGAAATTTGGAGAATGCGCGGATTTGATACTGCACCAAACTTAGTTCGGATTCTCAGCAATCAAATAAACTTATCATAGTCTTTTAGCTTAACGTCTTAGTCGATTCAAATAATGAACAGCCTCGTAATCTGAATGCAAGAAAAAAAAGTTTTTTAATCGGTTAAACAATAATCTCCAAAATGAAAAGTAAAATTACTAGCGATTGTTTTTAAATATTTATATTGAGTGTTTGGGCCGTTTTTTCTTATCAAACAGCAATCAACTCTGAAGAAGTTTGCTTCTTTTATAAACATCATTATTTTAATCGCAGCTTACTTGACACTCTTTTTCAACTGTCCGCAATCTTAATTCCAACACTTGTTTGGTTAATGCCCTTAACACAACATTCAAAATTATTGAGTATTGTGAATCTCTTTTCATTGTTTATTTTTATTATCAGCCTTGGTTGCTTGTTTTATTCTTATGATAATTTTTCAATTCACAATCACGAAATGGGAATCAAAATGTTGATCTACTTTTTTTTTCGTTTATTTCAATTAGCCTTTATACGAGGAGTGAAAAATACATTTCATTGGTTGCGGAGTGATTCGATTATTAAAATTGTATTAATGCGTCCCTTTCAAAATTAAAATCTACCGGAAAAATTTGGTCTATAAATTATTTTACACGATTTGTTTTTATAAAATTCTAGTGAGTTATTATTCAACCAACACCATAGTTATTCTTTAGCCGAAATTTGGTTTCAAATAAAAAAGCGAACACAAAATAAATTGTGTTCGCTTTTTTAGCTATTAATTGATGCTCAACAGCCGATATGGTTTATTATTACCTGAGCGTTGTACTTCCCGCTCCACTTAAATTGCCGTCTATATAAACCTCGATCATGTAAGTCCCGGCAGGAAACATTTTGTCTGCTTGCTCTTCATAGTTCATGCAAAGGTTTTGTTTTACTCCGGTATAATTAATTGTTGTAGTGGCAGCATACATTATCTCTTCGCCTGAAGCTGTTTTGAAAGATGCTGAACCGGTACTCTTGTTACCAATTGGTTTTCCTCCGGGCTCGGTTATTTTTAAGTAAACGGTTTTCTCGCCAACTTTTGCAATTTTATTGTCGAGTACATCGAAACAGATGGTCAGCTTATGCATACGTTTTGCCAAAGCGGTTTCTGTATATTTCCCATTACCTTTTCGTTTAAACATAGAAACCTTAAAGTACTCCGATTTCAGTACCGAAGCGGTTGCAACCGTTGTTTCCAAGTTTTTAGTCAGACTTTGATTTGTTGTTGTTAACTGCTCTTTATCATTAACCAATTGTTTGTTGGCCATTAACAACGAATCAATTCTTCCGAGATACTCATCTCTCAACATTTGCAAATCAGCCAGCTGTAGTTTCATTTTCTCATTGAGCGATTTTAGGTTCTTCTCACTCGATCCAATGCTTCTTATTTTTTTAGCCTGATCGTCGATTTTAGCTTGCGCCTCATTTAAAAGACTATCGAGATTGGCCGAAATGCCACGATATTTTTCTAATTCTGTTTTAGTGTCTGTGAGTTCTTTTTCAACATTCACCTTTTCAACTACAAGCGTATCAACTCTCGATTCAAAAGTGTTGACTGCCGTTTCGTGAGTTCTCCACTGGTAAATGTTTAATACGGCAGATAAAATTAAAAGCACGACCCAAATCGTTCCCTTGTTCTTGCCTTGTTCTTGGTTTTTGTTTTCCATTTTTCTGGTTTTTATTGGTATAAATAGACTGTTTTTTTCAAAAAATTCTTTGGCAAACTTGACGAGGGTTCACCCATTTGCCCTCTTGAAACGATTTATTGATAATTTCGTTGCATAATTCACGAATATTTTTTTCGTGGTTATGAACGCCTTATTGTTATAAATAATTTGAACCGCTAACTCGTAGTCGTGTTAACCTAGTAATTTTATGGTGCACGTGAAACATCATTTGTGTAATAAATTAAAAGCTGATCGTCTATACTGATCAATTATCAAATGAGTAAAAAAGAAAACCAAAAAGAGGACCCAAAACGCAATTTTTTATTGGCTGAGCTTTTCAAGATTTTTAATCAACACCCCAACACTTCATATAATTACAAGCAATTAAACCGAATGGTGAAGCCGGCCTTTATGGAATTTATACATAAGAACGTGGGGCCAGACGTTTATATTGAAGATGTAAATGACGAACTCAAAAGAGAAATTATCTTTTTATTTGCAGAGCTATTGGATAAAGGAGAAATTATAGAAATAGAGCGTGGCAAGTTTCAATTAAAACCTAAACACGCCCACCTTGAAGGTATAATTGATATTACATCTAAAGGCGCAGCTTATTTGTTGAGCGAAAATCCGGATGAAGATGACGTTTACATCTCGCCTAGAAATATCAAAAATGCATTACATGGCGATCGAGTAAAAATTTATTTATATGCTCGTCACAGAAATCAACGAATAGAAGGTGAAGTTTTAGAAATTCTTGAACGTGCAAAAACAGAGTTCGCCGGGCTTATTCAGATCTCAGAAAAATTTGCATTTGTGGTTCCAGACAATCCCAAAATGCTTGTCGATATATTTATTCCACAAAATAAAATTGGTGACGCAAAGAATGGACAAAAAGTAATTGCAGAAATTATCGAATGGCCACGTGGAACCAAAAATCCAATTGGCCACATCAAGGCGCTTCTTGGGTGGCCGGGGGAAAACGATGTTGAGATGAACTCCATTCTTGCTGAATATGGATTTCCCCTTGAGTTTCCCAAAAAAGTAGAGGCGGAAGCTGAAAACATTTCCCTAACAATTACTAATGAGGAAATTAAAAAAAGGCGCGACTTTCGGGATGTCACCACTTTTACGATTGACCCTGTTGACGCAAAAGATTTTGACGATGCGCTTTCATTGAAGAAATTGGAAAATGGTAATTATGAAATTGGCGTTCACATTGCCGATGTGTCACACTATGTTCGCCCAACATCTCAACTAGATAAAGAGGCGTATTCACGGGCGACGTCGGTATACTTGGTTGATCGCGTAATTCCAATGTTACCCGAAATGCTCTCCAATGGCGTTTGTTCATTACGACCACACGAAGACAAATTGTGTTTTTCGGCCGTTTTTGAAATCGATGATAATGCACAGGTGTTAAGTAAATGGTTTGGAAAAACAATCATTCATAGCAACCAACGTTTCGCATACGAAGATGCGCAAGAAATAATTGAAACGGGAAGTGGTGTTCTTTCTGAAGAGGTATTATTGCTCGATCGACTAGCTAAAATACTTCGGAAAGACCGGTTTAAAAATGGAGCTATCGCTTTCGAAAAAATAGAGGTTCGTTTCAGTTTAGATGAAAAAGGAAAACCGCTCGGAATTTATTTAAAAGAAAGTAAAGATGCGAATAAGCTTATTGAAGAGTTTATGCTCTTGGCAAATCGCTCAGTAGCAGAATTAGTTGGTAAAAAACACGACGTTATATCGAGCGGAAAAAAGAAAACACAATTACAAGAAGATACAATTCGTGTTGAGAAAAAATCGTTTGTATATCGAGTTCACGATGCGCCCGTAAGTAATCGTCTTGAAAATTTTGTTGGCTTTGCAAAAAAATTCGGTTATTCACTAAAGGTGGGAAACGACAGAGAAATTGCAACGTCGCTTAATGGTTTGATGAAAGATGTAAAAGGTAAAAAAGAACAAAATGTTTTGGAGTCGTTAGCAATTCGAACAATGTCGAAAGCAATTTATACAACCGAAAATATTGGTCATTATGGTTTAGCATTCGCATACTACACCCATTTTACTTCTCCAATAAGGCGTTATCCCGATGTATTGGTTCACCGATTGCTTGAGCATTATTTGGCAGGTGGCAAAAGTGCGGATCAAACATTGTTAGAGGAACAATGTAAACACAGTACTCAAATGGAGATAAAGGCCTCAGAGGCCGAGAGAGCGTCTACGAAATATAAACAAGTTGAGTATCTACTAGATAAAGTAGGGATGGAATTTGATGGCGTAATTAGTGGGGTAACTGAGTGGGGGCTTTATGTTGAAATAGTTGAAAATAAATGCGAGGGTATGATTCGACTTCGTGATCTTGATGATGATTTTTATGAGTTTGATGATACAAACTATTGCGTGATAGGGTCGAGAACAAAAAGAAAATACACAATGGGCGACATTGTTAAAATAAAAGTAATGCGATGTGACCTTTTAAAGAAGCAAATTGATTTTAAAATGATGGCCAGAATTAGCGAAACGGGAGAAGTTACGATGAATAAAAGGGTTCAAAAGGTGGTTCGTGGCGGTAACAGTTTTCATAGAAAGAAAAAGAGATAAATTTTTCTTAATAAAATATTCCCCTCCGTAGTTAATAAACTGGGTACAAAATGTAAGCGCTTGCTTAATTGAACCGGCATTTTTTAATCACAGAGAAAGGAGAGAAATGGGAAGGACCACAGAGTAAATCAATTTTCTGCTCCGTGTTTTTCTCCGTGCTCTCTATGGCTCTCCGTGTTTAATGGGCCGGGGACAGATTGAGAGCGCTGGCATATTTGAACCGGTATTTTTTATCACAGAGAAAGAAGAGAAAGGGGAGGGACCACAGAGTAAATCAATTTTCTCCTCCGTGTTTTTCTCCGCGCTCTCTATGGCTCTCCGTGTTTAATGGGCCGAGTACAGATTGAAAGCGCTTGCATATTTGAACGGGGATTTCTTAACCATAGAGAAAGGAGAGAAATGGGAAGGACCACGGAGTAAATCAATTTTCTCCTCCGTGTTTTTCTCCGCGCTCTCTATGGCTCTCCGTGTTTAATGGGCCGAGTACAGATTGAAAGCGCTGGCATATTTGAACGGTATTTCGTGGTCACAGAGAAAATAGGAGAGCTTTGTTGATGCTTTTAATAAGAAAATAATT
The DNA here is from genome assembly GCA_043747595.1 of Bacteroidota bacterium. GTDB lineage: Bacteria > Bacteroidota > Bacteroidia > AKYH767-A > 2013-40CM-41-45 > JADKIH01. Next base: position 31,023 of record JAYTOX010000076.1, on the reverse strand, counting down.
GTGTTACGTGAAACATAAAAAATTAATTCCCTTCCGGGGTTGTTTCACTTTCTAGCTTACGAGAATTACCACTGCTATACGTTTCTTTTAAAACCACAGCACCGTTTTCATCATAAATCACCCAATCGCCATCGGGCAACCCAAGACGATACGAACGTATTTCTCTGAGTCGCCCACTAGGCCAATAGTATTTGTGCACACCCGTTTCTTGTCCTTCAATAAAATCTCCCTCAAAAGCAAGTTTACCGTCTAGAAAATATTGCTTCCATAGTCCATCTTCTTTTCCCTCAATAAATTTTCCTTCGGCCACATACTCGCCAATTGAATATTTCCAATCACCATCCTGTTTTCCATCAATATAATTTCCCTCCGCCATTATTTTTCCATCATCAGAATATTCTTTCATCGTACCATCTTCCAAACCATTTTTATAGTTTTCCTCTCTCCGAATATCGCCATTAGCATAATACCATTTCCATTGTCCATTCGGTTTTCCTTTTATATAAGCACCCGTTTGCTCTATGGAATCGTTTTCATAAGAGAATTTCCAAACGCCATCTTTTTTTCCATCAGTATAATTTCCAATTGCTCTGAGCTGACCGCTTTCATAATATTCTTTCCACTCTCCTTGTTCTAGTCCTTGATTGTCCATTTTACCCACTCTCGATAATTTTCCCTGAACAAAAACTTTTCCACTATCAATATTCCCTTTTTCATCATACAATCTAAACACGCCCTCCGGTATTCCCTTTTTATAGGTACCTACAATTTTGGTGGCACCTGTAGGATAATATTTTCTTTTTACCTCAAACTTGTCTTTGTCCTCAACGAGCGATGGAATTAATTCTCCCATTCTATATTCCTCTTTTTTTATCACCCTTCCTTCTGCATTATATTCTTTAAAAAAACCATCCTTCTTATCATCTTTGTAGGTGCCTTCAAGTTTCACTTTGTCATTATCAAAATAGTCTCGATACAACCCTTGTTTCATTCCAAACTTATCAACACGATTTATTTTATCTTCTTTTTGAAAATATCCATTTTTATAATTAGTAACAGTAATCAACGTACCATCATTTCTATATTCTCTTACTAAACCGTTTTCTACACCATTATCATAGGGAATTACTTTGTACAATTTTCCATTCTTATCATATAGTTTACTAACTCCATTTTTAATACTCATAGAATCTATTTCTTCCGATTGCAAAATACCATTATCATAATAATATTTTTGAAGACCATCTCTTAAACCTTCTTTGTAATTGTATTCAGCAGTAACGACTGAACTATCGTTATAAAATTTCCATAAGCCATCCAATTTAAAATGCAATCTATTTCCTTCAGATTTTAATTTCCCTGATTCATAGTAGCTTTTCCAATAACCATCTGGTTTACCGGATAGAAGTTTTCCTTCGCTTGAAATTTTACCGCTCTGATAAAAAAATCTACTTACACCTAGAGTGTCTGTTTCCTGAGAAAAAACGTTTCCTGATCCGAGCAGTAAGAATAAAATAATGTAGGTAATGCGCATTTTCAAAAAAATAAAATTAGTTATAGCTTCTAGATATTACAATCCTAATTCCTTTGAAAGTTCTAGCATTCGTTTAATTGGCTTATATGCTTTTACGCGAACACTTTCTTCCATAAGTAATTCAGGTAATTCGTGCTTTAAACAAAGATATAATTTTTCAAGTGTGTTTAACTTCATGTGAGGACAATCGTTGCAGGCACAAGCATTATTTGGTGGTGCTGGTATGAATGTTTTATTAGGCGATGATTTAATCATTTGGTGAAGAATTCCTGTTTCGGTTGCAACAATAAATTCTTGGTCCGAGCTATTTTTTGTAAAGTTTAATAAAGCCGTTGTTGAACCAATAAAATCAGCAAGCCTCAAAATTGGTTCTTCGCATTCCGGATGTGCAATCAATTTAGCTTTTGGGTTTGTTGCTTTTAGTCGGGTGATTTTTTCTAAAGAAAATATCTCGTGAACCATGCATGCTCCATTCCAAAGTAGCATTTTTCTTCCCGTTTTTTCATTGATATAACGACCTAAATTCTTATCGGGAGCGAAGATGATCTTTTGATCTTGAGAGAGGCTATTAACTATTCCTATTGCGTTAGACGAGGTACAAATAATGTCAGTCATTGCTTTAATTTCTGCCGAACAATTAATATACGAAATAACCAAATGATCGGGGTGTAAAGCTTTGAATGCTGCAAATTCTTTCGGAGGACATGAGTCGGCCAGTGAACATCCGGCACGTAGATCGGGTAGAATAACTTTTTTATCGGGATTCAGTATTTTGGCGGTCTCAGCCATAAAATGAACGCCGGCAAAAAGGATAATTGAGGCTGTAGTACGCTCTGCCTCTTGAGCAAGTCCAAGACTATCTCCAATAAAATCTGCAACATCTTGAATGTCTGCGTCCTGGTAATAATGGGCAAGGATAATTGCATTTTTTTCTTTTTTTAATCTTGAAATCTCTGCAAATATATCTATCGTTGGATCAACTTCAAGTTTTAGCCATCCGTCTCTTTTTACTTTTTCTTCAATACTAATCATAACATATTTTTTAAAATTATTTAAAGATATACTACTATTATTAGCCTGTTAGTAATGTGTATAATTCAGTAACATTAAACTTGACTTTAAAGTTGTACACCAAATTTTCCAAGTAATGAACATTCACATTCATTTCAATGATTTGATAAATAATATGATTACACTTTTATTAACATACGGTTAATACTGAATGAGTGTATATCTTCTTTCATTAGTGGTGTGTATAAACCATCCCAATGTTGTCAGTAAGTTCGATCCTTGTTCTAATATGTTTTACTTGCTTCCTACTTTTAATTAATTAAGAGAACGCGGTTATGAACAAAGCAATCTTTTCTTCTCACTTCTTAGTAACCGTTTATACATAGATTAAACAAAATTAGTGTTAATAAATTGTTTTACACTGTCTTTATTTTCAACTGTATAATTATTGCTTTTACACCCATGTTGAAAACAATTAAGTACTTTTGTTTAGCTCATATAAATTGAATAAGATGAAAATGAAGAAAATAGCCATAGGTTGTGATCATGCAGGATTTGAATATAAAGAGTTGCTAAAAAAAAATCTTTCTAAAGACGGGTATGAAATAACAGATTTCGGCACATTTTCTCTCGATTCTGTCGACTATCCGGATTTCGTCCATCCATTAGCTATAAGTGTTGAAAAGGGGGATTGTGAATTGGGCGTATTATTATGTGGAAGTGCAAACGGTGTAGCAATTACTGCAAATAAACACCAACATATTAGAGCAGCAATAGTTTGGAACAATGAATTAGCCGCCCTTGCCCGTCAACACAATGATGCAAATATTATATGTTTACCCGCTCGCTTTATTACACCCGATCAAGCAATTGAATTCACAAAAACCTTTATTATTACAAACTTTGAAGGGGGCAGGCATAAAAATCGCGTTGATAAAATTTCCATTTGCTAATTATGCGATTATCCCTCCTTTTAATTCTTTTTTCATCCGTTACTTTTGCTCAATCAGGTAGTTATGATTATAGCCAACAAATTTCGGCCGATTCAATTCGCTCTTATTTAACTGTTCTCGCCTCGGACTCGCTCGAAGGAAGAGAAACCGGAAGATTAGGTCAAAAAAAAGCTGCTTTATACATTGAGAACCATTATAAAAATCTCAACATACCAACTACGGTTCAAAAACATCCGCTAAATGCCCGAGCAAATACCGGTTATAATCTTGTAATCAATAACTCATATTTTGTCTATTATCAGGATTTCTATTATGCTCCTTTTAAGTTTGATTCTCTCTATATAGAGAATGAGATTATCGTTTCCGGTTTTGGAATTAATCAAAACAATTATCATGATTTTGCCGATGGCGATCTAAATGCAAAAAATGTATTGGTTAGCTGGACGAAACCAATATGGAAAAAAAGATTTCGACACTCGTCAGGCTCACCACAACAATTAGCTACACTGGGCGAATTTATTTCGAACCTTTTAAGCCAGAAACCCAAAATGCTTTTTATAGATGTCGATAGCATTCCATCAATTATTTCGGAAATAGAAAACGATTCACAACTTTTGAATTATCTATCGTCGCTTTCAATTCCTGTTATTTTTATGAATAGAAACACCAGCGAAAAATTTTTTCCGAGCGAAACGGAGTTGCTTTATTCTGACTACTTACTACGAATACAGAAAAAACAAAAATCGAATAGCTACTCTTTTAAAGGCGATGTTTATTTGAAATTAATTAAAGACAACGAACGATTGTTGGGCGAAAATATAATCGCTTATTTGCAAGGCGGAAGTCAGAAAAATGAATGTCTCGTTATTTCTTCTCACTACGATCATCTTGGAATTAAGGACTCATTAATTTATCACGGTGCCGATGACAATGGAAGTGGAACATCTGCTATTATGGAAATGGCACGTATATTTTATAAAGCAAAGACAGATGGACACGCACCCGAACGTAGCATACTTTTTTTAAATGTAAGCGGCGAGGAAAAGGGCTTATTGGGGTCTAAGTTCTACGTGAAACATCCATTTATTGATTTGAAAAACACAATTGCAGATTTGAATATTGATATGATAGGACGGACCGATGAAAAACATGATTCGTTAAACGAGGTAAATTATATTTACCTAATTGGCGCCAATCGTTTAAGCAATGATCTAGCTGCGATTAATATAGAAATGAATACGAAATATGTTCAACTTGATCTTGACTATACTTTTGACCGTGAAGGAGACCCCAATCGATTCTACCAACGAAGCGACCATTACAATTTTGCAAAAAACAATGTTCCTGTTATTTTTTACTTTAATGGAATTCACTCCGATTACCATGAACCAACCGACATTCTCAGTAAAATTGATTTTAACCTGATTAAGAAAAGAACTTCGCTCGTATTTTTAACAGCTTGGGAACTTGTGAACAGGAAAGAAAGAATAAAAATGAATATTCAATAAAACAAATATGTATTTTTGAATTCGTGAACAAACTATTAGTAATACTTCTTTTATTTATTTCGGTTCAGGTTAGCGGACAGGCGGCACTTTCTGAGGAGGGCTTTAAAACATATTTCATTAAAAGTAAAGACAGTCTTGATGCAATTGAGGGAATCTGGAATGTTTCAACAACACAAGAATTCTACCGTTACGATACGCTTTATGATATTCGAAAATACCCTAAAGCAGCGAAAGTCGCCATCATTAAAAAAGAGGGGAAATATGAATCATATAATTTAACAGGAGAATCGTACGATGTTCAGTTTTCTGCCACCGATGTAAAAGGTGTTTATTTGTACCGAAATTATTTTCCGGAGATAAAACAATATTCAAAAGCACAAGCAATAATTAGCAGGGGAACCGAAATGGAATATACCTATGATTTTCCAGATGATTTTATTCGAATTAAATTTGGCGAAACGTATGAAGAAGGAACTCGCGTAGTCAATATTTTGAAGTGGAACAAAGTATATCCCACTAAGCTTTAATGTATGCGTAAGTTTTTCATTTGGTTAATTTTGCTTTTTTTTATTTCAAACTTTTCTGAAGCAGAAAAAATATGGGTATCTTTTAAAGACAAGTCACAAGTTACTTTTGATGCTTATCAATATTTTTCAGCAAGAACGATTGCCCAACGCGTACAACAAAATCTTCCAATCTGTGACAGCCTAGATTTTCCGGTGAGTGAAAAATATTTAGCTACAGTTTTACTTTACTCCGATTCCTTAAGCTATTCGAGTAGATGGTTAAACGGCGTCGCAGTATATTGTTCGACTCAACAAGCAAATAAAATCTCTAATCTTCCATTTGTTAAAAGAATAGAAACGCTCGATTCTAAAACCTTTCTTGCCAAAAAGGAAATGGATCTTTTTCAGTTAGACAAATATGACCAACGACTCTTGGCTTATCAAACAGAGCGATTAGGGGCATCGCAATTTTCTAGTCATAATTTAGATGGAACGGGAATTCGGATTGCGGTATTAGATGCAGGTTTTCCAGGCGTTGATCAAAACTATGTTTTCACGAAAATTCGACGAGAGAATAAAATAATTGCTACGTATGATTTTGTTAAGAGAGATACAAATGTTTATAATGGAAATACACATGGCACAGGAACGCTCTCGTGCATTGTTGGTCGTGCAGATACTGTATTAATTGGAATGGCTACCGGAGCAGAGGTTCTTCTTGCAAGAACAGAAAGAGTATCAAGCGAAAAGCTAAGCGAAGAGGAGAATTGGTTGGCCGCGGTAGAATGGGCAGATAAAAACGGAGCAAATATTATAAGCAGTTCACTTGGCTATTCTAATTCTAGATATTTTAATTTAGATATGACAGGCAAAAAAAGCCTAATAGCCTCTGCGGCAACTATTGCGGCACAAAAAGGAATTTTAGTTGTGAATGCAGCGGGTAATGACGGAGAAAATAGTTGGCATTTTGTAAGTACTCCCGGCGATGCTGATAGTGTTTTAACCGTAGGTGGAACGGACCCTGAGTCAGATTTTCATATTGGATTTAGTTCTTTCGGCCCAACTAGCGATGGCCGTATGAAACCAAATGTTGTTGCACCTGCGCATGTAATTTGTGCAGCAAAGATTGGTCTGACATCTTCCTTTGGAACATCTTTTTCGACGCCGCTTGTGGCTGGATTTGCGGCTTGTGTTTGGCAAGCTCATCGCGACTGGACAAACATGCAGGTGTTTCGAGCAATAGAAAAGTCGAGCAATCTATATCCATACTTCGATTATGCGCATGGATATGGAATACCGCAAGCATCCTATTTTACCTCCGACTCAACCATTCATCAACCAACATTCGATTTTGTAGTTGTTAACAATGAAATGAAAGTAGTATTAAGAGAAAAGTATTCGCACTTTGCGCAAGAAAAAGAATTGGGTTATGATGCGCGAAGAAATTTGTATGTTAAAATAGAAAGCAAAGAAGGAAAACTTAAAACCTATTCTGTTCTTTTAGCTGACAATAAAGAAATGAGCGATTTTGATCTTTATGATCTTGTGCCGGGAGATATTGTTACGGTTCATTTTGAAGGCTACACAAAATCATATACAAGACCAATTGATTTACAATAAAGTTGAAATGAAAAAAACAATTCAAATAGTATTTTTGATTTTTGTTATTTGTTCAATGAACGGATACGCACAGACAATTTTATTGAAAGTAGACCAAAGGAAAGACAGTACATTTAATAAAGGACCCAATACCGAAAAGTTCACACACTTTTTTTTAAAGTTTGGCTTTGCTCTGCCTCCCGATCAAGAACAGTCGCGCGTTGTATTTGAAAATTCGGTTTATACATCTTTTGGCTTACGGGTAAAATATAAAATAAGTAAATTGTATTCGATGGGCTGGGAGCTGCAATCCGAATTCTCCGATTGGAAAATTAAACAAAACAAAAGCAAAACTTTTCCAGATACATTAACCTATTGGAGTGTTCAGCGATTCGATGTTGGAACATTTGCCTTAAGTTATTTCAATCGTTTTAATTTTGATCCGAAACGTGGGAATACCATGGGGACTTTTTTTGATATAGGTATAATGGGTAAGTACGATTATTCAATGGTGCAAGTTGACAAAAGAGATGTTAGTGTGGGAGATGCAACTACACGAACCGATAATTTGACTTACACTAATAAGTTGCAAAGCGACCTGTTTGCAAGAATTGGAAAAGGAAAAATTTCACTTTGGATGGCTTACAGGTTAACCGATTTATTTAAATCATCTTTTGGATTTAAAGAGCTACCGAGAGCCGTTGCCGGAATTGAAGTTGGATTATATTAAACTAGAATGACGATGAAAAAAACACTTGGAATTATTATTACAACAATTTTTATTTTTGCATTTGCAATCGGACAAAATTCAAAAGGGAGTTCGAATCTTTTGATGATGAAGGGTGAACGATTTAAAGATGGCGCAAGTGTTCAGTTAAATTGTGAAGGCAAATGTTGTGTTGTAAACAAAGATGAAAAGCACATTACTTTTAAGATGGAAGGAAAGGTTGGCGACCGAAACGTAATTGTTATTGCAGAGATTCCAATCATAGAGGGAATAAAAAAAATAAAACTTGACAAAGATGGCGATTTAGAAAACCATCAGAAGTTTACCATTGAGGTTTTTGGAATGAATCCGGCTGTTGACAAAGAAACATATGAAATACAAGATGAAGCAGATGAAGCCATTTTTAGCGTGTTGCACATTGATGAAATAAAAAACATTGTTGACGGAACGGTTTCTGTAAAATATTTTGATAGTGCTACCGATGTTAGAAAATTGAGCGCCACACTACATTTTTTAATACCTTTAAATTGAAAACATTTATTGTAATAGTCCATTTTTAAAAACGTTATCATCAAAAAAAAACCAGATGAAAAAAACCAGTTTAATCATCCTTTTGCTTTCTTTCGTTATTATTAGTTCGACCAACGGGCAGTCATTGTTAAATGCGCGGATGGTTGAATCAATGTTTGCAAAAAATTTAAATGGGATTTATGCTTCGAAATATGAAACAAGTAATCGCCTATATAAATTATTTTTAGAAGACATGAGAACGAATGGAAAAATGGAAGATCTGAAAATTACGGCGATAAATGGATCGGGATGGCTTGAAGGAAATGTGTATGTAGAAGAGTATGAGAAAGCCTATGCAGAGGATAAAAAATACGATGAATATCCGGTTGTGAATATATCTTTTGAAGGCGCTACGATGTTTTGTGATTGGCTTACCGAAAAATATCTGTCATTTCCCGATAGAAAGTTTGGCAATGTAAATTTCAGACTACCTACGGAACAAGAATGGGAAGAGGCCGCGAAAGGAAAAGACAAAGGGTTAAAATATGCATGTGGTAATTTGTTGGTCAATGGTGATGGAGCATACATGTCTAACTACCACCATAAATCACTCGGACAAGATCCCTCTCTAATTGGGCTTAACGATAATTTCGACATAACGGCACCCGTAAAATCTTACTGGCCCAATTCGTTTGGTATTTACAATATGAGCGGGAATGTTGCCGAAATGATTTTAACTAAAGGAGTAATAAAGGGCGGAGGATTTAAGTCTGACGAAGAATCGCTGCAAATTAATTCAACCGGCTCTTACAATCATTCGGAAAGCGACATTGGGTTTCGTGTTTTTATGCAAGTGAAATAATTTTTTTAGATGAGCGGAATGGCCGACTTGTTTAACAACAGTTCAACGATTAATTTGTTGCCATACGATGGTGAGGTATTCTATTTTGGAAAACTTTTAAATAGAGAACAGGCGAATTATTATTTTGAAAAACTACTTTCAAATATAGAGTGGAAAAACGATGAGGCGATTGTTTTCGGTAAGCACATTGTTACCGGAAGAAAGGTGGCTTGGTATGGCGATAAAGGTTTTTCTTACACCTATTCTAAAATTACTAAACAGGCCATTCCTTGGACGAGTGAACTTTTACAATTGAAAAAAATTGTTGAGGAGAAGTCTAATAGCAACTACAATTCTTGTTTAATGAATTTATACCATGACGGCAGCGAAGGAGTGTCTTGGCATAGCGACGATGAAAAAACGTTATTGAAGAATGGAACAATTGCGTCGTTAAGCTTTGGAGCCGAAAGAAAATTCTCATTTAAACATAAGATTACGAAAGAGACACACTCTTTAATTCTTGAACACGGAGCACTTTTACTGATGAAAGGCAGCACTCAAATAAACTGGTTGCACAGCATTCCAAAATCAACCAAAATTTCTTTACCCAGAATAAGCCTGACTTTTAGAAGAATGATTATTCACAAGGATATGAACAATGTAGGTTGATAACCCCAACCGTTTATAAAATAGCAGCGTAACCTTAAGGGTACAAATTCGGTTAAATTTGTTGTAATCTATAAACAATAAATATCATGTCGCTTTCTAACGAACAGAAAAAAGACCTTAGCAAAATCGGAGACCAACTTCGTAAAATTGAAAAGTTAGCCATTGAAAACAATCTCGACCTAGATGTATTTATGACAGAGTATAGTGAAAAGGGTTTTGCGGTTTATGCAACAGAGAAGGTTAGCATCAACCCAACAGCCGAGAAAAGAAAGAGTATTTTTCAAAAAGAGACAAAGTCGAAACCGACGAAACAAACAATTAAAAATCACTAACCCAAGTGGTTTGAAAAAATTACATCCCGTTTTTGCGGGATTTTTTATGGCTTGAAGTTGGGGTTGAGAACCGATTAGCCAGTGCCGTAGATTGATAAAACATTCTTTCTACATATAGCACATCGGTTCACAAAAAGTAGTTAAGGTAATAAAGTTGAAAGATTAGTTGTGTTCGCAGATTCAATTGGTTGTTCGCTTACTAATAAATTATACTTTTGCCACTTAAATTGCCTTTAAAGGCTATTCTTAAATCAATTATCGATTTAAGAAGATAATCAAGAATAAAACGCATGATTCATTTCGCGTGGCTCATACCGGCATTTCCGTTGTTAGGCTTTTTAATTACTTCTTTCGGTAGCAAGATTTTACCTAAATCTGTTTCCGGACCACTAGCTTCAATAATGGTGTTGGCTTCTTTTATTGTTTCAGCAATAATTTTCGCTGAATTTAACGGCCTACCTACAACTCTCGACTTATTCAGTTGGATTTCATCGGGTTCGTTAACCGTTCCGTTTTCTTTTATGATCGATCAATTAAGTTTGATCATGCTTTTGATTATTACCGGTGTAGGTTTTCTGATTCACGTATATTCAATAGGATACATGAAAGAGGATGCGGCATTTACTCGCTTCTTCTCATATCTTAACCTCTTCATCTTCTTTATGTTGTTGCTTGTAATGGGCTCCAATTACATTGTCATGTTCGCTGGTTGGGAAGGCGTTGGGCTTTGTTCTTATTTGCTGATCGGTTTTTGGTTTAAAAATCCTGAGTATAACAAGGCGGCCAATAAAGCATTCATAATGAACCGCATTGGAGATTTAGGGTTTTTATTGGGTATCATTTTAATTTATATCACGTTTAAAACTACCTCTTTCGGAGAAATATTTTCATTAGCTGGAGCCTTTCCTACAAATCAACCTGTTATAGTAGCCATCACGATGTTGTTGTTTGTTGGTGCTATGGGTAAAAGTGCTCAGATACCATTATACACTTGGCTTCCCGATGCAATGGCCGGCCCCACACCTGTTTCAGCATTGATTCACGCTGCAACCATGGTTACAGCAGGTGTTTATATGGTAATTCGCACAAACGTATTGTATTCGTTGGCCCCCGCTACATTATCTGTTATAACTGTTATTGGAGCCGCCACCGCTATTTTCTCAGCGGCTATAGCTCTTACTCAAACTGACATAAAGAAAGTTCTCGCTTACTCTACCGTTTCACAACTTGGATATATGTTTGTTGCCTTAGGTGTTGGTGCTTATTCAACAGCATTGTTTCACGTAACTACACATGCATTCTTTAAAGCATTATTGTTCCTCGCCGCAGGAAGCGTTATTCATGGTATGGGTGGAGAGCAAGACATTAGAAAAATGGGAGGACTCAAAAAGAAATTACCCATTACATATTTTGTTTTCTTGATAGGTACACTTGCAATCATTGGTTGCCCCCCGTTGGCCGGCTTCTTTTCCAAAGATGAAATACTTGCTAAAACATGGATGCAGAACAAAGCTATTTTCGGCGTACTGGCCATTACAACTATTATGACATCGTTTTATATGCTTCGTTTGTTTTTTCTAACTTTCTTTGGAAAATTTAGAGGTACACATGATCAAGAGCATCATTTACACGAGTCTCCAAAGTCTATGACAATTCCTTTGATGGTTTTAGCTGTACTCTCTACAGTTGGTGGATTCTTAGGGTTGCCTGAAGTTTTTTCTGAGCACCACGCCTTCAGCAATTTTCTTAGTCCGCTGCTCACGTTTCCAACCATGTTTAGTATCGGTGAACCATCGCACATATTTGAAATTTCTTTAATGGTTATTTCGACCTTAGTTTTAGTTATAGTATTTTTCTATTGCAAGAAAATTTATACAACAGAAAGTGGAGTTCCCTCTTTACAAGAGTCAACGTTCTCGCCATTGGTTAAAGCATCATACAATAAGTTTTATATAGACGAGCTATACGATTCAATTATTGTTCGTCCATTAAAAGCTCTTAGCGATTTATTCTATAAAGTAATAGATATTCGCCTTATAGATGGAATAGTAAATTCAGTTAACAAAGGAGTTACAGAAAGCTCTCGCACGTTGCGTTTTATTCAAACAGGCCATGTAGGTTTTTACATATTTGCAATGGTGTTTGGTATTATTGCCATCTTATTATTTAATCTAGTTCTCTAAAAATAGTTCTACGTATTTAATTACGTTAGCCCAAAACAAATGCTTTCAATACTGATATTCTTTCCTCTTTTAGCAGCGTTAATTACTGCCTTCGCCGGCGACCACGCAAAGAAGGTTGCTCTAGTCGCAGCATTTTTGGAATTTGGATATTCGCTTTGTCTTTTTTTACGTTTTATTCCTTCAGGCGGTGTTCAGTTTCTTGAAAATCATCCATGGATTTCACAGATGGGTATTAATTATTTTGTTGGACTTGATGGTATTTCGCTTTTGTTAGTAATGCTAACAACTGTACTGGTACCGCTTATTATTTTGGCAGCATTCTCACATGATTATAAGTCACCATCATTATTTTATTCGCTCATCTTATTAATGCAATTCGCTTTAATTGGTGTGTTCAGTGCTTACGATGGATTTTTGTTTTATATTTTTTGGGAGTTGGCGCTTATTCCAATTTATCTTATTTGTTTAATGTGGGGCGGCAAAGAACGCCTACGTATTACATTGAAGTTCTTTATTTATACACTAACAGGAAGCTTATTGATGTTGGTTGCATTAATTTATTTGTGGCTTCAAACTCCGGGAACACATACGTTCGATGTAAATGCATTTTATGCATTAAGTCTAAGTTCTACTGAACAAAGCTGGATCTTTTGGGGTCTCTTTCTTGCCTTTGCAATTAAGATGCCCGTGTTTCCTTTTCACACTTGGCAACCTGACACATATACAGATGCACCGGCACCCGGCACAATGTTACTCTCTGGTATCATGCTTAAGATGGGAGTTTTTGGTGTGATGCGTTGGTTATTACCCGTAGTTCCCGATGGAGTATCTGAATGGGGAAATTTGGCCATCATCCTTTCTGTTATCGGTGTTGTGTATGCATCTTTAATAGCTTGGGTACAAAAAGATTTTAAACGATTAATTGCATATAGTTCAATAGCTCACGTTGGATTAATTTCAGCCGGAGTATTCAGTAAAACATTTCAGGGTTTACAGGGTGGAGTAATTCAAATGGTTTCTCATGGAATAAATGTGGTTGGATTGTTTTTGATTGCAGACATGATTGAGAGGCGAACGGGAACAAGAGAAATGGAAAAGTTGGGCGGCCTCCGCACAAGCGCACCGGCATTCTCTACATATTTTATGATCATTATGCTTGCCTCTGTTGCGCTTCCATTAACTAACGGATTTATTGGAGAGTTTTTGTTGATCAATGGTATTTTCCAATTTAATGCAGTGTTGGCAGCAGTTGCCGGTCTCACAATTATTTTAGGCGCTGTTTATATGTTAAACGCGTATAAGAACATTGCCCTCGGTGAAACAAATAAGGTAACAGAAAAATTTACACCATTAACATTATCAGAAAAAGCAATCTTGATTCCACTAGTTGTACTTATTTTTTGGATAGGCATTTATCCTAAACCTCTTTTGGAAATTGCCGGCCCAGCTGTTGAGGCTTTACGAACTTCAATCGGCGTTACTGTAACATCGATGAAATAAAAATATACATTTTGAATACACTCTTAGTTGTAGCCGGTCTCGGCATATTTGGTTTGTTCTCAGAAATCTTCAAGTTAAAGAAGGCCCTGATTCCTGTTGTCTTTATTGGATTGGCAGCTGCTATTTTTACAACTGTTAATGACTGGAATACGAATTTGTCGTACTTCAATAACATGATGAGAGTTGATAATTTCTCATTGGCCTTTTCATTAGTATTAATAACGATTACACTGCTTTGGTTTATTGTTGCTCCCGGATTTTTTAAAGACGAGTCGTCAAAAAGCGATCATTTTTCGATCATTTTATTTGCTCTTACAGGAGGAATATTGATGACATCATTCAATAATATGTTGATGTTGTTTTTAGGAATAGAGATTCTTTCAATATCGATGTATATTTTGGCGGGAAGTAACAAAACGAATTTATCATCTAATGAAGCGGCACTTAAATATTTTTTACTGGGCGCATTCGCTACCGGATTTTTACTTTTCGGAATCGCATTAGTTTACGGCGCTACGGCTTCATTTGATATTAGTATTATTTCTGAACGAATTGCTTCGGGAAGCTTAACATCTTCTTGGATGCTTTACAGCGGCGTTTTACTAATGTTGGTTGCTATGGCTTTCAAAGTTTCTGCTGCACCATTTCATTTTTGGGCTCCCGATGTTTATCAAGGTTCTCCAACGGTTATCACCGCGTATATGTCGACCGTTGTAAAAGCAGCTGCATTGGCTGCATTCTTTCGACTATTCTCAAATACTTTTATGTTAGTGCCGGAAATGTGGCAGCAGACTTTAATCATCCTTTCAGCAGCAACCATATTAGTTGGAAATATTACTGCCGTATTTCAAACCAATGTTAAAAGACTCTTAGCATATTCGAGCATTGCTCATGCCGGATATATGATTATGGCTATAGTGGCAATGAATGGAACTGCCGGTTCTGCTTTGTTATTTTATGCAATTGCTTATTCATTCTCCTCGCTAGCGTCTTTTGTAATATTACTTTTGGTGGGCAATGCGACAGGAAGCGAAACCATAGAATCGTTTTATGGTCTTGCGAAAAAAAATCCATTTTTAGCATCCATGACAGTGGTTGCAATGTTGTCGTTGGCCGGCATACCTCCAACAGCAGGTTTTTTCGCTAAGTATTATATATTTATTGGAGCCATGCAAAACCATTTACTATATTTGGTTTTAATAGCAATCGTAGGTTCATTGATTGGCGTTTATTATTATTTTAGAGTGATCATTGCATTGTTTCGAGAAGGACCGGAATCGGTAATTCACATTAGTTTCAATATGAAATTGGTTTTGGTAATTTGTGCTGGAGTTGCATTGGTTTTAGGAATTGTGCCGGCATTAATTATAGGAATTATTAAATAGTAATTTTATACGATTTCCCTTTTCTACAATCATAATTAGTCTTAATACATACTATTGTCATAAATATGATTTCAATTGAGGAGATTAAAATTAAATTCAGACCTTGTACGTTCTGCGTTTCCGTTTGTCCTTAAAAAATTACGAATGGCTATATTTTTCTGGATTTAGGTCCACAAAAAGCGACAGAATCAAAAGAATCAAAAATTAATTCACTCTTCACGCTTAAATAGGGTACTAGTTTTTTGGTTTTAAATAGAATTTCCTAATATTGTCGTCCCGAAAAGTGATACACTAATAAACTTTTGTGGAAAAAACATATTTAACTAGTCTTTAATCATTCCCATAACTAATAACTAACAGTACAATCATGAGCAAAACATCATCTAAAGGTGGAAGCGGCTTACAGGCGCTATTTTCAATTCTAGTAATTCCAATCGCAGTATTAATTGGTTTTTTGATCTGGAAATTTGTGATGGGCGACCCATCTGGTTTCGAAGGTGGCGACACAGAAAAGAATCCATTACCAGGACTTATTTTGCCTACGATGTATAAGGGCGGTTTCTTGGTGCCAATTTTAATTGGTTGTTTTATTACTGTTATAACCTTTGCTATTGAACGTTTTATCACAATTGGTAAATCAAAAGGAACAGGAAGAATTGAAGTGTTTATTCAGAATATTCGTGTTAAAATGGCTAGCGGCGACTTAAATGGAGCTAAAGCAGAATGCGAAAAACAACGTGGCTCAATTGCCAATGTAGTGAGCGCAGGTATTGATGCATATAAACTAATGGAAGCAGATCAAGAACTTGATAAAGAACGTAAGATCCTTGCTATTCAAAAAGAACTGGAAGAAGCAACGACGTTAGAGTTGCCAATGCTTTCAAAAAATCTTGTCATTATTTCAACCATTGCCTCGGTAGCAACATTGTTTGGACTATTAGGTACCGTTATGGGTATGATTAAGGCCTTTGCTGCCTTAGCTACAGCAGGTGCACCAGATGCTGTCGCTCTATCAACGGGTATTTCTGAAGCCTTAAATAATACTGCTCTTGGGGTAGGTACCTCGGCGGTTGCCATTATTTTCTATAACTATTTCACCAGCAAAATCGATAGCATTACCTATGGAATCGACGAGGCAGGTTACAATATCGTTCAGTCGTTTGCTTCTCGCATTAAACATTAATTCTTTTCCATTCTAATTATGGAAATAGAAAAGTAAACGTCTCATTTTTTTTTAATAACGATGCCAAAAATAAAAGTACCCAAAAAGAGTCCTTCGCTGGACATGACACCAATGGTAGATTTGGCGTTCCTTCTTGTTACATTTTTTATGTTAACAACGAAGTTTCGCCCCGACGAACCGGTTGTTGTAGATCAGCCCTCTTCAGTGAGTGAAATTGCCTTACCCGATAAGGGAGTAATTCTTCTAACAATTGACGCTAATGGTCGCGTTTTCTTTAATGTAGAGGGTCAACAAATTCGAAAAGACATCTTAGAGAAGCTAGCCAGTCATTTTAGTTTAACATTCGACGAAAAAGAAATGAAACGATTTTCTGTTCTTTCGTCTATTGGAATGCCAATGAGCCAAATGAAAGCATATTTAAATGCGAATGATGATGAGCGGAAGACAATGAATTTAGCGACCAAAGGAATTCCAATTGACTCGACGAACAATGAATTAGCCATTTGGATTAACTCTGCTAGAAGAACAGCTCCACGATTTAGTTTAGCAATTAAAGGCGACCGTCAAGCAGACATTCCAACAATTAAAAGAGTAATTTCAATTTTACAAGATAATAAAGCAAACCGGTTTGCGCTGATCACGAATTTAGAAGCCGCGCCAGTGTCGGTTAAAAAATAAACTGTTTTAGAGAGTAAAAAAATGTCAGAAGTACAACAGCAAGATAGCTCCGATAAGGGAGGCAAACATAAAAAAGTACGTGCTAAGAAAGTATCTACACACATCGACATGACGCCGATGGTGGATCTTGCCTTCTTATTACTTACTTTCTTTATCATGACTACTACTTTTTCTAAACCCAAGACCATGGATATTACCATGCCGGTAAAAGATAAAGTGGAAGATGCTGATCGAACAAAAGTACCGGCTTCTCAAACGATGTCTATTATTCTTACCGAAGACAATAAAATCATTTGGTATTTTGGAGTTGATGATCCAAGTCTGCCCCCTTCTACGAGTATGGCAACCTTTGCGCAGTCTGGACCAAACAGCATTCACACAATACTTCTAGAAAAAAACAAGCTGCTTTATGACCAAGTGTTAGCAGTAGAAGACTCTGTTAAACGCGGACTAATTGAAGATAAGGACGATGTTATAAAGTCACACAAGGCAGCTGTTAAGAATGCAGATAAAAAAGGATTGATTGTATTGATCAAGCCAGACGATAAATCAAAATATAATAACCTTGTTGACATTCTCGATGAAATGTTGATTTGTAATGTTGCTCGTTATGCAATTGTTGATTTATCGGATTCGGAAAAAGAACTAGTTAAGAACACTAAATAATTAGTAGGAATGAAAGGACTATTTGACTGGTCAAGTGCAGTGAATCCGGAAAGGAATGAGCTAGTATTTGAAGGACGGAATAAAGAATATGGCGGGTATATTTTACGTCAGAAGTACCAGAAAAGGGTGGTAACAGCATTGATTATTTCTATTACAGGAATTAGTCTTTCTATAACGGCGCCTTTAATCCTTTCGTATCTATCTAAAGTAGCCACTCAACGTGAGCAAAAAGTTACCGAAGCAATTACTTTGGCAGAACCCCCTCCAATTGATAAGTCGACACCCCCACCACCACCGGTAATTCCACCACCTCCGGTTCAGCAAACTATAAAATTTACTCCTCCAAAAGTTGTAAAGGATGAAGAGGTAGTTGAACCTCCTCCTACACAAGAAGAGGTGAAAGATGTTCAGGTAGCAGCGGTAACACAGTCAGGAACAAAAGATGCAATTGATATTCCTAATGATCCAATTGTTTCTGACCCTGATGAAGGAAAAGTTTTTCAATTTGTTGAAGAGCCGCCATCGTTTCCTGGTGGAGAAGACAAGTTAATTGAATACCTGAGCCGAAACATTAAGTATCCAACTATTGCAAAAGAGAACAATATCACCGGTCGTGTATATGTTACTTTCGTTGTAGATAAAGACGGAAAAGTAAAAGATGCGAAAGTATTGAGAGGAATTGGCGGAGGATGCGATGATGAAGCATTGCGCGTTGTACGTTCAATGCCACAATGGAAAGCCGGCCGTCAAAATGGTCGTTCTGTTATGGTACAGTATAACTTACCGGTTGTATTTAATTTGAAGTAAAAACTTTTCTAATGGGCACACGAAGATCGGGTCCCGAACGAATATCTTTCGTTCTAAATCTGTTTATGATTATTGCGTATGCAATGGGTGGCGTCGTAATTTACTTTTGGCATCTACCTTCAATTCCTGATCAAAACAGAAAAATCTTAAGCGGCGTTTTACTTCTATATTCTGCCTATAGACTTTTCAAACTTCTTAAATCAAAAAAGATAGGCGAATGAAAAACGGACTGAGGGCTCTATCATTTACTTTTATTTTATTCTGTTGCTTTGCCTGCGGAGGAGATCACGTGAAACATGCTCCATATACAGATACACCTACAAGTGGTGAGATTCTGATTATAGCAGATGAGTCATACGAACCAATGATTCAAGTTCAAATAGATACTTTCCAAGAAATTTATAAGTATTCTAAAATCAATGTACGGTATTTACCGGAAGTTGAGTTGTTCAACCAGTTGATGAATAACGACACAGTTCGAATAGCTATTACTGCACGTAAGTTGAATGCCGGCGAAGAGAAAGATTTTGAGAAACAAAAATTGATTCCTCGTAGTTTGAAAATTGCTGAAGATGCCATTGCTTTGATTGTAAATAATCAAAATCCCGATACGATTATTACAACCGACCAGCTTCAAGGGATGTTGAGAAGAACCATCTCGACATGGAAACAAATTAATGGCGATGGGTTAAAAGACAGTATACTCTTAGTGTTCGACAAAAGCGGTTCTGCGAATGCACGTTACTTGAAAGAAATGTTTTTAAAAAATGATTCTTTCCCTCAAAACAGTTATGCAACAAACAGCAGCGCCTCTGTGGTGGAGTATGTAAGTAAGACCAAGAACGCTATAGGTATAATTGGTGTGAATTGGATTAGTGATAGCGACGACTCTACTGCCACATCATTTTTAAAGAAAATTAGAGTAGTAAGCGTTTCAGAAATGGATTCGTCAGGGCTTCAAAAAGAGCCATATAAGCCATATCAAGCCTATATTGCATTAAAAAATTATCCATTAACGCGAGATGTAATGATCATTAACCGCGAAGGTAGAAATGGACTTGGCACAGGGTTTGCCTCATTTGTGGCTGGCGACAAAGGACAACGTATGATTCGCCTAATGGGATTGCTTCCGGCGACTATGCCGGTAAGGATCATTCGAGTAAATTAAATTAAACTATGAAAAAATTATTAGTGTTTTTATTTGCGATTGCAATCAGTGCAATCAGTGTTTCCGCTCAAACGATATCGGAAGCAAGAAAACTTACAGACAACGAACAATATCATGAAGCGTCTGCAATTTACAAATCATTAATTGGATCTAGCCCTTCAAATGTAAATCTCTATTATTACTACGGTGATAATCTTTTACTGAGCGACAATGCCGATTCAGCCTCGATAGTTTTTGAAAAGGGCGCCTCAATTGATCCTACAAACCCCTTGATTAAAATAGGTTCTGCGAAACTTTTATTAGATGCTATCGGGGTTAGAGAAGCTAAAGCATCGTTAGACAAAGACTCAAATAATCCGGAATTAAAAGACCGATACGAAACAGCGAATCAAAATGTAATCAACGCAAATAAATTAATCGATGATGCAGTTTCAAAAGCCGCACCAAAAGATCCTTTATTGTTTATTGAAGCTGCTGAATCATACATTCATTTTAAAAATAAAGCCCTTGATAAAGCTAAAACATTTTTGGATAAAGCCCTACAGATTGATCCCAATAATATTGAAGCCAATATTCTTTATGGAGATGTTTACACGGAACTTTTTAATGGAACCCTTGCCGCAGAGTATTACAATAAAGCGTTAGACTTAAATAAATCATCTGCCCGTGCAATTGTTAGTAAAGGAAGACTATACAAACGGTCTACAAATTACGAAGGGGCAGCCGAAGAATTTACACGTGCAATTTCTTTTGAACCTTCGTATGCGCCCGCACATCGTGAATTGGGAGAGGCATATTTTAAATTAGGTAAATTAGATAAAGCAAAAGAAGAGTATCGTAAGTATTTAGAACTTTCAAAGAATAATTGTGGAGCCAGGATTCGTTACTCAGCATTTTTATATATAAGTAAAAACTACACAGAAGCCATTAGTGAATTAAAACAAGTAGAGCAAAGATGCGATTCTAATAATACTGCTATGTTAAGAATTCAATCGTATAGCTATTATGAAATGAAAGATTTTACAAATGGGCTAATAACAGTAGATCACCTATTTCGTGTTGTGCCTCAAAGCAAAAGAATAGATCGCGATTTTGAATACTATGGCAAAATGCTAATAGCAACAGACAAAGATTCGTTAGGAATCGCGCAGCTTCAGAAAGCATATGCATTAGATCCAACACGTGGTGATCTTTTATCGGAAATAGCATCTGCTTGGTTTAAACTAAAACAGTATGGTAATTCCGCTAATTACCTCCAACAAAAAATTACTTTAGGAAAGGACGTACGAGTAGCCGATTATTATAATTTGGGTAGATCCTATTATTACAACAATCAATTTGCTGCTGCTGATTCCGGTTTTAGCAAAGTGACAGAAATTTCACCATCGTATGCTAGCGGATGGCTTTGGAGAGCAGACGCAAATAGTCATATTGATAGTACTTCAGAAGCAGGATTAGCAAAGCCGTTTTATGAAAAATATATTGAGATTGCTGAAGCCGATTCCGCGAACGAATCGAAGTATCAAAGTGGACTTATAAAGGCTTACGGCTATTTGGCGTATTACTATATTTTGCAGAAGGATAATGTAAACGGGTTGTTGTATCTTAAAAAGAAATCGATGTTGCCACTTGAGCTCGATGATAAAAAGAATGTTCAGCAGGCGATAGATCAATTAGAAGGTAGAACACCAAAAGGGAAATAAAAAACAATAAATGTTAAATAAAGCGACCGGGACTTATTCACCGGTCGCTTTTTTTGTATTCATTTTTATTTACATTGCGAACAGATAAACACTAACACTCTGTTATGGCATCAAAGTACTTTTCAAAAAAACCGCTAAGTGTATTATTTGCGGAAGCCGAAGAAACTGGCGAACACACATTAAAAAGAACGTTAGGACCCGTACAACTGGTGATGTTGGGAATTGGTGCAATTATTGGCGCCGGTTTATTTAGTATTACAGGTGGTGCTGCTGCTCATAATGCAGGACCTGCGGTAACTATTTCGTTTGTCATTGCAGCCATAGCTTGTACTTTTGCAGGACTATGTTATGCAGAGTTCGCCTCTATGATTCCGGTTGCAGGATCTGCTTACACCTATTCGTATGCAACAATGGGGCGCTTTGTAGCCTGGATTATAGGATGGGATTTAGTTCTTGAGTATGCCGTTGGCGCCGCTACCGTTTCTATTAGTTGGTCACGCTATCTAGTGAAATTTCTTCAGCATTACGATATTGTTTTGTCACCACAAATGACGATGTCGCCATGGGATACAATAACAATGACCGATGGATCAATACTTCATGGTATAATGAATTTGCCTGCGGTATTCATTGTCGTTTTAATGTCGCTGCTTTTAATTAGAGGTACTCAAGAATCATCGCGTATAAACGGAATTATTGTGGCTTTAAAAGTTGCCGTGGTTTTGGTTTTTATTGGATTAGGCTGGAACTATATTAACGTTGCAAACTACACACCTTATATTCCACAGAACACAGGAAATTTTGGCGAGTTTGGGTGGAGTGGTATTGTGAGAGCAGCAGGAATTATCTTCTTTGCATATATTGGTTTTGATGCCGTGTCAACTGCTGCGCAGGAGGCAAAGAACCCGAAGCGAGATATGCCAATTGGTATTTTGGTCTCATTGGCAATATGTACGGTACTATATATTCTTTTTGCCCATGTAATGACAGGTTTGGCAAACTATAAAGAATTTCAGGGACAAGACGGAATCGCTCCGGTAGCTGTAGCCATTGAACACACCCCGTATGAATGGCTAAAGCAAGCGATTATTCTTGCCATCCTTGCCGGATATTCTTCGGTAATTATGGTAATGTTGCTTGGACAATCGCGCGTTTTCTATAGTATGTCGAAAGATGGTTTGTTACCTCCTATCTTCAGTAAGGTACATCCAAAGTTCAAAACACCTTATCGTTCAAACATACTTTTTTGTATTTTGGTTAGCTTGTTTGCTGCATTTATTCCGGCAAGAGTTGTTGGAGAAATGACGAGCATTGGAACACTTTTCGCATTTGTTCTGGTTTGTATAGGTGTGCTAGTAATGAGGAAAAATCAGCCCGACGCCCCTAGAGGATTTAAAACACCATGGGTTCCTTTTGTTCCTATTTTGGGAATCGTGTTTTGTTTGTTCATGATGCTTTCTCTTCCTCTCGATACATGGCTTCGATTAATAGCATGGATGGCAATAGGATTGGGCATCTATTATATGTATGGAGAAAAGAATGCTAAATTTTAAAAGAAAATTTTATGTGAAAGGCGATCAAATTTTTTGATCGCCTTTTTATGTAAGTAGTAGTGTTTTCATTTCACTAGATAAAATGTGCAGAACTAGAAATAGATATATTTTGATTTCTGTAAATCAGAACATTTTTAAGTTTTTCGAGTAAGAAAAGGAATAAGGAGACGACAAGTAAAATGGATATTTCACCTTTTTGGCGCGATGTAATTCTCATCATCATAAGTTTTTTGATGTTTTTGGGAACCATCTATGTTTATTTCAGATTGCGAAGTGGAACATTTCGGCGTACACGTAAACTGTTGGAGGAACGAGTAGAGGTTAAAACAAAACAGCTAACCGAGAAAAATTTAGAGCTTGAAAAACTTTCGTTAGTAGCAAGCAGAACCGATAATTCTGTATTGATTGCCGACGCTTCCGGTGAAATAGAATGGGTTAACGACGGATTTGTTCGAATGATTGGAATTTCAAAAGAAGCAATTGTCGGAAAAAAACTTGATGAGATAAATGTTTACTCTAACATCAACTCAGAAATGCAAGAGGCAATTACTAACAAACACTCTCGTATTTTTCAAAGTAATGTTACTATTAGCCCGACTAAAAGTATTTGGCTCTCATCTACACTAACACCAATTTACGGAGACGATTATCTATTAAAAAAGATTGTTGTTGTTGACACCGATTTTACATCCAACAAAAACATGCAGAATCAGATTGAAGCATCGTTAAAGGAAAAAGATGTTTTGTTGAAAGAGATCCATCATAGAGTAAAAAATAATTTGCAAATAATTATCAGCTTATTGAATTTGCAAAGTGGTTATATAAAAGACGAGTATACTTTAAAAGCTGTTCAAGACGGACAAAATAGAGTACGATCGATGGCTTTGGTTCATGAAAAATTTTATCAAGCAGAGGAGTTAACAGAAATTGATTTTGGCGAATATGTAAGTAAGCTGTGTCAATATTTGTATCAATCGTATGGAGATAAAACAGATCGTATTACTTTAAAAGTTTCCGGAGATCACGTAGGACTTGATATGGACACAGCAATGCCTTGTGGATTATTGGTAAACGAAATTGTTTCAAATGCTTACAAATATGCTTTTCCCGGAAATTCAACAGGGGTCATCTCAATCAATTTGAAAAGAGCAGAAAAGAAAGTGGTTATTACTATGTCTGATACCGGCGTAGGTTTGCCCGAAAGTATTGATGTGAAGAATACCGAATCGCTTGGTATGCAGCTGATACAAGCATTAACAAGTCAGTTAGATGGTGAATTGACAGTTTCACGTGAAAAAGGTACAACTTTCGAAGTGGCTTTTACGTATCCTCGCCATAGTGCTTAATTGTTTTTTATATTTCCGGAAGGTTTTACAGGTTCAACAAACTAATAAATAAAATGGCTACATTAAAAGTAATGATTGTGGAAGACGAGATTATCGTTGCTAAGGACATTCAGCGAATTCTGAAAAAGCTTGGTTACGAAGCCTTCGATCCATTTGCAAATGGTAAAAAAGCACTCGATGCGGTTGAAAAACTGAATCCGGATATTATTTTACTTGATATAAATTTAAAGAGCAGCGAAATAGATGGTATTCAAGTCGCCGAACAAATTCATCAGCACTATCAGATTCCGTTTATTTTCCTAACTGCATTTTCCGATAAGGTTACTCTTGAAAGAGCAAAGCTGACAGAACCTTATGGTTATATAATAAAACCATTTGAAGAAGACGATATTCGTACAGCTATAGAAATTGCTTTTTATAAATATACGAAAGACCTTGAAATGCAAAACAAGGGGAATCGCTTTGCGGCAGCTCTTGATAGCTTAGAAGTAGCAGTAATCATTACCGATTCTAATGAAAAGGTAATCTTTATGAATAAAATGGCGGAGACACTAACCGGCTGTCTTAAGCAGGAAGCTTTAGGAAAAGACATAGCCATTGCTATGAAGAATTGCACTGCCGATACAAGAAATGTTTTTAAGACACTAGCTCATTCGGTTGTTGGTGAAAACTCAAAGAAAGAGGGAGACGCAGAAGTGCCGATTTCAAACGGAGCAGCAGAACATAAAGTGGCAGTAAATACTTTTCCCATTTTGACAGTAAACAATAAAATTAATGGCTGCGCTTTTGTTATGACTTCTCCGGGAAGAAAAGATGCCGTTCAGGAAACAAGTGCTGATAAAAACTTATTTAATTTTCTAGAAAACATTTACGCCAACAATAGCTTCTTTATAAAAAAAGACTCACGTTTTGTAAAGGTAAATTTTCAAGATATAATGTGGATAGAAGCGCTCGATAACTACGTGATTATTAAAACAGCATCGAAAGAACAATTTATTCTGCATAGTTCAATGAAAGACATTGAAGCAAAACTTCCGCAAATGAATTTTGCACGCGTACATAGATCATATATCGTTCAACTTGAAAAAATAAGCGCACTCGAGGAAAATGCATGTATGATAGACGGAAATAGAATTCCCATTGGTAAATCATACAAAGACAATTTGATGAGTCGACTCAATTTGTTTTAGCAGATAAAAAACAAAACTTGGAGCCAAATAATATTGGCTCTTTTTTTTGTCCCCAACCCAGCAAGCTTTATTCGGGTATTTTCTTCTCCATTAAAAATTCACTTCATTATTCGAAAAAAGTAGATAGTTTCGCAAAAAGTTTTTCTGTGAACTCCTCCGCAATAATAGAAGTAAAAGACCTTGTAAAACATTACCGCGAAATACAAGCGGTGAATGGAATCAGCTTTTCAGTAATGAAGGGAGAAATATTCGGCTTGCTTGGACCTAATGGTGCAGGAAAAACTACGACGCTGGAAATAATAGAAACCCTAAGAGTAAAAACTTCCGGATCGGTGATTGTTAACGGTATTTCATTAGACGAAAACCCTAATGCGATTAAGCAAATGATTGGCGTTCAGTTGCAAGCTGCGAATTATTACCCGAACCTTACCCTAAACGAACTTTTAGAACTCTTTGCCGGATTATATAATACTACAGTGAACGCAGAAGAGATGCTTGCCAAAGTAGGTTTGGAAAGTAGAGGTAAAGCAAAATACAAAGTACTTTCAGGCGGACAAAAACAACGGTTTTCAATTGCAACAACATTAATTAATAAACCAATTATTGTTTTTTTAGATGAGCCAACAACAGGACTTGATCCGCAAGCCAGAAGAAACCTTTGGGATCTGATCAAAGAAATTAGAGACAATGGAACAACTGTAGTAATAACTACACATTATATGGATGAAGCAGAGATTCTTTGCGATAGAGTGGCCATCGTAGAAAAAGGAAAAATAATTTCACTCGACACGCCGGAAAACTTAATTGACACATTGATTGCTTCCGGTTTTGAGAGAAAGAAAGAAGTTAAAAATGCAAACCTGGAAGATGTATTTTTGTCTCTTACCGGTCAGAAATGGAGAGACCAATGATAAACCAGCCAAAGAAATACAATCAATGGACAGCAATGTTTGCCGTTGCTCGTGCTAGTTTTAGATCTATAACAAGAAATCCTTCAGCAATTATTTTCAGCTTAGCGTTTCCATTAGTTTTCATAGTAGCGTTTGGATTTATTAATGGCAACAGTATTAAAATGGATGTTGGCGTTTCTCCCGGAAGTGATACTACAGGAATGATATATCGTTCATTCAGCATGGCCTCCAACATAAATCATCAAATAGGATTTTCCGAAAAAGAGCTTGAAGAAAAACTGAGCAAGGGCCGCCTCGATGCAATTATCAAATTTGATAAAGCAACAGCAAAAGGAAAACCGGAAGTGGTACAGATTATCACAGGGAAAGCTTCTGGTGAAAAAGGTATGTTTGTTCATTCTATCTTGAATAATCTTGTTGATAAGCAGAATATCGAGTACTACAAAAAATTATCATTGAATGCCGATAGTTCTGAGTATTCAAAAGCGTTGTTGACAGCAGAGCCAACAGAATTAATTGAATCGAAATTTAACGGCAGAGAGCATAAGATGATCGATTTTATTTTACCGGGGCAGCTAGGCTTTTCAATTTTAAGTGCAGCAGTATTTGGAACAGCGTTTGTGTTTTTTTCTCTGCGTCAAACGTTAGTTTTGAAAAGATTTTTTGCTACACCCATTAAGCGACCATTTATTATTTTAGGAGAAGCTTTAAGTAGAATTGTTTTTCAATTGTTAGGATCAATAGTAATTATTACAATTGGACATTATGTTTTTGGCTTCACGCTTATTCATGGAATATGGACGGCTTTAGAAATGTTAATCTTGTCGGCATTAGGTCTCATTGTTTTTATGGGTTTTGGTTTTGTGGTTTCGGGGATTGCGAAATCGGAGAATGTAATTCCGCCGTTGGCAAACATTGTAACGTTGCCACAATTTTTATTGTGCGGAACCTTTTTCCCAATAGATGCCTTTCCAAAATGGCTACAATACATCAGTAATGTCCTTCCTTTAACATACCTGAATGATGGCCTCCGACGAATAGCATTTGAAGGAGCAGGTCTATTAGATATTTCGCATCAAATTTTGATTTTGACCATTTGGGGCATAGTAATTTTTGCTGCTGCTGTGAAATTTTTTAGGTGGGAATAGCATATTAGTCGGCTATAAGTAGAGTTTAGCAGATAATAAGTAGTAATTCAGCATATTATATCGTTAATTCAATGGTGTTTTTGTACTTTCGCAAGGCATATATTGACTCAATCCGGTCTTACCAATTGCTATGGAAAATATAAATCCGACAATATCTTTTAGTCGGCTAATTTTATTTTTATTGATTTCTTTTTTTTCCTTACAAGCAAACGCTCAGATGGGAAAGAATGGTGCATTTGCTACTAGTACCCCAATTACACTTAACGATTACACTGCACTTACTGCTGATGCTATTTCCGGTAACACTACACTCTCAGTTGTTAATTCTACGTTACTCACAAATTTTACAGCAGGCCTAGCTGCCGGCGATTTAATTTACATTATCCAAGTTCAAGGAGCGTCTATGACATTTCCCGATGATTCTACCTATGGAACAATAGTGAGTTACAACAATTGCGGTAACAATGAATTTGCAGAAGTTGTTAGTGTTCCAAACGCAACTCAAATTAATATTTCTTGTGGACTAAAAAACAGTTATTCGGCATCGGGGCATACTCAAGTTATTCGTGTCGCGCGATTGACGACCTTAACAGTGGGTCCCGGTGGATCAGTTATTTGTCCGGCGTGGAATGGATCAACAGGAGGAGCAATTGTGTTGGAAGTCCAAAACGGAATTACAATTAATAGCGGAGGAGTAATTGATGCAAGTGGAAAAGGATTCAGAGGCGGCATCAATGCTTATGATAATAATACTTGGTATGGAGTAAATAATTATGTGTATCCGACCGATGATTTTGGTGCCGAAAAAGGAGAAGGGGTTGGAGGGTCGGTAACCGATTACGACCTTATGAGTGGGAGATATTGCAAAGGCGCACCTATTAACGGAGGTGGCGGAGGAAATGGTCATAACGCAGGCGGTGGCGGAGGTGGTAATTGTGGACCATTATCTTGGACCGGACGAGGTAATCCTGATCTTTCCACCGCGGGGTGGGCCAATGCATGGAATTTAGAATACGGTGGTTTTGCTGCATCAACTAGTTCAGGAGGAGGAAAAGGTGGGTATACTTTTTCGGGTTCAAATCAAAATGCGTTGACTGTTGGAATATTTAATTCATTATGGGGAGGCGATCAACGAAGAGATAACGGAGGAAGAGGCGGAAGGCCATTAAATTATACGACTGGGAAAATATTTCTTGGTGGCGGTGGAGGCGCCGGCGATCAAAATAATTCATACGGTGGTGCCGGAGGAAACGGTGGCGGATTAATTTATTTATTGTGTTATAATAATATCAGTGGCGCTGGTCAAATTAATTCGAACGGCGTCAATGGTTTTTCTACAGTTTCGGCCGGAACAGATGGAGCCGGCGGTGGTGGAGCCGGCGGTACAATTTTTCTAGATGCTACAGGAATAGTTTCGGGTGTAACTGCAAATGCTAATGGTGGAAGAGGTGGCAATCAAACAGTAGGAGCATTTGTAACTGAAGCCGAAGGTCCGGGTGGTGGCGGTGGCGGTGGTTATGTAGCTATTTCAGGTGGTGCAATACCTCGGAATGCAAATGGAGGAGTTAATGGCACCACTAACTCCTATGGTCTCACAGAATTTATTCCGAATGGCGCAACTAAAGGTGGAGCAGGTCTTCCAACACAATTAACGAATACATTTCATATTCTTACATCGGTAGTTTATATCTGTCCCGGAACATCAACTACTCTTTCATTCACAACAATTGGTACTGTCCCAATTGGAACAATCTTTAATTGGTATTCTGCAGCCGTGGGAGGAACAGTTGTAGGAACAGGAACAACTTTTAACACACCCGTATTAAATTCAGGACAAATAACATATTACGTTGGCTCTTGCCCTGGTTCGGCTCGTTTTCCAATTCAAGTTCAAGTGGCGAGCGTAACATCTTCGATCAGCGCTACTACAGTTTGTAGTGGTACGGCCACTGTTTTTACAGGAACAGGGAGTTCAAGTGGAGGAGCAATTAATACATGGGCATGGAATTATGGTAATGGAGTAACATCTGCAAGCCAAAGTCCTTCATATACTTATCCCGTTTC
Organism: Bacteroidota bacterium; assembly: GCA_043747595.1. Classification (GTDB taxonomy): domain Bacteria; phylum Bacteroidota; class Bacteroidia; order AKYH767-A; family 2013-40CM-41-45; genus JADKIH01. The sequence goes on along the minus strand of JAYTOX010000076.1, from coordinate 1,348 downwards.
AGGAAATTACACCGTTACACTAACTGTAACTGACGTGAACGGTTGTACAGCAACGGCTACACAATCTGTAATTGTAAATCCTACACCAGTAATAAGTTTTGGTACAACAAACACAACGGGCTGCCTTCCTTATAACGCAACGTTTTCAAATTCTACATCGAGCGCCACAAGTTTCAGTTGGAATTTTGGAGATGGAACAGCAGCATCAACATCACTCACCCCCTCTCATACCTATACAACAGCAGGAGTTTATTCGGTAACACTAACCGCATCAAATGCAAATTGTACATCTACTTCTACTCAATCGAATTTAATCACTGTTAATGCTATACCGCATTCTTCTTTTTCAGCACCGTCAACTACTTGCTTGGGCGATGCTGTTAATTTTTCTAATTTATCTACTGCCAATGGCGCAATCATTTCAGGTTACACATGGAATTTTGGCGACGGAAGTTCATCATCTACCACTACTAGTCCATCACATATTTATTCATTAGCAGGAACATATAATGTTACTTTTAATGCAAACTCTTCTGCGTGTTCAGACGATACAACAATTTCAATCACTATTACTCAAGCACCGGTTGCTAATTTTTCTGCTCCTGTAATTATTGGTTGCGCACCATTTACTGTTAACTTTTCTAATACCACCACTAATTCACCAATCTACAATTGGAATTTTGGAGATGGTAGTTCAACTTCAGCCGCTACGAATCCGGCGCATAGTTATTCTTTACCGGGAAACTATACTGTTACGCTTATTGCAACACTAGGCTCGTGTGCCGATACTGTTATTAAAACAAATTATATTCAAGTTAAGGCAACACCTAAAGCATCCTTTACATCTAACGGTTCCGTTTGTTTGGGAGATAGCATCAGGCTTAATAATTTTTCTACCGGTACAATAACTTCTTATTCTTGGGACTTTAATGATGGAACAGTTATAACCACAGCTAATAACAGCGGACAAAATCATTTGTATGCTGCCGCAGGAAATTATACGGTTCACCTTACTGTTACTTCATCAGGTTGTTCACACGATACTTCCGTTATTGTTAATGTTGCCCCTGCCCCACTCGTTAATTTCAGTACCGCTTCAACAAGCGGTTGCGGATCGGTGAATGCAAGTTTTGTGAATTCAACAAGCGGATCACCAATTTACTCGTGGAACTTTGGCGATGGTTCAGCCGCTAGTTCAGCTGTAAGCCCAACGCACAATTATACAACAAGCGGAACGTATAGTGTAACCTTGATTGCAACACAAGGAAGTTGTGCAGATACATTAAGGCGCACAAATTATATTACAGTTTATAATAATCCGTTGAGTAGTTTTTCAACTTCGTCGGTT
>JAYTOX010000075.1:0-5489 GCA_043747595.1 Bacteroidota bacterium | reverse complement strand
AAATATATGTATCAAGAAGATCAGCCTAAATCCTTTTCTGTTATGACAATAGCCGACAGTTTTTATTGGCAGATATTTGGCGACGGAACATCTGAACATCTTTTTAAAGACCCGGCTTTTTATTATTATTTTGAACGAGCTTATTATATTAATGATGCCGAGAAAAATATTGCTGACTTAAATGTGGTGAATGAAATTAAAAAGTATAATTTAGTATTGTTCATTGTTACAGAAGCAAACTTGCCTAAATTTGATTTCGGATTCTCAAAAGCGTACCTCAGTAAAAATTCTATATCATCGGCAGAACTTGAAATGAAAGTACTAGAGAAAATTCATGCAATTAAAGAAACGCCAGAATGGTTAGCACAGATAAAAGCGAAGGCAATAAAAAATAATAAATCGCTCGACCAAATGCTTAGAGAAGATGCTAAATGGGTTGTTGAGCAAGAATTGAAAAAATAATACAATAAATAATTAACTACAATCAGAAATAATATTTGAAATGAACAAGTTAACCGTACAAAGTTTATCGATTATTGTCCCGGCTTACAATGAAGGGAATACAATTCATTTAATATTGGAAAAAATAATTGCAGTTGATCTTGGCAATATTCAAAAAGAAATTGTTATTGTGAATGATTGTTCTAAAGATGCAACAAAAGAAGCTATCGAACGATTTATTTCTTCTCATCAAAGCATCGATATTAAACTTTATAATCACGAAATTAATAAAGGGAAGGGCGCCGCTATTCATACAGGAATAAAAAATGCACTTGGCGATTGTATCATTGTTCAAGATGCAGATCTGGAATATGATCCGGAAGAGTTCAAATTATTACTCGATCCAATAATTAAAAATTATGCTGACGTAGTTTATGGTTCTCGTTTTATAGGCGGAAACCCTCATCGTATTTTATTCTTTTGGCATTCTATTGGAAACAAATTCTTAACCGCTCTTTCAAACGCTTTCTCAAATCTAAATTTAACAGACATGGAAACGTGTTACAAATTGTTTCGTGCCGACATTATCAAAAACCTAGATCTTAAAGAACGCCGATTTGGTTTTGAACCGGAAGTTACAGCAAAAATGTCGAGAGTGAAAAATGTTCGCATCTATGAAGTCGGCATTTCATACTATGGTAGAACGTATGCTGAAGGAAAAAAAATTGGTTGGAAAGATGGCGTTAGAACTCTTTGGTGCATCCTAAAATATAATACTTGGGCAAAGTAATTATTTGCCAAGCATGTCTTCACAAAAAGCCTCAACTAATTTCATTTCTTCTTTGCCAATAAAATTATTTTCGGTTAACATACGATAACAACGTATTAAATTTTCAGCTAAGTTTTTTTCTCCTGGAAGTAAATCAAGGTCTTCTAGCATCTTGCAAATATTCTCATTGTGTAAATACCCGGGTATTTCATCTTCGAAATCTTTGATCAAACTATGATCGTTGCGATCTTGCCATACCGTTGATTGATGATACAACATCGACCAGTTACAAGTCCAAGCTATTCGTTGTGCCACAAAACTTCGCCATATATCTGTCATGCGAAATGAACAAAACGAAGGAAGATACAATAACATAAATGCATCTTTGAACCAACTAGTATTTTGACTGTTGAAAGGCGACCATGAATTTTTTCCTAATGCAATTGAAGAATTGAGATCAAATCGAAATGGAAGTTTCATCGTCATCCGATAAACTGCATCTACATCAGGATTTATATCAGCTAAGCCTTGTTGAATCGGACAAATTATTTCTCGCGATGAAAAAATTGATTCATTTGTCTTTTGAAGATGTTGGAGTGGAAATCCTCGCGGCCAAATATTTTCTTTGGAAAAATAACTGTACACATTAACCCATCCGGAATTTTCAGTAGCGTTTACAGTTTGAATTTTATTTCTGTCATCCCAAAAACTTGCATAAGGGAAATTATCGTCGTCTGTTTCTATAATAAGATCATTATCTTTTGCCAAAAGATACCCAATATTTTTTCGTGCATAGTGTCGCTTTGGAAGAATTTTTGCGAGACGAAAATTAAGTTGATCTTGTTCTTCAATCGAAACAAAACGACAACCGGGAAGATCAAATTTAGCAGGCGACTTAGTATCTCCAATAACGATAAATTCAAAACCGTTTTCACTTGCTCCTTTTGCATGTGCTTTCAGCACTTCATTAGGTGCAGCAATAGATGTAATCACCAATGTTTTTTTCATTTTATCCATTAGAGCGATATTGATCTGAAAGTAATTCGGCGCCAAAAATAATATAGCAATGTCTCAATTGAATTAGTAATTGCTTTCTTTGAAACCCTCGGACTTGGTGCTTGATAATGAATCGGAATTTCTATGCTCTTATATTTTCTCAATAAGTAACGCAACTCTGTTTGATAGAAGTGTGCTTTTGAAATAAGTTCATAGGCAATAAATTTTTCTACAACCGATCGGTGAAAGCCTTGATATCCGGAAGTCATGTCTTTTAGCTTTGTACCTAAAAGTACATTGGAAAGTATCGTTCCTGTTTTTGATAAACTTTGTCGCTTTGTAGGTGAATCACCCATCGAGCCGCCTTCAATAAAACGAGATCCAAATACACATTCGTAGCCCTCGTTTAATTTTTCTATAAATGTTGAAAGTACGTTCGGGTCATGAGATAAACCGGCATCCATTTCAATTATATATTCTGCATCAGAATTTTTTATCGCTTCTTTATACCCTCTGATATAAGCATCAACTACGTTTTTATTTTCAGGAGCAAAGACTGTGTGGAAGTGTTTATCGTTTTCAGAAAGATGATGACACAACTCTAATGTCTTATCTTTCGATACATTATCGACAACTAGAAAAACAACTCCATTACTAATCGATTCCAGCTCTTTTTGCAAAGCTGAAACAAAAGGGTAAAAGTCGTGTTCTTCATTGGCCATCGGAATTATTACGGCCCATTTTTTAGTCGATTTCATAATGTAATATTGGGCAAGGTAGAAAAATTTGGGGCAAAAATCTACTTTCCTGAACCCGGAATAGCAGCGATTAATCGTTTTGTGTACTCCGATTTTGGATTATTGTAGATCTCTTCCGGGTCTCCCATTTCTTCAATTTTTCCTTTATTCATAACGATCATTCTATCACTCATAAATTTTACCACAGATAAATCATGAGAAATAAAAATATAAGTGAAATTAAAATCTCGTTTTAATTCATTCAATAAGTTAAGCACTTGCGCTTGGATAGAAACGTCGAGTGCTGAAACAGATTCATCACAAATTATAAATTGCGGTTGTAGAGCAAGCGCACGAGCTATACAAATTCGTTGCCGCTGACCACCGCTAAATTCATGCGGATATCTATTAAAATGAGAGGCGTTTAAATTTACTCTTTCAAGTAATTCAATTACTTTTCTTTTTCGGTCGGTATCGTTGTTGTGCAATTGATGAACTTGCATAGGTTCCATGATTGCACTACCTATCGTCATTCGAGGATTCAATGATGAATATGGATCCTGAAAAATAATTTGAATATGCTTTCTCATTTGTCGAAGCGCAGAACCATGAAGACTCGCAAAATTTTCTCCTTTGAATATTACTTTTCCATTGGTGGGTTCTATCAGCCGAATAATTGAACGTCCTAATGTTGTTTTTCCGCATCCTGATTCTCCTACTAAACCAAGTGTTTCTCCGGGATAAACATCGAATGTAATATTATCGACCGCTTTAACATGATCTTTTACTTTTCCGAAAACACCTTTTCTTATGGGGAACCAAGTGCAAAGATTTTCAACTTTTAAAATAGGCTGTTGTGCGTAAATATTTTTTCTTTGAAGCGCAATTTCTTCTTGTGTAACAAACAATGACTTGCGACTTTCATCAACTGTTTTGAAAATTTCGGTAAAAGTGCCATCTTGATTCTCAGTCATAAAATCAACAATCGTCGGCAATTTTTTTAAGCGTTGGTGTAAGGGTGGACGACAAGCCAATAAACCTTTGGTATAAGGATGCTTTGGTGAATTAAAAATTTGTTCCACCGTTCCGCTTTCTACAACTTTTCCTTTGTACATCACCACAACTTTGTCGGCTATATCAGCGATTACACCAAGGTCATGAGTAATGAAAAGCATTCCCATATTTTTTTCTTTTTGAAGTTGTTGGAGCAACTCTAATATTGTGGCTTGAACAGTTACGTCAAGAGCAGTAGTAGGTTCATCGGCAATTAATATTGAAGGATCGCAGCTTATTGCCATCGCTATCATTACTCGTTGTTTTTGCCCACCCGAAATTTGATGCGGATATGAATCGTACATCTGTTCAGGGCGAGGAAGTTTTACTTTTTCGAATAGTGCGATCGTTTGAATTCTTGCTTCCTTCTTAGATAATTTCTTGTGCAAAATTAAGGCTTCAGCAACTTGGTCGCCACATTTCATCACAGGATTTAAAGACGTCATCGGCTCTTGAAAGATCATTGCTATTTCGTTTCCTCTGTACTGACGAATTTCTTCTTCTGTAATTTTGGTTAGGTCAACAATTTTATTTTTGTCGTTGAAAAGAATTTCACCTTTCGCTATTTTTCCGGCTTGCGATAGGAGGCGCATGATAGAAAGAGACGTCACCGATTTTCCGGAACCGGATTCGCCAACTATGCCAACCGTTTCTCCTGCGAGCAGATCAAAGCTAATTCCCTTTACAGCTTTCACCAACCCTTCTTCGGTGGTAAATTCGGTGTGAAGATCTTTGATTTGTAGCAGTGGAGTCATAGCATGTAAAAATAGAATTGTCTTTTAATTATCTCGCACAATTTTCGATAATTAATTAACATTGTTACGTTGGTGAATCTATCAACTTATATCGGATTTTGAGCCACTAAATATTTATCTTTGGAGCATTATGCTCAAAGATATTCCTCAATTAACAGTAGAAAACATAGTGGTCGCCGTTGTTCGTGAAGAAGAAGAAGGCGAAATGGTTTGGAATGTGTATATCGTAAATTTATACGATACCGATATTACAAATGTTCTAGTCAGTTCTGTCGGTTACGGAATTTTTGAAGGAAGAGACGTAAAGACAAGTTTGCTGCGACACATGATTGAAAATTTGGCGGCAAACGATTATGGAAAGATAGAACCAATCATGGAAGAACTTTTCGGATTAAACAATGAATTTTGGATCAGTTTCTTTTTAAATGATAAGATGTACGATAAAAAATATATTTTTCTCCCCGAGAGTATCAAAGAAGAATTTTTTACTATGATTCCTGTGATCAATAAAATGGGAGTGATGATTCGGTGAAAAAGTAGTTTTTTTTAGTGAGTAGTAATTGGTGAGTAAAAAATACGATCATTCACTATTCTTCTTTCTTACTTTTTAGTTTAAAGTTTATTCTTTAAAAATAAATGCTGAGTATAATGACCTTTGACCCTTGACCTGTTTCTATTCACCCGCAAAGCGAAATCTTTAGCGAAGTGGTATTTCACTTTTAAGTACGAGCAACTTTT
>JAYTOX010000074.1:0-26239 GCA_043747595.1 Bacteroidota bacterium | reverse complement strand
TAACGGTGTAAACTCTTTGAGAAATTCTGAACGTTCGTTTGTTGTTATTACTCACTATCAACGTTTGCTTGATTATATAGTTCCCGATTTTGTTCATGTACTTTACAATGGAAGAATTGTGAAATCAGGCACAAAAGAATTAGCTTTTGAACTGGAAGAAAAGGGTTACGATTGGATTAAAGAGGAAGTAGAAGCAGCAAAAGTTTAAGCGGCATAAAAAATGAACACGACAACACTCAACATACCCGAGTATTTAACTCGATACTTTGAAACAACAAATCTTATCGGACCCGCTTCTTTAAAGCAGATCAGAAAAGATGCGCTCAACCGTTTAGAAGAGCTAGGAGTTCCCACTACTAAACACGAGGAGTGGAAATATACAAATCTCGCTCCGATTTCTAAATCTGAATTTCATCCGGCACTCTTGCATTCTTTGAATGCTGCTGAAGTAAAAAACAGAATGATTGTTGGTGAAGATGTTATTCTTTTGGTTTTTGAAAATGGAAAGTTAAATAAATCGCTTTCATCATTTGATAAATTACCGGAAGGTGTTTTTGTTGGCGACCTTGCCGAAAACCTAGACCATCCATTGTCGATTTCCCATTTGGCTAAACATGCTTCTTTTGAAAACGAAGCAATAGTTGCAATGAATACTGCTAATATTCTGGATGGCGCTTTTATTCATTTGAAAGAAAATGTTCAATGCAATATTCCTATTCATCTGCTGTTTATTTCTGGCGGAGAAGAGAATGTGCTAGCTTTTCCTCGCAACTTATTTATTGCTGAAAAAAATTCTTCTGCTAACATTACGGAAAGTTTTCATTCGATAGGCGATAATAACGCATTTATTAATTCTGTTACTGAAATTGTACTCGAAAAAAACGCAAAAATTGAATGGACAAAAGTTCAGGCAGAAAATACAAATACTTTTCACCTAGATCATACGGAAGTAATACAAGCTTCCGATTCGGTTATTGATATTCATACTATCACTTTTGGTGGTAAATTAGTTCGGAATAATTTGCACATCGTTTTAAACGGGCAACATATTAATTCAAATCTAAACGGACTATATGTTGGCGGCGGCGATTCATTAATAGATAATCATACATTGGTTGATCATGCAATGCCGCATTGTTTGAGTAATGAACTTTATAAAGGTGTACTCGACGGAAAATCGAAAGGTGTTTTTAATGGAAAAGTATTCGTACGCAAAGATGCTCAGAAAACAAATGCTTATCAGTCGAATAAAAATTTGTTGATGTCAGACGAAGCCTCAATGAATTCGAAACCACAACTTGAAATATTTGCCGATGATGTAAAGTGTAGCCACGGCGCTACTACCGGACAGCTCGACAAAGAAGCACTCTTTTATTTACAGAGTAGAGGTATAGGAATTGATATGGCGAGAACTTTTTTAACGATCGCATTTGCAGAAGATGTTTTGAATCGAATTACTAACGAAAATTTACGTGAGGAGTTAAAACAGTTGATTGGAAATAAATTAAATAAAATCAATTAATGAATTTAACAGCAGCAAAAATATTGCCTGTAACACCAATTGATGTCAATTTAATACGTGATGAATTTCCTGTGTTGAAAACCAAAGCGCATGGTAAACCTCTCGTCTATTTTGACAATGCCGCTACTAGCCAAAAACCTCAAATTGTAATTGATAAATTAGTAGATTACTATTCAAATTATAATGCCAACATTCATCGTGGTGTACATTATTTAAGTCAAAAAGCTTCGAATGAATTCGATGATGTAAGAAATATCGTTCATCGATTTATCAACACCACTTCTCCCAATGAAATCGTTTTTGTTAGAGGAACCACTGAAGGAATAAATCTTATTGCATCGACATACGGCCGTCAAAATATTAAAAGTGGCGATGAAATTATTATCTCTGCAATGGAGCATCATTCGAACATTGTTCCTTGGCAAATGTTATGTGAAGAGAAAGGAGCACTGCTTAGAATAATTCCGATCAACGATAACGGAGAATTAATTTTAGCCGAGTATTATTCACTGCTTAATGAGAAAACAAAATTAGTAAGCATAACACATACTTCAAATTCTTTAGGAACTATCAACCCTTTAAAGAAAATAATTGAAGCTGCTCATAAAAAAAACATTCCGGTAGTCGTTGACGCTGCTCAAGGCATTGTTCATTCTGAAATAGATGTTCAACAACTCGATTGCGATTTTTTAGTATTCTCTGGTCATAAAGTATTTGGTCCAACAGGTATTGGTATCTTGTATGGTAAGACGAACCTTCTTGAAGCGATGCCTCCTTATCAAGGTGGCGGGGAAATGATTAGTTCAGTTAGTTTTGAAAAAACTATTTATAACGATATTCCATATAAGTTCGAAGCAGGAACTCCTAATATCGCCGATGTAATTGCATTAGGTACGGCGCTCAATTATTTTAATTCGCTTAACCGAATTGCATTGCGTACTTATGAGCATGATCTTTTGACGTATGCTCAAGAGAAATTGCTGGCCATTCCGGGAGTTCGAATAATTGGACAAGCAAGAGAAAAAGCAAGTGTTGTGTCGTTTGTAATTGATGGATTGAATGCTTTAGATGTCGGAATGTACTTAGATACAAAAGGAATTGCTGTTAGAACAGGTCAGCATTGTACAGAACCTGTTATGAAGCGATTTAATATTCCGGGTACAATTAGAGCATCGTTTTTATTTTATAATACGTTTGAAGAAATAGATTTGTTAATTGATGGTGTAATTAAAGCCATTCAGTTATTGAGAAAATAAAATGAAAATTGAAGAAATAGAAAAATCGATTGTTGAAGATTTTGAACTATTCGATGAATGGGCCGATAAATATCAGTACATCATCGAGATTGGTCAAAAGCTTGCTACACTCGACGATCAATATAAAATTGATGAGAATAAAATAAAAGGTTGTCAAAGTTCGGTATGGCTTCATGCATTTACCCGTGATGGAAAAATTATTTTTGAAGCTGACAGTGATTCAACTTTTGTAAAAGGAGAAATTGCTCTTTTGATAAATGTGTTGAGCGGGCAACCGGCTACTGAAATATTGAAAACAGATTTACCTTTTATTGATGCCATCGGACTTCGTGAACATATTGCTGTAACACGATCGAATGGTTTGGCAGCAATGATAAAGCAAATGAAATTATACGCATTAGCAATGACATCGAAAGAATCGGTATGACAGAAAATACTACACCGTCAATTTCACAGGGACAACATCCTGTTAAATCGCTTCGTGAGCGTGTGATCGAAACGTTGAAAACATGTTACGACCCGGAGATCCCTGTCGATATTTACGAATTGGGTTTGATCTACGAAATAAAGGAAGAAGAAGGCAACGACCTTTATATTAAAATGACATTGACTTCTCCTGCTTGTCCGGTTGCCGAAACTCTTCCGGTTGATGTGGAAAATAAATTAAAGGCAATGCCTGATGTCAACAATGCAAAAGTAGAGATTACTTTCGATCCCCCATGGGAGAAAGATATGATGAGCGAAGAAGCAAAACTCGAATTAGGAATGTGGTGAGAATAATTGAGAATTATAAATTAATAATTTTTGATTAAAAATAAACATTAAATAAATTATCATCTACAAATTACAATTCTCAAATTACCAACTACGATTCTCAAATAACGATTCACAAATTACAATTCACAAATTACCAACTACGATTCACAAATAACGATTCACACTTCTCGATTTTAAAAAATGGAACCTATCGTTAACAAAGTCGCGAGCAGCGGACTTATTACTCTCAATCTGGAAGATTATTTTCCGGAGCAAGAGCGTGTGCTCTTCGACCTGAAACCATGGTTGTTTCAAGAATTGATTTTGAAAGAAAAAGATTTTCGAGATAATTTGAAATCGCACGATTGGTCTTTTTACGCCAATAAATATGTAGCTGTAATCTGTTCTGCCGATGCTATTGTTCCGGCGTGGGCTTTTATGTTGTTGTTTTCACACCTAGAACCGTTTGCTAAAAAAATAATTTTCGGCGACTTGAAACGATTAGAAGAAGAAATTTTTGAAGAAATTATTTCTAATCTCGATATTTCTCCTTTCATCGATCAAAGAGTTGTTATTAAAGGCTGCTCTAACAAAGACATTCCCGTTTTTACTTATGCAGCATTAACAGCTAAACTTCGCCCCCATGTAAAAAGTATCATGTTCGGTGAGCCATGTAGTACTGTTCCTATCTATAAAAAATCAGCAACGTCTGTTTTAAAGTAATCTCTCCTCTTAAATTTTCCGATATACATTTAGCAAAATCACAGTCGATCGTTTAAATAGCGATCTTGGTTATGATTGAGTATTGCTATGTCATTTAATACAGCTGTAGGTATTTAAAAAAATATTCAGAAATATTCAATTGTAATATTATCTTCACAACATGAACTTCGAAGAAAATTATCCGGTTTTAAAAAACACCGACTTAGTTGAACTGACTAAGAAATATGGTAGCCCCCTTTATGTATACGATGCTTCAACAATTAAACGCCAATACAGCCGATTAACCAAGGCGTTTAAGAATGTAAATTTGAAGATTAAATATGCTTGCAAAGCACTTACTAATCTTGAAATATTAAAACATGTTCGAAAGTTAGGTGCAGGACTTGATGTAGTGTCAATTGAAGAAGCACTCATTGGTATTCGTGCCGGATTTTCTCCGGACGATATTTTATTTACTCCCAATGGTGTTTCATTCGAGGAAATTAAAAAAGGCGTTGAACTCGGTCTTGTAATCAATATCGATAACATTTCTATGCTCGAGCAATTTGGTCACGAATACGAAGATAAGGTTCCATGTTGCATTCGACTTAATCCTCACATTGCTGCCGGAGGAAACTTACACATTCAAACCGGTCACATCGATTCTAAATTTGGAATTTCTATTCATCAGTTGCGACATGTTCATCGCATAATTGCGACATGTAAAATTCGTGTGAATGGATTGCACATTCATACCGGTTCCGAAATTTTAGACAGTTCTATTTTTCTTCGTGTTGCTGAATTGTTATTTGAAGAAACAAAATTATTTCCCAATTTAGAATTCATTGATTTCGGAAGTGGATTTAAAGTAGCTTATAAAGAAGGCGACTACACCACTGACATAGAAGAATTGGGAAATGATTTCACTGCCATTTTTAATAAATTTACTAATGAATATGGAAAAGAACTAGAGCTTTGGTTTGAGCCAGGTAAATTTTTAGTGAGCGAAGCCGGTGTTTTATTAGTTACTGTTAACACCGTTAAACAAACGATGTCAACCGTTTTCGCTGGTGTCGACTCCGGACAAAATCATCTTATTCGTCCTATGTTTTACGATGCGTATCATCATATTGTAAACCTAAGCAATCCGATGGGTAAGCAAAGAATTTATACTGTTGTTGGATACATTTGCGAGACAGATACTTTTGGGTGGGACAGAAAATTAGCGGAAGTGAGAGAAGGAGATGTTCTTGCGATTTTAAATAGCGGCGCTTATGGTTTTTCTATGAGCAATAATTATAACTCACGATTGCGACCTGCTGAAGTGTTGATTGAAGATAATGTTGCTCGATTAATTCGCCGTCGCGAAACGATTGATGATCTCTTAAGAACGCAAATTGAACTTTCTTAAAGAGCAAGATCTCAGAAATCGATCAAGCAGGTAGTTGATGATTTAAAAAGGGATGAATATTTCTAAAGTAATTCCGGCATTATAACTTTAGAAATCAGGCTATTGAAAGAGTCGTTGCTTTTAATTTACCTCTCATTTGGTGTTTCTACTGATTATTAACTCGAGTATTTGAGCTTAATTTTCCTTTCAATATTCCCATTCTATTGTGTAATTTCGCCTTAATATGTCGCTTCACTCTGACCAATTTTTACTTGATGCCGAAGACAAAGTCTTCAATAGTGAACATCGCCGAAAATTGGCTTTCAATATTTCTCAGTATGATAAAAAAGTTGTCGATGGTAAACTTCAATACGACGACTTTGAATTGGCTCGTCAACGCGCATCTACTTTAAAATGGAGAGTAACAGAAAATCTCGACAAATACCTTGTAGAGTTTGAAACTAATTTTGCAAAACGCGGAGGCAAAGTTATTTGGGCGCAAGATGCCAATGAAGCCATCACCGAGTTAATGCGCATTATGAAAAGCGTGAATGCCAAAACAGTTGTTAAAGCAAAGTCGATGACAACCGAAGAGATTCATGTAAATGCTGCATTAACTGCAGAAGGAATAGAATCGCTCGAAACAGATCTTGGAGAATTTATTGTTCAGCTTCGCGATGAACCACCGTACCATATTGTAACTCCTGCCATGCATCTTTCAAAAGAAGATGTGGCAAAAACATTTAATGAAAAATACAATCTTCCTTTATCGAGTACTCCAAAAGAGATTACCGCTTTTGTAAGGGAGAAGTTGCGTGAAAAATATCAGCGTGCTGATGTGGGCATCACAGGTGCAAATTTTTTAATTGCCGACAGTGGATCTGTTTGTGTTACAGAAAATGAAGGCAATGCGTTAATGTCTATTTCTTTTCCACGCGTTCAAGTTGCAATTGCCGGAATTGAAAAAATTATTCCTTCACTTACCGATCTCGATTTATTCTGGCCACTACTTGCCACACATGGTACAGGGCAAAATATTACAGTGTATAATTCTATTTCATCGGGACCACGACAAGATGGAGAGTTAGATGGTCCGGAAGAAATGTATGTAATCTTATTGGATAACGGACGTACAAATCTTTTGGCTCAGCAAGAACAGCGACAAGCATTATCGTGTATTCGATGTGGAGCATGCTTAAATGGTTGCCCAATTTATAAAGGAGTAGGGGGTCATTCTTATGGTTCAACCTACAGCGGCCCTATCGGTTCTGTAATTACACCTCACCTTCAAGGAATGGAAGAGTTTAAACACTTAAGTTATGCTTCTTCTTTGTGTGGAAAATGTACCGAAGTGTGTCCGGTAAAAATTGATTTGCATAAACTATTATTATACAATCGACGTGATGCTGTTGAGCAAAATCTAAATCCGTTCAGTGAGAAATTTATTTTCAATATCTGGAAAAAAGGAATGCTGAATCGTAGCCTCATGAATGCAGGAGGATCTAGAATTAAAAATTTTATGCTAAGAAATTTCTTCCGTACTAAATGGGGTGAGCGAAGAGAGCTTCCTGAAATTTCTCCAAAATCGTTTAATGAAATGTGGAAGTCTAGACACTGATCAGAGAAAATAAAATATTAGTAAGCAACTAGTGTAAAATAAAAAAGTCCATTCCTTTCGGTATGGACTTTTTTATTTCATGTATCAATAAATAAGCTCTGGGCGCCTATTGAAAACTCAACCGTTGATTTCTTTCAGTCAACAATTGCATAATAATTTTGTAATCTGCTAATGAAACCGGGCGAATACTAGTTAATTCATCAAGCGTTATAAGTTGGGCTAATCGTTTACATGTTTCTTTATCATATCTGTCGAATGCATTCTTATATGAATTCATATCAACTTGTGATATAAAGAAATATTCTACTTCTGCTTTTTCAAGATTATATTTGTTGATTACAATTCCTGATTCTTTTCTTCCATCTTTGAAAGAGAACATGCTATAAACATGAATGTAATCTTGTATTTCAAGCGTTGTCATAAAAAAGTTATTTGCTGTTTCGTTTTACTAATGTATGGCCCAGGGCTCTCGGTTACAATTCCGTTTGGTAAACGATTGCTTTTGCTTGATGAATGGTAAACTCTTTGTGGGTGAGTGAAAGGGTACAGAATCTTTCCTAACCAGGTGAAAGTCAAAAAAAAGCTGAAATTAGACCAAATAAAAACCCTGAGGCTGCGTCCCCAGGGTTTTCCTTAAAAAAAGGGTTAGAGAAAAATTGAACTAGATTGAAAAGCTAAGCAAATATGAGCCTATCTTTCATTTTTTAAAATACCTACTACTAGTAGTATTTCACCTAATTTTTAAGGTAAAAGAGCGGCATTTTTGATGGATTATCGGCATGTTAGTAAAAGATTGCACTAAAATGACATGAAATGCTTGATAAAGGAGCCGTTTATTGTTTGTTGGTATAATATATTTTCATCAATGAGGCGATATTTTTTGCGCCTAATTTTTTCATAATCATTTTTCGATGAAGATTGACAGTATGGATACTGATATTTAATTTGCTTGCTATTTCTTCCGAACTGTTTTCATCAATAATCAATTCCAACGTTTCGAATTCTCGCGGTGTTAATTCTGCAAATTTTTTCTTAAAAATTAATGATGTATTAAATTCTTTTAACGTTTTTAAATAGTCAATTTCTACATACGATTTCCCATTAATAATTTTAACGGGAGAGTCTTGCTTATTCACTGAGTTTAACTCAACTGTTTTTTCATCTACTAATCTGAACGATCCAAATATCAAGTGAACTTTTCCGAAGGCATCTCTTTCCAAAACATTTGATTCGGTTTCTACAGGCAAATATACTCCATTGGCATTCTTCATTCGAAAAAAATTAAATGATTCTACATGCTCATATAAAAGACCTAATTTGTTTTTCATAATCACCCAATCGGAATGTCGTGCAATTAAATTCTCTAAATCTTCCGGATGTACATGCGAAAAAAAGTAAATCCAACCACCAATTTGAAAATCCAAAGGATTGAACCCAAATATATTTTGAATAGATTCACTGAGATAAATATTTTTTCCTGTTGCTATTTCTGTAATATAATAAACGGCATCATTTCTTGAATTCATTGCCTTTAAAATACTAAACTGAAATAAATTTTTCTTTAAAATATTTGTATTGTTTTGATTGTAAGGTGCCATAAACACTATTCCTGTTCTATGGCCTTTCGTATTTATTTCGAAAGCGTAAAAATTACCAACAATCTCCCCTGTTCCAATTTTTATTTTTAATGAAACTTGAATAAAATTATTTTGTGAAAGTTCTTTTACAATCTTCTTTACTGTTTTTTGATCAAAATAAATTTTTTCCCCGAATTCATTTCTAGCGCTTTCGGAACTTGCTAAAAAAGATTCATTGACGTAAACAATTTCACAATCTGAATTACAAATCAAAATAGAATCTTTCGATCTTTCCAATTGATTTTTTAAAATGGAAATAAAAGTTTTTAAAGTATCCATTAAAATCAAATAATTTGAATCTGGTTAGAACGAGCTACTAATTCAGAAGAATTTTTCACTTTCATTTTGTCCATCAAATTTTTTCGATAGGTGTTTACTGTTGTAATTTTTAAATTAAGTATGTCGGCAATTTCTTTTGTTGAATTACCCTTTTTAATTAATTCAAGAACTTCTTTTTCACGAGCTGATAAATGAACAGAAAGGGTAGCCGTTGTATTATTTGTTTTTGATTGTTTTAATAACTCTCCATCTTTTAATATTTCTGCTACTGCACTGTTGTTTCCTGGTTCTGAATTATTTTTTTCAATTGAATTATCTTGAATAAAAGTAATTAAAATTTTGGCTTCGCCATTGTCATCTCGCTCTAATATCAAACTTTCAGATTTTATCCAAATCCATTCTCCGTTTTTATGTCGAATTCTGTTTGAATAAACGGTAGGGATATGATCGTAAATATACTTCTCTTTTTTTCGCAAATCCATTCCTGAAACGAATTTTTCTATTACAGAAACTGTATCTTCCGGATGAGTCAATGACATCATAAACGCCCAACCTCCATCAATTACATTTTTCTGTTTCCAACCAATTATTTTTTCAATATTTTTCGTGCAAAACAAATTGGTCATATTATTAAGATCACTCAAAATAATAACTTCTCGCGACCGATAATTTAATGTTTGAAGCATGGAACTTTGATTCTCAACAACACTTATTTCTGATGAACCCAATTGCTTATTTCTGATCACAACTTGTATGCCTAACGGATGATCCTCAAGGTCTTTAATAATCGAAAAACATAATGTAAAAAGATCTTCACTTCCATCTTCCAGTTTACATTTAATAGATTGAATCCATGTTTCGTGTGCAGCTAAATGACCAAGTACGTTGTCTAGTGTAACTTCTTTTGGAAAACAATCATTCAAATTTTTATGCAGTAATTTTTTTTTGTCACATTTTAAAAGGGTGCATGTTGATTTGTTCAGGTAAATTACCTCTCCTGAGAGTTCACAAATGATGATGCCATCGCGCACAAAGTCGTAAAACACCTTTATAGGTGTAATAATTTTATTCAGTAAATTCATAAAAAAAATATTATGCAGCTAGTTCACTACCAAAGATAATTATCGGTAATAAATAAGCAAATAAAAATTGGTAAGTTGAGAAATAAGTGGAAAAATCGCTTAAAAACTACTGAATTCCCAGTTATGTTGATCTAATTCTTGAGAACATTTGGTTAGTAAATCTATACAGTTTCTAATATCGTCTTGATTGGCCATCTCAATAACTTGATGGATATGTCGCGTTGGAATACTTATCGCTCCTGCAATGGCTCCCGTCTTTCCCATTCTTTGAACTCCAGCTGTATCTGTCCCGCCTGCTTGTAAAATTTCCGGCTGCCATTTAATTGAATGCTTGTCTGCGGTCTTCTTCATAAAGGCAATCATGCGATGATCACAAATTGTTGAAGCATCCATAATTTTTATTCCCGCACCATTGCCCAAACTCGTAACTCTCTCATGAGCTTGCGAACCGGGAACATCAAAGGCAATGGTTGTATCTAATCCAAATCCAAAGTCGGGCTCTATCTGATGCGCTGCAACATTTGCCCCGCGTATTCCTACTTCTTCCTGTACTGTGAAAACTCCATACACATCAAAAGGAAGATCTTTCATTTGTCGCATCGACTCTAGCAAAATAAAAACGGACACTCTATTGTCAATCGATTTACAATTTACACAATTCCCCATCTCTATCAGTTCTCGTTGACGTGTTATAGGATTTCCAATCGTTACTATTTTTTCTACATCCACTTTTGGCATTCCAAGATCGATGAAGTAATCTGTAATTGCCGGCACTTTATTTTTTTCATCGGCCGTCATAATATGTATTGGCTTACTTCCCATAACTCCAATAAGATCTTTTGTGCCATGTACTATTACTCGTTGTGCCGTTAATGTTTTCGGATCAAATCCGCCAAGTGTGTGGAAACGTAAAAAACCATTATCATCGATGTGCGTTACCATAAAACCTATTTCATCCATGTGCGCTGCAATCATCAATTTCTTTTTTTCTTTTCCTCTAAGAATCGCAGTTACATTTCCCATATTATCTACGCTCACTTCATTGCTGATTCCTTTTAATTCTCTCAATACTACTTCGCGAATCCGTTGCTCATATCCGGGAGCGCCGGCTGTTTCACATATTTCTTTCAAAAGGGAAATGTTCAGTTTCATATAGTGCAGTTGATTTTTTGGTTTGATAAATAAAATTATTAGAATTGAATTATTTCACACGACCAAGTTTTATCATATTCGTGCGGCCTTGCTCCTCTAAAGGAATACTCGCCAAGTTAATAATGATATCGTTGGTTTGTAAAAATCCTTTTTCCTTAAGAATGTCTTGTAACTCGATAATGGTTTCATCGGTCGACACTGTGCGATCATAATAAAATCCACGAACACCCCATACTAAGCTTAATACGTTTAACATTTCGGGTATATCGGAGAAAATTAATATGTCGGTATTTGGTCGCTGCGAAGAAACTTTATAAGCTGTGTAACCTGAACGTGTCATGCCAACGATTGCTCTTGCTCCTACATGCGAAGCCATGACGCACGCATTAAAACAAACTGAGTCTGAAATAAAAGTTGGACTTGTAAAATCGGGTAACGCTTTTCTATTATAATGATAACCTTGTGCCTCTACTTTTGCTATGATCATACGCATGTGTTCAACGACTCGAACAGGATACAAGCCAACAGATGTTTCTCCACTTAGCATCACTGCATCGGCACCATCAATCACAGAATTTGCTACGTCACTTACTTCTGCTCTAGTTGGCGTATAATTTGTAATCATACTTTCCATCATCTGCGTTGCAATAATTACCGGCTTCGACGCTTGGATACATTTGTTCACTAACATTTTTTGTATCAAAGGCACATCTTCCATAGGAAGCTCTACTCCTAAATCGCCACGAGCTACCATCAATGCATCTGTTTCTCTTATGATGTGGTCTAACTCTGTAAGTGCTTCAGGCTTTTCTATTTTAGCAATCACTCTGCATTTCTTACCTGCTGCTGCAATTCTTTTTTTCAAATCAATGATATCATTTGCTGTTCTCACAAACGATAAACCAATCCAATCAACATTTTGATCTAAAGCAAAATTCAAATCGTTTAAATCTTTTTTTGTAAGACTAGGTAATGAAATTTTTGTTTTCGGTAAGTTAACCCCTTTTCTTCCCGATAACTTTCCTCCGCTTTCTACTATCGCTATTACTTCATCTATTCCGTTTGTCTCGAGCACATGCAAAACTATTTTCCCATCGTCAATTAATACTTTATCGTCGATTGCTACATCTTTCGCAAAATCTTGATAATTCATATAAAGACGTTTGCTTGTACCCACACATTCATGCATTGTAAAAACAACTTTACTTGCATTTTCTAAAAATATTTCATTGTTCTCTACTTCTCCAATTCTGAGTTTAGGCCCTTGAAGATCGATCAAAATAGAAGTATTGTTATGCAATTCCTTATTTAAACTTCGTATGTTTTGTATTACTTGCTCGTGTATTTTGTAATCTCCATGCGACAAATTCAAACGACAAACATCTACACCTGCTATCATCAAACCTTTTAATATTTCTCTCTCTGATGATGCCGGTCCTATTGTGGCTACAATTTTTGTTTTGGTGAACGGTACTTGATCCATTTTCTAATTTTAAAATAATAAATTATCTTTTGACTTTAACTTTAAAACATCTAGGCGATATACTCCTAGTATGATTGAGCTTTCTTTTAATTTCTCGACTAATTCATTTTCATCGATCCGAATTTTATCGGGTCGAATCATAAAAACAAAGTCCAATACTTTTTGTTCTGGCAACAATGCTCCTTTTTTACATTTGTTGCTAATCAGATTATACCGATCTCCATCTTCATTTTGATATTCATAAAACGAAAACGCATGGTCTTCCATTCTTTTATTATTGAAAACGGAATAATCTTCTCTCTTTGTCATTTCTAAATTTAGCAGAGTATTTAGCTCATGACATAATCTATAATCTCTGTTTTGGCATACAAGTCCAACTAAAATGAAATGATAGTCGTCTTCGTTACTTAATTTTAAAACAGTTTTTGCCATTACATAACATGTTAAAAATGCGCTACGATTATTTTCTTACTTTTAGTAAAACGATCGTTCTCTATGGAAAGAAAATAAATTCCGTTTGAGAGGCTTTTTACATCCAATGTAAAAGTATCATTTTCTACGGGTGTTTCGCTCACTTTTTGACCCATACAATCAATAATTTTCACCAGTCCTATTCTCTTATGGTCGAAACTCGCCAATTGAATTTGATCGTTTGCCGGATTTGGAGAAATTGAAAATGCTACTCTCGCCAAACTTTCAATCCCAATCGATAAACTGCAAAGCGATGAATCTAAAAAGTTAGTGATTGAACTGGTCAAAATGGATGCGACCTCTTCAATCGTATCGGAGAAGGTCGAAAATGAAATAGTATCGGCGGAAACTGTTTCATTAGCCAAACTTAATATAGTTGGATTATTCGTATATAAAAAATCACCAATGCTAATTTTGTTGAATGTGATGTATGGGTTTAAGTCGTCGGTTCGAACATATTTTCCGGTGAAAAATAGCTCTCCGGAATCGTTTGTTAAAATCGAATTAATTTTTTCGCCAAAAGAATTACCATAATTATTTTGATTGATCAAATTCCCAGAAGGGTCTAATTTTACTATGAAATTGTTGATATCTGTAATTGTGTTTCTACTGTTGCCTCCTACAATAATATTCTTTGCTGAGTCTGTAGTGATTGAGTACGGAAAATTTTTAGCTCCTATAATATATTTTGCCCAGAGTACATTTCCAATACTGTCTAATTTTACAATCAGAGAATTGTCTTCATTATTTGTTGTTGCATTATTACTTTTAGCAGCGATAATCAAATTACGATCACCATCTATCGCTATTGCTTGAATTGATTGAAAGCCCGGCAACGGAAAGCGAACAGAAGAAAGGAGATTTCCTAATTCATCAATGGTCAATATCTCCATATTGTATTCATTGGTCACCGAATCTTTTGCATCACCTGCCAGAAGCAAATGATTTCTATCTCTTATCAATGCAGAGCAACTTTCATCGGATGTACTTCCATACGTTTTTTCGTAAAGTAGATTGCCTTGACTATCGGTTTTTATTAGGTAAAAATCATTCTGTCGGAAATTAAAATTAACAGCTTTTCCAGCTATTAAATATCCACCATCGGTATCGTGAATAATTTGAACCATTTCATCGTCTTGTAAAGTATTTCCAATTCTACGCGACCATACTTTAGTTCCGAGGCTATCAATTTTGTAGAGTGCAATTTCTTCGTTGCTAATGGTATCGTTAAATGTCATTCCGCAGATGGTCAAACTTCCATCAGAGTTTTTAACGATATCTTTTGCATAAGAGTAAAATTCTATTTGGTCGCGATATGTTTTTTGCCAAAGTATATTTCCATTGGTATCTAAGCGCATAAGTCCGCAGCGGTCGTTCGTATTTGTTTCTATATTTCCACAAATATAAAAACCGCTCGAATCCATAAGAATTTTAGCGCCTTCACCTTTCGATAATACTTTTTGGATTTGACCTTGCGCAAAGAGTGAGACCCCAATAAAAAATAAGGTAGCGATTGTTTTCATTGGCTTCAAAATTATAAAATAGTAGCTTGGAAAGCGTGAGCAAATCGTTAGGAGAAAATAGTTTCTACCCCCTTTATTGTTATTCTAGTTTGAGTTCCAGGCAAACCTTTTCGGCAGCGATTTGTTCCGCTCTCTTTTTTGAGAAATCTTCGCCTCGCGCTTTTTCTTCTCCATCTATTATCACTCTTACACGTAGTAATTTTTTCCCGCCGTTTTCTACTTCTTCCACCAATTCAAATTCGATGACTTTTCTTTCACGCTGCGCCCAATTGATCAATTTACTTTTGAAATTTTTATCGAGCAATTCTATTTCTTCTAGGTCGATGTGATTGCGAACAATTCTGTTCAGAACCATTTTTTTTGTTGTGTTGTATCCTTTATCAATATAAACGGCACCAATCAATGCTTCAAAAGCATCTCCATACGCCGATTTATTTTTTGCTGCCGGATCAATAGAGTTAACCATGAAGCGATCAATTCCAAGTTTAAGTGCAAGCTTGTTGAGGTGTTCGCGATTTACAATTTTACTTCGCATCTCGGTTAGAAAACCTTCTTCACGATAGGGGAATTTTTTAAATAATAATTCGGCTATTATTGCTCCTAATATTGCATCACCTAAATATTCTAAACGTTCATTACTCATCTTAACACCTGTACGATGTTCAATGGCGGTTGATCGGTGACGGAAAGCGAGATGATAAACAGATAAATTGCCTGGTGTAAAACCAAGTAAATTTTGTAAGGAGCCTGCAAATTTTCTATCCTTAGAAAAAAAGAAACGTAAAGAATCGATTACACTCAAGCGAAGTGATTTTGATCGGACATTAATTTGTTAAAACGTAATGTCACTTGTATTTTACAAAAATCACAGATGCGTTATGACCACCAAATCCAAATGTGTTACACATAGCAGCGCGTACTACGCGTTTTTGTGCTTTATGAAAAGTTAGATTAAGTTTTGTATCGAATGCAGGATCGTCTGTAAAATGATTTATAGTAGGAGGGATAATATCGTTTTGAACTGCAAGTATACTTGCAATAGATTCAATTGCGCCGGCAGCACCTAATAAATGGCCTGTCATCGATTTGGTAGAACTGATGTTTAACTGATAAGCATCGTTACCAAAAACTGTTTGAATCGCTTTTATTTCTTGTGGATCTCCAATTGGAGTAGAAGTTCCGTGAACATTTATATAATCGATATCTGCAGTGGTTAATCCGGCATCTTCTAAAACGGCACGCATTACATTCGCGGCACCCAGCCCTTCTGGATGTGGGGCCGTCATGTGATAAGCATCGGCCGACATACCACCGCCAACAATCTCCGCATAAATTTTTGCACCACGAGCTTTTGCGTGTTCTAACTCTTCAAGAATTAAACAGCCACCACCTTCACCCATTACAAATCCATCGCGATCTAAATCGAATGGACGCGAAGCCGTTTGAGGATCGTCGTTGCGTAATGACAGTGCTTGCAAAGCATTAAAACCACCAACACATGTTTCGTTTACGGTCGATTCTGAACCGCCGGTTACGATCATGTCTGCTTTTCCTAAACGTAAATAAGTAAAAGCATCGTTGATTGCATTTGTTGAAGAAGCGCAAGCTGAAACCGTAGTGAAATTCGGGCCTCTGAATCCATAGCGAATGGAGATATGGCCTGAAGCAATATCTGCTATCATTTTCGGAATGAAAAATGGATTGAAGCGCGGTGTTCCATCACCTCTTGCAAAAGCTGATACTTCATCCTGAAAAGTTTTTAATCCACCTATTCCGGATCCCCAGATAACTCCTACGCGGTCGTGATTAACTTTTTCAAGATCGATACCACAATCTTGAATAGCTTGATCGGCTACCACCAAAGCATACTGCGAAAACCCATCTAACTTCCTACCTTCTTTGCGTTCGAAAAAATCGTTTGGATCGAATCCCTTTACTTCACAAGCGAATCGTGTTTTGAATTTGGATGCGTCAAATTTAGTGATCATGCCAGCGCCACTAACGCCGTTGATCAGACCATTCCAATAATCCGTTACGTTATTTCCTAAGGGTGTAAGGGCTCCAAGGCCGGTTACGACTACTCGTTTCAGTTGCATTCCTGTGTTGGAGTTAGAGGTGAAAATTCAGCAATCGTTTTGCATAGTGCTGAAAAATACAATGTGACTGCCATCAAATAACAGTCACATTGTTTTGAAAGAAAAATTATTTTGCGTTTTTCTCGATGTAATCTACTGCCTGTCCAACAGTCGCAATTTTTTCTGCTTGATCATCAGGAATAGCAATATTGAATTCTTTTTCGAATTCCATAATTAACTCAACTGTATCAAGAGAATCTGCTCCCAGATCATTTGTGAAGCTAGCTTCTGCAGTAACTTCTTTTTCATCAACACCTAATTTGTCGATAATGATTGCTTTAACTTTTGTTGCAATTTCTGACATGATTAATCTTTTTTGTGATTTGGTTTTTAATTGGGCTGCAAAGTAAAATTTATTCGGCCGATTAACAAAATATTGACCTGCCTGCGAATGATCTTTTGTGCCTTTATGAATTGATTAGTACTATTTTTTTTTTGACGAGTTAATGAAAGCGTTAATTGTTTGATTCGTAGATTAATAGAAAAAGACGATCTCCGTTTCCTTACTTTCAGCTACGAAAATACTAATTTTTTAATCTAAAATGGATTATGGTAAAAACCATTGTATAAGATTAAATATCAATGCTGCCATAAGTGCCGAAATCGGAATGGTGAGGATCCAAGCCCAAATAAGTTCGATCGTAACTCCCCACCGTACGGCGCTTACTCTTTTTGTAACACCTACTCCAATAATTGCACCTGTAATAGTATGTGTCGTACTTACCGGAATCTTGAAATGCTGTGTTCCAAAAAGTGTGATTGCTCCGGCTGTTTCTGCACTAAAGCCTTCAAAAGGAGTAAGTTTGGTTACTCGCTGCCCCATCGTTTTTACAATTTTCCATCCCCCAATCATTGTTCCACAAGCAATAGCAGTGTAACATGCAAACGGTACCCATTCTGGCAATTCTTTGGTTTGTGTAATAGCTCCGGTTGTTACCATGGCCGCTGCAATAATTCCCATTACTTTTTGTGCATCATTGCCTCCATGGCCTAAACTATAAGCTGCCGATGAAACTAACTGAAGCCGGCGAAAAACTCGATCTACTTTCGAGGGATTCATATTCTTTACGATATTGATGGTAATGACGGATATAATATACGACATAAGCATTCCAATAACCGGCGCCAACACAATAAAGTAAATCGTTGGCATTACTTTATCTAGTTGAACGGCATGTAATTGTCCGGCATTTGCTATTCCCGCTCCGGCAAAACTTCCAATCAATGTATGCGATGAGCTCGATGGTATTCCCCACCACCACGTAAGTAGGTTCCAAATGATGGCTGCTATCAATCCTGAAAAAACTACCCATAAGGTAATGAATTCGGGTTTTATGGTTTTTGCAACGGTGTCGGCTACTTTCAACTCAAACATCCAATAAGCAAGGAAGTTGAACAAAGCTGCCCAAAGTACAGCACTCAATGGCGAAAGCACTTTTGTTGAAACTACGGTTGCAATTGAATTGGCCGCATCGTGAAACCCATTTATAAAGTCGAAGATTAATGCTAAGACAATAATTACAATTAAAAATGTAGTCATAATAGAATGAAATAAATTTTAATTATTAAGCTTGTTTTACGATTACCGATTCAATTACATTGGCTACGTCTTCACATTTATCTGTTGCTGTTTCTAAGGCCGACAACACTTCTTTAATCTTAATGATCTGTATTGCGTCTTTTTCGTCTTCAAATAAACGAGCAACCGCATTATCAAAAATATCGTCGGCATGATTTTCTAAACTGTTTACTCTCACCAACGACTCTTTTATCTTGATAAGATTCTTCATATTCCGTAAGCCGCAAATAGCTTTGTTAATCTCCTCTGCCGATTGCAAAATGAGCTCAGCTAATTTGATCATAGAAGGATGAATCGTCTCTACTTTGTAAAGCTCTATCCGCTTTGCAGAGCCATGAATGTAGTCGATAATATCGTCCATCGCCGATGCTAAACGTTGAATGTCTTCTCGGTCGAATGGTGTAATAAAAGTTGTACTTACTTCTGAAAAAATAGTGTGTGTAATATCATCACCTACATGCTCCAGTTTTTCTATTTCACGAATAAACGTAAGTCTTTTTTCCAATGAAGATGTAGTAAGAGCTTCAACGAGAACTTTAGAAACGGCTACTAAATTTGCAGATGCTTGCTCAAACAAAGGGTAGAATTTACGATCTTTTGGTACGAAATACTGTAGGATGGGATTTAGCGACATAGCCGGTTTGCTTAGTAGTTTAAAAGTTATTTTTTATATGTTCTGTTTCAGCTTATTAATTATGTGCTGATTGTATTAGACATGTTGCCAAAGTAATGAAAATAATAGTTCAGATTTTTTAGAATTTAAAAATAATCTTATTTAGATAAATGTACATTTGTTCCTCCTATGGTTAAGCTTGCTATTTTTGCTTCCGGTTCCGGCTCAAATGCGGAGAATATTGCGAATTATTTTCTCGACAATAAGGGAATTCATGTTTCATTAATCGTCACAAATAATCAAAATGCAGGGGTTATCGAAAGAGCTGTTCGCCTTGGAATTCCCTGTGAAGTTGTTTCAAAAAAAGATTTTTCTGATGGTTCAATAGTGTTGAATCTCCTTCAAAACCATCAGATCAATTATATCGTTTTGGCCGGTTTCCTATTATTGGTTCCCCAAAAGATCATTCACGCTTTTCCCGGAAAGATTTTAAATATTCATCCCGCTTTGCTTCCCTTACATGGAGGGAAGGGTTTTTATGGCATGAATGTTCACGAACAGGTAATCACAGCTAAAAGTCTAATAAGCGGCATCACTATTCATCACGTCAACGAAAAATTTGATGAAGGGGAAATTATTTTTCAAGCGGCATGTTATGTCGATAAAAATGATTCTGCTCTTGACTTGGCAAACAAAATCCACCAACTAGAATATTCCTATTTCCCGGTGGTAATTGAAAAAACAATTTTATCTCCCCTTGCCGGCCGATGATGATATCTCAGAAACCTTTTCGCAACGGATTCATCCTTCTAATTGTCGCTCTGTTTTTAGCAGCATCAGCTGAATTTTTACAACATCGTTTTTTATCTGATGCCTCTGAAGCAATTTCTAAAAGCGAAAAAAAATTAGTTGACCTAAACTCTCAAATGATCGCTGCTTTGGAGGAGTTAAAGAAACTTCAAACAGAAGACCAATACCATAATTTCTTTTTACACAGCGGGTTCAAAGATCTTGGTTTTAGCTTTTATATTTCTAGAAATAATAAATTAATTTATTGGTCCGACAACGAACCGGTTGTTTCAGGGAATAAAATTTTCTCTAATGAAACCGGAAAAATTCTTTCTCTGCCAAATGGCGACTTCCAAACTTTTTCTGATCAGAAAGGAAAATTGAAATATGCCGGATTAATTTTATTGCGACATAATTACGATTATCAAAATAAATATCTGATCAACGATTTTAATTCGGCACTTAACTTACCTGCATCGATTTCTGTTGCAAAAGGAAAAGGGTTTGTTTTTCATTTGCCGAATGGTGAACCTGCTTTTCAATTAACAAACGATTCTTATCTCGATCAAGATAGCAAGTTGTTGCAAATTTTATATATGTTGGCACTCTTCTTATCGGTAGTTGCATTTCATTTAATTATTAGAAATACTTTTAAAAAACCAATTCGCTACGCTGTATTTTTATTGAGTTTGACGTTAGCGCTTAGAACTTTGCTTCTTATTTATAAAATTCCCGACGAACTTTATAAACTGCCAATTTTTAATCCGCAGCTGTATGCATCTTCTTTTTATTTTAACTCGCTCGGCGATCTATTAATCAATTCACTCTTCTTTTTACTTGTCGCCATCAATTTATATGATGTTGTTGTAAAAGGAAACCCATCACTTTTTTTAAAAACAATTTTAGTAGCTGGTTTAATTATTATCGGCTATGTTTTTCATTTGCTCATTACAGGAATAATTATCAATTCGCAAATTTCATTCGATGTAAATTCGCCTCTTGAAATGAGCCGATTCAGTATTTGGGCGTTTGTTGGAATAGCAATTCTGATTATTACTTTCTTGTTTTTTGCAGCATCACTAATTAAATATTTTAGCGGTCATAAAATTTATACCGGTCAAGCTTGGATCGCAATTGCCATTTGTTCTGTTTATGCTTCCGTCAACTTAAATGAATTAAACAAATTCAAAGAACACGAAGACAGAAAATTATTAGCACAAAAAATTAGCGCCCGACAAGATCATGTGGCTGAATATCTGATCGATGAAGTAAGAAAAAAATTGGAAAGTGATACTGATATCGTAAAGCTTACAAATAAGAATATCGATATTGCCAATTACATTTCACAAAAATATTTAAACGGTTATCTCGCTCGCTTTGAAAGTGAAATCTATTCTTACTCTGATAACGATTCTGTTTTAAGGAAAGATATTCCTTCGCTCGATTACCTGAGGAAACTTGCTGTAAAAGGAAAGTATACTTCCGGAAAAGATTTGTATTTCCTGAATAACGACAATGGAACGTACACATACATTTCATTTGTGCGCCCCAATAGAATAGATAAATCATCTAGTACAGTTGCCATTTTATTAACGGCGCGCTTTCTCCAAACCAAAGAAGGATTTCCCGAATTATTTATTAGTGGAAATTCGGGCGAGAATATTCTTCCAGCCGAATATTCTATAGCTCGATATAGTGGCAATTCGCTTATTTATGAATACGGAAGTTTTACATATTCTCTCAGTGATAAAGATTTTGTTAATTCGATCGACGAGTTTACGTTTGTCGATTCACATGAGTATACACATCTAGTTTATAAGCTGAATGCTAACTCCACTATTATTGTAAGTAAACCCAAAGAAACTATCTTTACGTTGCTCACACTTTTTTCTTGGATGTTTGGATTCATTGGTATTTGTTCTTTTATCATTTTTATACTTTCATTTATACTTTTCTCCGACCAAAATTTTTCTTGGAATCTTACTCGACGAATTCAAGTTTCGGTGGTGATGGTGGTGGTGCTGAGTTTTATTTTGGTGGGAACAGGAACTGTAATTTATATCGATAAAAAATATCAAAACGACGAACGAAAAAGTATTTCCGATCAGGTAAATGCGTTGTGGTTTCTAATTACCGAACAAGCTGTTCCGGTGTTGAATGCTAATAATAACGATGGACTGAATGATTTGTTGAGTCGTATTGTGAACAGTACGAATATCGACTTCAATCTTTTTGATGCCGGCGGCGAACTTTTATTTTCTTCGCAACCGAAAATCTACGATCAAAATATTATTAGCCGACGAATGAACCCGGAAGCTTTTTTTGAGATCAAACAGAATCAACTTACTCAATATATTCATCCTGAAAATGCAGGAAACCTTAATTACATTTCTGCTTATGCTCCTGTTACCGATCATAACGGACTTGTAAAGGCTTACTTGTGTTTGCCTTATTTTGAAAAACAAAATGAACTGAATAGAGAAGTCACCGGATTTTTATCGGCCTTACTCAACATATATGTTTTCTTACTGGCTATTGCTGTTTTGGTAACAGTGATAATATCTTCACGTATCACCAAACCACTTTTACTCATTCAAGAGAAAATGTCGAATGTTAGGCTAGGGTCTATCAACGAAAAAATCGCTTATGCTCGAAAAGATGAGATTGGAGAATTGGTGCACGAATACAATCGAATGTTGGAAGAATTGGCAATCAGCGCCGATAAATTAGCAAAGAGCGAACGTGAAATGGCATGGCGTGAAATGGCAAAACAGGTGGCGCATGAAATTAAAAATCCGTTGACACCAATGAAACTTTCGGTGCAACATCTTCAACGAACGTTACAACATCAAAACGAAAAAGATCGTGAATTTGTAAATAGGATTTCCGATACGCTCATTCAACAGATCGATACACTTTCGAATATTGCAACAGCTTTTTCCGATTTCGCAAAAATGCCGCAAGCCAGTCCTTCGCTTATTAATTCAGACCATGTGTTGCTGCCATTAGTAGATCTATATCGCGAAATTCCTGAGCTAGTAATTAATGTAACCGGTAGCGGCGAAATAGTGCTGGCCGATAAAGATTATTTGAATCGTATTTTCTCTAACATCCTTAAAAATGCGCTGCAAGCTATTCCTGACGATCGTAAAGGTGAAATAGCAATTGATACTAAAAAAGTAGGTAATGATGTTCAAATTACTATTTCTGATAATGGTATTGGAATTCCTGATAATAAAAAAGCATTGATTTTTGTGCCTAATTTCACTACTAAATCGAGTGGAATGGGATTGGGATTGGCAATGGCGAAAGACCTGATTGATCAATCGGGCGGCACGATTACGTTTATTTCGGAAGATGGAAAAGGGAGTTCGTTTGTTGTTTCACTACCAACTGCCGGATAAAAAACAATGGTTTTTTCCTATGTTGGCAATCGTATATTTGCAAGTAAAGATTGAGTGCTTAATTTGAAAAGTGATCTAATTGTTTTTCGATAAAAGCTCATTCAAAATTAAAATCATAAACGAATGAATCGTCCTATACGTGTTTTAATTGCTAAAGTCGGACTTGATGGTCATGACCGTGGAGCGAAAGTCATTGCCTCTTTTCTTCGCGATGCCGGAATGGAAGTTATTTACACCGGCTTGCGACAAACTCCGGAGATGGTAGTGAATGCAGCTTTGCAGGAAGACGTAGACGTAATTGGTGTGAGCATTCTTTCAGGCGCTCACATGACTGTTTTCCCAAAAATTATTCAGTTGATGAAAGATAAAAAATTAGACAACGTGCTTCTTACCGGCGGAGGAATTATTCCGACCGACGATATGAAGAAGTTGGTTGATATGGGTTGCGGAAAATTATTTGCTCCCGGAACCGATACAAAAGAAATCATCAGTTACATTCATGCAGAAGTTGAGCATAAAAGAAAAGACATTCATATTTAATCGAAAACCATGTACACTAATATTCTCAGTGAAAATAAAAATCATACGTGTATCATCACCGTTAACCGACCTGATAAATTAAATGCACTGAACTACGATACGATTCAGGAAATTGGTAATGCAGTTTCGGTCGCGGAAAAAGATAGTAGTGTTTATGGAATCATCATTACAGGTAGCGGTTCCAAAGCATTTGTTGCCGGTGCCGACATTTCAGAATTTTCTAAATTTACCATTGATGAAGGGAAAAAATTAGCTGCCGACGGACAAGTAGTTTTTAAGTCGATTGAACTTTGTTCGAAGCCGGTTATTGCAGCAGTCAATGGTTTTGCCTTGGGCGGAGGATGTGAATTGGCAATGAGTTGTCATTTGCGAGTAGCGTCAGACAATGCAAAGTTTGGTCAGCCGGAGGTGAAGTTGGGATTGATTCCGGGTTATGCCGGTACACAACGTTTGGTGCAATTGGTTGGTAAAGGAAAAGCGATGGAGTTATTAATGACCGCCGATATGATAGGAGCAGAGGAGGCGAAGTTGCTGGGGTTGGTGAATCATGTTACGACGCCCGATCAGTTGATGCCGAAAGTAGACGAGATCTTAGAAAAAATTTATGCGCAAGGACCACTGGCGATCGCCGGAATTATTCGTTGTGTAGATGCCTATTTTGAAGATGGAGTAGACGGTTTTGCTCAAGAGATAGAAGAGTTCGGTAAATGTTTCGGCACAACCGATTTCACCGAAGGCGTAAATGCATTTTTGTCGAAACGAAAAGCAGGGTTTAGGAAATCAATTTGATAATTGAGAATGCACTGTCAGTTTGCTGCTAATTTAAGTGAATGGTGAGTGGTAATTGGTGAGTAAAAAAATGGTCAAAGTAAATTGAATCTGATCAATTAGATTTCATTATTTATTTTTGATTAATAAATAATTAATATTCTTTTTATGAAAAAACTATTTTTGATTTCATTTTTGATTTCATCTATTTCAAGTTATGGTATAGATAATTTTCTGCCGGGCTACATACTAAAGCTGAACAACGATACTGTACGTGGATTTGTTAATCTGACCGACTGGGATTATTCACCTAGAATAATTTCGTTTAAGGAGTCTGACACCGATAATGCAAAACCATATTCGGTTTTAGATATTAACGGATTTGGAGTTGCAAATGAGATTTATGAAAGTGCAATTATAAAGTCGGGTATTACTTTTAGTACCATCAATAATTTGGATGGTGAAGCAGAGCTTAAAACTTTTGTAGATACTGTTTTCCTTCAAACGCTTGTTGCCGGAAAAAAATCACTGAGTTTTTATAAAAATAAATATGGAGTTGAACAATTCTATACTCGAACAAATAATACGTTCGATTTATTGGTTTATAAAAAATATATTCCTCAAGAGAGTAGTGTTCTTTTAGAAAATAAAAGATATCAAGGGCAATTGGTTTTGTATTTAATCGATTGTTCGTCTATTCAAACAGTTTTAAAATCGTCGGAGTATAGTAAAAAAAGTTTGAAAAATATTTTTATTGATTATTACAAATGCATTGGCCAGCCGCTAAACTATCAGTCAGAATCGGAGAAAACAAAAGTGAAAATTGGAATAATTGGCGGAGCCACAGAAACGATTGTCAATTTTAAATCGGATTATTATGAAAGCCTCGATAAAGCGACCGATAACAATTCATTTAATTTTTCGGGAGGCGGTTTTGCGGAATTTGGTTTTGCAGGTAATAGAAATAAGTGGGCATTATGCACAGAACTCCTATACAATTCCTACAAAGTAAGTACCGATTATTTGAATTCATTTTTTAGATCAAGTGCAATTACTAATGCGGTTGTCGTTTCCAAATTAGAATATTCGTACTTGAATTTAAATCTTTTACTTCGTTATCGATTTCCAATTACTAAACAAAATTGGTTTTTGAATGTTGGCTATTCTTATGGAATTGCTTTGAGCGAAGTAAATAGTTATGAAGCAAGTTATTCTCAATATGGAATTCCTAAAAAATTTTCCGGAAAGGCGATAGATTCGACCAAAAAAAATGATGCAGGAATGCTCTTGGGTTTTGGAACACAGATTAAAAAAGTAACAATAGAAATGAGAGCAGGGCGCTCCAATGGCATGGCTAATGTTTGGGGAATAGATACGCCGGTATTAAGGCTTAATTTTTTACTCTGCTATGCGCTCAACTAATTTAAACCATTTAAGTGAGTGGTGAGTGGTAATTGGTGAGTAAATGACAATGCCTAATACAGGTTGACCGTTTTTAGTAACTCAATTTTATATTCTTGCTGAAATACATCTTGATTCT
>JAYTOX010000073.1:0-6325 GCA_043747595.1 Bacteroidota bacterium | reverse complement strand
CAATTATTCTAAATGTATAAAATCCATTTGAATAATTCAAAGTTTGAATTGTTGCACCGTTTTGGTTTTCATCAAGAAATTTGCTATATATAATTTGATTGAGGGAATTGATGATTTCAAAAAGTGCATCTTGATTAAATTGGTAGCTTAGATTAATTTCGTTGGATGCCGGATTAGGAAATAAGCTGAATAACTCCGCCTTCTTTGGTTTTGTTTTTAAAGAATAACCAGATTGAATACAAGAAAGTTGGTCGTTATAATCCATGAACGGGTCAATCGATTCATAAAGTGTTCGGGCTAGAAAAACAGCTTGGCCGCCGGCGAGTGGACATTGCTGAGCTATAGCCA
Organism: Bacteroidota bacterium; assembly: GCA_043747595.1. Taxonomy (GTDB): domain Bacteria; phylum Bacteroidota; class Bacteroidia; order AKYH767-A; family 2013-40CM-41-45; genus JADKIH01. The sequence continues at coordinate 5,977 of JAYTOX010000073.1, read as the reverse complement.
ATAATCCTGCAGCATAGGTAACCAATGAATCGGGTTGGTTTCTTAAAATGCAATTGATATATGCCTCATTCGCGACTTTTTGATTTTGAATGTAATCTTCTGTTCCTGTAAGATCTTCATTTTTTGCGGTTAATAAATCAAGATTTTCATGTACAAAACTATCTACTAAATGATAAGCCGCATTATTATAAATGATCAAGGCATTTGTACTTTCAATCAAATTATTTTTTACTTGAACTAAACTATCAAGTGTTTCATGAGATAAACCAGCATCAAGTAATTTATTATCGATTTCGGTAAGTGCTTGAGAATTTAGATAAATCTGTAATGAACGATCTGCTATACTTCCAACAACACTTGCTCTATTCTGAAATTCATTTTGATTATCTAGCAAAGCAATTTGCTGGATCATAGATCCAGCCATATTCGAATAATAGTCCGACAATACTTCACTGGAATCTAAATATGTAGGAATCTTTAAAAGAAAATTATAAAGGTTTAATTTAGCTTGCCAAATAACTTCTGAATTGTATTCCTCAGCGTTAATTTGATTCTGAGCAATCTTAATTAAGTCATTAAAGTTTCCCGGATCAGTTGGGCCAACCACTAAACTACAATCGCTGTGACGTATATTTCCACAATTTTCATCATCGGTACTATTAAGCTGAAACCAAATAAATGGTGGATCAATTTGTTGTTGATCCGGGTTGTTAGTATAACTAAAGCCGGGAAAAGTTGGCCCTGAATTATAAACTAGGTATTGATCATTTTGGACACCTAAAGGATTTCTATCTTGTGCAGCAAAGCCATAATAAGTTTGCAAATACCAATAATTACCTTTGTTTGCTTGCGTGCCAGTTAAAGCAGAGCCGGAGTAAAACAGACCAGTATAATGATTTCCTATATCATTTGCTCTAAAATCGGTATTCGTACAAGCGCCAGAGAAAGAATAACCAAATCCAGTATTTGTTGCATTGTTACAGGAAATTCTATTGTCTGCACTTGTAAAAAATTTATATGCAGATTCAGTTCCATTCAAAGTTGTTTGCATTAAGGTATTAGTTCCAGCAACACTATTGCAACTAATTGTATTCCCGTTTGAAACTGATAATGAAATTCCTTTCAGATCAAAATTTTGTGTATTGGATAACGTTAAATAATTATGATCTAATAAATAGCCATTTGCGCCCTTCATTTCAATTCCTGATATTCCGTATTGGCCTAAAGTAATTATATTTTGAGAAATAATACTTTTCAATCCATTGTTGAAATGATTTTCATCAACTTTAATTGCCCATAGTTTAGATGGAGAACCTGACACTGTAGTTAATCTAGTACCACCATTAATTACATTATAAGTAATTTCATTCCCATCAATATTTCGATTTAAGTATAGCCTTATTCCGTAAATATTTGCATCAATATGATTATGATGAATTGATATTTTCTGATTCACGGCTTGGCTAACAAAGTAAGCAATATCGCAATTCTCAAAATAATTCTGTGCACTTATAACACCCATGTATTGAGCTTGAATTCCACGGTAACAATTGGTAAACTCTTTGCTAGTAGAATTATTTCTACCGTTTACTTTCAAGGTGTACATTCTTCCTTGCCCATTCCCATAAATTGCCGCCCCATTACCACCACTTAAATAAGTATAATTGTCATATTTTTTAATATTTGTGAATTTGAAGTTACTAATATCAGCACTAGTTGAAATTACTTGAATTCCGCTATTCATATTTTCAAATGTATTGGGTGAAGCTGTACTTCCTGCTCCGATATCAACAAAGGGAACATCATTAAAAACAATACCGGCATAAGGTTTAGTTAATGGGTATGTTAGTTGTCCAGGATAGGCGTTCTTTAAATTATAACTTGATTTGAAGATAGACCCTTTCAAAGAAAGAGCGATTGGAGAAGGAGAATGATTGTAGAATGGGTAAAAAATAGATATGTAATTGCTGTTAAAAATTGAATTGTCAATTGTAACTTGAGTTGCAAAACTTCCTTTAATTCCATATTCTGCATCTTGAATCGTACTATTAATAACATCTAATTTTCCGCCGACTTGAATCTCAATTCCTTTCCAAAGTTCAGAACCACAAGAAGCCAAAACAGAATTGCTAAGAATTTTTAAATAACCACCTTGAAAGACTGTAATTTTTCTACTTGGTGCTATCGCAAGCGAACATCCAGAAAGCTGCAAAGTTCCTCCATTTAAAATTGAAATATCTCCATTCAAAGAAATTGATTGCCCTGAATACGTTGTAACAGTAGAAATATCTGTTCCACTTGGAGGGAAGTTTATTGTTGAAGGAGTACAACATTGCACACCATTCACAATAATTTGCTGTGTAGCATTATTGGAGCTACAATTGAGATCACTTACATTTACAGAATAGGTACCAGGCGAAAGATTTGAAATAGTATTTGAAGTAGCAGTTCCAATTAAAGGGCCACTATAAGTAATTACATAGTTTCCACTGCCTCCATATGGAGCAATATCGATTGAACCTTCAGCTGTGTTTGAACAAGAAATACTACTGGATGCAGTAAAAGTAACGGGGGTAGGATTTCCTATTGAATAACCTCTTTTTGCAGTACATCCTGTCGACGGATCAATAACAGAAATTTGATATGTTCCTGCTGAAATAGAGTTTTGTTGAATGGTATTGCAACTTGTACAAGTCTGTCCACTAGATAAATTCATATCATACATGCAAGAGGGGCATTTCAATTGAGATGAATATAAGTGAACTGATCCATTTGAGCCATTGACACAAGATTCATCTGAAGTTGAAATATATTTTATTTCAGGAATTGCTCCATAATCAAAAAGTACATCGTAGGTTGAATAGTGTTCACATGAATTACCATCAACAATTTTTACCTGATAGGTTCCTGGGAATAAAGCACTAATATTTTGAGTGGTTTCACCATTACTCCATAAGTAAGAATTTACAGGTACACTAACATTCAAATTAATTACCCCACTATTAATTGCATTATCAGTTCCTGTTGCGCAGTTAACAACAGGAGTAATTGTACTTGTTACAGAAATTGGATTAGATTCAGGAATTGTAAATGTCGTTTTGTAAGGACATTCTGTATTTCGATAAATATCTGTACAATATAAAGTATAATTACCAGGAAGCAATCTAGAGAAAGTTTGGGAATAGTTATAAGGAGAAATTGAAGAGGTAGTAAATGTGGCCAGTTGACTACCATTAGCAGAAATTATAAAAACAACGTATTCATGTTCAGGATTACTACTTCTAAAATTAAAAGTTGCCGATCCATAACTACAATTGTAAGGCACAATCGATGTTAGAGTACATATTACATTTGGAGTAGCAAAAGTTGAATTATAATTCGTGATATAAGTCGCTGAACGAGAGCATCCATTTATATTAGTAACAGAAACATTGTATTCTCCAACAGCTGCATATTCAGCTTGGAGAGTTAATATTGAAGGTGTTTTCTCGCCAGTTGACCAAAGATAACTATTACCAAAAAGACTGCCATCTCCTAAAGAAATTGCATTGAGCGTACCTGAAAAAGTGGCTCCTGCGCAGTCAGGGAAAATTTGTACAGAAGGGTTTCTTTTAATTGAAATCGTTTTTGTTTCACTTAATTTTACTCCCGTTTTTAAAGCAATTGTATGAATGCCTGCACTCTGAAACGAGATACGTCGTAGCCCATTTGGAAGTGAAAGCCACTGTCCATTATCCATTTTATATTCCGTTGTCCCATCAATATTTCCTCCAAGTTGAACAAAACATTTATCACCTTCACATCTTGAGTCTTCATCCGGTGTAGAAACATCACTATCATCAATTATTTCCAAATGCGGCGCATTGTCTGAGTAAGCATAAAATACTTTTTGATAAGTATAGTTTATTCCATTTGAATAATGCAATACCATAGTAGCCAAATATCTTCTCCCAATCGCAAGAGGTGTTTGCAATGTAATAGCAAATTGGTAGTGAAAATCTGATGGAGTAGCAACAGGAATTGGACTACTAGAATTTAGTGAGGAATAAATAATTGTGTTAAATTGATCGGAAATTTTAAAATCATAAGTTAATTTTTCAAATGGCCCGCAATAGTCTATCAATAAAGTATTATTTTGTGCGGCGGCAATTGGGGAATTCATGTAAAAAACTTCCGGCATTTTTAATCGATTTACCATTTGACTTGATGTAAAATATATTGCACTTCCTGGTAGGACATTATTTTCCAAATAATTAATTGGGTCATAAGTTGTTTGGTAGCCATTGTACAAACATTCTTCCAATGTAAATATATTATGGACTGTACTTGAATTGTAATCTGAACTTGCTTGTGAAGGATTATCAACCAACCAATTTCCCAATAACTCAACGGCTCCACCATCAACTCTACTTTCAGTGCTAAACAATGGTATCACATTTGTCGAAGAGAAATTGTATACAGATCTTTCATCATTTATTCTATCTGGATTATAAAAAACATTTATATAATCATTTGATTTAATCTCTTTTTTATAATAGACATTTAAAAGTCGATCAATTATTCGAGGATGAGGTGCAGGAAATTGAATTCCAAGGTTATTTTTAAAAAAAGCTCCCCGATATGGAGAACCATCTAAAAAATCCATTACTTCTGATGGTACCCAGCCAGAAATTAAATCTGTACTTTGTGAATAATACATTTGTATTAAAACCGTATCCGTAGGGTGCAAAGCATTAAAAAGTTGCTTGATATGATAAATCTCTCTTAATTGTTCACTAACATATTGAAACGATTTAGTGGAATTCCAAAACTCTTCCTCATAAGTAAACCCATCAATTTTAACGTTGCATGGGTTAGAATTATTGAAATCAAGGCTTCTCAAAGCTAATTTTAATAATTCATTATTTTCGTTTCCATTATTTACAGCATTTTGAACCGACAATAAACTACTATTGAAAGTTGAGTTATTCATTTCGTTTTTTGAAAATCTGAATTCCTCTGTACTTGAATTTGCGACTTCTTTCTCTGATACAGAAATTAAAATCTCCCTAATTCCATGTGATTTGGCATAAGTAATAAACCTACATAAATGCCAACGCAACAATTGAAAGGATTGTGAATCCTCATCCCATACTTTTAACTCTTTATCCTGATTTCCAGAATCAAAATGCCACTTTTTAAAAATATTTTTAACATCGTACAAGCTCAACTGAGTTATATGATTTTGATTACAATAGTTAATCAATTGAACTTCTTTTTCATATATCATATCATGATTAGCATCAACACCTAAAATGGAGTTTTCTAGATCAATCTCTGGTGTACCATCATTAACAGAACGATTTTTCATTCTAACAAACTTATCCACCATTATTCCTCTAAGCGGATCAGAAACTTGTATAGGTTGCGCATATGCTAAAAAATTAGCACATAAAATAATCAACAGGATAACGATTTTTTTCATGAAATATTTAATGTTAAAGTTTAAAAAAATAAATTTCAACTACACGAACGTAGAAATTAGAAATTAAAGCTACGAAGTTTTTTAAAACTTCCTACCAAAATTTAAAATTTAGTACAATTATCCTTTCTGGAGGGGAAATGTTAACTTTTTTGCGAGGGAACCAGGTTTAAATTAACCTTGAAAATAAAAAGCAAAGCGGCCTCGTCCTTGAGTCACCAATTTTGTTCACCAATATATAAAAAGATATCGAAACGGCTTTGAAAATTTCCGATAGTTCTTTCTACAAGTCCAACTTCTTTTTTTATCGGTGATTAATTAGTAAGTGCTTTGTTGATGGAAGGTGGGTCACTTTATTAAAGCGGCTGGTCTTGTATTACTTCAATGAAGTACCATTTATTGAAAAAAAACTCATCCTATTCCACCTTTACCATCTTCACTCCCAAACTTCCTTTTTTTCCTGTAAGTCGAACAAAATATATCCCTCCCTTCAGTAGTGAAATATTCAGTTCAATG
>JAYTOX010000072.1:0-33631 GCA_043747595.1 Bacteroidota bacterium | reverse complement strand
TTAGTAAGTAGTGAGTAAAAAATTGACCTACTTTTTACATTCTACTTCATAACCGATTGGTGAGAAATAAATGAATGCAGGCTATAAATGACCCTTGACCTCCAACCCTTCTTACTTCCTATTTCTTACTTCTTCCCTTACCAACTACCACCGGGGTCTTCTGTGCTTCTATCATATCCGCCGCAATCTCCAACTGCTTGTACCATTCTTCGCCATACTTACGAGTAAGCGATTCTTTCAAAAATTTGTACACCGGTACTTTTAAACTTTCGCCAAGTTTACACGCTGCTTTGCAAATACTCCAATGGTCGTAATTGATAGCTTCTAATCCGGTTTTTTGTTTCGTAATTCGAATAGGGTAGAGGTGACAACTTATGGGTTTTTTCCATGTAACTTTCCCATCGTAATAGGCTTTTTCAATGGCACACTTTGCTGTTCCATCTTTTTCAAAATAGGTATAAGCACACTCTTTCCCTTTAATCAATGGCGTTACCCATTCTTTTCTTTCATAGAGCAAATATTTTCCCTGCTTTTCAACTGCCTCGATACCTGCCGGTGTCATATAAGGTTTTACGGTTTCATATACCTTATCGAGTTCTGCTAATTCTTCCTTTTCAAGTGGAGCACCGTAATCGCCCTTTACACAACAAGCGCCTTTACATGCATTCAAATCGCAAACAAATTTCTTTTCGAGAATCTCCTCTGAAATTAGTGTATTATCAATTGCTAACATGTGGTAAAAGTAAGTATTATTTTGATTTTGACGTATGGGGTTTTGCAGCTATTTTCTGACACACAGTAGAATTTTGAAAATTAGTAATCTTTTATTTTTGCCTCATTTAGTCAAAAATGCCTAGATTATCTTTCAAATAAAGACAACGATTATTCATCAGCCAATAATTTTTAAAAAGGTTGCAAATCACTTTTCACGATAAGTTAAAAATCTCAAATAACAACGAAGTATAAAATAATTACATGTGTACTTTCTGTTTCTGAATCGCCGGCAAGTATTCCTTCAAAATAAATTTTTGAACCTGATTTAATTCTACTTAAACAGGTCTTCATTTCTTCTGAAAGCAAATCGGTATTGTTAGTTATTGTTGTTGTTGTTGATAGTTCATTATAAATAATTGTCATCTGATATTGAATTAATCTTTCCTTTTTTATTTTTCGATCATGCTGAACAGAAATAATATTTAGTGCAAAAATGCTTTTTGCTTCTTCTATTGAAATAGAATCTGGCAATGGATTAGTAGCATTATTTTCTGTTTTGTATTTATCTAATAATATTCCGCTTTTACAAACTGCAACCGGGTAAATATCTTGAGCAAAGCAAGTGCATCCTAAAAAAGAAAAAGAGCTTAAGAACAATAGAAAAATATTTTTTTTCATAGGAAATTTGATTAACAAATAAATTAAAAAAATAAGGATTTGTTTTTCTGAAGAAGTGCAACAAAATTATATTTCACTATTTGGCTGTTATTTATAATTTAAATAGGTACATGATTAATTATTTATTCTTTTTTAAATTAAATTTTTCTAGATTTTCTTTAACTCGAAATTTGGTAATCTTACTTATTAAACTCAATGGAACTTTTTTGTCTAATGGAAACTGAACGGTTCCTTTCGAAGTTTTAAATTCTGAAATTTCATTTTTGAAATTTTTGATACCGGATCCCGTCGGATAAAATCCAATGTGATTTTTATATGCAGCAAAGTACATAAGTATTCCATGGTATTTAAATGCAGGCATTCCGTAACTTATAACTTCTTCGGCAAGAGGAGCCGCTTTTAGTATTGTTGAACGAATTTGCTCCAATTTAATTTGAACTTCTTCCGGGAAGGATGAAATGTATTCATCTATTGTTACTATTTGAGACCCTTTCACACTATATTATTTAAAGTGAATAGAATTATTTCTATGTATTATTGGTCAATCATTAAACATTAAAATAAACATTGCGCATTATATTTTATAATTCGATTACGATCGGAACTTTGTTTTTTAAAAAAAGTAGTGAATAGGAAACCTTCATGAGAATATTTTGTACTTTAAAAATATTTTTTGACGGCAGATTAAGATTTAATTCTATTAATTAAACTATTAATCGAATTTGGCTTACATTGTTTCTTAAACAAGCTAAGATCGTTTTATTTTAGTGTAAATCGAATGTACGAATAAAATCTCTATTTGTCGATCCTGAATGACAACCGGTGCAATCTTTTCCTTTGTTTGAAGTACTATACGTTACAGTTCCGTCTGTTTTAAATTCTGCCCATAAATATCCGTTGCTTGCACCGTTATTTGTTGGATCTTTTTTCATTACAGCAAATTGATTAATGCTCCCGTTTATCGAAGTGTAAATTTCTTTAACTATTATAGCGCCGCTTAAAAAATTACTGCCAACTGGCAATTTACCTGAACTGTCTAATGAGGAAGCTGCAATCGAATTAAAACGAACTCTTTCAAAACTGTGTGGACTATTCCCTTGTGCCGAAGTAATTGTTGGAGTCGCTCTGTAATATGTATATCCCGAAGCGCTACTAATAGCAGAATAAAGATTTTTATCATTTGCTGTGCTTTCAACATTGTCTTTTGTACACGAATTAATTAAAATTACTATCGTTAGACAAATACAAATTGGAAATATTAGTTTCATTTTCTTTTTTTTAATTTGTGGTATAAATTGGTAAATGAAAAATAAAAGAACTTCCGTAGTTCTCTTTACTTATTAAGTCAAGAGATGAATTATGGAGATCTAATATTTTTTTAGCAATTGCTAATCCTAAACCAGTATTATTTTTTAAGTCTGTAAAATTGTTTGCTTTGTAATATCGAGCAAATATTTGTTCACGTTCTTTTTCCGGTATTCCGATTCCATTATCTGAAATAGTTATATCTATGTCGCTATTTTTTCCTTTAAATGTTTTTATTTCAATTCTTCCTCCATTTGGTGTAAATTTCATAGCATTGTCAATTAAGTTTTGCATTACTCGTTCTATCAGCGATACGTCAGCAAATACGGGTGGAAGCCCTTTAGAGAGATCGGTACTTATAGTTATATTTTTTGTTTGCGCAATTAATTGATATTTATTGCTGATGTCGCTTACAAGTTCGCTAATGATAAATGGTTCTTTTTTTGCTTTAACCTGGTTAGCCTCAAGTTTAGATAATTCAAAAAGTTCATTAACTAATTTTTCTAATTTTTCAGCACTTTCTTTTACTGTATTTATGTAATGTGTCCTTTCTTCTGCTGTTACTGTTTCTGCTTTCATCTGCAAAGTTTCTACGTACCCTCTAATAATTGCTATCGGCGTTCGCAAATCATGAGATACATTCGCAATTAATTCTCTACGTAAATTTTCTACTTGCTTTAATTTTTCGATATTCGATGTTAATATATCGGCCATCTCGTTGAAAATATCTGCTAATTGTTTTTCATCACCGGTAGAATTTACTTTTACTCTTGCAGTTAATTCACCCTGCCTAAATTTTTGCATAACAAGCAGGATTTTTGAATAATTATTCGTAATTAATTTAATTATTATTAACCCAATAAGTAAGGTAGTTACCAATGCAATTAGCATAGTTCTATAGCTAATTTGTAACAAATAATTTCCAATTAGAAAATCAGACGCTGCTTTATATTCAGTTCCGTTAAGTACTACATAAATGTAAGCATACAACATTCCATTCATTGTAAGTTCGGATGCTGAAAATACTTTATCTAATTTTGGATCTAATGGATCACTCCCCTTTATGTATATATTTTCTTTCGATTGTATAAATTTTAAAACAGGACCCAAATCAATTTCTTTATTTAAAATTTTCTTTTCCGGAGGATACCATGATATTATTTTTCCTTTTGGATCTATCAAGTAAACTTCTAAACTAGGATTAATTGCACGTACGTGGTGAAACATTTCTTCTAACGCAGGTTCAATAACTTTTCCATTATAGAATGGAGTGGAGTTCTCTACAATATTTTTTGCAGTGTTTCTGTTCAGTCGTTGATTTACTTCATCCATGTAAATATTTGAATACTGAATTGTACTGTAAACGTATGCCAATCCTACAAATACTAATAGAATAAAAAAGGAAATAGAGATTTTCCAAAATAGATTGCTGAATATTTTTTTCATAATGTTTGATTTATTTCATCTGAAAATCGATAACCAATTCCCCATGTTGTAAGTATATAAACAGGATTTGATAAATCTGTTTCAATTTTTGCTCGTAATCGATTAATATGAGAATTCACTGTATGCTCGTACCCCGAAAACTCATATCCCCATACAATATTTAATAAACTTTCTCTTGAATAACTTTTCCCTGGATTGGACATAAAAAGATATAGTAAATCAAATTCCTTTGGGGTAAGGTCAATTTTATTTTCTAATAATGTCGTTTTCCTTTTTATTGGATCAATACATAGCTTCCCAAAAATTATTTTTTCTTTTATTTCATTAATTGGTTGTTGTCCAATTTCGTTTCTTCTAATTATTGCTTTAACTCTAGCAATAAATTCACGGACGCTGAATGGTTTTGTCAAATAATCGTCAGCCCCAGTTTCGAGACCTATTATTTTATCTATCTCCTCTGATCTTGATGTTAGCATCAGTATTGGGGTGAAATTTTGATCCGCTCTAATTCTCTTGCAAACTTCTATTCCATCAATATCTGGCAACATAATATCGAGTATTATTAGATCAAATTTTATTTTCTTAGAAAACCTTAACCCATCAAACCCATTCAAAGCTTTGGTGGTTGAACAATGAATATCCTGTAAATGAATTTCAATTAATTCAATTATAGATTTGTCATCTTCTATCACTAATATATTTTTCATTGAAACTATCTTAGCAGTTAAATAAATAAATTACTTGGAATTTTAATTTGTATAATATGTTTTCTATTGATATTAATTTATTTTGATAACTTAATAAACAGATCTAATTCAGGTCGCAAGTTAATTATCTTATTTAATACGTTTTTAGAAAATTTGAGAATATTTATTTATGATATTTCAGATTTAAAAACAGATTAGGCGATTTTAAATTTATCACCTAACCTGTCTTCAATAAACACTACAATGAACGGTACTCTATTATTTACTCAATTTAATTTACAATAAAGTTAACATCTAACTTTATTGTTTAATGTGCTGCCATGCCTACTGATCCGGCTGGCAAACCATTTAATGTTCCTAATGAAGTTAATTCCCCCTGATTATTTACTTTAAACATACTAATTGAATGAGACATTGAATTTAAGGTGTACAAAAATTTCGAATTATTACTTAACGACATATCTATTGGTGATGCTTCAGTTATTCCACTTATCCCATTTGATTGAAGTAAAGTTAAACTTCCAGAATCTGATATTTTATAACCAGAAATATTTCCACTAGCAGTATTTGTAGTATAACAGTATTTATTATTATTTGTAACAACTACCCAGCATGCTGCTGTTTGAGTAGTTGCTATTGGGCCTGATACTACATTTAATGAACCAGCGTTAGAAAGCGAATATGATGTGAGGGCACTTGCTCCGGGCATTCCACCAAATGCGTCTGATACTATTAAGACGTCATTTTTACCAAATTCAAATCCAAATGGTGTGTTACCAACAGATGGATGAATAGTTGGCAATGATGCCATGCCATTCGAATTTATTGCATAGCTTAGAATGTTATTGGTAGCTTTCTCGGTAACTATTAACTGTGTTCCGCTTTTATTAAATTCTATTTGTGCTGCTCCAACCGATGGACCACTCAATTCGCGTTCCGATCCTGATATCTGATTCAAATGCCCTTCATCTGTTAGTTGGAATCCACTAATATTTCCTGTACCTCCTGCATTTAAAACATAAACATAATCTTCATGCGAAGTAATACTTATTGGGCGAACTCCCCCTGATGAAATTTTGTCTACAAGAATTAAATTGATTCCATTCACTTTGAAAACTGTTACATCATTACTCCCTGCATTACATGCTAATAAAAATTCGTTATCATCACTCAATATCAACGATCCTTGAGATCCTAATCCTCCTCCAGTTCCAATTCCGTTTGTCGAAACGTTTGATACGTTCACCAGTGCACCGGCAGCAGAACGTTGATAAACTAAAACATGATTTCCGGAAGTTGAATTATCCATAATGTAAACTGCTCCAACAGAATTGTTCCCGTTTTCTTTTGATAGGGCTCCAGAACTTGTTTGTTGATTTGTTGATTCGAAATTTTCTTTTTCGCAACTAGTTAATACTGTTAAACCCAAGGCCAGTGCTGTTAAAATTAATTTTTGCTTTTTCATAATTTAATAAGTTAGAATTTTGTTATTTATTTATAACAAAACTCCTCATAATATATCACGGAAAGATCACAGAAGAATACCTTTTCCGTGATATTTTTTTATCTGAAAATTGGATTTTCTTTAGCAAAAAAACGGATAGGTCTTTATATGTATTTCTGAAATATTGATTGATCTATGCTTGGAAATTGATTCATCTGCTTCTGAAAAAATAAAAAAACTTGATAAATGAAATAATTTATTTCTAAAAAGCCCTCCAATTGTTGCTATTTTCGAAAAACTAGGTACTGCCAAATAGATCGAATGTATTCTGCTAAGCAATTATTGCTTTGCTAAATAATTAATTATCATTCACCGTTTTTTAAGTCTCATTTTTCTTATTTTTGCCCCTTATGGCTAGCACTAATACTGAAGATCTCTTCAAAAATATTATTTCCCATTGCAAAGAGTATGGGTTTATCTTTCAATCGAGCGAAATCTACGACGGTCTCAGCGCTGTTTACGACTACGGTCAAAATGGTGTTGAACTCAAAAAAAATATTCGCGAATATTGGTACAAAGCAATGGTTCAACTCAACGAAAATATCGTGGGAATTGATGCTGCTATTTTTATGCATCCTACTACTTGGAAAGCTTCCGGTCATGTAGATGCTTTCAACGATCCTTTAGTAGATAATAAAGATTCTAAAAAACGGTATCGTGCCGATGTTCTTATTGAAGATCATATAGCTAAAATTGATACGAAAATTACAAAGGAAGTCGAAAAAGCTCGCCAACGTTTCGCCGAAAGTTTTAACGAAGAAACATTCCGCAGCACTAATGCTCGTGTTGTTGAATACCAACAAAAAATAGATGAAATAAATGCTCGCTTTAAAGCTGCACTAGAGGCTAACGATCTTACTGAAGTAAAACAGATCATCCTCGACTTGGAAATTGTTTGCCCTGTAAGCGGTACACGTAACTGGACCGATGTGCGTCAATTTAATTTGATGTTTAATACTCAGTTGGGTTCGGTAACCGATGAAGCAAGTACTATTTACCTGCGACCTGAAACTGCGCAAGGAATATTCGTGAATTTTTTAAATGTTCAGAAAACCGGACGAATGAGAATTCCATTTGGAATTGCACAAACAGGTAAAGCATTTAGGAATGAAATTGTAGCTCGTCAGTTTATTTTTCGCATGCGCGAATTTGAACAAATGGAAATGCAATTTTTTATTCGCCCTGGTACAGAAATGGAATGGTATCATTTCTGGAAAGAGAAACGTATGGCTTGGCATAAATCATTAGGTTTCGCTGGCAACAAGCATCGTTTCCATGATCATCTTAAATTGGCTCATTATGCAAATGCTGCTTGCGATATTGAATTTGAATTTCCATTCGGCTTTAAAGAATTAGAAGGCATTCATTCGCGTACTGATTTTGATTTAAAAAATCACGAAAAATTTTCAGGCAAAAAGCAACAATATTTCGACCCCGAATTAAATGAAAGTTATATTCCCTATGTCTTAGAAACATCTGTTGGTCTCGATAGAATGTTCTTGGCAGTAATGTCGCAAGCATTTCAAGAGGAAAAGTTAGAAGACGGAACAGAACGTGTTGTACTTCGCATTCCGGCATTTTTAGCACCAATTAAATGTGCAGTATTGCCTCTCACAAAGAAAGATGGTTTGCCGGAAAAAGCAGATGAAATAATTAAAAAACTTCAGTTAGATTATTTGGTTACATCGGAAGATAAAGACTCTATTGGTAAACGTTATCGTCGTCAGGATGCGATTGGAACTCCATATTGCATTACAGTCGATCATCAAACCTTGGAAGACAATACGGTTACGATTCGTCACCGTGATTCGATGCAACAAGATAGAATTGCAATTGATGCAATCGATGGAATCTTACGAGCGAATGTAGATATGCGAAGTGCGCTTGCCGGACTGTAATTTGATGGACGAGAATCGTAATTCGTTATTTGTAATTTGAGAATCGATGTTCGAAGATCGATGTTCGTAATTCGAGAATCGAAAATGGATGACGATGTCTTTATGCAACGAAATTTTTTCCGTAAAAATTAGCGGTGTCTGCAGTAGCATTTTTTTGGTTCCCGCAGAAACCGCTGAGTAGCGCAGATTTTTTTCGTAAATCGATGTTCGTAATTCGAGAATCGAAAATGGATCGCAACGAGCTATTATAACGAAATTTTTTTCTGAAAAATTAGTCGCGACTCCTAAATAAATTTCTTCTCCCGCATAAACCGCAGATTTTTTTATTTTTAATTATTGACCCTTGACTTCTTACTTCTTACTTCTTACTTCTTACTTCTTACTTCTTACTTCTTACTTCTTACTTCTTACTTCTTACTTCTTACTTCTTACTTCTTTACTCTACCTCTTCCCCATCACCATAAACCCCAAATACCCTGCAGGAAAAGGAATCATTACACTGGCAATCGTAAACCAAATAGGTTCGCCAAGTGAAACACTATTTACCAAACTCATTAACGCAAATATACTTACTACAATTAATTGCGGATATTTTGTAACGCCTTCGCTTATTTTTGTTGCTACTAATCCCCCAACGAATGCTGCAATAAAATAACTAAACAACTGCAAAAGAAATGCACTCATTGGCATGCTATTAATCGCTTTGATAATTTCCTGTGGATTTTTTACATCTATTCCTTCAGGTAATGGGAAGAGTTTTGACGAGAGCGATTCCATTAACATCAAAATAATCATTGCCGATAATATTCCTACGATAACTGAAGTTGTTCGTTTTCTATTTGGTGTCATGATTGTTTTTTTAGTTGGTCGAAGATATAAATCATTGGATTAATTCCATAAAAAAACCCGGAAGGAATTCCGGGTTTTTAGTATTTTTCAAAGTGAATTATTTTTTCAAAACTACTCGCTTTGAAGTTTCTCCTTTATCTGATTTCAATTTGATAAAGTAAATACCGTCTCTTAATTCGCTAAGATCGAATGATGGGTTAACTTCGTATGAACGAACAGCAAAACGCTTCATTTCATTTCCAAGAACATCGGTAATGATTACCTGACCGTTTAATGGATTGTTCATTGATAGACTTACAACTCCACGTGATGGATTTGGATAAGCTGAAAAAGATGTAGCAGATGCTTCTGTAATTCCTACAATTCTTGCACTTGCACAGAAATCATCGAAAGCAACGTTTCCAGAATCTTTGTCATAGAAGAATTTCACATTGGTAGTTCCTGCACTTAACAAGTACGATTTTACCATTCCTGTTCCACCCGGCGTTATTGGGAATATTACATCTAGTTGAGTGTAATTAATTCCATCTGATGTTTCTGAAATGTAAAATTTGCCTTGTGCCATTGATCCACCTGTTGCTGCATTTCCTTTCATCCAAAAACTAATGCTGTCGTATCCTGTTATGTTTGGTGTAATTAAAGTAGCGCTATCAACTCCAAATTTATAAGAGTTTGGTCCACTTGTACTTGAACTTCCTACGCTTGTATAATAACTATATTTCGAAAAATAGTTTAACGTCCAACCATTATAGTTTGCGTTTGCTGTAGTAGAATCATATGTGGTCCAATTTTCACAAATCTGTGCATTAGATACGAATGATGAAATAATTAATGCAATTAAAGTAAAGAGTTTTTTCATTTAATAGTTTTTTTTGTCTTTCTCAAAGATATGTAAAATGTCTTATAGCGCAAATAAAAACGTTTTAAATTCATGTAAAAATAATGTAATGAAAACTGTTGAAAAAAGGCTATTTATAGATTCAAATGTTGAAAAATCTTGAATAATGATGCTCTTTCGCTCTATCGAGCATCATGCTTTTTCTTCTATCACAAATCAAAACTATTTTCCGTTAAAATCCGACATTGTCCTATCAACTCCTATTCCCACAAAGCTTTTTAGCATAGAAACACAAACGTCTATTCGCTCATTCAAGGTTTGTTGTTCTTCTCCATTCCACTGACCAAGTACATAGTCAACTTGCTTTCCTTTATTGAAATTGCTCCCAACACCAAATCGCAAGCGATTATAATCGGTAGTATTTAACACGGCTGCAATGTCTGAAAGGCCATTGTGACCTCCATCACTGCCCTTTTTTTTCATCCGCAATGCTCCAAAGGGTAAGGCAAGATCGTCGGTTACTATCATTACATTTTCAAGTGGAATTTTCTCCGCTTGCATCCAATAATTAACGGCTTTCCCACTTAAATTCATATAAGTCGTCGGCTTAATAATCACGATTTGTTTCCCCTTAAACTTAGTTTGATGAATCGTGGCGAGCTTGTCGGTCGAAAATAGTTTTAACGGTTTTACCTCTTCTTTGCAAAGATCTTTCGCCAGCGCATCGGCTACTAAAAAACCAATATTGTGGCGAGTGAATTCATATTCTGCGCCAATATTTCCTAAGCCAACTATCAAAAACTTACTCATAGTGGGCGAAGTTAAAAAAGGAAATCAGATGAATGAAGAAAAAGGTTTAAAGTAATTTTTATAATTCTATCTCAGTTCTCGCACCTAATCGTAGTTTTAATTAAAGCCGGTATCTCATTTATCGAAACCACTCTCTGTTAGAATTTGTGTTCATCATTGGTAACAAATTTTTTCCTGACGTTTCTTTGTTGTCTCACGACCTTCAATAAACGACAATCGAATTTCGTATTATAAAAGAAGGAGTTAAAAAACGATCTCGTTTCTTAACTCCTTCTTTAAAATTTCAATCTTGAATTCTTTATGTGAATTCAGTACTTGTTATTTTTTAGCGGCAGCAGCTTTCACCTCAGTGGTAGCAGCCGATGCAGCAGCACGTGTTGTTTTAACTCCTGTAATAACGTTATTAGGGCTATCAAGAATTTCAACACCTTTGATTTTAATATCGCTAACACGAATATCGTCGCCGATCTCCAGCTTGTCGATACTTACTGTAATATTATCAGGAAGATCTTTAGCAAATGCCGACACTTTTAATGAACGTGACTTTACTACTAATTGTCCACCGGCACGAACACCAACAGCATTCCCCGTTACTTTTACCGGAATGTCGATCGTAATTTTCTTGTCGTCTTTAATCTCAATAAAATCGATGTGTTGGATATTATCCGTCACAGGATGAAATTGAAGATCTTTCATAAGAGCGTTGAAGATAACGCCTTCTATGTTTAATTCAACTGTGTAAACGTTTGGCGTGTACACCAGTCCTTTTAATGAGAGAGCCGGCGTACTGAAATGGATTTGTTCTTTTCCACCATAGAGTACACACGGAACTTTTCCCTCTGCTCGCAGTTGGATGTTTTCCTGCTTTGTTTGAGCTGCTCTTTTTGTTCCGATAATTGAAATTGATTTCATTTTTATTATTTATTTATTAATTAGAAATTACGCAAGAAATAATTCGCTGATACTTTCATATACATATACACGGCGAATAATACGTGCAAACATATCTGCTGATGATATTACTTTTATTTTTTCAATCTCTCTTTTAAGTGGTATTGTATCTGTCACTACCAATTCTGTAAGTCTGCTGCTTTCAATTCTGTCGTACGCTTTTCCCGATAAAACCGCATGTGTACAAAATGCTCTCACACTTTTTGCTCCTTTGTCGAAAAGCATTTCTGCTGCTTTAGTTAATGTTCCCGCGGTGTCTACAATATCGTCGACCAAAATAATATCTCTTCCCTCTACTTCTCCAATTACCATCATGCTTTCTATTTCATTGGCTTTCTTTCTATGCTTGTCGCAAATCACCATTTCTGCATCGAAGTATTTTGCATAGGCTCTCGCTCTATTTACACCGCCCATATCTGGCGCTGCTATTGTTAGATTCGGGAGATTTAATGATTGTATGTAAGGAACGAATAACGACGAAGGTTCTAAGTGATCTACCGGCACATCAAAAAATCCTTGAATTTGTGGTGCATGTAAATCCATTGTTACTATTCGCGTAACGCCGGCTGCAGTTAATAAGTTGGCAACTAACTTCGCTGCTATTGAAACCCTCGGCTTGTCTTTTCTGTCTGATCGTGCAAAACCGAAGTATGGTATTACTGCTGTGATGTAATGTGCCGATGCTCTTTTCGCTGCGTCGATCAACATCAATAACTCAAGTAAATTATCGGATGGCGCAAAGGTTGACTGTATAATGAACACATCACAACCTCTTACCGATTCGTCGAATGACGGCGAAAACTCTCCGTCCGCAAAACGCACCACGTTTACATTTCCTAAGGGAAGGCCATATCCTGTCGCTATTTTTTCGGCCAAATACGTGGTAGATGTTCCGGAAAACAATTTTACTGTGCGTTGCTCCATTACTTGACCCATTTTTAGGGGCTGCAAAGAAAGGTAAAAAGGCGGATAGAGGCAAGGAAAAAGTAGGATTGTTTAGCTGCTCTCACTTCCGAAAAAATCAATTTTTCGCAACCCAAAAAGTGTTGTTAAGAGCTTAAAATCATAATTTTGCCAAAAAACTTCGATTTTCGGATTGCTAATGAGAAAGTATTCTACTTTTGTTTTGAATTAACCATAAATAATATCTCCCTAACTTATTTTCCAATGAAAAAAATTCTACCCCTCATTATCTTCTTGACATTATTAACTCATTTGGTAAATGCTCAAGTTGCCTCTGTTCGTGCTAACCTTGGTTATCGAGGACAAACGCTCACTACTACCATCACACTGGCAACGGGTGTAATGCAATTTGCAACGCCTCCTCAGGGATATATGGATATTTATCTTCAGCAAGGAGCAAATGTTATTTACACTTATACTGCTTATCAAGCTCTCACAAATATGTATCATACTACTTCATGGCCTGTTGGTTATATATGGTATGACTCATTGATAACCAATTTCCCAATTCCTTTGAATGCAGCTTTAGGTTATTATGATGTTCATGTCATTACATATTCCGGAGTAACGCCTGTCGATAATGTATTGGCAAATGGAATGTTTGTGCGCGATATAGCAGGCTCGTTTCAAGGCAATGTGTTTTTTGATACCAACCAAAATGGAATTTGGGATGTAAATGAACCTCCTATTTCTTATCAAGCAATTAATATTGGTCCTAATTCGGAAACGGCCTATACAGGTGTTAGCGGCACCTATATTTTTTCGGCCGATACAGGTGTTTATTCCCTAAGCCCAAATCTTCCTCCGGGTTGGATCGTGACGACTACTCCTTCATCATATTCTGTTGCACTTCCCCCTTCTAGTTCAGGCTACGATTTTGGCTTGTTTTCTGCTTCACTTGCTTACCGCTCTAATCTTACAATTTTGAGAAACCGACAACGATGTACAGTAAGTGGTGTTATCAATGTTACTGTTTCCAATACCGGATATTCAGATTCTCATGGAAGTTTAACAGTAGTCGTTTCATCAAATGTAACTATTACCGGTTATTCAATTCCTCCTAATAATATTAACGGTAATACACTTACATGGATTTATCCTACTTTATCTCCCGGACAAATCTGGAGTGTAGATATTATTAACATTGCGCCGGCTGCAACTCAAACGGTTTCTATTTCGTCAATCGATTCTATTTTTAATACCGGTGGAATTTTTCAAAATACTGTAGTTGATGACTACTCTTATGTTGTAAGATGTTCATATGACCCTAATGATAAGGCTGCCAATCCTGTAGGATCAACTTTTGCTAATTATACCCAAATTAACAATGATCTAGAATATCTTATTCGTTTTCAAAATACAGGTAACGACTATGCTTATGACGTCTTTATTTTTGACACACTTGACGCTCACTTTGATCCTGCATCTTTAACCATCCTAGATGCGAGTCATGAGCTCAATACTCAAGTATCTTCTTCAGGTGTTATTCAGTTCTCTTTCTTCAATATTAATTTGCCTGATAGTGGATTAAATGAACCAGGAAGCCATGGTTGGATTCGCTTCAAAGTTCATGCTCGTGCCGGTATTCCCGATCCCTCTGTAGTTTACAATAAAGCTTATATTGTATTCGATCAAAATATTCCAATCATTACGAATAGAACGTTTAACACTCTCAGCGCAATGCAACCTCCAATTGCAAACTTCAATACGGTGGATCCGAGTATTTGTCAAGCTGGTTGTATTTCGTTCGACAATCTATCTATTAACGGAACTAATTATCAATGGTTGTTCCCAGGATCTTCTACTCCTACTTCTTTTAGCACAAGTCCTACAGGTATCTGTTATCCTGCAGCAGGGAGTTTCAATGTTACTTTGATTGCTTCCAATGCTTTTGGAAGGGATACGATCATTCAACAAAATTATATTTCAGTTGCGCAAGGACCAACAGGCATAACTGTTTCACAAATTGGCGATACGCTCTTTGCGACATCCGGATTTACTTCGTACCAATGGTATTTTAATACTGTTCCAATTAGTGGTGCTAATGGGTCTTATTATGTAGCAACTGCAAATGGTAATTACGCAATAGTTGTTACCAATCTCGCAGGATGTAGTGGAGGAACAAATATTCCGAATGTGGTAACGGGGATTGATGTTATGTCACTTCAAAATAATTTTGTTGTTTATCCAAATCCTTCAACCGGAACTTTCGAATTGAAGTTTTCATCTTCAAAAAATTCAATGGTTGCTGTCGAGCTTCTTAATAATGTAGGCCAAGTAATAAGCTCACATAATCTTGTATCAACAACTGGTATAAATACAATGACTTTTAATGAAGAAAATTTGCCCGCCGGACTTTATTCCATCAAAATAATTGCTGATAATAAAGTAATGACGAAATTGATTTCGATCAATAAATAAATTCTTAAGCAATTAATAAATGCGACTATTCCAATCAGGATAGTCGCATTTATTTAATGAGTAGCTGTAGGTTGTTAGTCAGGAAATTTGCCTCAATTTAACGGAGAAAATTTTTTCGACTATTGAGTTTGAAAGGATGCATTCCTTATTGCTTACAAACTGAGCTATTTTAATGTTGAATTTAGTTTTCACCTCAATTGATACATAAAAGTATCAAAATGAGTATTAAAGCTTTTATTCTATCAACAATTTTGTATTTTTGAAAAGTGTTAAATGCGTTATTAAAAGGCCTATTCTTTCTAAAAAATTGCGCATTGTTCCATTTCCTAGTCCTATTTCCCCCAAAAATGCTCAAAAGAACAGTCGTTAATTTGTCAAATGATATAAAAACGGCCAGCTCGATTTTCACTCTTATTTTCTTATTTTCTATAACTTCTTCGGCTCAATTAATTCTTAATCCGGCTCTCACTCCAACACAATTGGTCAACTTACTCACCGGCCCCGGTGTGTCTGTTTCTAATATCGTTTATACCGGAAATGCAGTTCAACGCGGAGGATTCACTGCTGCCGGAACCAATTTGGGTATTGCCAATGGTATTGTTCTTTCGACCGGTGATATCAACGATGGTGTTGGTCCCAATTTATATGATAGCTCAGGTGTTGATCTTTTTGGACCGGGTGATTCGGTACTAGATACAATTGCCGGTGCAGTGACAGGTGATGCCGCTATATTGGAATTCGATTTTGTTCCACAAAATGATACTGTTTCTTTTCGATATGTCTTCGCAAGTGATGAATACCCCGAATATGTTTGTTCTACTTTCAACGACGCCTTCGTTTTTCATATCTCCGGTCCTGGTATTGTAGGGTCACAAAACATGGCTATTATTCCGGGTACTGCTGTTCCGGTTACTATCAATACTGTCAACTCCGGTACTCCCGGAGCAAATGCAAATGCAGGCTCTACTTGTGTTCTTACTTACTCTGCTTACTATGTAAATAATGTTGGTGGTGCAACTTTAGAATATGATGGATTAACAACTGTTCTTACTGCGCTTGCTGTTGTTACACCTTGTCAATTATATCATCTTCGTATTGCAATTGCAGATGCTGGCGATCGTGTTTGGGACTCAGCCGTTTTTTTTGAAGCCGGAAGTTTATCTTCAAGTCCTGTTATAACTGCCGGCATCGACCAAACTTTTTGTCAAAATGCAATTACAAATTTAGGATCTCCATCAATTAGTGGCTGGACATATTCTTGGTCACCAACAACCGGATTGTCTAATCCGAATATTTCTAATCCATCTTTAAATTATTCTAACAACGGAGTAAATACAACCGTAACAAACTATGTAGCCACGGCCTCTTCCGGTACATGTGTATTGACCGACACAATTCAGATTACAGTTAACCCGAGACCAACAGCTACTTTTAATGTAACGCCTTCTGTTTGCATCGGACAACAAGCAACTATCACATATACCGGAAATGGAAATGCAGCCGCTGTATTCAATTGGAATTTTTCTGGTGGAAGTGTAATTGGGAATAATCCTGGACCACTCCAAATATCTTTTGCTAACTCGGGAAATTATCCAATCTCACTCTTTGTTTCTGAAGTAGGATGTAGCTCACCTGTTATCACTAATACAATTCATGTAAATAGAAATCCCGTTGCAGCAATGTTTATTCCTGCTAATGCCTGCGTAGGCGACACAATTTCTGTTACTGCTGCCGGAAGTATTGCCGGAAGTTCTGCAATTTTTAATTGGAATTTTGCAGGAGCTACAATTGTTAGTGGAAGTGCGAGCGGACCATTTTCGCTTCTTATTACTTCTGCGGGGGTAACTAATTTTACACTTTCAATTACAGACAGCAGTTGCGTCTCTAATTTGTTCAATGCCCCTTTCACCGGTAAAGCTTTACCGCTTGCTTCAATACTTGCACCTACTGTTTTGTGTACAGGAACTACCGACACAGTTTTTTTTATTGGAAGTAATTTAACGCCTAATTCTTATTCATGGAGTTTCCCAAGTACTCAATATATTAGCGGAGTCGGCAGCGGACCATATATTTTGAAATGGAATACAGCAGGAAATTATCCGGTAATTGTGAACGTGACCGATAACGGTTGTGTTGCTATAGATACCTCAGTAGTTCATGTCGACTTACAGCCGACAAGTTCATTTATAGGTTTGCCGAAAGCATGTGTCAATGATCAAGTTGAATTTGGTTTTACAGGTACTACCGATAGTCTTTCAGCATATAATTGGTCGTTTCAAAATGGGTCACTTGCTTCATCAAATAATTCTGGTCCTATCACTTTGTATTGGGATAGAGCAGATACATTTGCCATTTCATTAATTACCACCAATGGAGCTTGTACCGATACGGCAGTCAATTCGATTATCGTAAATGAAAAACCATCTGCAGATTTTGCAACACAGTCTGTTTGCTTGAACGATACCAGCGGTATTATTAATAACTCATATTTACCTGATACAATAGGAAATGTTTTTGATTGGAGTTTTGGTGATGCAATTACTAGCGGAGGATTTTCTCCATCGCATCTCTATTCTAATTGGGGAAATTATAGTGTACAATTAATTATTACCACAGGTAATGGTTGTAAAGACACTGCACAAAAAAGTGTAGCTGTTTATCCTTTGCCAATTGCACAATTTGTAACAGATACGGTTTGTTTTGGTTCACCAAATCATTTTGTTAATACGAGTAATATTTTGGATGGAACTATTAATTCAATAAGTTGGTCATGGGCCGATGGAAATAATTCTTTAGGAAACCAAACGCAATACACTTATAGTAATGCGGGTGTCTATGGTGTTCAATTAAATTTAGTAAGTGATAAAGGATGTAAAGACAGTACTGTGAATTTCGCAAGAGCTATGGCGTTGCCAGTAGCAAATTTTAATCCCGATTTCACCTCCGGATGCGCTCCGTTGAAAGTAGAGTTGTTCGACCATTCTTCTTCTGTAGACGATTCGGTTAAATATTGGTTGTGGAGTTTTGGCGAAGGATCGGCAAGCTTCGACTCTTTTCCGTCTCATATTTATTCTTCACCGGGAACCTATTCATTGTCGCTACATGTTACTACTTCAAGAGGTTGTGCAGACGATACAGTATTAACAAAATACATTACAATATATCCAATTCCTACGGCCAACTTTTCTTTCTCTCCAGAGTCGCCTGATATAATTTTTCCACATGTAAATTTTTATGACCAGTCGTCGGTCGTTAATATATGGAATTGGAATTTTGGTGACAGTACATTTTCGAATAATAAAAATCCCGATCATCTTTATGATACATCCGGAGTTTTTAACGTTACATTAATCGTTACCAATGAATATGGATGTAAAGACACAACTTACAAAGAGGTGATTATTAAAAACGATTACACTTTATGGATACCCAATGCGTTTACTCCCAATGGCGACGGTAAAAATGATTTCTTTGAAGTAAAATCGGAAGGGTTGACCGATTTTAAAATGGATATATTCGATCGTTGGGGTTCGCTTATTTTTTCTTCCGATAATATTTACAGAGGTTGGAATGGCGAGGTTAAAAACAGAAAAGCAATTATGGATACTTATGTATATCGAATTGAAATAAAAGATCTCGAATCAAAAGCACACGTGTATGTTGGGCATGTGAATCTTATTTATTGAGTAATTGGTGAGTGGTAATTGGTGAGTAAAAAATGACACTTAACTCTTCTTACTTTTTACTTCTCCTCCGTGAGTAGTGATTGGTAAGTAGTATGTAGTAAGTAAAAAAAGAAACTTAACTCTTTTTACTTTTTACCTTTTACTTTTGAATTCTGACTTTCTAGTTTCTACTCCCTACTTCACCACTTTCATAACAACAAAATCTCCCTTTTCATTGATCAATTCCAACGAATAAATTCCACTTGTCAATGCACTTACGTTGATCTCGAAGTGACTTGAATCAATTCGCCCCGATTTGCAAAGCTGACCTGTCATTGAACGAAGTGAATAACGTAGTTGTGTTACGGGAGTAAACGGAGTTTCAATGGTGAACTGGTCTGTTACCGGGTTAGGATAAATTTTTGTTTGGCTCAATGTTGAATGGTCTGTTACACTTGTTAATTGAGCCGGTGAAACAACTTGTACTGTAAACCCAACAATGCTACTCCTGTAAATAATATTTCCTAACGAGTCTACTGTTAATGTGTCGCAATAAGTATTTGAACATCCTGTTGTATCTGATACCGTTAAACAAATAGGATAAGAGCCTGATGTACTATAAGTATGGCTAGGGTAAGCTAGTAGACTTGTTCCTCCATCTCCAAAATCCCATGAGTAGCTTAAAAATAATCCCGATGAAAGATTAACAATGTTCAATTGATATGGTGCAATTTGTGTAAATACAAATAATGCCTGACAAGTAATGGGAGGCGGAGTTATTGAATCTACAAAGATGTTCTGACAATATGTGTCTGAACAAAGCGAATCATAAATAGTAAGACATGCTGGATAGTTTCCCGGTATTAAATAGGTATGCATCGGAAACCGTACATAACTACTATCACCATCACCAAAATCCCAAAGGTATGTGGTTGTCGCCGGATTACTATTTGAATTATCGACAAAGTATACATCTAATCCAGAAGCTGATGTTGCAAAATTTGCTGCACACACCGTTGAACTTCCTGCATAAATAGTTTGACAACTTTGACAAACTATTGTGCTGGTAAGAGAATCAATTTGATATGCACAAATTGTGTATGGCCCTGGGTTTGTATAAGTATGTTGAATATTATTTCCAGAACCTAAATTTCCATCACCAAAATCCCAAGATGTTAAATAGTTAATTGTATCAAAATAAGCAACAACATCATAAGTAAATAGATTAGCTTGTTGTGATGCACCGAAATAACAAGGAGGTGCACTGCCTGCATATACGGCTTGACAAACATCACACACCGGATTTCCTAAAGAATCATTTTCATAAACACAAACTACATACGTCCCCTGCATGGCATAAGTATGCGTAACATTATTTCCCCATGTAGAATCATTGTCGCCGAAAGTCCAAAAAGTTGTGGAAAGTGAATCTAGTGTACTATGAGAAAAAGTCACAACATTTGGAAGTAATGAATCGTTCGTGTAATTGAAGTTACAAAATACTTGTGGCAGTGAAGTAACTACTATTTGAGTGCAACTAACACACGTATCTGGCCCATCAATAATTGTCATGCAAGCATTATACGTTGCAAGAATTACATATTGATGGTTAATGTTTTGTCCGATGCCAATTACTCCATCACCAAAATCCCAATTAACAGTCGCTGTTGGTGAAAATGAATTGCAACTAAAAGAAACTAAACCATCATTGTTAGGGTCGGTTAAATAGGTTGTGTACGAACAATTGATTGGAGCACTAACTGAAACACAACAAGAGTATAACACAATTGTTCCGGTTGAATCATATTCATTATAACAAACAGCATAGTTACCTGCAATTGCAAATTGATGATAACCGATAGCTACAGAATCAATCGTACCGTCACCATAATCCCAACTATAAATAGAGTTAGCTTGCCCTGCATTTGTCGCAAACGTATATGTTGATGTTGCTGAATCGAGAGAATAGGTAATAAGACAAGTGGTTTGTGATTTAGCTTGTGTAAGCATAAACATACATACGAGTAAAAAGTAAATTTTTTTCATTTTGTATTTTTTAGCAATTGTTTACTACTTATTTTTTCAACTTATTCAGCTTCTTCTTTAACTAAATAGATCTTGCTGTCTTCAACATTGTACAACATCGGAGCTACTTTAATTTTCGGATATCTTAATCTGAGTCGCTTGGCTTCGCTTATGACAAAGTCAATTTCATTGCCAATTTCATACATCGGTGCAAAGTGCATAAAGTGCTCTTCTGCCCATTCTTTTTCCCAGCCGGCCTTTTCTACTAATCCATTTATAAATTGCTCTTTTCTAGAGATGAGATTTACCATACCACAATTGTTGTGACCAATAATTACAATATGATGAATGTCGCCCACTGAAATAGCATACGACACTTTAAACTCACTGTACCTCAAATTTGCACCTCCTGCTCTGATGATATACGCAAAGTTATCAGGGATTCGAAGGTGTTTTCTATTATCCATACACATCCCAATCAATAATTTTGCTTGCGAAAAACTATCGAGCGGCTTATTTAAATTATGGTACTCTAACAAACTACCTATCGGAGTACCTCTGTACTCAGGGAAAATATCTTCTTCTTTTGTTATTGCAATTAATCGACTCATAATTTTTTTTTATACTAGTAAATTATTTTCTAACATTAGAAATAAAAGTTCTAAAAAGATACAACTTCTATTCGTTTATTTTTACAAATTTTTTCTTCGAATTAATTTTTTCATCCTTTAACTGTAAGATGTAAATTCCAGCTCTTAGATCATCAATCTTGATTTGAATTTCCGATCCGGTGAAGTTAATGCTTTTTACAATAGTTCCCTTAAGATCTGTAATTGTCATTAGCCCGTTTTTCGAGAATATCATTTCTCTTGTTTGAATAGAAATGTCATTGTAGGCCGGATTTGGAGAAATTATAATGTTGTTCGATAAATCAAATTCATCAATACTATTTGTTGAACATAACAACGATGAATCGGCCATGAAAACGGATTCTGTTAAAATTAATGTGTCGATCGTAGTTGCTGCATTTGCCGCTGTTACTCCTACACTGTCGGTGAATGTTGGTGTACCTGTTGAAAAACTTACGGGGTTACTATTGCATGGACCAGTAGAATAATTATACTTTACAATATATGCACTTCCAATTGAATCGTTAGGAGTAAATATATATCCTGCTTGTACAGCAGTTTGTCCATCTGCATACAAACTATATGCTCTACTATTTCCCGAAACGCTTCCTGCTGCTATAGAATTATTCAGCACTCCTGTTGTTTTATCGATATACAACAACGAATTGTTTTCATGAGCCGATGAATTTCCTGTATGTCCTGAAATAATAAACTCATTCATCCCTGTTGGTCCATCTGCTATGGAATACGCACGATCAACTGCAGATGTTCCATACGTCTTTGCCATAGTTCTATTCCCGGTAGAATTGTACGAAACAACTAACCCATCTAATGTTCCTCCTATAGTACCGGTACTAGACCCTCCAGAAACATACAAGGTTCCATTCGTATCTTCATAACTATGGTAAAATGTTTCTGTACTTGTTCCGCCTGTGCTCTTTCCCCAAACAATTATCCCGGTAGAATCTGTTTTTACTACAAAGCCATCGAAGTTAATTCCGGGCGGTCGTTGTGTTAATCCGGTAAACACATAATTATTTCCTCCAACTACACTAACACCATTGAACTCCTGATTTACATTCTGTGCAAATGTTTTACTCCAAATGAATCCTCCATTTGAATTTACTTTAACTGCATAACCCGATTTAAGTGTTGTTCCGAAGCTATATGTATAACCTGCCATTATCAAATCACCATTATCGTCAATTGCCATATCATTCCCTTCGTCTATATCGGCGCCACCGTATCGATGACTCCAAGCTATATTTCCTCCTGCATCTGCTTTGATTAGAAAAATATCATCGTATGGCGGATTGTTTTCATAGGTATAACCGGTTAAAAATAATTCGCCATTACTATTACTAATTATTTTTGTTGCAAATACATCTACTGAAAAAGAAAAAGTTTTACTCCATATTAAATTTCCGTCTACATCTGTTTTCAACAAAAATAAATTGGAAAGTTGGGTAGTAGTATTTGAGGTGTTGCCCCAAAAGGCATAACCTCCATCCGGTGTCTTACAAACACTCATAAATTCGTCGTAGGATGAGTTGTTTCCAAACGATTTTTCAAATCCGGGCTGACTGAATAATGAATGACTAACAAGCAATAATACAATTGAAGCGTAAATTTTTAATTTCATTTTAAGGTTTTATTGTTTTTGGCGACTTGTTTTTTTTAGTCCTATTTTTTTGCAATGTACTAAATGGCCCATGTCCTTTTTATTTTATTTCTTGAAATTTATCAAAAAAATAAATGGTGTTTTGATGAAAACGGCTAATTCCAACTTCAATTATCCGGAAAAATTGGTGATTTTTGAATAAAGATTAGACAAATCATTTAATATTAAGCAATTTTATGGATTTTCTTTCTTACATTTGAATTGCATGAAAAGAATATTTTCTTTTTTCCTTCTAGTGTTTTATACACTTACAAGTACTGGTGTTGGTATACAAACGCACAAATGTGGCAAAGGTAAGTCGCAAATGAGTGTCGTTTTTAATATAGAACATTCGTGCGCTTGTGGGAAAAAGAAAATGAAGTCGAATTGTTGTCAACACAAAATCGATTATGTAAAAGTAAAAACATCTCACTTCGGTTCTTTTTCAAATGAGTTAAAAGCAGATATCTCTCCGTTATTCAATTCAACAATTCTTTCGCTATTCAATTTTTCTGCGGAGAATCAATTTAAAGCTGATTTTTCTTTATGTCATGGACCACCTATTTTTTCAAGGCATCATATTTATTTAGAAAACCAAATTTTTCTTATTTGATTATTTTAAATGCATGTTGTTACCAACTTTCACAGGTAATTACCATGCATCGATTCTTTTTTTGGCAGCATTGTATATTGCCATTTCAGAATCCATCTTTCTCAGCTATGTAACACTTTTAGTGAACTGCTGAGCCTAGTTTTCTAAAATATAATTTTATTAAAATGAATGATAAAGAAAGAATAAAGCTTATCGAAAAGTCCTCTAAACAAGTTGGACCCGGAGTTTTTTATTCTACTATTGTTGTGGTTGCTTCTTTTCTCCCGGTATTTTTACTAACCGGAATGGAAGGAAAACTTTTTCATCCGTTAGCTTGGACTAAAACCTTCATTCTAATAATTGATGCATTCCTCGCAATAACTTTAACGCCTGTTCTTATTTCTTTTCTACTAAAAGGCAAATTGAAACCTGAAAGTAGCAACCCTATTACTCGTACTCTTGAAAAAATTTACACTCCCATAATTAATTGGTGTCTTAACTGGAGAAAAACCGTAATCGCATTAAATATTTTTGCACTTATAATTGGCGGAATTATGCTTTCCCGAATGGGATCGGAATTTATGCCTCCATTAAACGAAGGCTCTATTCTCTTTATGCCTGTTACTCTTCCCGATGTTTCGAATAGCGAAGTGAAACGAATTCTTCAGGTTCAAGATAAAATAATAAAATCTATTCCCGAAGTGAAAAATGTTTTGGGAAAGGCCGGAAGAGCTAGTACAGCTACCGATAATTCTCCAATTAGTATGGTGGAAACAATTGTGCTTCTTAAACCTTCTTCTGAATGGAGAAAAGGTTTTACGCAAGAAGATATTATTAATGAGATGAATGCTAAACTCCAAATACCAGGTGTTGTAAACGGATTCACTCAACCTATCATAAATCGAATTAATATGTTGTCGACCGGAATTAGAACGGATGTAGGATTAAAAATTTATGGGCAAAATCTTGATACAATTTATTCACTTGCTACAAAAATGAAAAACGAATTGAAAGGAATCGATGGTATAAAGGATCTGTACGTTGAACCAATTACCGGCGGTCGTTATGTCGATATTACGATTAAGAAAGATCAAATAGGGAAATACGGATTATCTGTCGACGATGTAAACATGTATGTAGAATCGGCTCTTGGTGGAATGAATTTAACTACAATTATCGAAGGGCGAGAACGCTTCACTGTCAACGCTCGCTTTGCACAAGACTATAGAAATTCTTTGGATGCCATTAGGCAAATTCCTGTTCGTAGTATGAATTCCGGAACCATTCCTTTATCGACTGTTGCTGATGTTTCCATTTCTGAAGGCCCGCCAATGATCAATTCAGAAAATGCTATGCTTCGAGGTACTCTACTCTTCAATGTAAGAGATCGTGATCTTGGAAGTACTGTTAAAGCTGCTCAACAGAAATTAAATTTACTCTTTTCAAAACTGCCTAAAGGATATAATTTAGAATGGAGCGGCCAATGGGAAAATCAAATTCGTGCTAACAAAACTTTATTGCTAATAATGCCAATTGTCCTACTTATCATTTTCACTGTTTTATATTTTACTTACAAGTCATTCAAAGAAGCAATTCTTACAATGATCACAGTACCATTTGCACTTATTGGTGGAATTTACATGGTTTACTTTTACGGTGTCAATTTATCGGTTGCTGTTGCTGTTGGTTTTATTGCTCTATTTGGAATTGCTGTGGAAACTGCCATGCTAATGATGATTTATTTAAATGAATACATGGAGAAGCTAGTTGCTGACAAAGGAAATTCATCTAAAACTATTTCAAAAAAAGATTTGAGAAAATATATTCTCGACGGTGCTGTTCAACGTTTACGTCCTAAATTAATGACGGTCTCCGTTTCTTTATTTGGCCTTGTTCCTATTCTGTGGGCTACTGGTGTAGGTAGTGATGTAATGTTGCCAATCACTCTTCCATTAATTGGCGGTGTAATTTCCTCAACAATTTATGTATTGCTAATAACTCCCGTGATATATGAAATGACGAAGGAAAAGGAATTGTTGAAGTATGGAAAAATAATTTTACCCGGAACTGATGAAGAATAATAAATGGATCTTATTTTTATTGATAAATGTTTGTTCATTTCAAGCATTTTCACAAGTGCTTCTTGAATCCACACATGTTGTGAGTCTCGATTCTGTTTTATCTAGTATCGATAAAAATAATCCGATGCTAAAAATGGTAGATGAACAGGTTGAAGCTGCCGAAAATTTTTCTCAGATGTCGAAGAGTTGGATGCCTCCAACATTTTCGACCGGCCCATGGCAAAGTCAGTATCGAGATTTTAGTATTGGTATGTGGATGTTTACCGGCGAACAAATGATTCCAAATCCGGCAAAACAAAAAGCAAATTATAAATATATGCAAGGAATGATTCCGGTTGAACAAAAAGGAAGGGATGTTAAAAAAAATGAACTCTTCTCAATGGCAAAAGAGAGTTATTTTGAATATGTAATGTTAAAGAAGAAGTGGGCTTTAATTATCGAAACAGACTCTACTCTCAATCATACAATTGAATTGGCCGAATTAAATTATAAATATAACTTAGAAAAATTAAATAAAATTTATAAAGCTCAAGCAGAATTATTCGAACTAAGAAATATGAAAATTATGTTCGAAGCTGATATGAAGATGAAAATGGCTGAATTGAATGCATTGATGAATCAACCTCCGTCAAGGTATTTTGATGTTGACACAAACGTGAGACCAAAAAATTTAAAAATTGAAACTGAAAATGTTGCTGTAATTACTAAGTCGAGAAGTGATATTATGCAATTAGATGCTACCATCAATTTAATGAAAGCAAAGCAAGCGTATGAAAAATCTAAACGGCTGCCCGATTTCGGAGTTTCTTTTTCGCATATGACACCTTTAAATATGATGCCAAATATGTTTTCTGCTATGGGAATGATTACTCTTCCAATTGCTCCATGGGCGGCTAAGGAATATAGGTCGAGTGTAAAAGGAATAACTAATTCAATTAATGCAATTGAGTTTAACAAACAAGCTGTCATAAATGAAAGTTCAGGAATGGTCGAATCTATTCAAATAAATTATAAATCAATTAATGAACAGGTTTCCAATTATGAATTAAATATTCTTCCGGCTTATTCTAAAAGTGTTTCTACTTCTATGACCGCATATAAACAAAACACCGAAGACTTGATGGTTGTTTTAGATGTAATCAAAATGTATCAGATGGCAAAGTTGACTTACCTCGACAAAATTAATTCATTATTTAAACTACAAGTAGCTTATGAAAAACAACTCGAAATACGATAAACAAGTATGGTCGAGAAATGTTATCATTTTTCGACTTGCATTTATAATTTTACTTCCATTCATCTTAATTGCATCTTGTAAAAATAATGAGCAACAACATGTTGCTTCCAATAAAATTGTTGAGTTAGATGGATTAACTCAGTCAGTTGATAGAGTTGTTTTTAGTGATGTGAAAGTGATTATTCCTGGTATCCGTTCCGAATCCATTTCAACAATGCTTAATGGAATTATTAAATATGATCCGACTTTGCAAAGAAATATCAGCATTCGCTTCGGTGGTAGAATTGAACGACTATATATTTCTCATAATTATGAAGAGGTAAAGAAGGGGCAACGAATTATGGATATTTATAGTCCTGATATTATTTCAGAACAAGAAAATTTAATTCAAATTATCTCGAGCGAATCTGCAGGAAATTCGTTGCAAATTGCTTCAGAAAAAAAGTTAGAACTTCTTGGAGTGACAAGCAATCAAATTAAATCAATCATAACAACAAAAAAAGTAATTAATCCACTTCCCATCTATAGCGATTTTACCGGAATAATATTGGATATAGGAAATAATGGAGGAATGAATGTTTCTGAAAAACCTAAAGATGGTTCGGAAAGTGGCATGAATAAGCAAAACACAACTCAAAAATTTCAAAGTGAGAATGTTCTAACAACAAATTCTTCAGGTCTAACTTTGAAGGAAGGAATGTACATACAAAAGGATCAATCAATATTGGCAGTTTACAATACTGATGTAGTGTGGGCTGTTCTCAATGTGTTTCCTATTGATGCAAATAATGTAAGAGTGGGTGACAAAGCAATTTTGTTTTCGGAAATAGATTCAGCTAAAAAAATAAATTCAGCAATTAATTATATTGAACCTGTTCTTGGCAAAAATATTTCTTCAATTGAGGCGAGAGTTTACGTTGATAATAAAAATCATCAATTAAAAATTGGGTCACTTGTTTCGGCAAAAATTTATTCTACAAGTGTAAAGGGAATGTGGCTGCCTAAAAGTTCGGTGATCGATCTCGGGAAAGATCAAATAGTTTTTAAGAAAGAAGGGAATAAATTTGTTACTAAAACTGTGAAAGTTGGAATCAGAAGCGATTCTTATGTGCAAATTGTTTCCGGCATCAATGAAAAGGATAGTGTTGCACTTATTGCTCAATACCTAGTAGACAGTGAAAGCTTCATTAATAAAAGTTCCGATGAATAATTTAAAAAGATATAATTTGAAATTATTTATAGCATCACTATTCGTGACTCTATGCATTATTACAGCATGCAAAAGGACAGGTGATGAGTCGACTGTTATTAGTTCAGATGAATATTATACATGTTCGATGGACCCGCAAGTTATTGAGAGCAAACCGGGGAATTGCCCTATATGCCATATGAAATTGATTAAGGTGAAAAAGAATACCCTAAAAGCAGGACAAATAAAATTGAGTGCGCAACAAATTGCATTAGCAAATATTAATTGGGATACATTACGTCAAAATAAAATTTCAAAAGAAATAACAGTAACTGGAAAAATTGCAGTCGATCAAAATTATACATCAGCACTCAGTATGAAAGTTAGTGGTCGATTAGAAAAGCTGTTCGTGAAAAATGTAGGGGACAAAATAAGTAAAGGGGAACTTCTCTATGAAGTTTATAGCGAGGAATTTAATCGTACTCAACAAGAGTTTATTATTTCTTTAAGTAGAACCGGATTTTCTAAGGAAATAAAAGATGCAGCGGAAAACAAGTTAAAATTGTATGGAATGTCTGATTCCCAAATTAATAATCTTAGGGTTTCAATGAAAGTGATGGAATATGTAAAAGTGTTTTCTCCTATAGAGGGCTTCATTATGGCAACACTTGCCTCTGAAGGTGAATATCTATCAGAAGGATCATCTGTTTTTCAAGTGGCCTTATTAAATTCATTTTGGGTAGAGGCGGAGTTGTACCTTCCAAATTTGGAGAATGTAAAAATCGGGACAAAGGCAGAACTTTATTTCCCGGGAATTGAAGGAGGAGAGGTAATTTCTCAGATTGATTTTATAGAGCCTCAAGTGAGAGACCAGGATCGATATGTAATTGCGCGATTCAAAATTAATAGTCAATCAAATCAATTGAGGCCTGGCATGATTGTAAACATTTCTCTTAAAACTCAAAGTGTAAATGCATTGACTTTGCCAATGGATGCCATCATTCAAGATAGCAAAGGTGCAAACGTTTGGATTCATACAAGTAATGGAATTTTTGAAAATAAAATGATTACATTAGTTATTCAAAATAGAAATCAAGTTGAAATAATAGATGGTTTAAATGAAGGAGATGTGGTTGTTACTTCAGGTGCATATTTACTTAATAGTGAATATATATTTAAACGTGGAGCAAATCCCATGGAAGCACATCAAGGAATGCCAGGAATGAAAATGTAAGTGCATAGGAAAAAGGAAAATGATCAAAGCATAATTAAAAATGATAGCTGATAGATTATTCGTAGAATTAATAATAATTACATAAAAAATAAATTATATAAAACAAATACAACTATGAAAAAACAAATGTTATTGGCAGTATCAACTGCATTATTAATGATTGGAGGATGTTCCTCTCCAGCACCTAAAAATGAAACGTCAGCAGCAACTGATACTTCAGCAACGATGAAAAAGGAACAAGCAATCGTAATGGATACAACTAAGTTAAAAGCCGGCGACACATTTTATCAGTGTGAGATGGATCTTGATGTATTATCTGATAAGCCCGGAAGTTGTCCGAAATGCGGAATGGATTTATCTGAAATGAAAAAGAAATAGTTCAATGGTTGACAAGCTCATTTCCTTTTCTTTACGAAATCGATACGTAATATTGATTGCATCAATAGCTATGTTTGGCTGGGGTATTTATGAAGCTAATCATAATCCTGTTGATGCAATTCCCGATCTTTCGGAAAATCAAGTTATCGTTTTTACTGAATGGATGGGACGTAGCCCACAAGTCATCGAAGACCAGGTAACTTATCCGCTTGTTGCTAATCTACAAGGAATTCCTAAACTGAAAAACATTAGGGGTTCTTCAATGTTCGGAATGAGTTTTGTTTATCTGGTTTTCGAAGACAATGTTGATATTTATTGGGCAAGAACAAGAGTTACCGAACGATTAAGTTTTGCACAGAAATTATTACCCGAAAATATTCTTCCAAGCTTAGGACCTGATGGTACAGGCGTGGGACATATATTTTGGTATTCGCTCGATGCAAAGGGATATGATCTTGGTGAACAGAGAGCCTTGCAAGATTGGTATATAAAGTTCGCTTTACAAACTGTTCCCGGAGTAAGTGAAGTTGCATCATTCGGGGGCTTTCAAAAACAATATCAAGTGGTAATTGACCCTGTGAAATTAAATTACTACAATCTCTCTATGATGGATGTTTTAAAAGCTATCAAATCGAATAATAATGATGTGGGTGGAAGAAAATTTGAAATGAGTGATAAATCATATATCGTTCGGGGATTAGGTTATATAAAATCGATGGAAGAAATAGAAAATATTTCTATCAATACAGTTAATAATATTCCAATTACAGTAAAAGACGTAGGCACTGTTCAAATGGGGGGTGATATTCGATATGGAATTTTCGATCAAAATGGTGAAGGAGAAAGAGTAGGTGGAATAGTCGTGATGCGATATGGAGAAAATGCAGATGATGTAATAAAAAAAGTTAAACTAAAATTAGTTGATATTCAAAAAGGGCTACCAGAAGGAATAAAATTCCACATCGAGTACGATCG
Source organism: Bacteroidota bacterium (assembly GCA_043747595.1). GTDB lineage: Bacteria > Bacteroidota > Bacteroidia > AKYH767-A > 2013-40CM-41-45 > JADKIH01. The sequence goes on along the minus strand of JAYTOX010000072.1, from coordinate 2,882 downwards.
CAGTACATTAATAGAGGATGCTATCAGTTCGGTAAAAGGGACTTTATTGGAAGTTTTCATAAGTGTATCAATTGTTGTTTTGTTATTCCTTTTTCATTGGAGAAGCGCACTAATCATTCTTATCCAAATTCCAATTTCTGTTGCCGCAAGTTTTATTTTTCTAAATCATTTTGGATTTTCAAGTAATATTATGTCTTTAACAGGAATTGCATTAGCAATTGGTGTAATTGTTGACGACGGAATTGTGATGGTGGAAAATGCCTATAGACATATAAGTGAAACACAATTGAAAGAATGAGTGCAGAAATTAAAATTGAATCAGTTATAACATGTCCGGCTTGTAATCATTCCAAGAATGAAATTATGCCGTTAGATTCATGCATGTTTTTTTATGAATGCGAAAAATGTAAAACCATTCTTAGACCAATTGCCGGCGACTGTTGTGTTTTTTGTAGTTATGGTACTGAAAAATGTCCTTCGATTCAACAGGGAGGAAAGTGTTGTTGAATTTTAATTTACCAAATATTGAAATTAAGAAAAATGGAATCTAGAAAAGAGCATTGGGAAAAAGTTTTTGAAACGAAATCTGAAGAGGAAGTAAGTTGGTTTCAGCCTTACCCTAAAACTTCTGTTGAGTTTTTCGAATTATTTAACTTACCGACTAATGCTAACATAATTGATATTGGAGCTGGAGATGGTCATCTTGTAGATGTGTTTTTAGATAAAGGGTATCAAAATATTTATGTATTAGATATTTCTTCAAAGGCGCTGGAGCGTGCTAAGGTGCGTTTGGCAGAAAAGCAAGCTAGAGTTAATTGGATCGTTTCTGATGTAACCGATTTTAAACCGAAAGTTAAATTTAACTTTTGGCATGATCGTGCTGCATTTCATTTTCTAACTACAGAAGAACAAGTAGAGAAATATGTTTCAATTGCTAAAGATGCCATTGTTGAAGGCGGATATCTTGTTCTAGGAACTTTTTCTGATAAAGGACCAGTGAAGTGTAGTGGTTTGGAAATAAAACAATACACAGAGGCAAGCATGTCAGCTCAATTTCAAAAATATTTTGAACGGATAAAATGTATTGAAGAAGATCATACTACTCCATTCAACACTACTCAAAATTTTTTATTTTGTAGTTTTCGAAGAAAGTCGAATTAGGCTTGAGAATTCAATTTTCCAATGGTTTGGTAATTTCGTTAACTACACTTACAACTTGAACTGAATATTCGTTTGGAACTATATTTTGTCCATGATTTCTTGCATACACTTTTGTAAATTCAACACCGAAATATAGTATAATAGCAGAATAATAAACCCATACTAAGAGCAAAATAACTGATCCTGCCGCACCATAAACAGATGCTAAATGCGAATTCCCGAGGTAATATCCGATTACAAATTTTCCAAACATAAAAAGCATAGCAGTAAACGATGATCCTATGATACAATCTTTCAGTGCTACTTTTCCATCAGGAAGTGATTTGAAAATTATTGTAAATAAAATAGTAATGATTAAAAATAAAATTAGGATGTTCAAATAGTAAAATAAGTCGATTGTTGTGTTCGGAAAATAACCGGCAAGCTTAGAATATAAGATCTCCATTAAAGCATTAATTATTAATCCGACTAGTAATAGAAAGCTCACCGATCCAATCATTGAAAAAGACATTAATCTGTTTTTAATAAATTTGATTAAGCCTCGCTTGGGCTTTGCTTTAATTCCCCATATAAAATTTATGGAATCCTGTATTTCAACAAATACTCCCGACGCGCCAATAATTAATAATAATACTCCAATTGTTGTTACGAAACCATTGCTTTTTGAAAGGCTAACATTTTTAATTGCCTCTTGAATTTGAAGTGCAGCATCATTTCCTACTAATCCGTTTATTTGGCCAAAAAGTTCACCTGTAACTGCATCCTTTCCAAAAAAGATTCCACTTAATGTTATTAGAATTATTAGTAATGGAGGTAATGCAAAAATTGTATAGTAAGATAAAGCAGCACTCAGTTTGATACAATTGTCTTCTATGAATTCGGTCAAGCTCATTTTTAAGAGCCTGGTAAGTTTATTGTTAATGATTTTCTTGAAGTGCTCTTTCAAAATGTTTGATTTAATAAATAATTGAAGGTAAAATTCAAAGGTAACAAAGGCTATTAAACACAAACTGAAAAATACACATTTTTTAGTTCCTTGACTAATTGAAGCGTGATTCTTTTTATACTATTTTTACCAAAATACATTTAATTGAGTGCAAAAATGATGAGAAGACCTTCTGTTAAAAAAGCCGGTAATTTGCCTACGATGATTGTAATCATTTTATTGGGTCTTGCTGCTCTAGGCTTAAAAAAATGTAGAGAATCTAAGGACTCTAGCCCTGACCGTCAGGTTTCAACTTCTGTTGGTGATTGGCGTCATCATAAAATTATTTATACTAAACATGCTCGGTGTAGAATGGAATGCCGAGATATTTCTGAAAATGAAGTTGAATTTGTTTTAGCAAATGGTATAATAAATGAAGCTAAAAGTAATGAGGGAGATCAAGAAAGCGAAGGGCAGTGTACAACTTACGCACTTGAAGCAAACACCAACGACGGTCAACATGTGCGAATTGTTTTTGGAGCATGTGATAAAATCACAAAAGTAATTACTGCTATTGATCTAGGTGTAGAACATCAATGTAATTGCAGGTAATTTTTTAATCATGAAGCGCAGTGTAATTTATTTAATGATTGGTGAGTAGTAAGTGGTGAGTAAAAAAATTCTAGACCTTTGACTTTTGACCTTACTACTTACTACTTACTACTTACTACTTACTACTTACTACTTACTACTTACTACTTACTACTTACTACTTACTACTTACTACTTACTACTT
>JAYTOX010000071.1:0-30029 GCA_043747595.1 Bacteroidota bacterium | reverse complement strand
TTGAGAGAAGTTTTACGAGCAGGTGCTACCGATGAAAATCCTAGAATACAAGAATTGAATTTGTCGATTCAAAATACAAAGAACGATCTTATCGAGAATATCAAAAGTATAAAAGCCGGATTGACTGCATCAAAGACAGAAGCCGCTTCTCAATTGAGTCGTATCGAAGGTCATATTTCAACCTTGCCGGGAACAGATCGTGTGATAGTAAATATCAAACGGCAGATGGAAGTGAAAGCGAATCTGTATACTTATTTGATGCAGAAAAGAGCAGAGACAGCAATTATTTTAGCAGGAACTACCTCTGATAATCGAATAATCGATAAAGCAAAAGCAACAGTCAACCCTATTCGTCCTGTTAAATCAGAAATTTATTTAATCTCCTTGATTGTTGGTTTAGCCCTTCCTGCAGCATTTGTTTATTTTAAAAATGTACTCAACGATAAAATAGTAGAGCGTTCGGACATAGAGAAAGTAGTCAAATTGCCTGTAATAGGAATGGTTGGAATGAGTGAGTCGGAAAATGAATTTGTTATTCAAGAAAATTCAAAATCATTTATCGCCGAAGCATTCAGATCTATCAGAACCAATTTGCAATACTTTGTAAAAAATCAAAATGAAACAAAAACATTTCTTGTTACCAGTTCTATTTCGGGTGAAGGGAAAAGTTTTTGTTCGTTGAATCTTGCCGCAATTTTTGCACTAGGAGGAAAACGTACAGTGTTAGTTAGTTTCGATCTAAGAAAACCAAAAGCAATGAGTCATCTCGGATTAAAAGGAGAGCTCGGCGTTACGAACTATTTGATCGGATCAAATACGGCTGAACAAATTATTCAACCTTCCGGTATTACAAGTCTCGATATTATTCTTACCGGCCCAAAGCCGCCCAATCCTTCTGAATTGCTTTTGAGCGATAAGGTTGAAGAGCTCTTTACATACTTAAGAAAAAATTATGATTACATCATTCTCGATTCACCACCATTAGGATTAATTAGCGATCCATTAATTCTATCACGATTCTGTAATGCCATAATTTATATTGTTCGTCAAAATTTAACTCGACGTGTTCATCTTGAAATATTGAATAAGCTTCAGAAGGAAGGCAGGATTAAAAATATTGGAGTAATCCTGAATGCCGTTTCTAAAAAATCTACGGCCTATGGCTACGGTTATGGCTACGGTTACGGATATGGATCAAAAGCAGATTCAGGATATTATGATGACATGATTGAAGGTAATGACAAAACTACAGCGAAGTGGAATAAATTCTTGAAAAAGAAAAAGAAATAATGTCGTAAGTCGATCTTCTGAATAGTGACAATTAATTACATTGTGGTCGCCTTATTTCTTAGGAATGTCTATGTAATGAATAGGTTGATAAAATTGAAAAAACATTCTGCGTAGAGGAAGAGTGATGGTTTTGTCTAGAGTCATTAAAGTCGCTCGACCATTAATTATCTGCTCTTCTTAAAGCATAATAAAGTTCGAATCAAACTTAGAAATTTAATTTCTAATGGATATCTGATCAAAATAAATAATGAAATTACCGGCTATTGAAAGCTTGGTGTGCGAATTTCGTTTTCATAAAAATTGATTTTAATTATTAAATGCTAAAAGGAAAACTAGATTCACAAAGTAAGCTACTGTTTAAAAACAGTGGCTGGGTTTTCTTTTCAAATTTTTTTAGTACCGGCTTGGCATTTATTCGTTCTGTAATTATTGCACGTGGCTTAGGCCCGGGCATCTATGGAACATACGCTATTGTAGTGGCTTTTGTAGGCCTCATTCAAGAGTTTTTAAATCTGAATGTAGGTACAGCATTGATTAAATTTGGTGCAGTATATCAGCTTGAAAATCGTTCAGATAAATTAATGGCTTTTGTAAAATCAGGTCTACTCGTTAGTTTCATCATGGCTTTCGTTTCAATTCTAGTTATTGCGAGCTTATGTTTTTTCTCCTATGGAACATTTATAGATAAGCCGGATTTAGAATGGTTTATTATTTCCTATGCAATCGTTGCCAGCATCACCTATGTAAATTCTATTTCGAGAGCGCTCTTGCGTCTACACTATAAATTTAGAATGAGTTCCATTATCCAGATGATTATGGATATCATCGAAACAACAGCAATTGCAATAGCGGTGTTTTTTTATCCGAAAGATTTAAATATATTTTTCGTGGCAATTATCATCACTCGTTTTTTAAATGGTTTTATTTGCAATCTACTCGCATACTATGAGCTGAAAAAAGAATTGAAGCCACACCTTACAGCGTCCATGAATTTAATTAAACCTGAACGTAAATCTATTCGAGAATTTATTCTTGGAAATTCAATAGGTAATTCCATGAAAACTGTCATAAGTCAAGGTGATGTATTGCTGTTAGGGATGCTTACTAACCCTCAACAAGTAGGCTTTTATGCAGTAGCCAAAAAACTTGCCTATTCCGTACTTACTCTTTCCGACCCTCTCGTACAGTCTATTTATCCCCAACTCTCAAAGCTATTGGCAGAAAAGAAGTTCTCTGAAATGAAAAATATGCTCGTAAAAATCACTTCGCTTGCCATGATTCCCGGACTTATTTTTATTGTTTTTACCTTTTTTCTGAACGAATGGATTATTAAAACCATTTATGGACCCGAATATTTGCCTGCAACCAAAGCATTCTTTTATTTCGTAATAGGTGCGGTACTTGGAACAGCCACATTCTGGACGTTACCGTTGGTTCAAAGTTTAGGTATAGTAAAAGTCAGAATCAAAGTATATATTGCTACCATAATTCTTGGAAGCACGCTAGCCTATATTCTAATACCCATTATGCACAATGCGGGTATGGCATTAGCTCTCTTACTCACGAATGTGATGAATATGCTCATATTTATTTATGTCGCCGAGAAAAGAATTAATCAATCAATTCATGAACAGCTCAACTAACAATCTACATTCAATATGATCATTCAGTACAAAAAAACGTCGTTCATTTCTCGTCCGCTGGCTCTCCTAAATTTTGTTCGTGGCAACAAGCAAGGTTTGCATGAAGCCATTATTACAAGAGCAGCAAAAACACTGATGGGAAATAAATACAATCATAAAGAAGCTCAAAAATATCTGGCAGAAATTAGCGCCGGCGATTTTGTTTCAATGAATTCGTTACCGGGCGTTACTCTGCCGGGAAATAAACCTGCTCATTTGTTCGGTAAATTTTTATATTTCATTGTGCGTTGCGCAAAACCTCAAGTAATGGTTGAAACAGGTGTAGCACATGGCGTATCATCATGGACAATTCTCAATGCCTTGCATAAAAACGGTTCGGGGAAATTGTATTCGATCGACCTTCCAAACCTCGACCTCAAAAGCTATAATCCGCAAAATATTGCGCAGCAAAGTGGATGGGCTGTGCCTGAACTTTTACGCTCTCAATGGGAACTTCAATTGGGCTCTTCACAAGAATTATTGCCGGCATTGATGCAACGTTTAGGAAAAATTGATATTTTTTTCCACGACAGCGACCACTCTTATCAGAATATGATGTTCGAATTTAAAGCTACTTATGATCAACTAAGTGATGGCGGACTTATTATTTCCGACGACGTTCATAAAAATGAATCGTTCCGCGATTTTGTAAATTCGGAACACATCACAGGAATCCAATTTCTTACTAAAGGTGGCGCCGCAGTAAAAAGAAAGGTGTAAAACCTTACTTTAAGACTTAAAACAACGCATTTCTGCACATTTAGGAGTAACTTTTGACTCTCAAAAGAGTAAATACAGACTATGTTACCTATCTACCAACCGTACCTTCCTGCATCATGTTTGAAGTATGCACACGATGCACTCGATTCAACATGGATTTCTTCACAAGGTGTTTACATCGATAAGGCGAAAGAAAAGTTAAAAGAGATCATCGGCAGTAAATACGTGGTACTCGTTAACAATGGAACGTGTGCAACGCACATGCTGGCACTTGGACTTAAGTTTAAGTATCCTAATCTGAAAAAAATTATTGTTCCCAATAATGTTTACGTGGCTGCATGGAATAGCTTTCTATTTAGCGGAGGTTGGGATTTTGAAATAATAGATGCCGATATCAAAACTTGGAATGTAGATTATTCAAAAATAAAAGGAACCGGTAAAGACACTGCTTTTTTAGCTGTGCACAATCTAGGCAATATCATCAACGTGCCTGAATTGAAAAAAAGATTTCCTGATATGGTTGTAGTGGAAGATAATTGTGAAGGGTTGTTTGGAAAATACAACGATCAGTTTTCAGGAACAGCCTCGTTAGTATCGTCACTTTCGTTTTTTGGAAATAAAACGATTACTAGCGGTGAAGGTGGAGCAGTACTAACACAAGATGGAGAACTATTTGAATATCTAAATTCTGTTCGTGGTCAAGGAATGTCGAGTGTACGCTATGTGCATGATAAACTTGGTTACAACTATCGAATGACAAATATTCAAGCTGCTATTTTATATGGGCAGTTAATGTTAGTTGATGAAATACGCGAACGAAAATCAGAAGTGTTTAATCTGTATCGTTCAGAATTGTCGGGTTTAGATGAAATCTCTTTTCAGGAAATAGAATTAGGTACACAGCATGCAGAATGGATGTTTGCAATAAGGTTCAATCAATTCGACTTGAATAAAAAGCGAATGTTGGAACTCTTCCTTTTCGAAAACAATATCGAAACACGCCCAATGTTCTATAGCATCAATGAGCATGCACATTTAGCTTCATTGAAGAGCGATAATACCGTTGCCGATCAATTGAATCACCAATGTTTAATTCTCCCTAGTTTTCCTGAACTTACTCGGAGTCAGATTTTAACTGTTACCAGAAAAATAAAAGATTTTCTGATAAAAAATAAAATGTAATTCGTGAGATCAAGTATCGATCATATTACTATTCTTTCTTCTGCTGATGAAAGCAGATGGAATACGATATATAATCAGCTTCCAATATCGCTTCAAGACATTCATTTTACATTTGATTATAATAATCTCTATCAAAAAAATGGGGATGGTGAAATACGATTATTTGTATTTCAAAAAAATAACCAGATTTATTATTATCCTTTTCTTCTTCGGGCAATAAATATTGAAGGTGTTAAAAGTGAGTTTAAGGATATTGAAACAGTGTACGGCTATACAGGACCAATATCAACAACAGTCGATCGAAGTTTTTTGGATGAAGCGGATAAAGCTTTTTGTGAATATTGTAAATCAGAAAACATCATTTCTGAATTTATTAGGTTTAATCCATTGTTGCAAAATCAACAATATTTGGAAGGGAATAACACGGTGAAATTAATTGAACTCAGAGATTATGTAGCAGTAGATCTGAATACAATTGATGATTCATTGATGACTGCTTATACTCCTCAAAACAGAAATAAAATTCGGAAAGCAGAGAAGTCGGGTGTAAAAATAGAGTTTGATGAGAATGGAAATTTTTACTCTGTTTTTGTAAAAATTTACCTCGATAATATGGCTCGTCTACAAGCAGCGAAAATGTATTTATTCTCGGCTGAATTTTTTATCGGTTTACAAGAAATGGTTCTAAAATCGGGAGTTCTCCTAATTGCCAAAATGGAAGAAGAAATTATTGGGGCGACAGTTTTTTTTAAAAGTAATCTCTATTCCCATTATTTTCTATCATCAGTTTCAGAGGCGGGTAGGAAAAATGGTGTTTCAAATTTAATGGTGCATAAAGGACTTTTATGGGCAAAAGAAAATAATACGCAGATTATGCACTTAGGCGGAGGTGTTACGGCCGAAGATGATGACCCGCTATTGGTTTTCAAGAAAAATTTTTCCGAAAAAACCGTAAAATTCTTTATTGGGAAAAGAATCCATAATCTGGAAGTTTATAATGGTTTGATTAAGAACTGGGACAGTTTACATGGTGAAAAAGCTGTTAAATATAAGGCTATCTTGCAGCGTTACAGATTTACAAAAGAAGAATTGATATGAGCTCATCAATCAAATTAAATAATATTCGCCTACGTGCACTTACTTTGGAAGATGCAAAAACTACTTGGAAGTGGCGGAATCAAGATGATGTGAAAAACGATTTCAGCGGTCATCCCTTTCCCGTAAGTTACGATGAAGAGTTAGCATGGTATGAAAAAAATATAAAACTCAATTTTCCAAATACGACTTTTGGTGTAGAAATAAATTCCGGCGGACAATTGGTTGGTCTTACTTTTCTTAAAAATATCAATATGATCTTTCGACATGCAGAGTTTGCTATTTTGATCGACGGTTCACAAAAAGGTAAAGGCTATGGAAAAGATGCTTGCTATAAAACGTTGGAATTTGCTTTTCAAAATCTAGGTCTAAACAAAGTTTATTTGAAAGTGCGTACCGACAATGTCGCTGCAATTAAAATTTACGAAGCATGCGGATTCAAAATAGAAGGGACTGTACGCGAAGATGTTTACAAACAAGGTCGTTTTTATGATCAATATTATATGGGCGTTTTGTCGTCTGAAATAAAATAACACTGCGAATTAAATTACAATTTTACTAGAGCATTCTCAACAATTGACTAATAAATCAGAATCTGTTTTTTCCTCAAATCCAAACATAGAAACTAAATCTTCAAACGGTTTAGCGGTGTATGTTTATTCTCCTTTCTGTTTATTGCGGCCTACAACTAATCGTATTTTCGATATGCGCTTGTGCGATAGCTTAGCCGGTAATCAAGCGAATGTCACAATCATTTATCCTTATACGTATATGAAGGATAATATTTCTCAAAAGGAAATTCCAGCATCTTACGGTGTAAAAAATAAAGTCGCTACGAGAATGTTGCTGACGCCCTTAAAAGAACATACTCCGAAGCTCTATCGTTTCGTGATGATGATGTCAGGATTTGTATTCACTACACTCAGAATTGGAATAGAACGAATTTTTTCAAGGCAAGAAAGCGTAATCATGTCGCGCGATGCGAAATCATTAATCCCGGCTCTTCTTTTACGTAAACTTGCCGGAAAATTATTGAAGCTGAAAATTGTTTTTTTAGCAGCCGAAGTAAAAGACAAGCCTATCTACAAATGGGTCGTGAAAAATTCGGATGGTGTATTTGCCGGCGTTTCTACTACTCGCGATGCTATTATGAAAGTAGTAAATGTGCCCAAAGAAAAATTCATGCTGTCATTAGCACCTGTTCCTGTATATTTAAACGAGTGTACCAAACAACAAGCGAAAATTAATATTGGATATTCCGACAATAAGCCGCTGATAGTTTATACAGGTAAATTAGGGCTTGAAGTGGTGGAGTTGAGGTACATTTTAAAAGCTGCTAAATTACTTCCCGATTATAATTTTCTTTTTACCGGCGGACGTCAAAGCGCAGTCGATAAAGTAAAAAATTATTGTAAAGAACTAGGTGTTGACAATGCTATCTTCACAGGATTCTTCAACGACTCTACGATGGTGCGAAACTATCAATTAGCCGGTGATGTTTTGTTGAGCTATTATACTTCCGAAGATCACATGGTTGAATTTAATTATCCTCAGAAAATTAATGAGTACATGTCGACAGGTAATCCTATCGTTACTCCCGATTTTCCCGCTACACAAGATGTGCTCAACGATAAGAATGTTTATTTTGTTGCTCCTGATAATGAAAGAGCACTTGCAAATGGGATTAAATATTTAATAGAACACCCCGAAGTTGGATCGAAATTGGCAGCACAAGCGTTGGAAGATATCAAAGGCCTTACATTCGACAGCAAGACAAAAGAGTTGCTAGCGTTTATCACCAAACTTTCTTATTGACAATCGTTATTCAATAACGATGTACGATTGATAGTGGCTGAACGGACTTCTTTTGATAGCATATTTGTCAAGTCCCAACGCTTCTCTTACAGCAACCGTTTCTCCCGGAAATTTAGGCTGATTCAATTCGTCGAATGCTATCACCGTTCCTTTGGTGATATATGGCTTTATCAGTTCAAGACATTTTTTTGTTGGTTCGTAAATGTCAAAATCAAAATAAGCTAAAGAAATAATTGTTTCAGGATGCTCTTTTAAGTAACGAGCTAATTCAACACTCGCATCGCCTTGCACCAGCTCAAATTTTTGCATGTGGTCGAGCGGACTTTCTTTCTCTAAATTGCGAAGTACTTTTTCTAAGTATGCTTTGTAATTATCAGCAACATTGTATGCACCTTTCATCGCATACATTTCAGCTCCATCTTTTTCATGTACAGAAGGGAAGCCGTCCCATGTGTCGAAGCCAATTATTTTTCTACCATAATTAAATGGTTCATATATTGAACGAAGCGATTGAAACAAATTTAGATTCTGTCCCCATCGCACACCAAACTCCATCACAACACCATGTACATCTACCATTTTAGTGTAGAGATCATTGATGAAAAGGAATTTTTTCAAATCAGTTGGATTCAAGAAAAGCCCAAAATTTCTCATCGCTTCATCCTTTGGCATCGGGTTTTGTTCAAAAAGTTCAATCAACTGATCTCTGTTTTGAGCTTGATTGGTTGAAACGATACTTGGTGCAATGTTTAGATTTTTCGATTCCATAATTTTTCTTTAATTCAACTTGCAATGTAAGTCAGTCATGAGTACTTGTCAACTACTATTTTTCTAATGAATAGAAATGTAGTCCCTTTTACCCTTCATTTCAACCAATTGTTGCCTTTTCCGCAATATGATGTAGTTAGCAGAAAGATTTCGGAATTAGAATAGTTGTCGAAGTATCTATTTGATGAGCAACATTCTACACGCCATTCATTATAAATTATTAATTTTAATGAATCCAAGCCAGAAATAGATTAAGCATAATTCGTGTTAATCGGCATTATTTGTAACATTTCCTGTGATTGGTCATATAAAAATAATTCCACAAGGAAGATTTAATTGAACTTTTGGGAGTAATTTTATAAAAAAAACACGATTAGCTCTTAATGCTTAATTCGGCTTATCATTTCAATTATTAAGAACAAAAATTGACTGCGCAAAAGAGAATTTACTTATTGAATCGTCTTGTCAACGGCGGATATTTCACTCCATCGGGTGGAATGCTTTCGTTAGTTGCCGGCCAGAGTCTTTTTACCAGAAATGCCGGAGTGATTAGCAAAATGTACCGCCACCATCATGAGCAAATAGATTCGCAAGTAAAAACGATTACAGTGCCTGCTTATTCCGGTCAACATCCGCGAATTCTTGAAATGATTCAAGGATTGGCGCCTTTAAAAAAATACTTAAATCTGGCAGTCATCCATGGGAGTTTTGCAACAGGAGAAGAAATTGTATACAGCGATTTCGATGGTTTGATTGTACTTTCCAAGGAATTGATAAACGATGAACAGTTGCTAGCAAGAGTTTCTTCCGATTTGCATCAGTTACGTAAAGTCATGCACAAGATAGATCCATTTCAACATCATGGTTGGTTTGTGCTTTCAGAATACGACATTGAAAATTATCCCGAATGGTTTTTGCCGTCGGCTATTTTCGAATACAGTCGTTCTTTGATCGGAAATACTACATTGGCCATTCATATTCCTTCTGTAACCGATATGGATTTTAGTCGCTCTTTTTTGCGATTATGCGAAAGCGTGAATCGTAAATTGTCGAGCCCTAAAGTTGATTGGAATTTATATCAGTTAAAAGCAATCTTCAGTGAGTTTATGATGTTGCCTTCTGCGTATATACAAGCAAGAGATAAAAAAGGGATTTTTAAGAAATTCAGTTTCGAAGAAATGCGAAAAGATTTTACTAGCCAAGAATATTCAGTGATGGATGAAGTGTCAACTATACGTAAAAATTGGAAGGTTGAGCTTAGCGAAAAACAGAATCGATTTTTTCAACGAATCGATTTTTTAAGCTGGAAGAGTCGACAAAAAATCTCAATGGCAATTCCTGCTTTTATTGAAGCCGCGATTCATGATGGATTATTTAGTCGAATGAATAATTTTACGGAAGTGGTGAAGAACAAACTTAATCTGAGTGAAATATAATGAGTAAATATTCGCTCATCGATATTCCTCTGTATATTCGTCCGGAATTATACGAGATTAATATATCAGCTGTCACGTCATCTTTGATGAATCATGGCAAAATTTTGAGTGTGTATCGAATTGGGAGTGTTACTGCTCCCGGTATTTCTGATCTTGATATTTTTGTGGTTTTTAAAGATGGAGTAAAAACAAATCATAATCCGTTACTTAAGCTCGATGAAGTGGGAAAATATTTATTTGTCCATAAATTATTTGGCACATCACTTACTCATTTTCATCAAGCACTTCAAGTTACTAAATTTCATAACTACCGATTAATAGGAGGTGATGAAACGAGAATATCGAACGATTTACTTTCAGTCGATGAATCGCTCTTGAAAACTCAAACTGCATTGGAGTTTCTGGTTAAAATGTATATGGTGATGAACATCCAGCAAAAATATAAAATCATTAAAGTTCGTGCATTCTTACTTGAAGCAAAAGCGTTGGAATATGATCTTGAGTTTTTGGGCGTCACAGAAGGACGTTTATATGATTTAGTTCAAGAAATTATTGAGCTAAGAAAAAAATGGTTTTTGTCGACTTTGAATATAGGAAGGATTGAAAAAATATTTGATGAGCTATTGCAGGAACTTACACGCTTCTTAACCGAAACTTTAGTAGATAATAAATTCTATACGCCTCATCTGTCAAGTGGTCGATTTTCTAGAAACGTACGGTGGACTTCTGCAAATCAACTATCAATTTCAAAATTTGGTATTCCTATGCCGGCCTTTGTAGCCAACATTTTAAATCGAAATTATTTTAAAATGCTGAACAAGTTAAATGCATTCACAATCAAACTTCCGATTGATGATCAGCCACCGCTTTTTTTAGAAAAAAGATTTGAGTTGTTCAAGGAAATATCAGAATATAATAAAGAGCACATTCCTTTCTTTATGCCGCCGTCAACCAGCTTAAAAATAGTTTAAAAAAGATAAATTTACTAATAAAGAATCTCTTACAATAGGAATTTAATTTTCAATAACAGCCAATAGAATAAATAGAATTCGCGAATGCCAATGTCTTCAGATAATAATTTACGGTACGGAAAATCAAGTATGAATTTAAAGGTCGTACATTTTATCTGGTCCGCTAAATCGGGCGGAATAGAAAGATTGGTTTATACTTTGGTGAAAAAGCAAAAGCAAAACGATAAACTAAATGTGAAAATTTTAATTGGACAGCCAAAAGAAATCAGCATGAACGATTTCATTGGCCATCCGGAAGTGGTGAAAGGCTTTTTTAATTCAGGGTTCGATTTAAGTCTGCGGAAAATACTTAAGACTAAAAATCAGTTTAAATATTTTGATATCATTCACATGCATGCATTTCATCCTGCTACAGCCATCGCTGCTGTACTGAGTGGAAAGAAAATTTGCTATACAGAACACGGAAATTTTGCTTTTGGAAGAAAACAAAAATTGGGGCAGCGAATAGCAGATTACTTTAAAAAAATATTCCTCAACAAATTTGCAAATGCCATTACCTTCAATTCGAATTTTAGTCGTTCGGTTGCTGAAGAACGATATGGTTTACAGAAATCTTTTCGTAAAGTAATTTATAATGGTGTGCCGGAAAAACAACACATCGTCCTCAACAATCCCGACAATGATATTGTTGAAATAGTCAGAGGCAAATTTGTGCTTGTTTGCATCAATCGATTAGCAGGCTTTAAACGAACAGATCGACTTTTAACTGCGCTCTCACATATTGAAGATAGGAAAGACATTTTGTTGCTGGTAATTGGGATTGGCCCACTTGAAGCTGAACTAAAAGCAAAATGCAAATCATTAAACATTGAATCCAATGTTTATTTTGCCGGCTATAGACCAAATGTATATCCGTATATTGCATTAAGTGATATCTTTATATTGCCAAGCGAAAACGAACCTTTTGGTTTAGTTGTCATTGAAGCCTACTCGTTAGGAAAACCTGTTTTGGTGTTTAGTGATAGTGGAGGAGCCGCAGAATTAGTTAATGGTATTGAAGCAGATTGCATCTTAACTGATGAAAGTGAAATGGCGAGAAAAATTATTGCGATAAAGAACGATCCGAACTTTAGTGATACAGAGAAAGTCGAACTCCGCAAAGAATATTCAATGAGATTTGATATCTCTGTGATGGCTGAAAGTTTGAACGGAGTCTATCGAAAAATAATTTAGTCAGAAAATAATTACGATTTATTCTGTTTAACAAATGAATAATCATAGTTGAAAAATGAGTCCTGAAAAGTAAACGAGTTATGTGTGGAATAAATGGAATTTTAAGTATTGGTAGCAGTCTCGACAACGGAAAAGAGTTGATCGATGCCATGAATACTGCCACCGCACATCGTGGTCCTGACGATACGGGATATTGGAGCGATGAGAAAAGACAAATTCATTTTGGACATTTGCGTTTAAGTATTATCGATCTTTCTCCCGGTGGTCACCAACCTATGATAGCTTCAAATGGAAACGTGATAGTTTTTAACGGAGAGATCTACAATTATAAAGAAATTAAGCAACAATTTTTCAAAGACAGAAATTTTAAGAGTGATAGTGATACAGAAGTTCTATTAGCCTTGTATGAAAAATTTGGCGAAAAATGTTTAGATTATCTCAATGGAATGTTTGCGTTTGCAATCTGGAATGTACAAGAGCAAAAATTATTTATTGCCCGCGACAGAGTTGGGAAAAAACCTTTTTACTTTTCTCATGTTGCCGGTAAGTTTGCATTCTCTTCCGAGATTAAAGCACTGTTAAAGTTACCTTGGATGCGACGTAAGCTCGATGAAAATGCAATGTATCATTTTCTCACTTTTAATTTACTGGCGCCTCCGAGTACTATGTTCGACGGCATTGAGAAATTAGAGCCGGGATATAAAATGACTGTTCACTCAAATGGAACAACTACAAAAGAAGAATATTGGGAAGTAAATTATTCGGCTCAAACTGAACAACTGGGAGAAGTTGATTCGATTGATGCTGTGGAAAAAGCACTCAAACGCTCTATAGATCTTCGTATGGTAGCAGATGTTCCTGTCGGAGCTTTCTTAAGTGGAGGAGTCGATTCAAGCGCAGTGGTTGCTTATATGTCGAAGTTAACGAATGTTCCTATTAATACCTTTTCGATTGGTTTTGAAGGTCAAGAAAATTACGATGAGCGCTATTACGCCGGTAAAGTTTCGAAAATGTTTAATACCAATCACAACGACATTGTAGTAACAGCAAACGATATAGAAGAATTTTTACCGGAAGTTGTAACGATTTTCGACGAACCACTTGCCGATGCCACATGCATACCGATTTATTTTCTCTCGAAAAAAGCGCGTGAGTCTGGAAGTATAGTCGTACTCACCGGCGATGGTAGCGATGAGCTGTTTGCCGGTTATCGCAATTGGAAAAAATTTATTCAATTGCATCCATGGTTTGAAATCTATGGTAAACTTCCGGAAATAGTTAAACGAGGAGTATTGAATGGCGCAAGTCGTTTTACCTCCGAAAGTGCTGCTGAAATGCTTTCTCGTTCTGCTAAAAGCCAAGATTTGTTTTGGGGTGGTGCTAAAAGTTTTAAAGAAAGTACGAAGAGAAAATTTCTGGCCGACGATTATTTAAATCGATTAGGTGTTTCTGATTCGTATAGCGTGATTGAAAAATACAAAGAAAAGTTTGAAGCAATTCAAGACCATTCAAAAAGAAAATTTACGTATGCAGATTGGATGTGCTACTTGGGATTTAAATTCATGGTCCCAAATTATTACCTGTACCGAATGGATCATTTAGGAATGGCGAATTCTATAGAAATTCGTTCGCCGTTTTTGGATTACGAACTGGCAAACACTGCGCTTTCTATTTCATCTCAATATAAATTGAAAAATGATGAGCCAAAGTATATTTTGAAAAAGGCGCTGGAGAAAGTACTGCCACACGATATTCTGTATCGAAAAAAAATGGGTTTCTGTGTTCCGCTAAAAGAGTGGGCCGGCGATTTCATGATCGATTACATTGAAAAGAATTTACGTTCCTTTTGCAACGATCATCCTCAATTTAAATATGACGAATTAAATTCATTGTTGAAACAACTCAAAGCCGGCGATGAATCAAGCGTTAACCGCTTATGGACACTTTATTTTTTAATCGCCTGGTTTAAAAAATGGCTCGACTAATATCCCTATGAAGATTCTGGTCATAACCAATATTCCAAATCCTTATCGACTCCCGCTTTTTAATGAGTTGAATCAACAGTTGATTCAAAGCAATATGGAGCTGAAAGTGATTTTCGCTGCTGAGACCTATAGTCGTCGCAAATTTGTATTGGATATGAAAGACTGCAAATTTAACTTTGCATTTCTTGGGTCATCGCAAATTAGTTTTGGCGATTCTGAAAAAACTACCTTTCGATATGGTAATTTATCGGATGTCCTGAAAAAAGAACAGCCCGATCGAATTATTGTAAGTGGTTTTTCTATGGCTACCATGAAAGTGTGGTGGTACACACGCTTTAGAAAGGCCGAATTTCTCATTTGGAGTGGCTCTGTGACTGTCAAAGGAAAAGGAATGGGAGTATTGAGGAGACTTCAAAGAAGCTTGCTAATAGCGTATTCTTCCGCGTTCGTAGTGTATGGCGAAAGAGCAAAAAAATATCTCCTTAGTTTAAATGTAAATGAAGAAAAGATCTTTAAAGGCATAAATACCGTTGATACAACGTTTTTTAGTGAGCAATCCCAAATTTTGAAAGAAAACAGGGTGAATTCTACTAACAAAAAGCATATTACTTTCGTAGGCTACCTTAGTAAAAGGAAAAACGTGTCACAACTTATTAATTGTATTCAATTGCTCAAAACACAGCGTAATGATTTTATGCTGGAAGTAATAGGCGATGGCGACGATAAAGTGCAGCTGATGGACTTAGTAAAAGAGATGAATTTAGATGACTGTATTCATTTTGCCGGATTCAAACAGAAGAATGAATTGCCTGAATATTATTCTCGCACCGATGTCTTTTTGTTTCAAACAAATTTCGACATCTGGGGCTTGGTGTTGAATGAAGCGATGGCCGCAGGTTTGGCATGTATCGTTTCTCCAAATGCCGGAGCAGCCGACGATTTGATTGTAGAAGGCGAAACAGGATTTGTAATTGATTTCAACGATGAGAAAAAAATTGTTGAAAAGATAAATGAGTTGCTCGACAATTCATCCATGCGAAAAAGGATAGGTGATAATGCGTCAACTTTTATTGAGCAGCATGCAGGAGTGAAACAAAGTGCAGAAGGATTTGTGAAAGCAATTCGTTCTACAATAAAATAAAAAGATGTCGTACACACAGTGGAAAGCGTATTGGAAAAAAATGGATTGGACCAGAAAATGGTTTGCGATCTTTATCCTCTTGCGCCCTATTGTCGACAATTTTTATCAGATAAAAGAATTCTCTTCTTTTCTTTCTCCGATTTATATCATGGGTGTCTTAGCGCCTATATTGGCGATTTCGGCAATGTCAACGATCAAAACAAAAAATATGGCAAATCCTGCCGATGAGTTTTTTAAGTTCTGGGGGATTTTGATTTTGCTGAATTGCATTGTAATTCTCGTTTCCTTTTACACACTCGATACCTTTGGTAATTGTATAAAGTATTTGACGCCTCCACTTATCTTTTTGTATTTGCGTAAAGCAGTACGTAACAAAGAGGATATTCATTTTATACTTCAAACATTTTTATACAGTTGCATTTTTCCATTCGCAATGATGTTCTTCGAGATCATTGTTCATCCGTTCACTCCTGAGTTTGCCTCTGAAGGACGTGGTGGAGGTGCACGTATTCGTGGTGAATACGCAGATAGTATGAATTATGCTTCATTCTTAATTGGAGCTTTTTTAATTCAAGGATATTTTTTTCTCGAAGGAATTTATAGTAAAAGTCGTGAGAGAAAAAAAAGAAATACTACAATGAAACTGATGATGTGGTTTGTGATCTGTTTGGTCGGAGCCATTTCGCTTCGTCACGTTTCTACCTGGGTTGTTTTCCTGACGCTAATCACGCTACTAATGTTCTATAATGCGCAGAACTTAAAAGGAATGGTATTCGGTATTTTTATTGCCGCTATCATCTTGCCTTTCTTTGCGCGAACAATTTACGAAACTCAAATTTACCCTCTTATTGCAAAAGAATTTAACGTAATAAATGGCGACCAAGATGTTCAATATGCATTTAATGGTCGTGTGTCTCGATGGGAAAGATACTTTGAAATATGGGGTCGAATGCCTGCTATAACTCACTACTTAGGCGTTTCTTTTTCCGGATTTAAGCAAGCTCCAATCATGATCAGTGGTGGTATGCATAATGATTATATTCGTATTTTATTTCTTACCGGAATAGTAGGAGTAGCAATTTACATTCTCTTCTTCGTGCTTATTTTATATCGAGTCAAGTTTTTGAGAATACCGGATAAGTTTCTTGTAATTGGAGCTGTTGGAATAGTTATGCTCTACTCTATGAGTACTCTTCCAACTATTTATCCCGGAATATATTATCTTGTTTATGCAATTTATTCCTTTGCGCTACTTCCTGCAAAAAAGATATATGAAGTAAAATCAAAACCTCGACTTCAAGAAGTTGATATGAAATTACAAGCCGCAGTATGAAAAGAAAAATCATGATACTCGGTAAAATTCCACCTCCTTTCATGGGGCCGTCAATTGCTACTCAAATTATTCTGAACTCTTCGCTTAAAGAAGTGTACGAATTGATTCATGTCGACACTAGAGTAAATAAAGATCTCTCTACTATGGGAAAATTTTCTCTCAAGAAAATTTTTCAAAGTATTTCAATATGGGGAAAGATGCTCTCTCAGATTCTAACCAAGCGTCCTTCATTGGTGATTATTCCAATTTCACAATCAACATCAGGATATTTAAAAGATCTTATTTTTATCTTAATCGCTAAATTGACTTTTCGGAAAACCTTAGTTCATTTGCGAGGAAGTAATTTTTTGAATTGGATGAATTCAGCATCAGAACCTGCATCTTTTTTTGTGAGAACAACGCTTAAAATAAACAATGGAGTAATTGTTTTAGGAAATAATCTTCGCTATTTATTTAAAGGAATATTTCCAGAACAAAATATTTATGTGTCACCCAATGGAGGGGATTATGTTTTTCCTCCTTCTCAAAAAAACGGAAATGATATTTCTGTTTTATACTTGGCAAATCTTCAGCCCTCAAAAGGAATCGAAGATCTCTTAAATGCAATTGCTATACTGAAAAATGAAAAGGTTGAAAATTTTCATTTGGATGTAGTAGGTGCATGGCGGTCTAAAGGTGTTGAGGATAGCTGTAAAAAAATCGTAAACGAAAATAACTTGCCTGTTAATTTTCATCCTGCCGATGCTGCAAAGAAAAAATTTCAATTCTTTGCAAATGCTCATATCTTTGTTTTCGCTCCGCGCGATCCGGAAGGACACCCATGGGTAATAGTTGAAGCGATGGCTGCCGGCTTACCTATAATTTCTACCGATAGAGGAGCAATAATTGAAAGTGTGAAAGAAGGGGAAAATGGTTTTATCGTTCCTGCGTCTGATCCGGTTTCAATTGCTGACAAATTAAAAAAGTTAATTTTAGATAGCGACTTACGCAATAAAATGAGCACTGCTTCTCGACTAATTTACGAGAACGGTTTTACAGAAAAAAAGATGGTCGAAAATCTTTCACGAATAATTGAAACAGTAATAGCAAAATAATTATGGAGCAACTTGTACAAAGTTTAAAAGATGGAGCCATGCAAATTCTGGAGGTTCCATTCCCTTCTTTGCAGTCGGGTTGCGTGTTAGTGCGAAATTACTACTCTGTAATTAGTGCCGGTACTGAGGGGAAAAGTGTAAAAGATGCTCGACTAGGTTACCTTGGAAAAGCTCGTGCTCGAAAGGAAGAAGTAAATAAAGTTATTAAATCTGTTCAAACTTTCGGTCTGTTGCCAACCTATAAAATGGTGATGAATAAACTTGAAGCGCCATCGCCTTTAGGATATTGTTGCGCAGGAGAAGTTATTGCTGTTGCTAGCGATGTTGCCGATTTCAAAATTGGCGATCGTGTTGCTTGTGGAGGAAATACTGCTGTGCATGCTGAGGTTGTAATGGTGCCTGTTAATTTATGCGTAAGTATTCCTGATACTATTAATATTCGTGATGCAGCTTTTTCAACTCTTGGCGCAATTGCTATGCAAGGTATTCGTCAGGCAGATCTGCGCTTGGGAGAAAATGCTGTAGTAATTGGTCTTGGTCTTATTGGTCAACTAACAATTCAAATGCTGAATGCTGCCGGTATAAAAACAGTTGGTATCGACATCGACGACAGAATGGTGAAGCTTGCATCTCTGAGTGGATGCGAGCTTGCTATCAATCGAAAGTCGGAGACAATTGAAAACGATATTTTGAATTTTACTTCAGGTTATGGAACTGATGCAGTAATCATAACTGCCGGCACTGATTCGACCGATCCAATTGATTTTGCAGGAGCTATTGCAAGAAAGAAAGGGAAAGTAATTATTGTTGGTGCCGTACCCACCGGATTTAAACGTGCCAACTATTTTAAAAAAGAATTGGATCTTCGAATGTCGTCGAGTTATGGCCCGGGGCGCTACGATCGCGAATATGAAGAGGAAGGTGTTGATTATCCGCTTGCTTATGTGCGGTGGACGGAAAATAGAAACATGGAAGCTTTTGTTGAGCTTCTAAAAAGAGGCAAAGTAAAAATTGATCATCTCATCACTCACGAATTTAATTTTACTGAAGCTGCGAGTGCATATAAAATCATTGTAGAAAAAACAGAACCATTTACAGGAATGGTTTTGAAATATGATCAATCTAAAACCGTTGCTCCGCGTATCGAATTATCTCAAAAGAAATTTGATTCTGCTTCGCCTGTACTGGCTTTTATTGGTGCCGGTTCTTTTGCTCAAAATTATTTATTGCCAGGTGTAAAAAACAAAGCGCAGTTGGCAGTAGTTGTCACTGCTCGCCCTAATAATTCGCGTTATATTGCCGACAAGTATGGTTTTTCTACTTGCAGTGGTGATGCGAGTGATGCTTTCAGTAACGAAGATGTAAACACTGTTTTCATTGCTACGCGACACGATTCACATGCTCGTTTTGTTATTGATGCGTTGACGAACAATAAAAATGTTTTTGTCGAAAAGCCGCTTTGTTTAAAACGTGAAGAGTTAGTAACCATCCGACAACTTTATGAGAGTAAAAATGTGAAGTTGATGCTGGGATTCAATAGAAGGTTTTCTCCGTTCACAAACGACATGATGAAATTTATCAAACAGTCTTCATCGGAAAATCAAAATAAAACTGTGGCAATTAACTACCGAATTAATGCAGGAATCATCTCTGCCGATCATTGGGTGCATGATCCTGCGGTTGGCGGTGGAAGAATTCTTGGTGAAGTTTGTCACTTTATCGACTTATGTACTTTCATTGCTGCTGCAAAAGTTTCAACTGTATCTGCACAAACAATGAATACAAACGATTCAAAATCGGATACGTTAATAATAAGTTTGGCTTTTGAAAATGGAAGTATAGCTACCATCAGTTATTTTTCGAATGGACAAAAGGATCTTGCAAAAGAAAATTTGGAGGTTTTTTCAGGAGGTACTGTTTCAATAATCGACGATTTCAAATCCATTACTACTTATGGAAAAAAGGTATCGGAACGAAAAGACAAACAAGATAAAGGACATTTTAAAGAGATCGAACTTTTCCTTAATAGTTTAAAAGAAGGAACACCTTCGCCAATTGCTTTCGATGAAATTTATCATTCTACATTGGTAACATTTAAAGTGCTGGAGTCTATTGCAAATAATGGAGCATCAATAAAAATAGCAGAGTAGTATGATTGGAGATGTTGATATTGTTGACTCGTTTAACAAACTAAAAAGGTATGTAGTTTCAGAAGAGTATAAAGGCTATGACCCTTACGATACGCTGTGTTCACCTTTTCCTTTTCGTAGTTTCACGTCTTGGGGACCGGTTTTAGCTACGCAATTTCAAAAAAGAAATCCGGTTAACATTCGTCCATTGTTAGGCATAAAAAAAGGACACAACCCAAAAGCCATGGGACTTTTTCTCGAGTCGTATGTTCGTTTGCACCAAGAAGGGCAGGGCGATTATAAAAGCGAGATCGAATATTTATTTAAGTATTTAAAAGAAAATACTTCGAGCGGATACAAAGGTTCGTCGTGGGGTTACAATTTTCCATGGGCAACTACCGAAAAATATTTACCTGCATTTGCACCTACTGTTGTCGCAACAGCTTTTGTTGTCAGAGGACTTTTTGCTTATTATCAAATGGCCGAAAATGCTGAAGCTCGTTCGTTAATTCTTGGAGCAGCTGAATTTGTTAAAACAGAATTAGATCATACATTAACTGATGATGGTGTTGTTATAAGTTATACTCCGCTATTTGCTGATTGCTGTTACAACGCTAGCTTATTAGGTGCCGAAATTTTAGCAATGGCGTATGTAGTTTCACCAATTGAGGAAGATAGAGCTACGATTATAAGTGCCGTCGATTTTGTCGTTAAACAACAACATTCCGACGGTCATTGGAATTACAGTAAAGATCTTGTTACAGGAAAAGAGCGCGTGCAAATTGATTTTCACCAGGGCTATGTATTAGATTCGATTCTTTTGATTTCACAGTTGTTGAAAATTGAAAACGACAATTGGGATGATTCTATGAAAAATGGAGTTGAGTATTATAAAAATAAACAGTTCTTTCCCGATGGTAGAAGTCTCTGGCGTATACCTCGTGAATACCCGGTGGAGATTCACAATCAGAGCCAAGGCGTGATTACT
This sequence comes from Bacteroidota bacterium, assembly GCA_043747595.1. Taxonomy (GTDB): domain Bacteria; phylum Bacteroidota; class Bacteroidia; order AKYH767-A; family 2013-40CM-41-45; genus JADKIH01. The sequence continues at coordinate 9,167 of JAYTOX010000071.1, read as the reverse complement.
TTTTTGAACTTTGCGAATCCTGAAAATGATTATGCTGCATTCGCAAAAAAGATTGCAGAGTGGACGATAGTGAACATGCAGGATAAAAAAGGATATTTTTACTATAGAAAACTTAAAAACTACACAAACAAACTTTCATATATGCGTTGGTCGAATGCGTGGATGTTTGTTGCGCTTGAACGAATGATTACTAAAAAGAAATAAAATTATTTTTTAGAACGTTCAATTAGATTTACAAAGAAATCGGTTACGTTTATTTTTTCTGCTAACATCATTAAACGTTTCCCTTCCCATTCACGTTTAATTTCTTTATTGGATAACAACAGGTTGATTTTTTCATACAGCCCACTCACATTTTCGGTTTTGATTCCATAACCTAGTTCCCATTTCTCTTCGAGGTCTTTCAGATATCCGATACGTCCAACAAAATCGTTGAATCGAATAAAAGGCACTCCTAAAACTCCTGCTTCGGCAGCCATCGTCTGGCTATCGCCTATATACATCGATGCAAATGCCATTACATGATGCATGTCGATCGGTTTAATATTTAATCTGTACGGCTCAAATTGCGGCTCCAGTTCACGTTCGGCAGTGATATACACTTTCCCGTGCGGCTCAAGCATTGAGATGATCTTAGAAGCTATTTCGGTATCTATACCTTGAATGCCACTGTCGTGATGCGCTTTCAGTTTAGCAAATCGGAGAATAAAATAGTGCTCGTCCGGATTGAAATATTTTTTCACTACTTCCGATGAAGGGCTAAAAAGTGAAGGATGTAAGTATGCTAATTCGTGGTAGCCCTTATAGGTAATTGTTTTGTTTGGTTTTCCTGTATTGCAAACATCAGGTGCCAATAGATGACGAGCAAAAGGGTGTGCTAATTTTTTTACGAGAGGAATAACATCAGCATCATCTTCATTCACAAAATAATTGTTGATATGTAGAAGAGCTCCTATGTGGCAAATCTCTGTAGATGTTCCTATGAGAAGATCGGGGCGATTAACGATACATTTTTTAAAAAGTAGCCAATCTTGTTTTAAAAGTCCCCATGCAATTGAGAGCTTATTGTCTTTTCTTCCATGAGGTAAAAAATTTTCGTATTGCCAACCTTCAGCCTGTAATAATTCTTCCAGAACATCCTTTTTTGTTGCTACTATCGTTACTTGATGTCCGTTTTGTTTAAGTCTGCGTATTGTGAAACGGAACAAATGAAAATGAGCAGGGTGGTGGAGGTAGACAAGAATTTTCATTGCTGCTTAGTTCTTGAATGCATCGTGACCTGATAAGTCCTTCACAACTTTTGCTGGAACACCTGCTGCTAAACAACGAGGAGGAATATCTTTCGTTACTACCGAACCGGTAGCAATTACTGCTTCATCGCCAATGGTAACACCCGGGGCAATAATTACATTGGGCATAATCCAAACACCTTTTCCAATGCGAGTTTGCATTACTTGCCGAGGATATATTTTTTTCAAGCGAGTATTAGATGGGATATTTGCATGTGCACTAATAATTGTTCTGTCGCCAATGGAAGTATGGTCGCCTATAAAAATTTGATCGGTAAAAACACGATCGAACATTACTTCATGACCAATGTAAACGTCAATGCCAATATTCACACCCCTCCAACGATGAATCGTCGTTCTCCAGCTTTTCACAAAACAGAAGAACGCAACTTTATCAAGAAAAAATCGCCATACAAATTTTATTGCATATCGCATTTTTCCAAAGAAACCTTTGTACCCATAAAAATCTAATACTTCTTGTGCTGGCATACTTTATTATTAGTGATTTATTATTAGTGATTGGTGAGTAGTGATTGGTGAGTAGTTATTGGTGAGTAGTTATTGGTGAGTAGTGAGTAGTGAGTAGTAAGTAAGTGACCTATGACCTTGACCTTCTTACTTCTTTTAAGTGAATGGTGAGTAGTGAGTAGTAAGTAAAAAAATGACCTATGACCCTTCTTACTTCTTTTAAGTGAATGGTGAGTAGTGAGTAGTAAGTAAAAAAATGACCTATGATCCTTCTTCCTTCTTCCTTCTTCCTTCTTCCTTCTTACTTCTTACTTCTTACTTCTTACTTCTTACTTCTTACTTCTTACTTCTTACTTCTTACTTCTTACTTCTTACTTCTTACTTCTTACTCACTACTCACTTAAATCCCATTCAGCCTCAAATACTCCTTCACTGTCACAAATTCGTAGCCTTTGTCGGCATAGTAGGAAATAAAGTCTTCATACAAAGGAACAGCTTTTTTTCCTAGATTTTTTATTTTCATTTTACCTCTTACAACGTCGCTTAGCAGATATTTTATTGGATTACTTGTTCTTCTGGTAATAACTCGTCTTTCTGAATGTTCATCGATAAATTCATTGGGGTGTACATCGAAGACGAGTGGTTTTTTGTTTGCAGATGTTTCTAAATGAAACAACCGTTGTTGCATTGCTGTAATCTTTGGAAAGAGCCTAAGCGTTGTGCCAACGAAGGGGAAAAGAAAAGCAGTCAATGGTATTTCAACCAACGGACCGTCTCCACGCTTAAAGAGATTGTCGGCAGCTGTGCGATATGGAAGTCGAGGTGCTCGCATCCAGTTTAATTTTTTTATTCCTCCAAACGAAAGAAACATATCGAAGCGTTGTGCCGCAACTGAACTGTCGCATGTAAAGCCTGCTTCAGCAAGTGCAATTGGTGTGTGATGATTTACACGAAGAGCCGGTGCACGAAATGAAGTTACTTCTTGTCCGCTGATATCTTCTAGCATTTTTTTTGAACGAATTAAATGTTCTTTTTGTTGATCAAAAGAAAGTACATCGAATGCTTGATCAACTTCATGCGACCATCCATGCGATGCAACTTCATGACCAAAAGGTAAAATCATTTTTACTACTTCCGGAAATTTTTCGGCCATATCTCCAACAAAATAAAATGTGCTTTTGATATTAAATTTTTTATAAATATCCAGAAGTAGTGGCATGCCTTCTTCCAAAACTTTCACGCCGGTTTCATCACGAAGTGTGTTGAACCAGATGCTATGCGTTTCTACATCGTTTGTTAGCAAGCAATATTTAGGCACAGAATTATTTATTAATTATTAATTAATTAATATTATTAATTGATGTAATTAAAAGCAATTAATTTAATTGTTAATCAACTATAATATGAACAGCAGGCAAAGAAAAGAATTTCCATTAAAGCTTTTTTGGGGAACGTTTACATTCAAGCTTCAATAAAAATTCTCCTTGCCGGAAGTTGTTTTTACCTGTTTCGGCTCCAATAGTTACTAACAATTAGCTTTATTTATCACATTTTTCCCTACGATTTTAATCATTTTACGGCTGAAGCGCCTATTATTACTCAATTCTCTTGCATTTAAGGTTCTAATTAATTATGTTTGATATACAATAACAAATTAACCCACATCACTGAAAACCGTTCTGCATAAGGCTTTGGCCTTTGGTCTTCAGAAAAAATTAAATAAAGTACAGCTGCGAAACTGTACGACCAACAAAAAATAAGAGGAATTAAATAATTAATTATTAATAATTAATTCGGAATTATTTTGCTCAATGTAAGATATGAGCAAAAAGTTTAAACATAAGGTCATGTCAATTCTTATGTTTGTTCCGGGAACGCAAGAAAATGAAAAAGGATAAAAATTTAAAATCAGCACAACGCCAATTTTCGTTCCGCAGTAATTCTGTGGCAGCTTCGGCTGCAATTGCACCAAAGAGTTTTAAGCAAACAAAAAAACGTCCGCATGCTTTCCGACCGCATCTTGAAAAGATTGGTGGAATGGATGCTGAAGTTAAAAAGTATGTTTCTGAATTTTGTAGTTTGAAAACAAAAGGAACATACATTATGCGAACTTCAATTTCTGAAAGCATAAAAAATCTTCCGATCGATTCAAGTACAATTATAAATTTGAAACGCATCAACGATGTTCGCGGCATCAATAATTTTTTACACGAAGTAAACGATCACTTGATTGATGGTGGAACTTTTATCGGATGCGTTGAAACAAAATATTTAAGGAAGCGAAGAATTATGAATCGTTTTCCTGCCGGCATCTCACACATATATTATTTGCTCGACTTTTTCTTAAAACGTGTGTTCCCTAAATTTCCGGTAACTCGTTCTTTTTATAAAGTGTTAGTTGGTGAAAGAAACAAAGTTCTTTCTCGTACCGAAACGCTTGGCCGTCTTTATGCCGCCGGCTTTGAAATAAAGTCGATGAAGTTTATTAAGAAGAGTCTCTTTTTTGTTGCCACTAAAGTAAAGTCGCCATTATTCGATTATGAACCGGTGTATGGTCCTATCTTCAGAATGCGTCGTCATGGTAAAAATGGGAAAGTCATATATGTATACAAGATGCGTACGATGCACTCTTATTCAGAGTATATTCAAAAGTATGTATATGATACAAATAATTTGGCCGATGGCGGTAAGATGAACAACGATTTCCGTGTATCTACACTGGGTCGTATTTTTCGTCGTTACTGGATCGACGAATTACCGATGATCATTAATGTATTGAAAGGCGATCTAAAAATAATAGGCGTTCGTCCATTATCTGCTCATTATCTTGGGCTCTATTCAGAAGAGCTGCAAGAAAAGCGGTTAAAGCACACGCCGGGTCTAGTTCCTCCTTTCTATGTAGATATGCCTAAAACGATAGAAGAGATTCAAGCCTCAGAAATGAAATACCTCAACGCCTACGAAAAAAGTCCACTTCTAACAGATATAAAATATGCTTTCTTAATAGCCTATAATATTCTGATCAAAAGAGCAAGATCGAAGTAGGCGGCTGTGGTCAACGTTTAGGTCAAAGGTCAACGTTTAGGTCAAAGGTCAAGGGTCAAAATTTAGGTCAAAGGTCAACGTTTAGGTCAAAGGTCAAGGGTCAAAGGTCATTACAGTCGAGTCAAGAATTCAGTTCAAAAGTCATTAACCATTACTAATTACTAATTACTAATTACTAATTACGAATTACAAATTACCAATTACCAATTACGAATTACCAATCACAAATTTACTCACCACTCACCACTCACCACTCACTTAAAAAAAAGTAACTTTATTAAAACACTTACACGCATTTTTCTTACCGGATTACTTTTAATTTCTTTTTGTTCGAAAGGGCAGGAGGTTTATGTGCATGTAAACAATACCGATCTGTACGATTACTTAGATGAACTGGCAAGTGCGCAACTCATTACTATTAATAGCGCCATCAAACCATACTCCCGAATTTTTATTGCCAAGAAATTAGTTGAAGCAAATGCTCAACGAACGTCTTTAAATAAGCGCCAACAAGAAGAGCTCGATTTTTACCTGAAAGATTTTAGTAAGGACTTAAATCCGGGTTCCGGAAAGGCTGAAGTTTTAAAATGGAAAAACAACAAACAACGTACCGACCTTCTCTACTATAAAGACACACTCTTTACTTTTTGTGTGAACCCTATTATTGGTGCTACATATAATAGAAACGACAGCGGATCTTTTTATCGCCGTTATACTGGAGCCGACCTTTACTCATATATAGGAAAGAACTTTGCCTTTTATGCCAGCTTAAGAGATCAGCAGGAAAGTATTCGAATGAGCGATGCGCATTATCTAAATCAGGCAGAAGCATCCAATTATAAACCCGACACCAAAGGTGGTGGCGATTACGATGAAGTGAGAGGCGGCATGACCTATTCTTGGTCGTGGGGAAGCGTGGGATTAATAAAAGATCATTTTGTGTGGGGCGACAATTATCACGGAGCCAATATTTTTTCGGGACATCAGCCATCTTTTACGCAATTGAAATTTCACATGCAGCCGGTAAAGTGGTTCGACTTTAATTACATTCATTGTTGGCTCGTTTCACAAGTGATTGATTCGAACAGTACTTATATGAACGGTGCTTCTAATCGTATTGTGTACCAGCCGAAATATGTTGCGGCCAATATGTTCACATTTATGCCCTGGAAAAACTGGAGTTTTTCGGTTGGTAATTCTATTATTTATAGCGATCAAAATATTCATCCGGCCTATTTAGTGCCGTTCTTTTTTTATAAAACCATCGACCACAGTTTGTCGTCGTCGGGAAGTAATTTCTTAGGTCAGAATTCACAGTTATTTTTCAACTTCAGCAGTCGAGCATTAAAGAACACTCATTTTTACATGAGCGTTTTTGTAGATGAAATTGCCTTAGGCAGAGCGTTTGATCAGAAAACACAGACTAATTTTTATAGCGTTAAAGTGGGAGGAAAAGTCAACAATGTGTTGAATAAAAACATCAGTTTAACTGCCGAGTACACACGAACAAATCCGGGTGCTTACCGACATTACTTGTTAACAGCGACTTATGCAAATTCGTCATATAATATGGGTCATTATTTAGGGGAAAATGCGCAAGAGATTTATTTGGCCATTTCAGCAAAACCAATTGCCAAGTTATTGGTTCAAGTGTCATACGTTTTAGCCCAAAAAGGCAAAGAGTATAATTACACCGGAAGTTCAAAAGACACCTTAGGTGATGGCAAGGGATTGCCATTCATCGATCATGTGTATTGGGAGAGTAGGGAAATTAATTTAACTGCGCGCTATCAATTAGTTAACGACTGTTGGGTATATGCCGGCATTATGAGCAGCCGGAAGGAAGGTGCTTTGGCGCAGTTAGATCAGTACACGATGCCATATTATAAGGGCAAAAAAACAACATTGACCATTGGAGCCAATATTGGCTTTTGAAGGTCGATTCGAACATATAGTATTTTAACTAAAAAAGGATAAAAAAAGAAGGACAAAAAAGACATAATAAAACTAAAGAGAAGATTTTTTTATTGAAAAACAGCGAGTTGGCATAGAATTTTAACATCCGCTGTTCACCAATAGAATCGATGCGTTCGCCAAAATGTTAACAATAATTCTATAATATTTTTGGTAAAAACAAACAAACTCTTTAAGTTTAGGAAATCTTTGAAAGACCTGTTAATACTGCGATTCAAGAATAACGGTTGTTCATAAAAAATATAGGAAGTAAATAATAAAATCAACACCTTTACGATGCCGATTATAATGGTCTGCATTGAAAACACTAATAAGCCCACTAACGAAAATATTCTACGTGATCAACTCCACGAGTACTAAAAAATTAATCAAAGCTATTTATAGCGCGGTGAAAGCACTTTCATCGTCGCAATTTTTTATTGTAGCGAATCAGTCAAACCAATTTTCTTCTCTTGAAAAAATCAAAAACAAACATAACTTAACCATCATGGAAAACAACAATTACCAAAACACAAGAGGGTCGGCATTTAGTCGCTGGTTACTCTCGATGAGTTGCGTAGCGCTTTGCTTGTTTGCAAGTTCAGCGAATGCAACGACTCTAATTTCTCCAACCGGCGACGGTGGATTTGAAACGGGGGCAACCTTTGCTCTTAACAATTGGACTGTAGTGAATGCTGCAACCAATACGTTTCAAGTAGGTGCAGCTGCAACTGCTTTCGCAGGAGCAAGAGGTGCCTATGTTTCAAACAATGGAGGTACAACTTATGCCTACACGATCACAACATCTCAGACATCACATTTTTATCGTGATATCGTTGTGCCGTCAGGTGAAGGACTTATCAACTTGTCTTTCCAATGGAAAGGAAGTGGAGAGAGTGGTTTTGATAGATTGTTAGTATATACTGCACCAACGTCTGTGACGCCGGTTGCTAATACACCTGCATCATCGTCAACTACTTTAACAGGTGCAACATTGGTGTTTTCACAGCCGAGTTTTGCTCAAACAACTTACACGACTGCAACTATTAGTTTGCCAGCTTCTTTAGCTGGTACTACTGTTCGTGTTATCTTTACATGGCAAAATGATGCTTCGGGTGGAGTGTCTCCGGCTGGTGCAGTAGATAATATAAGCATGACTAGTGTTAGTTGTTCTACTAACCCTGTTACCGGAACAAAGGTAATTGGTACTGCTGGTGACTATACTACTCTTACAGCTGCCATGGCAGATATCAACGCGCGTGGTGTAAGTGGTAATGTGTTCTTAGAATTAAATGCAGCTTATACGGCTTCAAGTGAAACGTTTCCTATTACTTTAGGATTCAGTTCTTGTATGTCACCTTCTAATACAGTAACTATTCGTCCGGGGACGGGAGTTACAGGTAAGTCGATCTCTTCTACAAATACTACCGCTACCTTCGATGTGAATGGCGGTACATATTATACAATAGATGGACGTGCGGGCGGTGCAGGTGTTTCTCAATTGTCAATTGGAAATACCGGTGCAGCAGCTGCGATTCGTTTCATTAACGACGGAGCCAACAATACAGTTAAATATGTATCGGTTACTTCAAATGAGACTTCAGCCACTTCAGGTTTGATCTTCTTCAGTACGACAACAGGTACAACCGGAAATGACAATAATACGATCGACAATTGTAACTTAAACGGAGGCGGTGTCGCTTACAACATTATTTACGCATCAGGAACAACAACATCTACCGCTACCAATAATAGCGGTATCGTTATTTCTAATTGTAACCTTTATGACCAGTTTATAGCAACTACAATTACAACGGGTATCTTGGTTTCTTCAGGAAATACAGATTGGACCATTACCGGAAATAGTTTTTACCAAACAGCTACACGTATATTTACTACGGGTCTTACTCAATCAGCCATTAACATTAATAATACTAGTGGTAATAACTTTATCATCACCAATAACTTTATTGGAGGTTCTGCAGCCGGAGCAACGGGAACACCGTGGACAATTGCAGGTTCAGTTGCCAATCGTTTCCGTGGTATCAGCTTATCGGTTGGAACAACAACAGCATCAAGCGTACAAGGAAACACCATTGCCAATTTCAGTATGACATCTAACAGTTCTTCAACAACAGCAGGTGGATCTTGGGTAGGTATTTATCATACAAATGGAAATGCAAACATTGGAACAACTACCGGAAATACAATAGGTAGTGGTACCGGAAACGGATCAATTTTGCTTTCATTACTTACAAACTCAGGAGGTCGTGCAGCAGGTATCTTTGTAGATGCAGCCAGTTCGGTAGTAAGCGTTTCTAACAATACAGTTGGATCAGTTACAATGAACGCAAGTACAATCTCTCATAGCTTTGTTGGAATTGCAGTAACATCAGGAACAACAATAACAGT
>JAYTOX010000070.1:0-53312 GCA_043747595.1 Bacteroidota bacterium | reverse complement strand
GGAGTTCGAAATAAAGTATCTTATGTTCTTCAGCAAGGAAAGATTCGGTTTGTTCTCACAACTTCATTTGAACCAAACTCTGAAATAAGTCAACATGTTTTAAAACATAGCGATGGAGTTAAAGTATTAGCACTAGGTGTTGATGATGCTGAAAAATCGTTTTATGAAACAATGTCGCGTGGAGCGAAAGTTCATACCGAACCCACAACTATTTCGGATCAATTCGGTGAAATAAAATTTGCTTCCATCCATACTTATGGAGAAACCATTCACACTTTTGTAGAAAGAAAAAATTATAAAGGAGCGTTTATGCCCGGTTATGTCGCTGCAAATCCTTCATTCGAAACATTTGACTTAGGACTTGAACACATTGATCATTGCGTTGGAAATGTTGAATTAGGAAAGATGAATGATTGGGTGAAATTTTATGAAGATGTGATGGGCTTTAAAATGATTTTAACTTTCGACGATAACGATATTTCTACAGAATATTCTGCATTGATGAGTAAGGTGGTGTCGAATGGAAACGGTTACGTAAAGTTCCCCATCAACGAACCGGCAGAAGGCAAGAAAAAATCGCAGATAGATGAATACCTCGAATTTTATAGAGGGCCGGGAGTTCAACATATTGCTATTGCAACCAACGATGTCGTAAAAACAGTAACCGAACTGCAACGTCGCGGAGTTGAATTTTTGAAAGTCCCAACAACGTATTATGATGAATTGGTTGGAAGAATTGGCAAGATCGACGAAGACATTAATGCCTTAAAAAAACTTGGCATTTTGGTTGACAGAGATGATGAAGGTTACCTACTTCAAATCTTCACGAAACCAGTTGAAGATCGCCCTACTGTCTTCTTTGAGATCATTCAGCGGAAAGGTGCAAAATCATTTGGCAAAGGAAATTTCAAAGCACTTTTTGAAGCAATAGAAAGAGAACAATCGTTACGCGGCAATTTGTAAAAGCTCGCAAGTTTGAATGCAGACCAAGATTAACATAATTTTAACAGAAAAAGGAAGCTAAATGCCTTCCTTTTTCGCTTTTAGCTAATATTGATTGGATTTGTTTATTTTTACTTCATTCAACGGCATTACATTTGCGTAACAAAATTCCAACTATAAAGTTGAACGCACTAAATTGAACCTAACTAACACTATGAAAATTACACAGAAGATTGCATCTATTTTTACGATCATTTTATTTTTCACGGTCACGGCATCTGCAAAAGATACAGGCAATGGCGGTTACGAAATCAAAGTTCATATTGAAGGATTAAAAGACACCTCTTTGTTTCTTGGAAACCATTATGGTGACAAACAATATGTTCGCGATACAATACAATTAGACCATAATGGCTGGGGAACATTTAAAGGAAACGATACTTTGCCCGGAGGTATTTATTTAGTTATTCTTCCCAACAAAACATACTTTGAAATTTTACCGAATGAACAAAAATTTACTATTGAAACAGATACTCTCGATTATGTTCAACACATGAAAGTAATCGGCTCTTTAGAAAACAAACTCTTCAACGATCACCAAAAATATATTATTAAAAAATCGCAGGAGACAAATTCATTACGTGCCCGACTTGAAGATAATAAAGGCAATAAAGACTCTACCGATATTTTAAAAAAGGCATTGGTGAATGAAGACAAAGAAGTCAAGGCTTATCGATTGAAGATCGTTTCGGATTACCCGAATACTTTTATGGCCAAGATTATTCAGACAATGGCAGAGCCGGATGTTCCTGAAGCTCCAAAAGATGCAAATGGTGTAATTACAGATTCAACTTTTCAGTTCAGATATTTCAAATCGCATTATTTGGAAAATGTAGATTTCGGTGATGAGCGTTTATTGCGATCACCCATCTTACAAAACAAAATCAAAACCTATACTCAACAACTTACAGTTCCACTTCCCGATTCTTTAATTCTCGCGATCGATACAATCATTACTAAAGCGAAAAAAAACAAAGAGGTATTCAAATATTGTGTTGCTACATTGGCTAACTATTACGAAACGTCGAACATAATGGGTTATGACAAAGTGTTCGTACATATTGCAGAAAAATATTATTTATCTAAAGATGCATTTTGGGCTGACTCTACTTTGAGAGCGAAGATCATTGCACGAGTTCAAAAAATTAAACCTAATATTCTTGGTGAATTGGCGCACGATTTGGCAATGCCGGATACTTCATTTAAAATGCACCGACTGTACGATGTGAAAGCGAAGTACACTGTACTTACTTTTTGGGATCCTACTTGCAGCCATTGTAAAATTGAAATTCCAAAGTTGGCTCAGTATTATGATAGCGTAAGAACAAAAGGAATTAGTATTGAAGTTTTCTCGGTAGGAATTGAATCGGACATCGACTTGTGGAAGAAATTTATTAAAGAGCATAATCTGAAATGGATTAACGTTTCTGATCTTTACAATCAAACAAATTTTAGAGACTACTACGACATCTATTCTACTCCTGTAATTTATTTACTTGATCAAGACAAACATATTATTGCCAAGCGACTTGATACAGAAAAACTGAAAGACTTTATTGAACATGAAGAGCAAAAAAATAAGAAGTAATTAAAAGTACAGTACAGTTCAATTAGTAGAAATTAAATCAACAATTCAAAAATTAGTTTAACGTCCCAATAAAAATAATAAATATGAAACTAACAATCGCAATTCTATCCTTCGCTTTGTTTTCTGCAGGAGCATTTGCACAAGAGACAAAAAAATCGCTTATGGACTCTTGGCCTGCTCTAAAAGAATTCCATACAGTTATGTCTGAGACTTTCCATCCTAGTGAAGAAGGAAATTTAACACCTATTAAGACGAGAATATCAGAATTGAATGAAAAAGCTAAAAACTTGTCTTTATCTGAATTTCCAGCTGAGGTAAATGCTGAAAAAATGAAAGAAGTTACTGCTATGTTGTTGAATCAAGTATCAACTTTATCAATAATGATTAGTGATGGCAAAAAAGATCAAGAAATAAAGGCTTATTTAAGTAAAGTTCACGAGACATTCCATGAAATAGTAGGGCTTTGTAAGCAGGATGAACCAACAAAAAAATAACAAATACATCTCATAAAAAAAGCGGCTAACCTCAAAGATTAGCCGCTTTTTTTATGGATAGAGATTTTAGTGTGACATCAAATTAGCGATGGCATTATCATATAACAATTTTGCATCGGCTATATGACCAAACGATTGCTCGTCGATTAAAATTGGCCCTTCAGTAACTTCACCTAAATTTGAAAACTCCACATCTGCTTCCGACAAAAAATCAACAAAAGCATCTAACTTTTCCGGACGAACAGAAACTATTATTCTGCCCTGCGCCTCTCCAAATAGAAAAGCGTCGGCTCTCACATCAAAATCTGTTTCTATAGCAAAGCCTAAATTATTCGGCATCGACGATTCTGCTAAAGTAATGTACAAGCCTCCGTCAGAAACATCATGAGCCGATTCAACCAAATCTTTTCTGATTAAATATTTCAATACATGATGAATTTTATATTCACTTTCTAAATCGAAAAACGGCACAGGCGATTTTTTAATATTATGGAATGAATATAAATATTCAGAACTTCCTATATCATCCTTCGATTCTCCGATCATAAAAATGGAATCGCCGGCTGCTTTAAAATCGAGTGTCATCCGATTACTTTTGTCTTCGAGAATACCTAACATACCAATTGTTGGTGTTGGGAAAACCGGGCCTTCATCAGACGACTGATTGTAAAAACTAACATTACCTCCTGTTACTGGCGTTTGGAATTTACGACATGCCTTACCCATTCCTTTAATTGACTGAACAAATTGCCAGTACACTTCTTTGTTATATGGGTTTCCAAAATTCAGGCAATTCGTAATAGCAGATGGTTCACCACCGCTACAAATAATGTTTCGTGCAGCTTCAGCAACTGCAATCGAACAACCGAGTTCCGGATCAGCATAAACGTAACGGGCATTACAATCGACAGTCAATGCTATTGCTTTATTAGTTCCACGAACATCTATCACAGCTGCATCGCTAGGCGAATTGGTGGTCATATTAACCGTACCAACCATCGAATCATACTGAGAAGTAACCCACTTTTTAGAAGCGATGTTTGGATGAGCCAATAAAAAATCTGCTACTATTTTTAAATCTTCCGGCTCTTCAACAGAGGAGATGGTAAATTTTTTATTTTCGTAATAGTAACTCGGCACAGAATATTCTCTTTCATAAACAGGAGCTCCGCCACCAAGTACAAGCGAATCGGCAGGTACATTTGCTATCAGTTCACTATCCATATAAAATTTTAACTGCGTACCGGAAGTTACGTCTCCAATCTGAACACAATTTAAATCCCACTTGTCAAAAATAGCTAGTACTTCCTTTTCCCTACCTTTTTTTACAACAACTAACATCCGTTCTTGCGACTCACTTAACAATATTTCCCACGGCTGCATATTTTTTTGACGAGTTGGGACTTTATCAAGATAAATATTCATACCATGTTTGCCTTTAGCAGACATTTCTGAAGTCGAGCAAATAATTCCGGCAGCACCCATATCTTGCATGCCGATTAACGCTTTCGTTTCAATTAATTCTAACGATGCTTCCATCAATAGTTTTTCGGTGAATGGATCACCAACTTGAACAGAAGGAAGATCTTCGGCAGAATCGCTATGCAGATCGCCACTTGCAAAAGTAGCACCATGAATACCATCTTTCCCCGTTGCAGAACCGACGATGAAAACAGGATTGCCTACTCCGTAGGAGGTAGCTGAAACCGTCTTACCTTCTTCAACAATTCCGGCAGACATAGCATTCACCAATGGATTTACATTATAACAATCATCGAAAAATAATTCACCACCAACAGTAGGAACTCCGAATGCATTTCCATAATCGCCAATTCCTTTTACGACACCACGTAATAACCACTTTGTTTTTTCCAATTGAGGATTCCCAAAACGAAGTGAATTTAACTGAGCAATAGGACGAGCGCCCATAGTAAAAATATCGCGATTAATTCCTCCTACACCCGTAGCAGCACCTTGATATGGCTCGATTGCCGAAGGATGATTGTGCGATTCAATTTTAAAAGCGCATGCAAGTCCATCACCGATTGAGACTAAACCAGCATTTTCCGTTCCTGCCTTAGCTAAAATATGAGGCCCTTCTTTAGGCAGTGTCTTTAACCAAACGATTGAATTCTTATATGAGCAATGCTCACTCCACATTACACTATAAATGCTCAATTCTGTAAAATTAGGTATCCGTCCTAAATACTGCTTAATTTTTTCAAATTCTTCCGGTAAAAGCCCTAATTCTTTTGCCGATTCCACAGTAACAACTTGTTCTAATAATTCTGACATTTTATGATTTATATTATCATTACAAAGGTAACAATTCACCTCGAGAGCGAGGCCAAGAAAAACGCTATCTATCTTTTTTTTTCTTAACAAAACTCGAAAAGTATTAATAACTTTTTATCTACTTCACTTGCATTCGCCAAGATGAGAACTGCATATTTTACTAACTTGCAACGCTCCATCGATGGAAATTAAACAGAATGAGTGCCAAATCAGAACGATAGGTCTAGCTGATTTCTTACACAGGAATTTTAAATTGACTTTCTTCGTTCTCAAATAGCCATTTAAAAGAATGCAAATAGTTCTTGTTAGCATATATATTTTAGCTTTCATTTATTTCATTAAGAAATCAACTTTCTTCCGTGTAGAAAATTTACCCCTCAATTGGCCTGCAATCCTTTTTATACTCAAAGTAATTTCCGGTGTAATACTCGGATTAATTTACACCTATCATTATACAAATACGAAAACGACCGATACGTGGAAATTTTTTAATGACAGCAAAATACTTTTTGATGCATTGCACGAACATCCGGCCGATTTCTTCAGAATGATTTCAGGCATTGGGTCGGATGCTCCGGAACTAAGGCCGTATTATGAACGAATGGATGCTTGGTTAAATACAAATATGTTATTTAACGACAATCGAACTATTATTCGTATCAATGCATTTTTCCAACTCTTTTCATTTGGCTATTATTATGTGCATGTAGTGTTCATGAATATATTTTCTTTTACAGGTCTTTTTTGTTTATTCAAAGTATTCAACCAACTGCTTTCAAAAGCTACCAGGGAAATATTTATTCTCACATTTTTCTTTCCTTCGCTGATGTTTTGGGGGTCAGGTTTATTGAAAGATGGCCTACTCCTATTTGGCTTAGGAATGTTTATTTACTTTCTACATGGAATAATTTATCATGGCGCCAATTTAAAAAAAACTACAGGCTTACTTTTCTCTCTTGCTCTTCTGAGCTTGACGAAATTTTATATTATTGTTTTATTGGCTCCTGGCTTATTGGTATGGTGGAACTCATATAGGAAAAATCGGAAGAATGTTTTTTCAATAATGGCAATTACATATTTCTTATTTTTCTTTGTTGCATTTAACTTCCATTACTTATTTCCTGAATACAATCTATCTTTTATGTTGTATTGGAAGCAATCAAATTTTTACGGTTTTGCAAATTCGGTCGATAGCAAAAGTTTAATTGAGATACCTCGATTAGGCTATACCTCATGGAGTGTTATTCAACATGTTCCTAACGCATTTGCAACCACCTTTTTCAGACCATTTATTACCGACATCCATAATAATCCCTTCATCTTATTTTCAGCGATAGAGAATATTATTATCGTTTTGCTTTGTTCACTAGCGATAGTATTCTACCAAAAACCAAAATTCAACGATCCCGGATTTTTTTGGATGTGTATCTTTTTTATTTTTACACTTTATGTGCTTATTGGACTTACCACACCGGTTTTGGGTGCAACAGTAAGATATAAGATTCCTGCACTTCCTTTTTTAGGCTTCGTACTACTTAATTTAACCGAAAAGAGAATTTTAAAATGATTATTATTGAGTTTTAAAACACGTAAGAATCACCACTGAAACTATGAACTTATTTCGAAAAAAATCTGTCGCAAAAATATTAGAGCAATCCAAAGCACGTGAAGGGCAAAGTGGGTCGTTAGCAAGGCATTTGGGCGTACGTGATTTAACTGCATTGGGAATTGCTGCTATAATCGGAGCCGGGATTTTTAGCACCATCGGCAATGCAAGTGCAAATGGAGGTCCTGCTGTTGTTTTTCTATTTCTCTTTACAGCTATTGCCTGCGGCTTTGCAGCATTTGCATACGCTGAGTTTGCATCTATGGTACCTGTTTCTGGAAGCGCCTACACCTACAGCTACGTTGCCTTTGGTGAATTGATTGCATGGATAATTGGATGGGCTTTGATTATGGAGTACGCTATTGGAAATATTACTGTTGCTATTTCGTGGTCTGATTACTTCACCGGACTCCTCAGTTCGATTGGTTACAATTTACCTGAGTGGATGACGATGGACTATTTGAGTGCAAGTAGAGGTCACCATGTAGGAGAAACTTTAATGGCTAGTGGAAAACTTTTTGAAAATCTAGACGCCCCAATTAAAGAATCGTACAATGCTTGGCAAAATGCGCCGCAATTATTCGGCTTTCATATTGTTGCTGACCTTCCTGCACTGCTAATAATTTTTCTAATTACATGGTTAGTTTATCGCGGAATGAAAGAATCGAAAAACGCCGGCAATATTATGGTGCTCATTAAAATTATTATTGTGCTTATGGTTATTATTGTCGGATCTGCCTATGTAAATACAGAAAACTGGCATCCATTTAACCCTAATGGCATTGGCGGAATACTAAAAGGCGTGTCGGCCGTATTTTTCGCGTACATCGGATTTGATGCTATTAGTACTACAGCTGAAGAATGCAAAAACCCACAGCGAGATTTACCTCGAGGTATGATGTGGGCAATTATTATTTGTACGATTTTATATGTTGCAATTGCACTTGTACTAACAGGTATGGTACACTATACAGAACTTGCCGTTGGCGATCCTCTTGCATTTGTTTTCGAACGATTAGGAATGAAATGGATATCGGCTGTAATTGGAGTAAGTGCTATTGTTGCCATGGCTAGTGTTTTACTTGTATTT
This sequence comes from Bacteroidota bacterium, assembly GCA_043747595.1. Classification (GTDB taxonomy): domain Bacteria; phylum Bacteroidota; class Bacteroidia; order AKYH767-A; family 2013-40CM-41-45; genus JADKIH01. The sequence goes on along the minus strand of JAYTOX010000070.1, from coordinate 45,237 downwards.
CAACTTGGACAACCAAGAATTTGGATGAGCATGAGTCGCGATGGATTACTACCAAAGAAATTTTCTAAAATTCATCCGAAATATAAAACGCCTTCGTTTGCTACCATTGTAACAGGTTTTGTTGTTGCTATTCCTGCCTTATTTATGAATTTGACATGGGTAACCGACTTGTGTAGCATTGGGACGCTCTTCGCGTTTGTTTTAGTTTGTGCTGGCGTACTTAAATTAGAAATGACACCGGATGCACCAAGAGGAAAATTTAAAACACCTTACATTAATTCAAAATATTTCCTTTTGCCAATGATTGTGCTTGGTATTTTTCTTTCACTCAATTTCAATAAAGAAAATACAATTAATTTTTTTAAAAATAAACCTACAATCGTAAGCATTAGTGATCTGATAAATAAAATAACACCGGCAGAAGCAACAATTATTAAAAAACAAATTGAAAATTCTGCGGCAGAAAATTTTGCAAAATCAAATTCTGAGATCGACACTTATTTAAAATCGCTCGGCGAAACTGATTATCAAACGGCAGTTATTAATATGAATATTCCCAATGATAAAAAATACGACAGCGGGTTTGATGTATTCAAACACAAGATTCCAACGTGGATATTCCTGATTACTTGTTTATACCTAACTTATTTATCTTTCAGAAATAATTTATCGCTAATTCCAATGTTAGGCTTAATCAGTTGTTTGTATATGATGAGCGAATTAGGAATTTCTAATTGGATAGGCTTTTCTATTTGGTTAGTCGTGGGATTGTCGATCTATTTTGGATTTAGTTATAAGAACAGTAAATTAAATCATGCCAACGAAGATTGAAGATTCAATATCAATTTGTAGTTAGTCATTAAATGATTTTTTTATTATATTCAAAAAATAAACTTGCGTATAAGTGCAAAATAATAATTGATCATGAAAACTATTTTTATTACCGGAGCCACCTCCGGATTTGGAAAAGCAATTGCCTATAAATTTGCCGAGCATGGTTACCAGCTAATTATTACCGGCAGAAGAGAAGAGCGATTGAGAGCAATTGAAAAAGAAATTTACGAACTATATGGATCAAAAGTCCAATCGCTAAATTATGACATTCGCGATCAAGAGGCGGCAAAAAATGCAATCAACTCACTCCCACACGACTTTAAAACAATCGATGTATTGGTTAATAATGCCGGATTGGCCGCCGGATTTTCCACAATTCAAGAGGGAAATACAGACGACTGGGACCTAATGATCGACACGAACATTAAAGGGTTGCTTTATACTTCGCGGCTTATTATGCCAATGATGATAACTGCCGGAAAAGGTCATATCATCAATATTAGTTCTATAGCCGGAAAGGAAGTATATCCGAAAGGAAATATTTATTGTGCAACAAAATTTGCAGTCGACGCCATTACTAAAAGCATGAGAATTGATATGCTTGAACACGGAATAAAAGTTACATCGATTGACCCGGGTGCTGCAGAAACGGAATTTTCGCAAGTAAGATTCGGAGGAAATTCAGAACGTGCAAAAAAGACGTATGAGGGTTATGAACCATTGAAACCGGAAGACATTGCCGATATCGTTTTCTTTGTTGCCACTCGTCCGCCACATGTCGTTTTAAACGATATCGTTGTTACCTGCACAGCACAAGCAAACACACAGAATTTCTATAAAAAATCGTAAGAACACTGACCATAAAGAACTATCTAGCCCTACTTATGTTCACCTCATCCCTTAATGAAAATTTGACCTTTCCTTTATCGAAAACTAATTTACAATTTCAACTTTTTTACACATCTTGCACCAGACAATATGTTGAAATTTAAAAACAACTTTTTACTCACTCTTACCTCTTCGATAACCGGAATTTTATTGTGGTTTTCGTGGCCTGAACATGGGCTAACGCCATTGATTTTTGTTGCTTTTGTACCATTGCTTTTTGTTGAGCATATGTATTCAAGAACTAAAGCAAAGGTAAGCGGACTGAAAATATTTTTCAATTACTACATAGCATTTTTAATTTGGAATATCCTTACCACCTTTTGGATTTACTACTCAAGCGACGTTGGAGCTTATGTTGCAATTGGGCTTAATAGTTTTTTTATGGCAGTGGTTTGGTACATGTTTCATCGTGTCAAGAAAGCTCATGGCCCTGGTCCGGGATATTTTTCACTTATCTTTTTCTGGATCGCTTTTGAATACCTCCATTTAAACTGGGAAATAACTTGGCCGTGGCTAACATTAGGAAATGTATTTTCAACTCATCCTGAATGGATACAATGGTATGAATTTACCGGCGCCTTGGGTGGATCGCTTTGGGTGCTTCTTATTAACTTATTAGTATTTCAACTCGCAAAGAATTTTTGGTATCGCGATTTACTTTTACGTTTAAGAAAAATTAATATCATTTTTCTTACTTGCCTCATCTTTACCTTGCTTGCAGGCCCAACTATTGTTTCACTTTACTTCTATTATAAGCATACCGAAAAAGGCATCCCCATTGATGTAGCTATTGTGCAACCGAATGTAGATCCATACAACGAAAAATTTAGTGGAACGGGTGCCGAACAACTCGCCAGAATACTTCGACTTACATCGACTGTAGTTGATACTGCCACTCAATATGTGCTTGCGCCGGAAACAGCTATTCCGGAAGGGTTGTGGGAAGATCGACTGGAAACGACAAAACCTGTTGAAACCATAAGGACTTACCTCGATCAATTTCCAAATTTGAATATGATAATAGGCTTGACTTCATTTAAAGCCTATTTAGATTCTACACAACGAACAGTTACCGCCCGTAAATTGAATGGCACCAATTATTACTATGACGTATTCAATGCAGCAATGATGATTGGTAATGCCCAACCAATTCAATTATATCACAAGAGTAAATTAGTTCCCGGCGTAGAGAAAATGCCTTATCCGAAAATCTTTGGCTTCCTTGAAAAATATGCTCTTGAATTAGGTGGCACCTCAGGCAGTCTTGGCACGCAGGCTTACCGAAATTCGTTTGTGGCTATGGATGGAACGAAGATCGCTCCTGCTATTTGTTACGAGTCGATCTACGGCGATTTTATGTCGGGATATATTCGCGACAGCTCTCAGTTTATTGCAGTGATTACAAATGATGGATGGTGGCGAAATACACCCGGCTATCGTCAACATATGAATTACGCTCGATTAATGGCAATTGAATTTAGAAAGGATGTGGCACGTTCAGCCAATACAGGAATCAGCTGCTTCATTAACCAACGTGGCGATGTTTTAGCCAAAACTGAATGGTGGAAAGAAGATGCGCTAAAAGCTACTCTGTATAGAAATGAAATAATCACCTTTTACGGAAGGAATGGAGACTATATCGGATTTATCTGCGCGTTTATGACCTGCTCTTTACTTCTCTATTTTGCATTCAAGCGACTTATCTCAGTTTTCTAAACACTTCATTTACAATTAGCTGAAATACAAATATTATTTATTAATAATTTCTGATGAAAGGAGTTATAGAATGCAAAACTAACTTCCTTTTTCCTCCTATTCTCATTAACTTCGCCACTTCAAAATAAACGGAATTTTCCGTTGCACGATTAAATTTTTACCATGTCAGTTTACGATGTTACAATTATTGGTTCAGGCCCCGGTGGTTATGTTGCTGCAATTCGTTGCGCACAACTAGGTCTTAAAACAGCTATTATTGAAAAATATAGTACACTTGGTGGTACTTGTTTAAATGTTGGGTGCATTCCTTCAAAGGCTTTACTCGATTCATCAGAACATTTTCACAATGCTGCTCACAATTTCGATGCTCATGGAATTTTATTAAACGACCTCAAAATTGATCTGCAAAAAATGATTGCCAGAAAAAATGATGTCGTGAAGCAAAACGTAGATGGCATTAATTACCTGATGAAAAAAAACAAGATCGATGTGTATACCGGTGTTGGAAGTTTTGAATCGCCTACAAAAATTACAATCACTTCCGAAGATAAAAAAACATCTTCCATCGAAACGAAAAAAGTAATTATTGCTACCGGATCAAAACCGGCAGGATTGAAAGGAATTGAGATCGACAAAAAAAGAGTTATCACTTCAACAGAAGCATTGAACTTAACTGAAATTCCGAAACATCTTATTATTATTGGTGGCGGTGTAATTGGACTAGAACTTGGATCAGTTTATGCTCGCTTAGGTTCAAAAGTTTCGGTAGTAGAATTTACAGATTCCATTATAGGAACAATGGATCGCTCGTTAGGAAAAGAACTACAAAAAAGTTTGCAAAAAATCGGCTTTGAATTTTTTCTTGGGCACAAAGTAACTTCTGTTCAATCAAATGGAAAGAATGTAATCGTAACAGCAGAAGTTCAAGGCGGAAAAAAAGTGGAACTCAGCGGCGACTATTGCTTGTTAAGTGTAGGAAGAAAAGCATACACCGATGGCTTAGGACTCGAAAAAATTGGAATAACAACCGATGAAAGAGGTCGGATACTAACCAACGAAAAACTAATGACATCAGTCGAAAACGTGTATGCAATTGGAGACGTTGTTAAAGGTGCCATGTTAGCACATAAAGCAGAAGAAGAAGGCGTCCTCGTTGCAGAAATAATAGCAGGACAAAAACCACACATAAACTATTTACTTATTCCGGGTGTTGTATATACTTGGCCGGAAGTTGCAGCTGTTGGATATACCGAAGAAGAATTGAAAGCACAGAAACGCGAATATAAAATGGGTTCATTTCCTTTCAAGGCAAGCGGAAGAGCGAGAGCAAGCATGGACATCGATGGTTTTGTAAAAGTACTTGCCGATAAAACTACCGATGAAATTTTAGGAGTACACATGATTGGGCCAAGAGCGGCAGATATGATTGCTGAAGCTGCGGTGGCAATGGAATTTCGCGCTTCTGCTGAAGACATTGCGCGTATGAGTCACGCTCACCCTACATATACCGAAGCATTCAAAGAAGCTTGTTTAGCTGCAACAGAAAATAGAGCTATTCATTTTTAATATTATTTATCCGCTATGAAAACCGGAGTACTTATCGTTAATTTAGGAACACCCGACAGCCCATCAACTTCTGATGTTCGAAAATATTTAAGTGAATTTTTAAACGATCCACGAGTTATCGACATTCATCCTATAGCACGAATGTTACTTGTTAATCTTATTATCGTCCCTTTTCGTTCGGCAAAATCAGCAAAACTGTACAAAGAAATTTGGAGAGAGGATGGAAAGTCACCTTTACTTTATTATAGCGAAGAGCAACTGAAATTACTTCAATTGGAGCTTGGAGAAAATTACGATGTGCAAATGGCTATGCGTTATCAAAGTCCATCGCTCGATACGGCATTGGCTCACTATCAAAAGAAATTCTACAAGAAAATTATTGTACTTCCACTCTTTCCTCAGTATGCATCGGCATCGACAGGTTCGGTGCAGGAAAAAATAATGAAAATTATTTCTAAGTGGGAAATTGTACCGGAGATCGAATTCATTTCCGGCTTTTGCGACAATAAAAATTTTATTGATGCATGGGTTGCTGTTGGAAAGAAACATGATCACACGAAATACGATCATGTACTGATGAGCTTTCATGGATTGCCTGAACGACAAATATCAAAAGGCGACAGTTACAATCATTGTTTGAAAGACGGATGTTGCGATGCGCTTACAGACAAAAATGCTTTTTGTTATAAAGCTCAATGTTATCAGACAGCGCGAAAAATGGCCGAGTCGTTACAGATTCCGGAAGACAAGTACACAATATGTTTTCAGTCGCGCTTGGGAAAAGATCCTTGGATTAAACCTTATTCCGATGCTATTATTAAAGAGCGGGCACAAAAAGGCGACAAGAAAATTCTTGCCTTTGCTCCTGCTTTTGTAAGCGATTGTTTGGAAACGGTGTATGAAATTAGTGTAGAATACAACCAGCTTTTCAAAGAACACGGTGGAGAAAATATTACACTCGTAGAAAGTTTGAACGACTCACCGGTATGGATTAAAGCGATGAAAAGCATTATGCATCTCACTTAAATGAAAAGAGAAGCCATCCAACTTTCATCAGAAAACCTATCCATTACGAAGTTAGTACGGTGGGCGATGAATCACGATGTTTTCACTTTGTACAATAGCAATGCTTCTGCGAATAACCCATCCGACAACTACAGCAAGTTTGATTTATTGTTGACCATTGGTGTTAGAGAATTATACGATTCAAAAAAAAATGTATTCGACACTATTTCGACAGCAGAATTAAAGCACGATTGGCATATTCTTCAATTGTCGTACGATTTAAAAAACAAAACTGAAAAACTCACTTCAACAAATTCAGACCAACTACAATTCCCGGAATACAGAATTTACATTCCGGAACTGGTGTTTGAAATTAAAAAAGATTTTATAACCATTTATTTTTTTTCTGATAAGCATCCAGCCATTTCAATTTCTAGACTGCTAGAAGAAATAAAGGCAACGGACGATAGCAACAATCTAGATTCAGCTATTTTGGCAATTGAAAGTACAGTTTCAAAGGAAGCATATCTAAATCAAGTTAAAAAAATTAAGACGCATATTCAACTTGGCGATATTTACGAAATGAATTATTGCCAAGAATTTTATAGTTCAGAAGCTACGATTGACCCGGGAAATATTTACCTTGAACTCAACAAGCTCTCACCTATGCCATTCAGTGTTTTTTCTAAATTCAATTCTCACTATATTATTAGTGCAAGTCCTGAACGGTATTTAGCAAAAAGAGGAAATAAAATTATTTCGCAACCCATCAAAGGTACTGCACGCCGTGGTGATGATATTGAAGGGGATTTGAAAATAAAACACCAGCTTTTCATAGATCCAAAAGAAAGATCAGAAAATGTAATGATCGTTGATCTTGTAAGAAACGATTTATCCAGAACTGCTACGAAGAATAGCGTAAACGTAGAAGAATTGTTTGCGATTAAAACTTACAAGCAACTTCATCAGATGGTATCGACCGTTACTTCACAAATTGACGCAAACACTAGTTTCGCAGAAGTAATTAAAACATCCTTTCCGATGGGAAGCATGACAGGAGCTCCTAAAATTAGAGCAATGGAATTGATAGAAGATGTAGAAAAAACAAAGCGAGGAATGTACTCCGGTTCGGTTGGATATATTTCGCCCGAAGGCGATGCTGATTTGAATGTTATAATCCGTTCAATTTTATACAATGAAAATAATAAGTACCTTTCATTCATGGTAGGAAGCGCGATAACAATTGGTTCTGACCCGGAAAAAGAATATGAAGAATGCTTACTCAAAGCTTCGGCTATGATGCAAGTACTCAGAAAATAAATTCAGGATGTTGAAAAATAAATTTGAAAATTTTATTGCTGAGAATTCTTTATTCCATTCTAACGAAAAAATTCTTCTAGCTTTCAGTAGCGGAATCGACTCTGTGGTGCTTGCCAAACTTTTATTTGACAGTAAAATAAACTTCGCCATTGCGCATTGCAATTTTAATATGAGAGGAAAAGAGTCGGATGGCGACGAAACTTTCGCAAGAGAATTGGCTACTAAATATAAAGTTCAATTTTTCTCCATACAATTCGATACAAAAAAACTTGCTAAAGAAAGAAAACAAGGAATTCAGGAAGTAGCCAGAGATCTGCGTTACGAATGGTTTGAGAAGCTCCGGGCAGAAATAAAATTCGATAAAATTGCAACAGCTCATCATTTGAATGATAGCATAGAAACATTTTTTATAAATGTAATGAGAGGAACCGGTATTGCCGGCCTCAAAGGAATTTCAAAAAAGAAAAATCATATCGTTCGTCCGTTACTTTTTGCATCAAGAGATGAAATTGAAAAATTCGCCCATACTAAAAAAATTAGTTGGCGGGAAGATAAGTCGAATGCTTCTGACGATTATTTGAGAAACAGAATCCGCCATCATCTAATACCTTTTTTCAAAAAAGAACAACAAGATTTTGAACAGTCGATGGCTCGATCACTTTCAATGTTTGGATATGTTGATCAGATCCAGAATATTTTTATTTCCGAATGGAAGAAAAAAAATATCACCATTAGCAATGAAGGTTTTTATCTTATTCCATTGAAAGAAGTAGAAAAAGATGAACAGCCGGGAGCTCTGCTATCGACAATTTTATACTCTTTCGGAATCACAACTATCGAAGCCGAAAAAGTCTTAAATTCCAGCTCCGGGAAGATTTTTAAAAGTAACGACTGCACACTTTTGCACGACAGAAAAATGCTGATACTTAAAATTAAAGACGTTCAAAAAAGCCAAAGCATTTTACTTTCCACCTTTCCCGATACTTTTAAAATCGATACACAGACCTATAATTTTCAACTATATAGTAGTTCAAAATTAAAGGGAATTCCTTATGAGGAAAATATAGAAGTAATAGATGCCGGCAAACTGAAACTCCCACTCCTCATTAGGCCATGGAAAGAAGGCGACTTTTTTTATCCTTTGGGAATGAGCAGGAAAAAGAAAGTGAGCGACTTCTTAATCGACAAAAAGGTAAACCGATTTGAGAAAGAAATGATCAATGTCCTCTTGTCAGGTAACGACATTGTATGTATCTTGGGACATCGAATTGACAACCGATTTAAGATCGACCAAGAGACAACAACTGTTTTACAAATCGAAAAAATAAATGAGTAGCGAGACCGAACCTCTTTATGTAGAAAAACAATATTTGGGTTATAATCAACTGAGCATGCTTAGACGATTGTCGCTAGCTTTATTTTGTTTTGGATTGTATTGGTGGAAAGTAACAAACAATCGAAACGGCGACTTATTCTTTTTTTTAGGTGTCACCATTATCGTAATCAGTATTATTTTACTATTTGTATTGCATCTGAAAATTCGAGTGTTCAAAACATACATCGAATTAGACGGTCTTTGGACAACTAAAAAGGTAAAAATCGATTTGAAAAATATCGTGAAAGTAGAGAGGAAAAAATATAGTAAATACCATTTGAATAATGCCGTTTTTAATTTACACTTAAAAGGGCTGATTCGATTTTACACCGGGGGAACAGAAGCCGTTGAAATTACCGACAAAGAAGGTTTACCATACCGTATAGGAACCGACAGACCAATCGAGCTTGAAAAAATTCTGAAAGATCTTATTCCGGCATAAAATATACTTACGACTATTTCGTCATCAACTAATAACCACTAAACAAAAATAAATTATGAGAAAGTATTTAATATGGATTGTACTGGGAATTCTAGTACTGTTTTCTGTTACCGGCTACAATGGCCTAGTAAGTTCAAGAGAATCGGTAAATAAGGCTTGGGCGAATGTTGAAAATCAGTATCAGCGTAGATCAGATCTTATTCCAAATTTGGTAAGCACAGTGAAAGGTGCGGCTGATTTTGAAAAGTCGACCTTGACAGCAGTTATGGAAGCACGAGCATCTGCAACAAGCATCCACATTGATCCGAACAATATGACCCCAGAGAAACTTCAACAATTCCAACAAGCACAAGGAGCTGTGAGTGGGGCCTTAGGAAGATTATTGGCCGTTGCTGAAAACTATCCGCAATTAAAAGCTGTAGAAAGTTTTAATCAGCTACAATCGCAATTAGAAGGAACCGAAAATAGAATTAACGAAGCTCGCCGTCAGTTTAACGAAGCAGCGCAGGAATACAATACCTCAAGAAGTAAATTCCCTCGCGTAATTTTCGCAAGTGTTTTCGGATTCAAAGAACGTCCATATTTCGAAGCTGATAAAGGAAGTGAAAAAGCTCCTTCAGTAAAATTTTAATGGCAGCAGAAGATAGAATATCAGAAGAAGATCGCTTAATGATTCTTGATGCGATTTCGGAAGCGGAGAAAAACACTTCCGGAGAAATACGATTGTTCCTTGAAGATGACTGCGGTGAAAACGTTCTCGATAGAGCCGCATTCATCTTCAACGAAATCGGAATGAATAAAACGAAAGAACGCAATGGTGTCTTATTTTATCTGGCCTTCGAATCACAACAGTTTGCTATTTTAGGAGATGCCGGAATTCACGCTAAAGTAAACGACGATTTCTGGCATGCTATCAAAGCAGAAATGACAAACTATTTTACGGTAGGGAATTTTGTAAAAGGCCTTTCAATTGGAATTGAAATGAGCGGCAAAGCACTTCAGAAACATTTTCCTTACCAGAGTAACGACACAAACGAGTTATCGAACGATATCGTATTTAAATTAGATTCTGAGAATAAAAAATAAAAAGTGAATAGAATTTTTCGTTTACCAAATTATCATTTCGTAAAGCAACTTTTCATTGCTTTGCTAGTGCTGTTCTCTTTTACAACGAGAGCAGAAGGCGACTTTCCGGAAAAACCGAATACAATTGTTAGCGATTTTACCAACACGCTAAGCAGTGATCAATTAAGCAATCTCGAAAATAAATTAGTCGTATTCGACGACTCTACGTCGATACAGATTGCTGTAGTCGTTCTTCGTTCGGTTGGCAATTATGATATTGCAGATTATTCAGTTCAGCTTTTTAATAAATGGCATATCGGCGATAAAAAAAATAACTCCGGTGTCTTATTGCTAGTTGCTCTCGACGATCATAAAATGTGGATTACAACGGGCTATGGAATGGAAGGTGTTTTACCCGATGCGTTGGCGAAAAAAGTAATTGATAATAACATAAAGCCCTACTTTTTAAAAGGAGATTATTATGGAGGAATAGATGAGGGCACGACGGCGATTATGCAAATTGTAAAAGGCGAATACAAAGGATCACCGAAAAACAGAAGAGAAAAAGGAACGGCATTCCCTTTCTTAATGTTCGCCTTCATTATTTTTATAATCATCATTTCGAAAGTAAGACGTACACAGCGTTACAGCCAACAAAACAACCTTGGTTTCTGGGCAGCATGGGCATTGCTAAATGCAGCTTCAAATAGAGGTCGTGGATCGTGGGGTAATTTTTCCGGTGGCAGCGGCTGGGGCAGCGGTGGCGGTTTCGGCGGAGGTGGATTTGGCGGATTTGGTGGCGGAAGCAGCGGTGGTGGCGGTGCCGGTGGAAGCTGGTAAACATTTTATGATTTGATCTGTTATTACCAATTCACCCATGAAAAAACTACTGCTACTTTTAATAATTGCAACTACTCTTTTTTCTTGCTCTCAGAAACAGAGTAACAAACCGGTTATCGGATTTATAGACCAGTTGCAAGATGAAACTTTAGAGAAAGCGAAAACCGGTTTTTTTGACGCACTCAAAAAAAATAAGTTCGACGAAAAAAATCTTACCATCATTTACAGAAATGCACAGAACGATCAACCAACATTAATTCAGGCAGTCGATTATATTATTTCACAGCATCCGCTATTAATAGCTACCAACCCTACTTTGCCGACGATTGTTACAGTTCAAAAAACGAAAACTATTCCGGTATTTATGATGGTTTCACCACGACCGGATTTAGCAAAATTAACCGATGAAACAGGCAATGCTCCTGTTAATTTATTCGGCACTTACGAAACACTCGATTATCTCGACACATCTGTAATGCTAATTAAATCTGTTCTGCCTTCAGTAAAAAAAATCGGAACAATCTATAATCAATCAGAACCACAATCAGTAGATGCATTAAAACATATTGAAGCGCGTTGCACAAACTTAGGGATAGAGTTAATTAAACTACCCGTGAACAATACAAACGAAGTTCAACTTATTGTGCAGTCGTTGCTCGCAAAACAAATCGATGCTTTTTTTGCTTTGCCCGACAATAGCGTTTTCTCGACGATGGAATTGATCGTTAAAAGCTGCGATGAAAAAAATGTTCCCGTATTTACGAGTGAAGAAGGTCTTGTTTTGAGAGGTGCGGTGGCTGCATTTGGAGCAGACATGTATCAGTGGGGATTTCAATCGGGAGAACAAGCTGCGATTTTTTTAAAAACCGGGTCAACAGGAAATTTGAAACCTGAAATCGTAAAAGTAAGACGACGAGTTTTTAATAGTACCAAAGCCAAACAATTCAACTTGACGTTTGATAGCTCTTTTGTTTCTGTGAAATAATTTTAAACGCTCGCTTTTCAATTCGTAAAAACACCCTTGTTTTCGTTCAATATTCTAATGTATATTTGAGGAATGAACTTTTACCTGACGGCGGTTTTATTAGGTCTTGGCTTTTCTGCTCTTGGAATTGGAATTTATATTTCACTGCGCATATTTAATATTCCAGACATCACAACTGATGGTAGTTTTACTCTTGGCGGTGTCGTAACGGCTGTAATTATTTCATCGGGCTTTTCACCTTGGATCGCTCTTCCTCTCGCTTACTTTGCCGGAATCATAGCCGGAATGATGACGGGTTTTATTCATACTCGATTAAAAGTAAACGCACTGCTTAGTGGAATTCTTGTGATGACGGCGTTGTACTCTGTAAATCTAGCAATTCTTGGAAGGTCTAATTTACCTCTCATTAATCAGCCTTCCATATTTACAATTGCTCCGCCTTGGAGTAATTCTGGAAATGGCCAGCTATTAATTTTACTTCTCTTTACACTAATCATTCTCTTCAAGATTTTTTGGCTCTTGAAAACAGATTTCGGCTTGGCAATGCGTGCAACCGGCAACAATGAAAAAATGATTAGCGCACTCGGTGTAAATACTATACGAATGAAAATTTTCGGACTTGGGCTGGCGAACGGACTTACTGCTGTGAGTGGATTTCTGATCACACAAATTCAAGGCTTCGCCGACATCAATATGGGAATAGGAATTGTGATTCTCGGCTTAGGATCGGTAATGATTGGCAACATTCTTATTTCAAAATTTAAAAATCACTCTATCCTTTTACAACTTTTCGGAGTAGTGATAGGTTCTATTTTATTTCGATTGATTCTTGCATTCGCTTTAAGTATTGGTATCGATGCTATTTATTTAAAATTAGTAGTTGCACTTTTTGTTCTACTTGTTGTTAGTATTCCTAATTTAAAGCGAGCATGATCGAACTAATAGGCATAAATAAAACATTCAATAAGGGGACTGCCAATGAAAACCAGATTTTCAATCAGCTGAATTTACTAATTCAACCTTCTCAATTTACGTTAGTAATTGGCAGCAATGGAAGTGGCAAAACGACGATCTTGAATTTATTGGCAGGAACAATTTTCCCCGATCTAGGCCAAATTCTTTTCGAAGGAACAGACATTACGCTATTAAAAGATTATCAACGGAGCAAATGGATTGCACGAATTTTTCAAGATCCTTTAGGCGGTACAGCTCCTGAACTTTCCATTCTCGAAAACTTTCGACTGGCATCTTTGCGCACCAAGAAAAAATCGTTGAGTATTGGTACCACAGAAAAATTTAAATCGCAAATAAAAGAGCACGTAAGTACTTTAAATCTTGGACTCGAAAATAAAATTGATCAGCCAATGGGAACTTTGTCGGGTGGACAAAGGCAAGCACTTACACTCTTGATGGCTACGCTTGATGATACAAAACTTTTAATTCTTGATGAACCTGTTGCAGCATTAGATCCGAAGACGGCAAGAACTATTATGGAGATGACGAATAAGATTATCAAGGATAAAAAACTTACTGCTATAATGGTTACACACGCTATAAAAGATGCTCGCGACTATGGCGATCGGTTGATTATGTTAAAAAATGGTAAAATTGATAGAGATCTGTCAGGTACAGCTAAAAATGACGTCCAATTAACTGAATTGTATGATTGGTTCGGCAGCTGAAATTTCTTAAATTCGAAGTCGTAATTAACACTAGTCGGGACTTTTACATTACCCCAAAAAATCTATGAAAAAAATATTTCTCTTAGTCGTTTTCATTATCAGTTTTACCACTTCTTTCGCTCAATTAATTTATCCGACGAAATGGACTTTTACCAAAGAAGATAATAAGAACGGCGAGTACACTCTTATTTTCAAAGTAAAACTCGACGAGGGCTGGCATATCTATTCGCAGTTTACTCCAGATGGAGGACCATTGCCGATGGTCTTTAAGTTTGATAAAGCATCGTGCGTCAAATTAATTGGTAAAGTTACCGAGTCGAAACCAATAGAAGAATTTGATTCAATGTTTTTGGTTAACGTAAAATACTTTAGCAAAGAAGTTATTCTGAAACAAAAAATTCAAGTAAGCGGATCGTGTATCCTAAAAGGAAAAATAGATTATCAGGCATGTAAAGAGAGTTGTATTTTTCAAGATACTACTTTTACGTTTAGTTTTAATAACGAAAAGTCTGAAATAATTCCGGTCGATTCTGACTCTGCTGATGTAAAACGAAGCCAAATAATCCAATCAGCGCCAGATTCTGATCAGGCTCAGATTGGTACACCGGTTTTAGAAGATGGCTGTGGCGGCAGTACAACAACCGACAACTCGATGGACAGAGGATTGTTGGCGATTTTTTTTGCCGGCTTTTTAGGTGGATTTGTTGCACTGATTACTCCCTGCGTATTTCCTATGATTCCTATGACGGTAAGTTTTTTTACTAAACGCAGTGGAAGTAGAAAAAAAGGAATTGTAAATGCTATTATTTACGCTGCATCAATTATTATTATTTATGTTGCCTTAGGACTTTTAGTCACGATCACTTTCGGCTCCGACGCTTTAAACGAACTTTCGAGTAATGCGTTTTTTAATCTTTCGTTCTTTATCATCTTTGTCATTTTCGCCATCTCCTTTTTCGGCGCTTTCGAAATTACATTGCCTAGTTGGATGATTAACAAAGCTGATAGTGCCAGCGATAAAGGCGGACTGACAGGAATTTTTTTTATGGCTTTTACATTGTCGCTCGTTTCATTTTCATGCACCGGACCAATCATTGGAACGCTATTAGTTGAAGCCGCACGCGGACAAAGTTACCTCGGACCATTAATGGGTATGTTTGGATTTTCTCTTGCGCTTTCTATACCATTTGCACTCTTCGCACTTTTTCCGGGTTGGTTGAGTTCGTTACCTAAATCGGGCGGATGGTTGAATACGGTAAAAGTTACGCTCGGTTTTTTAGAACTTGCGCTCGCATTAAAATTTCTTTCGAATGTTGACCTTGCCTACCACTGGGGATTTTTAAAAAGAGAATTATTTATTTCCATTTGGGTAATCATAGCTGTTTTACTAGGCTTTTATTTGCTTGGCAAAATCCGTTTATCGCACGATACAGAAGTCAACTATATTGGTACGGGACGATTGATGTCGGCTATTGTTGTTTTCACTTTTGCCTTGTACTTGATACCCGGTTTATGGGGAGCACCACTTAGAATGATCAGCGGATTTCCGCCACCTGAATTTTATAAAGAATGGCAAACGGGTAAAGAAACTGATTGTCCTCACGACTTAACATGCTTCCATAATTATGATGAAGGAATGGCGTATGCACGATCACACAACAAACCGGTAATGGTGGATTTTACAGGATGGGCTTGCGTTAATTGTAGGAAGATGGAAGATAATGTTTGGAGCGATAACCGTGTATTGAAAAAATTAAGAGAAGATTACATATTGATTTCTTTATATGTTGACGATAAAAAAGAACTGCCATTGTCAGAACAATTTACTTCGCCGCTCACAGGTAAATTAATTAAGACAACTGGAAATAGGTGGAGCGATTTACAAGCGGGCGTTTATCACACTAACTCGCAACCCTATTATGTTTTGCTCGATAATGCCGGCAAAATATTAGCCACTCCAAAAGGTTATACTCCGAATATTCAGGAGTATGCAAATTTTTTGGATGAAGGTTTGTGTCGATTTAAAAAGAGACAGTAGTAGTTGCTTTTAATTACTGGCGACGGATTACAAATCCGTCGGAGCGTCCGTCGGAGCATCCGTCGGAGCGTCCCAAAATTTGACTTGCGAACGTAATTATTACCCCGAAAACAAACTTAACGAACTTATTACTTTCAATTTACTCGAATTTAGGTGTCCCAAATCCGTTTGTTTTTTCCGAAGAAATAGCTCGATTTTCATGTCCCAAAATGGATGATTTTTTCCACTTTAGTCTCGCTAAATTTTATAGGCATTTTAAAATTCAATTGATAACTGATGAATGAAGCCTTGAACCGACTCTTAATTCAATACCTTTTTCTTGTTTTAGACTGCAAATCATTGCATTTCGATTTTCTACCGTCTATTTAAAAAATTACATTTGCGCTCGCTTATTAAATCTGATGCAGAAAAAATTTGTTACCAATCTTGCGCTAGTTCTGGTCCTGAACCTGCTCATCAAACCCTTCTGGATCTTAGGTATCGACCTTGCTGTTCAGAACGCTGTTGGTACGGAGCAATTCGGTTTTTATTATGCCATTTTTAACTTTTCTTTCCTCCTAAATATTTTATTGGATCTGGGAATTACCAATTTCAATAATAAGAATATTAGTCAAAACAATCATTTACTCAGCAAGCATCTCTCAAGCATTATCGTGCTTAGAATGTTATTAGCCGTAGTATTTATTGTTCTTACTCTCATTGGTGGTTGGCTGATCGGCTACACTGTCGATATGATGAAAATGTTGACGGCTGTAATGATCAATCAAGTGCTCAATAGTTTTATTCTTTACCTCCGCTCTAATCTTGCCGGTCTTCATCTTTTTAAAACGGACAGTATTATTTCTGTTTTAGACCGACTTATCATGATTATTATTTGTGGAGTGCTGCTGTATGAACATAAACAGAACGGACGATTCGACATTCGGTATTTTATCTACGCACAAACTTTTGCTTATGCGCTCACTGCCATGATCACCATGATCGTCTTGCTCCGAAAGGCAAAGATTAAACGATTGCAGTGGCGATGGCCATTCTTTGTGATGATCCTAAAAAAATCGTATCCGTATGCCATTCTTGTTTTATTAATGACGTTTTATAATCGCATCGACAGTGTAATGTTGGAACGGCTTCTTCCCTTTCGTGTTGGTGCTAACGAAGCCGGAATCTACGCCTCTGCATATCGATTGCTCGATGCAGCAAATATGATCGCCTTTTTATTCGCTGGTCTCCTACTCCCAATTTTTTCGAAAATGATTAAGTTGAAACAGAACATCGAAGAAATGGTTCGTCTCTCTTTTTCACTGCTGGTAATTCCTGCAATGGTAGTTGCTATTTGTAGTTACTTTTTCAGCTTTAACATCATGGGACTACTTTATTCAGGCAATCATATTGAAGAATCGGCGGCCGTATTTAAAATATTGATGTGTTGTTTTGTTCCCATCTCCACTACTTATATTTTTGGAACACTGCTTACTGCTAACGGAAATCTTCGCCAATTAAATATTATGGCTTGCACAGGAATGGTAATTAATATCGTGATGAATTTTATTTTAATTCCTCGCATGAATGCAGTCGGATCGGCAATTTCATCGATTACCACACAGGTTTTCACAGCAGGAGCTCAAGTAATTATGGCAAGTAAAACATTTGAGTTTAAAAAGAATTTAAGATTGATTGGCACGATCGTTTTATTTGTCGGAATTTGTATCACCATCAATTATTTTGTGTCAAGGCTTCCAATTAATTGGATGATCCGTTTTGTTATTGCTGCCGGATCTTGTTTTATAGTTGCTATTTCTACACGATTGATAGCTGTCAGAAATATTTATAGGATTCTTAAATACGACGAACAATAATTTTGCGGAGCTTTATTTTAAAAAATACCACCACAAAAAGAATGTTTTTTGATAATAATCGTTGAGCAATGATTACCCTTTCAGACACTCATCCTATGATCGTGTCGTTTTTTAGTACTTACAAGTAAAATATTAATTCATAAAATGCTAAAAACCATACATTTAAAGCCGTTAAAAAGGTTTTATCTTTTGATTTCCTTTTTTACCTTTGGTGCCCTATAAAATTTCCATCTAATCAATGTTTCAAAAAGCCCGGGATACAGCCTATCTGGAGTCGACCAGTTTACTTATCCTCATGATAAAGTGGAAAAAACCGTTGATCATAATTTTACTTATTGCCGGTCTTTTAGCAGCATTCTTTTCCAGCCCAATCTTCATTACTCCAAAGTATAATTCGTCGGTAATCTTTTTTCCTACTACAACGAACTCACTAAGCAAAGCTATTCTTGAAGAAACAGGATCCGATAAACAAGACATTCTTGCATTCGGAGAAGAAGAGCAAGCAGAACAGATGCTGCAGATCTTAAACTCAGATGAGATTAGAGAAGAGATTATTAAAAAATACAATTTATTCGATCACTACCATGTGAATCCTTCCGATCCATTTCCTATAACGAAATTGAATGATTTGTTCAAAGAAAACATCAGCTTTTCCCGTACAGAATTTATGTCGGTTCGTATCGATGTAATGGATGAAGATCCGCAACTGGCAGCCAATATAGCCAACGATATTTCTTCGCTTCTCGATTCAATGAAAACAAAAATTCAACATCAACGGGCGAGTGAAGCTTTACAAATAATAGAGCATTCGTATTTTGAAAAACAAGCCGACATCAAAACAAAAGAGGATTCACTTCAAAAGTTACGGATGTTAGGTGTTATTGATTATTCATCGCAAGCCGAAATTCTTTCGTCGGCTTATACAAATGCTTCAGGAATTTTTGCCAATGAAACGGCAAGTCTTACTGTTTTAGAAAAGTACAAAGCGGAAAACGATACATCGGTTATCAATACGAAAGCTCGAATTAAAGGTGCTGAAGCAAAACTTAAAGGTATCAATAAAGATCTTGAACAGCTCACAAAATATGGTGGCGCTACACTCGGATTAAATTCAGAAATCAGTTATGATCGTCAAGAGTTATCGAAGCTAAAAACGCAGTATGAAAAACTAAAACTTGATGCAAATCAATCGCTCTCGCATAAGTTCATTGTCAACAAAGCTGTTAAAGCAGAGAAAAAAAGTTACCCTGTACGTTGGTTAATCATTGTACTCACGTTAACAGGAACATTTATCGTTTCCCTTTTATTAATTATGGGATTTCATCGCTTCAAAGAATTAGAATATTAAACCCCAATAAGTCATTCTTCCAATAATGAATAATTCATTCTTCAACTCAATAGAGTTAATCAGCTTACTAGCTAAATGGAAAAAACAACTCTTCATAGTAGCCGGAGCCAGTTTAGTGCTGTCAATTATTTTTTCATCTTCATTTTTTATTAAGCCAAAGTTTAAATCGGTAGCAGTATTATACCCTTCAAATTTAATGGCTTATTCAACAGAGAGTGCAACGGAGCAGATGTTACAATTAACTCAATCGACCGATATTAGAGATCGAGTAATAAATGCTTTCAAATTAATTGGGCATTACGATATCGACAGTACAAATAATAAGACATTCAAGACCGATGTATATAAGATGTACGATGAGAATGTGAACATCAAAAAAACGGAATACGAATCGATGGAGGTTACTGTATTTGATACAGATCCAATTGTTGCTTCGCAGATGGCAGATTCGATCATACATTTTTTTAATGTAAAAGCAAGAGAATTACAATCAGATAAATCGAGAGAGGTTATGGTGATTTCAAAGAATCAACTAGATGCGAAGAAAATAGAGATGGATTCTTTAGAAGCAGCCTTACATGAACTTCAATTGAAATACGGAATACTCGATTTAAAAACACAAAGCAAGGAAGCTACGCGCTCGTATTTAAAAAGTTTGAGCAAGCCCGGATCAAAAGAAAATACGGAATCGAAATTAATGTTGGACAATTTAAGAGAAAAAGGTTCAGAAGTAAATGCAATTACCGAACATCTTTGGAGAACTAGAGGATCGTATAATGACTTAAAGTCCGTTTATGAAAACGCAGAACGTGATGTATACAAAAAACTTACCTATGCCAATGTGGTTACTGATCCTGCGCCGTCCGATAAAAAAGCTTCACCTGTTCGTTGGTTAATCGTACTGATTAGTGTTAGCTCTGCAGTATTAATGGCATTTATTATTATTCTTCTCTTCTATTCAAAAAAAGAATTTAGCAAAAGTGTCTGAATCACTCTTAGATAAAAATCAGCTTCGTCGGTTTTACGCGATCATTGCTTCATTTCTTGCGCTTAGTTGTTTTTTTATCGCAAAAGAAATGTATTATTTCGCTGCACTGCCTCTAGTGTTGGGAGTAATATTCCTTGCTGTTTTTTCGCTCGATACTATTATTTACATTATTGCATTCGCTACACCCTTTGCTATTACATTAAATGATAAATCGTCAGGGCCGGCTTTAAGTATTCCCTCCGAGCCTTTAATGTTTGGTGTACTTCTACTTTTTATGTTTAAGTTTTTGTTTGAAGGAGGTTTCGACAAACGAATATTGAGACATCCTGTTTCGATTAGTATTTTTATGGTGCTGGGATGGATGTTTATAACAACGCTCACTAGTTCTTTTCCTCTCGTAAGTCTGAAACATTTACTCTCACAAATGTGGTTTATTGTTCCTTTTTATTTTTTAGGAACACAACTTTTTATCGAGAAAAAAAACATCAAAAAATTTATTTGGATCTACTTATTTTCCCTGATTGTAATTGTTATTTATACACTTATCAGACATGGACAAAACGACTGGTCGCAAAAAGCCGCTCACTGGGTAATGATTCCGTTTTATAACGATCACACTGCTTACGCTGCTGTACTCGCCCTATTCATTCCTCCTACTTTATACCTGTGGAGAGATAAAACCAACAACTTCCGACAGCGTACATTCACTGCAATGGCGTTCTGGTTGTTATTGATTGGAACAATAATGAGCTATACTCGTGCAGCTTGGTTAAGTTTGATGATTGTTGGAATTATTTATTTAATTTATTTATTCAGAATAAAATTTACCAATGTTCTACTGCTTTCTGCCGTTGGGCTAGTATTCTTTTTCTCGGTGAAAGATCAATTATTAATGAAGCTCGAAAAAAATCGACAGGATTCAGCAACCGATTTCAACAAACACATTCAATCCATTTCTAATATATCAACCGATGCTTCAAACTTAGAAAGAATAAATAGATGGAATAGTGCATTTAGAATGTGGAGACAGAAACCGCTTATGGGATGGGGTCCTGGGACGTATCAATTTAACTACGCACCTTTTCAGAAATCGAATGAGATGACTATTATTTCGACCAATGCCGGTAATATGGGAAATGCTCACAGTGAATTCATAGGTCCATTGGCCGAGCAAGGCGTTCCGGGAATGGTGTTAATGATCATCTTAGTTACCGTGGTTATTTACACCGGCACAATGATCTATTCACGATCGAAAGATAAGAACACAAAAAACCTAGCCCTCGCCATACTCCTCGGACTCATCACCTATTTTATTCATGGCACATTAAACAACTTTTTAGATACCGATAAATTGGCAGTTCCTGTTTGGGGATTTATTGCAGCGATTGTTGCCTTAGACGTTTATCATTCGAAAGAAAAAACAGAATAATTTTCGAATTAAAATGTTAGTGATATTTTTTACAGAAGAAAAAAAATATCCTAAAAGAAACAATCCAGAATCAAGTACTAAGATTTTTGAACCAGCAGCTGAACAAAGTAATATCGTCGGTATAATTTTTACTTTGACGATACGATGAAAGTGTTGCAATTAATTGATGATGGAGTTCTTCCATATCGTGTAACTGATTTTTGGAAGTCAAAAAACTTCTCAGTCGATCCATTCCATACTCTTCACCTTCATCATTTATAACATCTGTAACGCCATCGGTATAGCAATGCAACATTGCATTTGGCGGAATAAATACTTTACCTGAATTAATAAAAGGCAACGTCTCAAACATTCCCAGCCCTGTACTTCCTTCGTTTAACATATAAACAACTTTTTCATGAATAAGGAACGGAGGATTATGACCGGCGTTTACATAGTGTAACTCTCGTGTGAGTGCGTGATAACGTCCGATGAAAAACGTAATGAATTTTTCACCTTTTGCGCTTTGAAAAACTTTTGCATTTAGCAGCGAAACCAGTTCTGATAAAGAATTGGTATGAGGCAACAAAGCATGTAAGTTTGCTTGAAAGTTCGACATTAATAAAGCAGCAGGAATACCCTTTCCACTTACGTCGGCCAAACAAAAAATAAATTCGTTTTTATTTACTTGTATAAAATCGTAATAGTCGCCGCCTACTTCTTGATGTGGAAGGTAAGTTGCATGAACTTCGTATTCATTTTGGCGAGGCAGATTAATCGGGAAAAGCATCGACTGCATTTGAGCTGCCAACTCTAATTCTTTTCTAATTCCGGCTTGCCGAATTTTTTCATTTGCTATCGTATTATTCTCTATCGCTACTACAATTAAATTTGTAATCGTATGAATGAATGGAACTAATTCGTTTCGTTTAGGGATAACACTGTTGGTTAATCCGCCTACGAGTGCGTATGCAATAAGATGATCTTTGTGATAAACAGGCAAAATAGTATCAAAGGTATTGATCCATAGCTCCTGTTCTAACTCTAGCTTATGCAATTTATTCAGCTCACCAATAATTCTTGTTAAATCAATATCATTGAAACTTTTATCGGTACCATATAATAACGAACATCGCCAGCTTCCATCATGTATCAACAAAGCTAACTTCTCCACTTTTAATTGACTTCGTAGAACGTGTTCGTAGACATCAAAAAGTTGCTTGGTAGAAAAATTATAATTGATCGCTTTAGTGATCTGCAATAGCCAATGCAACTGCAGCTTCTTCGCTTGCAATTCAACATTGACATCATTCACTACAGGAACCGATGCTATTTTTTTTTCTGTCGACAACTTCTAACTTTTTAATTTTTCAATAATAGATGGCAACTGTTTTATAAAAGCTAGTTCTTTCATTTTATCGCGCGCTTCTTGAGTTGGGCTTCCAAAATAAGTTTTTCCTCCTTCGAGCGATTTAGGAATTCCTGATTGTCCAAGTACAACGGCACCTTTGCCAATGGTAAGATCTTTTTGAACTCCTACTTGTCCCCAAAGAATTACATCGTCTTCTATTGTTACAACACCTGCAATTCCAACTTGAGCTGCAAACAAACAATTTTTTCCTATCACGGTATCATGTCCAACATGAACCATATTATCCATTTTTGTACCGGCTCCTATTACTGTATCGCCGGAAACGCCTTTGTCTATTGTGCAAGAAGCTCCTATTTCTACTCTGTCTTCAATAACAACTCTGCCGCATGAAATCATTTTTTCATAGCCCTCCGGTTTTCTCTTGAAATAAAAAGCATCGGCACCAAGTACAGCACCGGAATGAATGACAACATCGTTGCCAATTACAGTATGATCGTAAATACAAACATTCGCATGGATCAAACAATTTTTCCCGATCACAACATGATGCCCAATAAAAACTCCGGGCTGAATAATAGTTCCTTCACCAATTTTAGCATTCTTGCTGATAGCTTCTTTGGAAGGATCGAAGGTTCTGAATTTTTTGACGATGGCGAGATAGGCCGAAAAAGGATCGTCGGAATAAAGCAACGCTTTGCCTGCCGGCACTTCTACATTTTTATTTATGATCACGAAGGAAGCAGCAGAATTCAACGCCTTGTCGTAGTATTTTGGATGATCTACGAAGGTTATATCGCCTTCTTCCACTTTGTGAATTTCATTTATACCACTTACCAAACGATGTCCTTCACCCAACACCTGAGCGTTGGTCAGTTTTGCAAGTTCTTCTAATTTTACGGGGGTATCGAATCTCATTGCTACAAAAATACTCTTTTTAGTGCCCAAAAGCCTATGGATACTGAAAAGTCGCTACCTTTTATCAACATCCAAAAGTCAATTTAATTAAGCTGCCTAACTATTTCCTACTTTCTGCCAATCAGTATTGAGGAAAACAATAAGACAGCAGAAAAAAAACTATTTTCGCAGCAGAATATGAAAATCGCCTTCAACACTCGTATGCTTCTTAAATCCCGCTTGGAAGGAATCGGGAATTTCACTCTGCAAGCTACCAAGCGCATTGTCGCTGCACATCCGGAGCACGAGTTCATTTTTATTTTCGACCGACCATACGAGGAGGAATTCATCACTGGAACTAATGTAACACCGATAGTTGCTTTCCCTCCTGCCCGACATCCTTTTTTAACCGGTTACTGGAATGAATTTGCCGTTGGTGCTGTTCTCAAAAAAAATAATGTAGATCTGTACGTTGGAACGGATGGTTTTTTTCCGTTACATACCAAAACTAAAACGCTATCGGTATTTCACGATATCTGTTTTATACATCACCCTAAAGACCTTCCTTTTTTTACGGGATTTTATTACAGAAATATGTTTCCACTTTTGGCTAAAAAATCTAATCGGATTGCAGCAGTTTCAGAATTTACCAAAGCGGATATTATAAAAGAATTTGGTATCGATAAAGCAAAAATCGATATCGTTTACAATGGTGTAGCAGAAAATTTTTCTCCTCTAAATAAAAGTGAAATTGAACAAACACGCAGTAAATTTTCCAATGGGAAACCATACTTTTTGTTTGTAGGAGCCATTCATCATCGCAAAAACATTTCGAATATGCTGAAAGCCTTCGACGAATTTAGAAAATCACATTCGTCGGATGTAAAGATGTTGATGGTTGGCGCTAAACGTTGGTGGACAGAAGAAATGGAAAAGACGCTAACGAATATGCAATTCAAAGACGAAGTTATTTTTACAGGAAGGGTATCGTTTCAAGACTTGACAGACCTTACAGCATCAGCTTTAGCAATGACATACGTAAGCAATTTTGAAGGCTTTGGAATTCCAATTATTGAAGCTATGCGATCAGGCATTCCAGTCTTAACTTCCAACACTTCTTCTATGCCAGAAATTGCTGGAGGTGCCGCGCTTTTGTGTGATCCATATTCAGTCGACTCAATTAAAAATGGAATGATGACACTTGCTGCTGATGAAAATCTAAGAGTAAGTTTGATACAAAAAGGACTTTTACGACAAGCCGATTTCAACTGGGATCGAACGGCGAATATGCTTTGGAATTCAATCGAAAAAACAGTTGAATAGTATTGCCTTTCCTTTTTCATGCATTATCGTATTGTAACAATTGATTCACCTACAATTGTTCTTAAATCAAGATCAATTGATTCCTCAAACTTGTCAAAAGTTTATATCTTCGGCAATAGATGTTATTACCATTTTTACAAACAGAACTAGTAGAAACAGGATGTGATGAAGCCGGGCGAGGCTGTCTTGCAGGGCCCGTTTATGCTGCGGCTGTGATTTTACCACCCGATTTTCATCACCCACTTTTAAACGACAGCAAACAACTTACGGAAGAACAACGTATGCACCTTCGACCAATTATTGAATCGGAAGCAATTGATTATGCAGTTGCACTTGCATCACATTTGGAAATAGATCAAATCAATATTCTCAATGCATCTTTTCTAGCTATGCATCGTGCTATTACAAAATTGAAACACGCACCGGAATTATTATTGATTGATGGAAACCGATTTAATAGATATCCAAACGCAGAACACAAATGTATTATTGGCGGCGATGGTATTTATGCGTCTATAGCAGCTGCATCAATTCTTGCAAAAACTTACCGAGACGAACACATGCTTGAATTGCATTGGCAATTTCCGGAGTACAATTGGAAATCAAATAAAGGGTATGGTACTTCTGCACATCGTAAAGCAATACACCAATCTGGCATGTGCATATATCACAGAAAAACATTCAGGCTTAAACCTACTCAACTCTCGCTTGACATCTGACGTATAACCGGAAAAAGTTCAACCATCCATTTTAAAAAAGTACGCCAAAGATTATAAATCCATTATGAAAAAAAAGAGTTTAATAATTTCGATAATCAGTGCACTACTGATATTAACAAGTATTGCATATTATTTCAATCAACGATACAATGTAATTCAAAGTTCACCTTTAGATGCTATTCCGACAGACGTAGCCATCTTTTTTGAAGTTACTGATGCAGCTAGGGCTATCGATGAAATAACTAAATCAGATTATTTTAATTTTCTTGAAGTAGACCCCGGTTTCAAATCTATCCAAACTAGTTTCCATTGGTTGGACTCTATTTCTAAATCTGAACCTGAAATAAAGGAGATCCTAGCTAAACAAAAACTATACATCTCATTGCACCCGACAAAAGCAACCGAATTCGATTTACTATACTGTCTTAATATTGTTAAAGGTCATTCAGCAAACGACGTTATTTCACTAGTGAACGATTTATCGGCAAAATATTTCACAGAAGATATTAGAGTTTATGAAGACGTTAAAATTTTTGAATTAAAAAAGGGAGATGAATCAGTTTTGACAATAGCTGTAAACAATGGTGTAATAATGATTAGTCGAACTTCATTTTTAGTAGAAGATGCCATACGCCAACTTAAGAATGGAACGCCTTTTTCAAAATCGTTGGCTTTTAAAAGAGTGAATAAACAACTAAGTTCAAAAAATACTATCCATTTATATGTAAACAATAATGGATTAGAAGACCTTTTATCAGGATATATTAGTAATGATCATCCTTCGCTCAGAGAATGTATTAGCAACTTTTGTCGATGGATGAAATTTGATGTACTAATAAACAAAGACCAAACGCTATTTTCGGGAAATAGCAGCTCGCTTGATTCAACTGCGATAGTAAGTTCGCTAATCGGATTACAAAGTAGTGAAAGCCAATTTGCAAAAATTGCCCCATCTCGTACCGCAGCAGTAATCGATTTTTCTGTAAGTAATATTAATGCTTGTTTGAATGTCCTTAAGAAAAACAAAAGCTACTACTTTC
This sequence comes from Bacteroidota bacterium, assembly GCA_043747595.1. Lineage (GTDB taxonomy): Bacteria > Bacteroidota > Bacteroidia > AKYH767-A > 2013-40CM-41-45 > JADKIH01. Next base: position 18,533 of record JAYTOX010000070.1, on the reverse strand, counting down.
CTAAAAAATTTGTACAGAGTTATATTGATAGTATTGACTTGAAATATAAAATAGATGTCGAAAACAGAATGAGTGATTGGGTTACGAATGAATTTGCTCTGGTGATAACTGAACCAGGTAGCGAGAATTTGGAAAACAATACATATGCATTTTTTCATACGAATGATGTAAACAATTCTATTTCTAAACTAGCAAAAATTCAAGAAGAAATAGGGAAATCAAAAACAGAAAAATATAAAGGCTATGAAATTAGCAAGATAGATATAGAGCATTTGATCCCAATTATTTTTGGCAAAATATTTTGGGATATAAAACAATCATACTATACTTCAATTGAAAATTTCATAATATTCGGAAGTAACCCTTCCATGTTAAAAAGTTTGATTGACGACTATACAGACAAGAAAACGTTGAACAAAGAAGACGACTACAAAAGGCATTTCAAAAGCTCATTAATGAATGGTCAGATTAACATCTATTTTAATCTCCAGCGAGGTGGAAATATTTTACGATCTATCTCCACTGAAGACCTTTCACAGAGATTGATAAACGATGGTGTTATAAGAAAAAATATTCAATCATTAGCTGGGTCATTCAGACAAAAAGGTGAAATAGTAACAAGCAATTTCAGGCTCGACTTAAAAAGCGATTCAAAAAAAGAAATTAGGCTCTTATGGTCAACGCAATTAGACACCTCTGCTTCCACACCTCCTTTCGTAGTAAAGAGAGGCAATGAAAATCTTATTTTAATCCAGGACGACAATTACAACTTAAATTTATTTGATGAGTCGGGGCAGCTTATATGGGAAAAAAATTTAGGTGAAAAAATTATCAGCGATTTTTATTCTTTAGACTTATACAAGAATGGTGAAATCCAACTAGTATTTAATACGGCAACCAAATTATTTATTATTGATTCAAAAGGCGAAGCAGTTGGAAACTTTCCGATTCGACTACCGGCAAAAGCAAGTAACGGATGTTTAGTGGAAGACATTGACGGGAATAACCATTTTAAAATTTATGTTGCTTGCGAAAACGGTATGATTTATAACTATGAACAAACAGGTAAGCCGGTACTTCAGTGGACTTTTAAAAATAACCTTAGAAATATTGTTAAACCCTTTCAATTTATTGACCTCGCTGATAAAAAATATATACTTGCTGAATTGGGTTCAAGTGTTGCATTGATTGATCTGACAGGCAAAACCGCTATTCTTCATGCTAATGAAGAAATCAAAAAGGTAAGTGTAGCCTATTCCGATTCAGCAAAAAGCTGTACACTTTTCTTACTTGACATTTCAGGAAAACTCACTTCTATAAAAACAGATCAACTTGATCAAGTTAATCAAAATAGTACAGATTCCGTGAATGATATACTAGCCATTGGAGATCTAAAGGAGGATCAGATTATTTTTCTTTCTAAAAACACACTCTATTTATTAGAAGGTAATACTAAAAAAAATCTGGAAACTTTAGATCCTAGTGGAGAATATGTTTTAGTAAATGCGATCAATAACAAGTTCAAAAAAGGAATAGTAGATACTAAATTCAATCGGTTTTATATGCTCACCAATTCGGGTAAAATAAAATCAGGTTATCCTATTTATGGAGGATCTCGTTTCAATTATAATACAAGTACCGACATCAACGAAAACTCAACGATAGTAATAGGAACAGCAGACGGTTTGATTTATTACTATAGCGAATAGCTACTTTAGCTTTTCAATTGATTTAATATAAATATCAATTTTTTTATTGAGACAACTTTAAAATGACGATCTTTAATTTGGAATAAATTTTAAAGACTAAAATAAAAAAAATTATTTCAAAGTTCGTAAATATTCTAACACACTTCTAGCCTCGGCCTGAGTCAAATTATTATCCAGCATTTGGCTCAAATATTCATTCAACAAATCCTTTGCAAGCGAGTCCTTTTGAGTCATCTCCATAGGATTTAATATCATGTTCATGATCCATTCTGGTGTTCTACGTGTGTAAATTCCGGCTAATCCGGGGCCAATTGCTTTTTCATTCGTAGATTTATGGCACATTGTACATTTAGCTTCGAAAATAACCTTGCCGTCATTTACAAGTTGATCGTCAATTGTACTATCAATTATTAGTTCTGTAATTGGCCCAATTCCCTTACCGGTATATTTTTCCATTGAAAGAGAATTGTCCGTTGATTTTGCATCATTTTTATTGCTATTTTTGGACTCGCAAGCAGAGAATACAATTAGTACTACCCAAAAAAAGGTGCAAAATTTTATTTTTTTGAATTTGGAAATATTTTTCATATAATAATTTTAGAGTGTACAAGTAAAAAGATAATTAATAAGATAGAACTAACTAAACGAATAAAAAATAAACGTCTCTTATCATATCAAGTTACTATTGAACAAAAATATTGGATAACTTCTTAAATAACTAATTAAAATTTTAATTAAAACATAAATGAATATTTTACTTGCAGACGATCATTCAATTGTTAGAAGAGGCTTAAAAGAAATACTCTTAGAAGAATTTCCCGATGCTAATTTTGTGGAAGTTGCAGATGGGCAGGAGTTAATCCGAAGAATACGACAAGCTAAATTTGATGTTATTATCTGTGATGTTTCCATGCCAATTAAAAATGGATTAGAAGCACTTAAAATAATTAAAATCGAGTTCCCAACATTACCTGTATTGATATTAAGTATTCACCCGGAAGAAATTTATGCCATCCGAGTTCTAAAAGCCGGCGCTTCGGGGTATATAACAAAAGAAAGCGCAACTGAAGAATTGGTTCAAGCAGTGAGAACAATAATGAATGGACGGAAATACATTACTTCTTCGCTAGCAGAAAAAATGGCTTCCAATTTAGATTATGATATTAAGAAACACCCACACGAACTTTTATCAGACAGAGAGCTAGACGTAATGAAGATGATTGCCAGCGGAAAAACCGTTTCAGATATTGCTGCAGAACTTTCACTTAGCGTAAATACAATCAGCACCTATCGTGCACGAGTAATGGACAAGATGAAATTAAAAAGCAACTCTGAGTTAACTTTTTATGCTATTTCAAATAATTTGATACTTTAATATTTTTAGAATTTCCTTTATTAATGTGCTTAATTTATTTTTGTAGTCTTAAAGAGGACATCAATTCAATACAATCAACCTCAACTTAAAAATATCTTTTTTGTATTCTTTGCGTTTCTATTAGAGAAAGCTAGAGAATGAAAGATAATCAAACAAGACTTACGGTATTAATTGTAGAACATTCAAATTTGTTCTCAGCTAACCTTAGAAGTGCACTATCGAGGACAAATTATATAGATCAGGTTTCACACGCAGGAAATTTTTCAGAGGCTATATTACTCTATAATCAACTAAATCCGGATATCATACTACTTGATTTAAAGTTTGCTCAATCAGACGAGATTAGAACATTTGCAGAAATCTTGAATTACACATCAGGTAAAATTATTCTTCGCCCTAATCAAAAAACTGCTTATTTCAAAAATCAATTTTGTGTACCTGGAACAGAAAATGCTTTTCAAACATTTATAGAGAATGAACACTTGGCCGATATTTTACAAAAAGTTAATTTTAAATGATAAATCTTGTCATTGTTAGTACTACACGCAATGTACATTTTGGATGACACTAAAACACTACCAAGACCTATCTTTGTATCAGAACAATAGCGTTTATTTTACGTTTAATTAATTGTCTTAACAGTTAAGTAGTAAAGCGATAAGCAGGGTGGGCTTGCAATTTTTGTCACTTTATGAATGTTAGGACAAAAAAGTAGGTATGTGTGTGCCTACTAGTGTGTGTGTAAGTTCAGTGTCCTCATTTTTTTGGTGAGGACACGAACTTTATTTTTTTCACACCTTTTTAAGTATGTGCAGCACTCATTTTAAATCCAAAAAATACAATTCATTATTTACAGAGTAAACACTGTGGTATAGTTAATCAAATATTTACTCGGATGAATGTTATGCAACAGCATTTTCGATTGATCATTCTTCTGTGTATCGCTATAGCTAGAATAAAAGTATTGATAGGCAGAATATTCAAAAATTACAGGTACATATTAAAATTATTTTTTTTCAAAATAAGGCTTAGAATTATCGGCTATCTCTTCCCGTTGTTGCCAATATGCTAATGTCACATTGTTTCCATTTGGAGTTTTTAAAAGTCGACCGAAAATAGCATTCGTAGAATTAAAGCGAACGTCGGTTACTCCCACCGTAAATGTGGATGGTTGAATTATAACGGTGGCATCGACTTCAACAGGCGATGCTGTTTTAGGGGGAGGACTATCAACTACTACAACTTTGAAACCATTATGCTCCAGTAATGTCCGCAAAAAATCAACTCGCTCTTTTGATGCATTCTTTTCAACGATTGCACATTTTACTCCCTGTAAGTCTTCAAATAAATGATTCTGGTTTATTGCCATATTAATTCAACTTAGATTCCAATTTAAATTGACTTTGTTAATGAATAAATATACTCGTAAAAATTTCCCATGAAGCCTAAACCTACAATACAAATTAGGCAAAGCACAATAGCAATCCGATAAGAATATCCTGATCGAATACTTTCAAAACTCTCTGCATTCGTTTCCATAAACATTGCTCTCACTACTCTCAAATAATATGACAGAGCAATTATCATGTTGATAGCTGCGAATGCAATTAGAAATAAATCGGCCTTCGCTGCACCAGCTTTCAATAAAAATATTTTTCCGAAGAAACCTGCTGTTGGAGGAATTCCTGCCAATGAAAATAACGCAATAGCCATTGTCCATGCTAAAAACGGATTTGACTTAGACAATCCAACAAAACTTGAAATACGTTCATTTCCTGTTTTGGCTGACACAATTGCAATCACACCGAATGCTGCAATATTTGAAAACATATAAATGACAATAAAATAAATTGTGGCACTGATACCTTCTGCAGAACTGCCTAAGATTCCTATGAGAATATATCCCATCTGAGTGATTGATGAAAAGGCCAAAAGTCGCTTCAAATTATTTTGTCGGATAGCAAAAATATTTCCTGTTAATATTGTAAGAATACTCAACATGTAAAGTAAGCCGTACCATGTAGTATGTAAAGCTCCAAAGACATGGTAGAGCAATGACGAAAAAACAATTACCATTGCACCTTTGGAAATTACTGACAAGAAAGCAGTGACAGGAACGGGCGAACCTTCATAAACATCGGCAGTCCATAGATGAAATGGGACAACCGACAATTTGAAAATAACCCCGACGAATAAAAAAACAAAACCTATAACAAAGAGTACACTTTCATGCATAATTAACGTGAGCGCCTCGAAATCGAGCGTCCCTCCTTCTCCATAAATAAAAGAAATCCCCATCAACATAATTGAACTTGCAAATGCCGACGACAAAATCATTTTCATGGCAGCCTCACTACTCCGGCGCTCTTCAAAATTGAAATTACACAATGCCGCTAAGGGTATACTTGCAAGTTCCAACGAAAGATAAAACATCAATAAATTTCCCGAAGACAACAAGAAAAACATTCCTAATAACGATGAAAGCAGCAACAAATAAAATTCAATAAGATGACGGCATTTACGTAACCATTCTGTTGATGTAAGAGAAATCAATAAAACACCGGTACTCAAAATATTTTTTCCAAATGACGCTAATGCAAAACTCTTAAACATTCCTCCAAAAACGATGCCTTCACTAATTGGCAACCACCCTACTAGACAATTGACCAATAAAAATGCATTGATTGCTCCTATCCAGAAATTACCACTTTTCCCATTATCTGCCACTTTCATTATTAACAGTATAACAATCGTAAGTACGATCATTATTTCGCTTCTCATTAATAAAAAAATATTTATTGCTTCTTTCATAATCCGGCAGTTATTCGATGTAGATTAATCATAATGTGTTCCGCTCCGGGTGCAATCAATTCATTTACGACAAATGGCGAAAGACCAATAAGTAAAATGCCTGCAAGAAGAAGTACTCCTGCTGTTTTTTCATACCAATGTGCATCTGTGAGATCCTTGAATGAATTATTTTTAATCTCTCCCATCAACACTGTTCCGGAAGCACGTAATATATAAACGGCTGTTACTACAATCGACATCGTAGATAAAATAGTAGCTAGCCGATACATTTTTTCCGGACGCGCCCAAGACCCTATGAACACTGTCATTTCAGCAACGAAGCCACTTAACCCCGGAAGTCCTAGCGAACAAAGACCGGCTAATATAAAAATCGTACCTATGAAAGGCATTACTTTTAACAGACCACCTAACTCACTGATAATTCTCGTATGAGCTCGCTCGTAAATCATGCCGATAGCAGCAAAGAAAAGTGCAGTCATTAATCCGTGCGAAATCATTTGCAGAACAGCACCGTTGATTGCTGTTGGTGTCAACATTCCAATTCCCAACAATACAAATCCACAATGACTAATACTTGAATACGCATTCATATATTTTAAATCTTTTTGCATCATCGTTGCAAAGGCTCCATATAAGATAGCAATCGTTGACAAAACAATAATGTATGGCGAATAAAAATGCGCCGCCTCAGGAAGTAAAAATGCTGCAACACGCAAACATCCATATCCACCGAGTTTCATTGATACGCCGGCTAAAAACATAGAAGCTGCAGTTGGTGCCGACGAATGTCCATCTGGAACCCATGTATGAAAAGGGAAAATAGCAGTAAATATTCCAAACCCGACAAATAGAAATGGAAAATAAATTAATTGCTTGTTGAGCGGAATATATTGCGTTGAGAGCGCCATTAAATTGAACCCGCCAATAGGCCCGGCAGAATAATAATACAACCCTAAAATTCCTACTAAAACTAGCGCCGATCCTCCCATCAACATTAGAGCAAGTTTGTTTGCACTATATTCTTTCTTCCCACTCCCCCATATTCCAATCAATAAATATTTGGGAATGACAGCGACTTCTAAAAAAAAGAACATACAAAATAAATCGAGCGATATAAAAAATCCGTAAGCACCGGAACTGAGTAAAGTGATTAGAAAAAAGAACTCTTTCGTCGATTTATTTATATTCCAACTTACAAGAACTCCTGCTAAGACAACGAATGCAGTTAACAAAATCATGGCAATCGAAATTCCATCAACTCCAATGTGGTAATTAATATTTAAAGACGGGAACCACGATGCGATAGATTCAAAATACATCCCATTGGCAGGAAGCCTAGAAACATTCCGATAGCAGTAATAAAGATAAAACGCAAGAATAAGTTGCACTCCTGCACCAACCAAAGCAATCATTCTTACTTGTTCTTTTGTTTTTGCAAATAGCAACGACAAAGCAAATACGAGAGGAAGAATTACAAGTATATTTAAATTCATGTTAAATTAGTTGTGTAAAATGAAGACTCCATATTAACAAACCCAATGCACCTACTAAAAACCAAATTGAATATGCTTGAATTTTACCCGACTGCCAAACTGATGTCGTCAATGATAAAACTTGTGTTGCTTTTGCAATTGTATTCACTCCGCCATCTACAATATTCTTGTCTATCCACGCAGCAGGAGAACCTATTAACTTGAACACTATTTTTTTCGTAATGAATAAATAAATTTCATCGATATAAAGTTTTCTTTTTAAAACGTTATATACCAATCCTAATTTTTCAGACACCACTACTGCCTTTTCACTGTTCTTGAAAAAGAATATCGTCGCAACTACAATTCCTATAAGTGAAAGAGCAATTGGTAAAACAGAAAATGAAGGATCGATGTGTGTGTCTAAAGGTAAACCATCGCTCGTCACAAATTTACCAAATGAAATAAACCCGGTAGATATTGCACCGACCGCCAAAATTATCTGCGGAAGCAACATCGTAATGCTTCCTTCTGAGTGATGAGAATTGCCTCTTACTTTTTTACTGTTATAAAAAATTGAAAAGAACAATCTGAACATATAAAAAGATGTCAGTCCTGCTGTTACCAACGCAGTATAATAAATCAACTTGTCACTTTGAAATGCTGCTGAAAGAATTTCTTCTTTGCTAAAAAATCCGGCAAAGGGTGGAATTCCTGCTATTGCCAAACAACCTATGAGAAATGCAAAGTGCGTTACAGGTAAATATTTTCTGAGTCCTCCCATATCTTTCATCTCATTACTGTGAACAAAATGAATAATAGTTCCGGCACAAAGAAAGAGCAACGCTTTGAAAATAGCATGCGTAAATAAATGGAACATGGAAGCCATATAACCTAAACCTCCTTCAGAACCATAATGCGAAACTCCTAACGAAAACATCATGAATCCGATCTGCGACATTGTTGAGAAAGCCAATACACGTTTAATATCGGTTTGCGTACATGCTATTAATGCTGCGAAAGCTGAAGAAAAAATGCCGACAACAGCTACCACATGAAGCGCAGCCGGACAACTTATTGAAAATATCGGAAACAATCGAGCGACTAAAAACACTCCCGCTACTACCATGGTAGCTGCATGAATCAACGCAGATACGGGTGTTGGTCCTTCCATTGCATCGGGCAACCAAATATGTAATGGAAACATTGCCGATTTACCTGCCCCTCCTATGAATATTAAAATCAATCCCCAGCTTAGTGCAGAAGCACCCATAAACGATGCGCTGATAACTGCATGCAATTGCGGCGAAGAACTATCGGTGAATCGAATTAATATGTCTTTGAAATCTAAACTCCCGGAGTAATAGGATAACGTAAGTATCCCAGCCAAAAACCCTAAGTCGGCAAAACGTGTTACAATAAATGCTTTTTTAGATGCGGCAACTGCCGATGGTTTGTTATAGTAAAATCCAATGAGCAGAAAGCTGCTGACGCCGACCAGCTCCCAAAAAATATATGTTTGAAAAATATTAGAGGCTACCACTAACCCTAGCATAGAAAATGTAAACAGCGACAAGAAAGAATAGTATGTAGCATATCTTTCTTCTCCTTTCATATAACCCAACGAATAAATATGAACCATTAACGAAATGAATGTAACTACGAGTAACATCATCACCGAAATTGGATCGATCATAATTCCTAAATTAATACTTAACTCAGACGTGAACTGAAGCCAGTGAATATTGACAGGGTATTGCGCAATAAACTGTCCATTGACCAACCCATCAATAAAAAAATACTGGTAGGCAGTTAAGCATGAAATAATGAACGATGCAAATACAGCGGTCGTTCCCAGTACACCAGAAATATTTTTTAAATACTTCTGTCCCCAAATGCCGGAAACGACAAATGACAAAAATGGAAGTAAAAGAATAAGTAGCAATATCGACATATCGGCAATTATAGTTTTAATTCATCTGCATCTTCAACATCAATTGAGCGATGGCTGCGATACAGATTAATTATGATAGCAATTGCTACGGCTGCTTCAGCAGCAGCAATCGCAATAATGAACAAGCTAAAAAATAACCCATCGTGATTTTCCGGATGGAGGTATTTATTGAATGCAACAAAATTAATATTGACACTATTCAAAATTAATTCGATCGACATCAACATGGTGATCAGATTCCTTCTTGTAAAGAATCCATAGACGCCAATAAAAAACAGCGCTATACTCACAATAAGTATATGTACTAATGGAACGTGGCTCATGATTTCTCCGTTTCTTTTTTCATTGCTATTGCAATACATCCAACCATTGCTGCTAATAATAACATACTGACTACTTCAAACGGTAGTGAAAATCCACCAGTTGTTGTAGAAAGCATTTTGTTGCCAATTGTTTTTAATTCAGAATCGAAGGCTAATCCACTTTTCACAAACTTATTTTGCCACAATAATGCTGCAATACTTCCAAATCCAAAAATACACATGGCTGCCGAAATTACTTTTCTAATTGTTAACGCTTTTGGAAGATTGTCGCCACTATGCTGTGTTAGAAAAATTGAAAATATAATTAACACCACAATTCCTCCTATGTAAACTATAATCTGTACAGCCGCCAGAAACTGCAGATCCATCAAAAAATACAAACCGGCAACACCAATCAACGAGAACAATAACCAAATCGCTGAACGAAATATTTTTCGAGTCGTAACTGCCATTATTCCAAACGTCAACAAAAATGTCGACATTAAATAAAATGAAATATTCGAGCTGTCTATCATTCGACTCCCTCCATAATTTTTGAATCAGGTTTGTTGAGTGTTTTTGTGAGAAGAGATCGATCGTACACACTGTGTTCAAACGACTGCGCCATTTTAATTGCGTCGGTCGGACAAGCTTCTATACACAAATTACACATTGTACAAAGTTCAAGATGGTAAATAAAAGTATCGATTGCTTTTTTCTTTTTGCCTTCTGCATTAACTTCAAACTTAGTAATGATTTTAATGGTTCCATTTGGGCACGCTAGCTCACACGCTGTACAACCTGTGCAACGGTGTTCGTTAGATTCATTATGTGGCATCACCACTTCTCCTCTGAATCGCTCCGGTAAATTCAACTCGTTTCTATTCTCCGGATAATTCTGAGTAATAATTTCTTCCGGATGAGTAAAATAATATCCTGTTCGTCTCATCCCAATCAAAAGTGATTTGACAGAACGATAAACAGTAGTGATATAATTTTTAAGAAATCCCATTACATTTATTTTATATACCAGCCCATAATTGCTACAATCGTCATCAACAATAAATTGAACATTCCAATCGGCAATAAATATTTCCATTCTAAATCTAGCAACTGATCAATCCTTAATCGTGGGAACGTCCAACGAAACCACATAATAAGAAATATCAAGCTGAATGTTTTACCCATAAACCATAGAGAAGAAGGAATAAAATCCATTATATGATTAAATCCCGACCAACTTCCAATATGAAAAGACATCCAGCCTCCTAGAAAGAGTGTAGCGCCAATAGCACAAACAATAAATATGTTTACATATTCCGCAAGAAAGAAAAGTGCAAATCTCATCCCCGAATATTCAGTATGAAACCCTGCCGTCAATTCTGATTCTGCTTCTGCCATATCGAAGGGCGCACGATTGGTCTCTGCTGTAACAGCAATAATAAATATAACAAATGAAATTAATGCCGGTATATGCCCCTTGAATAACCACCAACCATTTTGTTGACTGGCTATGATATCAGAAATTTTTAAACTTCCTGTCAATATTACTATACTTAAAATTGCAAGGCCGGCCGATAATTCATAACTCACAATCTGTGCTCCACTTCTCATCGCTCCTAAAAGCGAATATTTATTATTACTCGACCATCCTGCAACTAAAATTCCGATTACAGAAATAGATGAAATAGCTGTGATGTAGAGAACGCCAATGTTTAAATCCCAGATCTGCATATTTCTTGCAAACGGAATAGGCGCCATTAATAACATTGCACCAATCATAACAATAAAGGGCGCCAAGTTGAATAAAAATTTATCTGCACCATCAGGAACTAATCCTTCTTTCACTAATAGCTTGATGGTGTCGGCTAATGTTTGTGCTGTCCCCTTGTAACCCACTCTATTTGGTCCAACACGAATTTGCATGTAAGCAGAAACTTTTCGCTCCATAAAAACCAATATTAAACCAAGCAATGCAAACAAAGTAAGTACGAATATTCCTATGACCACTAACTCCACAATTGTTGTCACCGTCGTTGAGAAATGAATACTCAACAAGTGATGAATAGATGCGGCTATTTTTTCGAAGCTGATCATTATCTGTCAATATCGGGTATTACAAGATCCAACGATCCCATGATAGCTACTAAGTCGCCTATTTTACTTCCTCTCGCCATATGTTCAAGTGCCGAAAGATTACAGAATCCGGGTGATCTGAATTTTATTCTATACGGAGTAGTTGCTCCTTCACTTACTACATAAATTCCAAAATCGCCACGAGCTGTTTCAACGCGCGAATAATATTCTCCTTTGGGTAATTTTAAAACTGCTTTTGTTTTAGCCTGAAATTCTCCTTCAGGAATATTATCAATCAATTGTTCAATGATTCGAACCGACTCATTCATTTCTTTCATTCGAACTAGATATCGCGCATAACAATCTCCTTTTGTTTCTAGCGATTCTTTAAAATCAATTTCCGAATAAATATCGTACGGATACAATTTCCTTATATCGCACGAAACTCCGGCAGCTCTTGCAACTGGCCCACTACATCCATAACTAATTGCATCTTCTCTCGATATTACGCCAACGTTTTGCATTCTATTTTTGAAGATTACATTATCAGTAACCATTTCATCATACTCGCTCAGTTTACTCTTGAAAAAAGCTATAAACTCTTTCGTTCTTTTTACAAATTCAGGGTGTATATCAAACATACAACCACCCGGAACCATAAAGTTCATCGTCAGTCTCGCTCCGCATGTTTGTTCCATAATATCGTTAATCATTTCTCTCTCTCGAAATGCATGAAAAAATGGAGTGATTGCTCCAACATCCATTGCCATTGCTCCCCACCATAACTGATGAGATGCCAAACGAGTGAGCTCATCTAATAACACTCTGAGATATTGTGCTCTTCTTGGAATTTCTATTTGTAATCCTTTCTCTACGACTAAAGCACATGCATGATTATTAATATGCGACGAAAGATAATCCATCCGAGAGGTCACATAAATAAATTGTCTGTATGTTAAACTCTCACACATCTTCTCAATACTCCGATGAATATATCCTAAATGCGGCTCAACTTTTTTAACCGTCTCGCCATTTAGAGTAATTACTAAATGTAAAACACCGTGAGTTGAAGGATGCTGTGGCCCTACATTGATGATTACATCACCCAATTCTGTTGTTCCTACTTCTTCCAGCATCAGTTACAATTTTATCATATTGATTGGATCGTCATAATCTTTTCGCAATGGCCAACCTACCCATTCATCTGTTAAAAACAATCGTCGCATATCAGGATGATATTTAAAATGAACGCCCATTAAATCATACGCCTCTCGCTCGTTTAATTCTGCTGTTCGCCAAAGATCACTAACTGTAGCAATCTTTGCATTGTCTCTGTTTTCAATTTTCGCTTTAACAACTAAGATGTGTCTATAAAATGTTGACTCGAGATGGTAGACCATCGTAATATGTGTCTTCCAATCTACCGCTGTAACACAAAAAAGATAATCGAAATTCAAATCATTATTTGATCGTAAAATTTCTGCAACCGATCGCCATTGATCCGATGCGATCAACATTGTAGGCCATTGCGAATTCTCTTCGAATACTACTTCACTAAATAGGGACTCAATTTTTTCTTTCAGCATAATTACTTCCCGGCTTTAATTTTTTCTTGCAATGTTATCAAAGCGTGCAATAATGCTTCTGGTCTCGGAGGACAACCAGCTATGTAAACATCGACCGGAATAATGTGATCTGCTCCTTTTACCACCGAATATGTATTGTAAAAAAATGGTCCGCCAGAAGTAGCACAGGCACCCATGGCTATGACATATTTCGGATCCGGCATTTGATCGTACAATCTTTTTAATACCGGGCCCATTTTATTAACGATTGTTCCGGCAATAATAATTACATCGGCTTGCCGGGGGGTAGCACGAGCGACTTCAAAACCAAATCGCGACCAATCATATTTTGCAGAAGCAGTCGACATCATTTCGATAGCGCAGCAGCTAGTTCCAAAAACTAGTGGCCATAGCGAATTCGATCGCGCCCAATTTATCACTTCATCTAATTTGCTAACTAAGATTCCTCCTCCCGGCGTTGGATGGATTTCTCCCGGAAAAGTTACTCTCGGATCTTGTGTGTTTACATCCATTTCAAAGCTCCTTTCTTGTGTGCATATAAAAATCCTAAGAATAGGATGAAAAGAAAAATTACTATTTCAAACAGTGCCGGAAATCCGATATCCTTAACCACTACAGCCCACGGATAAAGAAACACCAACTCTACATCAAAGATAAGAAATAACAAGGCAAACAAGTAGTAACCTACGTTAAACTGAATCCAGGATTTACCTATGGTAGGAACGCCACATTCATACGCCAATCCCTTTTGAGCATTAGTCGACTTCAACGAAATCAAATTAGCCAATACAATTCCGCCACCGGCAAATGCAACGCCACAAATAATCAACATTAACAGTGAACTTAAGCCCATAATTCTGCCTTTCTTAGTAAAAATCAAACATAAACGATTACTTTTGAAAAACCAACACTTAATTACCCGGTGTTATCAACAAATTAACCGTTTGCCTTCGAGTGGCACGATACACAAAGCATGAATTCTCCTTTACTAATTTTTGATGGTGTTTGCAATCTATGTAATAGCTCTGTCGCTTTCATCATTCGCCACGACAAAAAGAAAAGAATCCGTTTCAGTCCATCTCAATCCGAATTTTCAAAAAAACTTCTTGCACAAAAAAATATATCTTCCTTCTATTCTTCCTCGGTGATACTTTTTCACAATAATAAATTCTACACTAAGTCATCGGCTGTATTACACATCGCAAAACTGATGGGCTGGCCATTTAAAATATTATTTATTTTCATTGTAATTCCTTATCCAATCAGAGATTTCATCTACAAAATGATTGCACGCAACAGATATAAATGGTTTGGAAAAAAAGACAAATGCATGGTACCGTCGGAAGAAGTGAGAGAACGGTTTTTTTGAAGGAAGCAGGTCATGGGGCAAGGGTCAAATGTAAACTATGAATTATTAAGTATGAAGTAAGAAGTAAGAAGTAAGAAGGGTCAAAGGTCAAAGGTCAAAGGTCAAAGGTCAATTATGAAGTATGAAATATGAAAAATAAAAAAAATCTGCTGGAGAAAAATTTACTCAATTAGCAGAACTTAACAATTACTAGAAATAATTCTGCGGCATCTGCGGGAGAAAAATTTACTAACTAATTACAACTTAACACTCACTAAAAAAAATTCTGCGGAAATCTCCGGCATCTGCGGGAGAAAATTTATTCACTAATTACAACTTACCACTCACTTAAAAAAATTCTGCGGCATCTGCGGGAGAAAATTTACTCACTAATTACAACTTACCACTCACTCAAAATAATTCCGCGGTATCAGCGGGAGATTTTTTTGGAATTTCCATTACACCATATTGCTTCCACATTCAAAATATTTATCTAAATTTACTTTTCATAAAAATAATCAGAGAAATGAACTTCGAGAAATCAGATGAAGAATGGAAAAAGCAGTTGACTGAAGAAGAATATTATGTGCTTCGTCAGAAAGGAACCGAACGGCCATTCACCGGACAATTATACCTGAATAAAGAAAAAGGTGTTTACAACTGTGCTGCTTGTGGCAACGAACTCTTTACTTCTGAAATGAAATTCGATTCGGGCTGCGGCTGGCCTTCGTTCGATCGAGAAATTGAAGGAGGGAAAATTATTCAGAAAAAAGACTCAGCCCATGGTATGATTAGAACTGAAATACTTTGCGCAAACTGTGGCTCTCATTTAGGACATATTTTTGATGATGGCCCTACCGAAACAGGCGTTCGGTATTGTGTAAATTCCGTTTCTATGGGATTTAAAAAAGAAAGCTAAATTCAACTATAGAAATTTCACCTTTTAACTACTTCCAATTTATCGATCGATTAGTTTAACATTCTTTTTATGTTCCATAAAAATTTATTACGCTTTCTTTTCGCTTTTACAATTGCACAAACAAATGCACAAGAACTTCATTATTTCTCCGGATCTAAAATAGAAGAGTTCGACCCATCAACTTTTAAACTGTATTCACAAGACAGTTCAACAATTTATGCCTTTCGATTTAATTCTAACGATTACTTTTTGGAAGGGTATGATAAAGCTTCATTAACACGTTTGTTTCACATTCGAACTCCCTTACCCGCGAAAGATTCTCTCAAGTATCACTTTGAAAGTCTACTTCCTCTAAATGACTCCTTCCTCGTTCTTTATTCCTATTTCAATAAGCGCAATTTACGAGAGCAGTTGGAAATGGTGACGTTCGACAAAAACGGAAACACTTTGAACAACGGAAAGATGGTCGATTTTTCCGAAGGCAAGAACGAAAAACATGCAGGAAGTTTTTCTGTAATTCCCCGAAAAAACATGAATGAATTCTTGGCTTTTGGAACGAAAGAATTTCAAGACACAACATTCGTCACAATTAATCATTTCGATTACTTTGGAAATAGAACTCGTTCTCAAAAATTCTCACTCGACGACGAATCTGGAAATATTGTTCACTCGTTAATTGACAAAGAATGCAACTTATATCATTTAACGCGTAGCAAAATGGGCGATAGAAATGTAAAGTGGAACGTAATTATTTACACTCCCGACTCAGACCAGCCAATTAAAATTGCTCTTCAAAAACCGTTATCGAATAAAATTTACCTCTCCAATTTCATTGATTCGTATATTGATTTACACAATCGAATAAATATTATTATCCCTTACGCTACCCAAACTCCCGCTTATAATGCCAATGGAATTTATCTTGCTCAAATCGATTCAAAAACAAAATCATTAATCAGCGAAAGTATTATCCCATTCAAAATCGACACTGGAAATGTGAATGAAGATGATGGATTCATTTTATCGGCATGTATCAATGTTGGAATAATACCTATGAAAAATGATGGACTAAAATTAGTTTATGAAAGCCGACGTGCGACTACAACTTATTTGTATGGAATTCCTGTAGGCACTGATTTCGATTTGGGGAATATAATAACCATCGATACAGACAGTAATCATGTAGTAACAGATCTTCATAAAATAAAAAAACAACAATATTCAAATAAAACCAATTCAGCTTTCCTAGGACTTGCAATAATAAGTCACGCCGATAAAAGTTACTTTATTTATAACGAACTGGAAGAAAACCTGAACAAAACACCCGATCAAATGAAGCGAGTAAATACTTCAAGAATGGAAAAAACAAATGTAATTTATACAGTTGTTGAGAATGGAAAAGTTTTGAGAAAGCCGATAATCAAAAAAGAGAACAAGAAAGATACAGATGCAATTATGCTTAGCACTTTTTTACATTCAAACAATGGAGATGAATTATATTTGCCTAGGAAAATCAATCAGCAAGTATTTTTAACAAAATTTTACTTTTCCGATAATTGATCATCCTTTGCTTTCAAAATGTTTTACTCAGATGAAATCACTTTGATTTTATTTCTACTTATTACAAGCAAAAAAAATATTCACCTTACTTTTTCAGCTTTCCGTTTTTCTTGATTGCATTCAACTTCTTTTTATAGTCTGGGTCTTTTAAAACTTTATTTATTAACGACCAATAAGCACGACTGTAATCAACATAGATTTCTCCTCCTGAATAAATTTTTCGAGTGGAACAGATGTACACATTTTTGCCTTTTACGATATACTCACAATTGTTTCGCATACCGATTGCTCTACCAATACCACGAGCATCGTTCGCAAAACGAGCAATGTTAGAATGATCATGCAGCGCATCAATCGCCCAGCGCGAATTTATTTTGAATAGATAAGCGTTATATCCGTCGAAGTCTTTTACATCCTTCCATTTTACAAGATCGCCACCATATTCAACGATCATTGTTTTTGCCGGTATATCGATTGTAGTAAACAAGCCTTTCCCTGCACCCGGAAGAATTGATTTTCGCACACGAAGAAAATTATCGAGTAATTCCATTGATTTATTTTGGTGTGCGAAAATAGCATTATCAATTGAATTATGTTCGTTTGAATTGTGTCAATAGAAATCAAAATAATTTAATTGAATCGGCCTAAAATTTAATCCTAATACTTCCGACCTATTCTTGTAAAAAACCATGTCCATTTTTTGGGAAGAGCGGCCAAATTTTTTAGCAGATAAGTGCGTCATCACGCTTCAAGAAAATCATTCTTACGTGAACGCAACAGCGAGGAGAAAAGCGAGGCAAATAGCCTGAAATAATGCCATAAAAGAAGCCTATGAGTTGATAAGCATCGGCAACAACTTGAATGAAAGCCAATTAGTCATCTAAACCTATTCAGGTTCAATAAAATAGATAAATCGATTATTTTTTAATGAAAATCTTTGATTTTATGAAAGAAAATCTACCTTTGCCGTCCCAAAGATGGCCCGTTCGTCTAGGGGTTAGGACATCTCCCTTTCACGGAGGAAACGCGGGTTCGATTCCCGCACGGGCTACGAAATATAGTGTGAGTTTGAGTGCGAGTGTGATTTTCACACCCAATCCCAATCTCACATTTTTTTTTGTCTTATTCATTGCATTTCCTTTACTTTTCAAATGTTGTAAAAGACAATAATTCCATTGCCATTGACTTCAGGCAATGGCAATGGTGTAAATGAACAACTTTTGTTCCCTCCTTTTCATTCAAAACACATCACAATCCCCCACTTTTGCAGCTTATATAGTTTCATTGAATCCAGATCAAACAAATCAGCCTCGCTTTAGCCCTAATCCCAACTCCTCTTTTTATAGAGAAGTTGAAGCTGTGCTTGCCAACTTCCAACCCATTACGCTGGAAGAAATGGACCATGTTATGCTCTTCGATCG
>JAYTOX010000069.1:0-5793 GCA_043747595.1 Bacteroidota bacterium | reverse complement strand
AGTTTTTGATTTACATTATATTCTTCTCTCAGTGTTTTTCTCAGTTTTTTAACGTAGTCTTTATCTGTATACTTTTCAGCTTTTAGGGCAAGTTTCTTTTTCGTGTGTTGAAGAAATTGATGTGAGAGTTCATGGCACATGACAAATGCTATTTCTGCATCGTTGTCCATCTTATTCAAAAGGCCGATGTTGAAAATAATATTTCCATCACCTGTGCTGTATGCATTCGGAACCGTATTTCGCGAAACAAATAACTGAATGGCAGGATCGAGATTATGGTTAGCAGCTAAAACTTCTTTTAATATTTTGACAAGATATTTTTCAAGATCGCTGTTTATTAAAAAATCGCCTTCTTCAATAGAAGATTTAAAATAGTCGTAACGCCCTTTATACCGTTTGCTGATAAACTCCCTTTGATCTTTTTGCTTGGTATCAAGATCTTTTAAATCAGCATCTAATTGCGTCTTGATTTTAGTTAAGCGGTCGGGTGAAGATTTTACAAGCGTATCAGGCACATAAATAAAGGCCTCTCTTTGCTGAGAATACGACTTGGTGACGAATAGTAAAATGATTACGAGAACCCGTAATCCGGAGTGTGTGAAATACATTAAATGGTTTTCGAGAACACGAAGTAATGAAAATTTGATTATGTAACAAAAAAGAGATGGAAAGGTTGATTTTAGATTAAAAATGGGGAGAGAGGAGTCCAATTCAGGTGAATTCAAATCAAAATTCCGTTGTGCAAAATTTCAATTTCCGTCCTATCCCGAAAATTTAGAAGACTTTATCTGTTATCATTTTGATGATTGAATTTTTCCTTTGGCTTTAAATACAATTTTATGCTTCTGACCTAGTATCGGTTTTAAATATCAAGTTTTACTAAGCATCATTACCTACGGAATCTGCCGGTTGGTGAAGGGTGGTAGAATTTAGTTTTTCAATATTGAAGCGTTTACATTAAAATCAAATTGATTTTGTTAATCAGGACATTTGCTTTTTTCTATAAGTTATAAATTTGCCTATTTGTAACCAATCCGTTTTCTGTACTTTTGTTCAATTTCCTTTTTATCTTTTTGAAGTAAATAATTTATTGCTTCGTAAACATCCTTGAACTGCTTATTGTATTTTGTTTCCAGTTCCTTCAATTTGTCTGTTAAATCTTTATGGCTCAAAGCATATTGTCGGATAAGCACGAAGGCTCTCATTATGGCAATATTCACTTGTATCGCTTTTTTACTTTTCAAGATACTTGAAAGCATTGAAACTCCTTGTTCGGAAAAGGCAAATGGTGTTGCCGGACTAAACTTTACTCCTTCAGGAAGGTTATCACAATTTGTGATAACCTCCTTCCATTCACTTTTTGTAAGTTGAAACATAAAGTCATTCGGAAAACGGTTAATGTTCCTTTTTACACTCTGTTTGAGAGCCCTGTTTTCAACTTGATACATATCAGAAAGGTCAAAGTCTAACATTACTTTTTGTCCCCTTACTTCGTAAATCTTCGTTTCAATTTTTTGAAGTTGCATCGATTTATATTAATCGGAGAGAAAAATTACGGCTTAAAAATTTTCCTCCCATTGCCGTGTTATCATGCAAAATAAAAACAAGCAACATTAATAATAACTCTATTTAGGCAGGTTAATTAAAAGAATAAACAGGAAGATTTGTTTTGGGGAAGTTACTTTCCAATACAAAAAGTAACCAATATTGACATTCAAATAGTTACATAAAGGAGGTACAAAAGAGGTACAAAAGTTATTGAATTGTAATTTTTCGATAGAATATTTTATTGTTACAACGAATCTGAACAATATAAATACCGATAGATAAATTTAGGTTTAGATTTAATTCAGTGTTATTGTTTCCAAATTCGTTGTACACCATTTGTCCCATTTGGTTTATCAACTTAATTTCATCTATCGGTGCATTACTCTTAACAGTAAAAACACTTGTAGCTGGATTGGGATACAAGTCAACATTTGATTCTATATTGTAAGTTTCTTCGATGTTAGTAGAAATACATGCAGTTGTTATGACACCTGAACCATTTGATTCAGAAAAGTCGGTTATTGCAATTTGTCCGCCCGTTGAGATTGAAAAGTTAGGAAATGATACGGTGGTTTGTGTGTATCCTACAATCGTTGGAGCGTTTTGTTCATTGCATCCACTGTTACCGACACTATCGGTTTTTATTAAATACACATCATAATCATAGCTTACCGAACCAGAAACTCCATAGCCTGCAAAAATATATCCTTTGTCAGGTGTTTGTTTTCCAAACCCACCAACATCTGCATAGGATTGACCGTATGTTTTTGACCACAATACATTTCCGAAGTAATCAGTTTTAAAAACGTACATATCAAAGTAACCAGCGCCAAAACTGTCAGTTAAACCTGTAAAAATGTATCCTGAATCCGATGTTTCTTCCACTGCTCCGGATTCTGTACCGGTTCCACCATAAGTTTTTGTCCATAATGTGTCTCCGATAGAATTTATTTTAATTAAATATACATCAGTATTATTCAAACCAAAACTATGAGTAGCACCTGAAATAATAAATCCTGAGTCTCTTGTACCATTTATTGAGCCGGCACCATCATAGTCAATCCCTCCATAACTTTTTGTCCAAAGTGTATCGCCTTGTAAATTTATTTTCATCAAATACACATTTCCGGCAGTGTCAATACTGTAAGTTGTTCCTACAATTACAAGTGCACTATCATGAGTTTTAGCTATATCCAATCCGTATTCAATATTACTACCTCCATAAGTTTTTGTCCAAAGAGAATCTCCAACGCTATCAGTTTTGATAACATAAATATCAATGTTACCTATGCCATATGAATTTGTGTTTCCAACAACAATATAACCGCCATCATAAGTCTGAATTACTTTTGAGCCATTTTGTTCAAAAGCACCGCCAAAGGCTTTAGTCCAAGTAGTATCCCCATTCGCGTTAAGTTTGATTAGATAGATAATACTTTGATTGCCTTGCCACTCTGCATAGGTTCCCATAAGTAAATAGCCACTATCTTGAGTTTGAATTATTCTTGCGGATTGTAAATTTTCCGAAGCATCGAAAACTTTTGTCCACAATGTATCTCCCAATGAATCACATTTAATAACACGTATATCCCTTATTGTACCTCCGCCGGAATTTGTTTCACCGGCTAAAATTAGTCCGTTATCAAATGTAAATTTCGCACTGGTTAAATAATCGATATTTTGATTATAGTCATAATACTTTTGCCATGTAATTTGTCCAAATATTAAACTACAATTTAAAAGAAATAAAATTAGAATAAATTTTTTCATTTCAGTATTCTGCTTTAAAGTTAATTAACTTGGTTTTTCAACAATTGCAATTTCTTCTTTTGTTAAACCGTATAGTTCGTAAACAATTTCGTTGATCCTGTTTTCGCAATAATCAATCTTACCGTCTAACTGTGAAATTTTTGATTGGAGTTTTAAATCTCCTTTTTCTTCATGTAATTGCAAAAGTTGATTAACTAACTTTTCAATTTCATTTTTCAAAACGGTATTAGATTTGTCAATTATTTTAATTGGTAAAGCTGCTAACTCATAAATTCTAATTTCAGGAAAGGTTTTATCTTGTCGATTATATTTTTTTCTGAAATAGAAAGCCAAAAGTTTTGAATTGATAATGCCTAATAGAAATTTTGTGATGGACTGCTCAAAAGGTTTTACTATTTGTAATAGTTGACTTGTTACATAATCTTTATCTGTGTATGCAGAAATTAATGTTTTCCCTACTATTCTCCTGACAAGTATTCTTTCACCTTCAAATAAAATTGAATCCCTTGGTGCTGCAAGATTTTCGCCATACTTCAACCAACGATTTTTATATTCGATTCGATAAGGATTAATGTCTTTACCTTCCAAATACCGCCTGTATGTTTTGTCTATTTTCTTATCCGATTCGTAAATATGTTCCTTTGCAAAGTGCGCTTTCTGGGGAGGTTTTCCTTTACCAGTCTCATAGAGTTTGATGCCAAATTTTATTAAACCCAATCTTTCAAGCTGAATAGTTTTCAGTTCAATTTTATCTCTAAGTAATAAATCATCTTTACTTAGGTTAATATTGATAATGTTTAATTCTCCATCTTGCCACATCGTTTGACTTACAGCATTTGATTTTACAAAACCTTTTTCAGTGGGTTCATAAATTTCAGAAATTGCTTTTATATCATTTATGTTTTCTAATATGGTAATTATAGGGTAAGCATCCGACGAAGTACATCTAGATTTAATTTTGATTTGTAATTACCATTGCAAATCATTCCGAAAGACCGCACATTAATTTTAAAGGTAATAAAAAATCAGGGAAGTAATTCCTCCAGGCGGTTAGCCTTGTAGTCGGGTAAAATTTCAAAAATATTTTTCAGCCATTCAAAAGGTTCAACACCTTTTAATTTACAACTGCCAAGTAAAGAATAAATCATCGCTGCTCGCTGAGCTGCCTGATGTGAACCGGCAAACAAATAATTCTTTCTTCCAATAGCAACTGGTCGAATGGAATTTTCTACCAGATTATTATCGATTTCAAGTTTTCCATCGCTGGTATAAAGCATTAGTTTTTCCCAACGCTTGAGCGAATACGACAGTGCTTTACCAATGGCACTGGCAGGGAGTTCGTTTACAATGTGTTCTTTCAGCCATTGATGAAGTTGATTTAATATTGGCAATGCTTCCTTTTGCCGAAGTTCTCCGCGCTCATGGTAATTTAATTTTAATAGGCGTGCACGTCTTTCGACATCATAAAGCTTTTGTATTTCTGTTAATGCATAAGCAGCAAGTTCCGGTTTATTGTCTTTCGCCTGTTCAAAATATCTTCGTGCATGCGCCATGCAATGAAACAATGTAATTTGATTTGTATCAAATCCCGGGTAAGCACTCCATCCGTCACTCTGTAAAAAGCCTTCAAAGTTTTCTAGTATTTCTCTTGGTCCTTCGCGCCCACGACTTTTCCGGTAATCAAAAAGCACTAAACCAGATACGGGATCGCGATATACCCAGTAAGATCCTAAATGAGTTTTACCTTTTATGCTTCTGTCTAATACTTTGATTGGTGTTTCGTCTGCCTGTAAATATCCGCTGGCTACTATTTTTCTTTTTAATGTTTCATAAAGTGGTTCGAGTAAATCAAGGCACATAGCTACCCAATCAGACATTGTCGAAGCAGGTATCTCAACACCCAGTCGCTTGAACTGCTCGATCTGGCGATACAGGGGAAGATGATCTAAATATTTTTGGATAACAATTGTAGCAAGAAGACCTGGCCCGGCGATTCCTTTTCCGATAGTGAACGATGGAAGATCCCCGATCAACACACCTTCGCCTTGCGGCCTGGCATATTTAGGACGAACATATTTTTTAACAAACATTTTTCCCGGTTCTATTTCCAACTGCTCGGTAACTTCTTCACCGATCCGGATTAATCCGGTAATGTCTTCTAAGGGCTCAATGATAATTTCTTTTCTTTCCAGGTGATCCGGCAGCGGCATTCTTCCTTTATGATTGACAGAAGAAGAAGGTTTGGTACGCTCATAGGTAATGGTTTCCTTTTTTACTTCAGGAGCTGATATGGATTCTACATCCAGGGAAAAGGGAATTTGATTGGGATCTGTTATTGCGGCAAATCGTTCGGACTTGCTGCCATAAAATGCTCGCAGAAGTTGTTCTAACTGATGTTGTAATTTATCGATCCGTAAATCTCTTTGCTGAAGTTGTGATTGTTGCTGCTGAACTAAATCTAAAAGAGCTGCGTTG
>JAYTOX010000068.1:0-4294 GCA_043747595.1 Bacteroidota bacterium | reverse complement strand
GTGAAGCATATCCGGGTGATGTATTTTACCTTCACTCTCGTTTGTTAGAGCGTGCTGCAAAAATTATTAACTCCGACGAAATTGCTCGTACAATGAATGATCTTCCGGAGTCTATTAAGCATTTAGTAAAAGGCGGCGGATCATTAACAGCACTTCCGATCATCGAAACACAAGCAGGCGACGTATCAGCATACATTCCTACGAATGTGATCTCGATTACCGACGGACAGATATTCCTAGAAGCAAATTTATTTAACGCAGGTGTACGTCCAGCCATTAACGTAGGTATCTCGGTATCGCGTGTAGGAGGAAATGCACAGATCAAGTCGATGAAAAAAATTGCAGGTACGTTGAAGTTAGATCAAGCACAGTACCGCGAGTTAGAGGCGTTTTCTAAATTCGGTTCCGATTTAGATGCATCAACAAAAGCAACGATCGACAAAGGATCGCGTAACGTGGAGATTTTAAAGCAAGGACAATATTCGCCAATGTCGGTTGAGAAGCAAGTAGCTATTATCTACTGTGGAACAAAAGGTTTGTTGAGAGATGTTCCTGTAAACAAAGTAAAAGAATTTGAAACAGAATACCTGTCTTTTTTAGAAGCACAATATCGTCCTACACTCGATGCAATCCGTAGTGGAGCGATTGATGAAAAAGTGACGAGTGTACTTGAAAAAGTTGCAGCAGATTTAACTTCAAAATATAAAAAATAATTCGCGCGATCATTGGTTCATTGAAGCGATGATTTTTCGAAAAAGAATACGATGGCAAATTTAAAAGAGGTACGTAATCGAATTGCTTCTGTGAATTCAACACAGCAGATCACGAAAGCAATGAAGATGGTGAGTGCAGCAAAATTGCGGAGAGCGCAAGATGCGATCAATATGATGCGCCCTTACGCTTTCAAGCTTCGTGAGATTATGGAAAATATTTCGGGGTCGTTAGATGCAAATGTCGGAGGACAATATTCGGTAGTACGTCCGGTAAATAAAGTGTTGATAATAGCAGTGAGTTCTAATCGTGGATTGTGTGGAGCATTTAATGCAACCATCAATAGAATGGTGAACAAATTACTGCGTGAAGATTATGCAGTGCAACACAAAGCCGGCAATGTAAAAGTACTTGCTATCGGTAAAAAGTCGAGCGATTTTTTCGGTAAGATGAATAATTTGCTGATTGGAAACCGCAATGATATTTACACGAATATTACATTTGAAGGAGTTTCTAAAATTGCAGAAGAGGTAATGGCAGATTTTGTAGGGCAACAGTATGACAGAATTGAATTGGTATATAATCAGTTTAAAAATGCGGCAGTACAAACAGTTCAGGTAGAGCAAGTGCTTCCTATTACATCTACAGAGGTAAAGAAAGAGAATGCAAAAGTGAACGATTATATTTTTGAGCCGGGTAAAGAAGAGTTAGTACTTCAATTGATTCCAAAGTCGATTAAAGTTCAGCTTTACAAAGCGATCTTAGATTCGCATGCATCAGAGCACGGAGCGAGAATGACAGCCATGAGTAAGGCGACAGACAATGCCGGCGAGTTGCTAAAGGAGTTGCGGTTATCGTATAACAAGGCGCGACAAGCGGCGATTACCAATGAAATTTTGGAGATCGTTGCAGGAGCAGAAGCCCTGAATGGATAAGACACAAAGCCCGGTTGAAAAACCGGGCTTTTTTTATTGAATTAATTAATTTTTTATCTGTTAATTCGCCAACAATGAATTTGAATCTCCACGACATACTTACAGTATCAACCATCCTTTTTGCGGTAATCGATATAGTTGGCTCCATACCCGTAATGTTGCAGGTAAAAGCGCGTGTGGGATATATAAAAGCAGAGCAAGCAACGTTAGTATCGATGTTGATTATGGTACTTTTTCTTTTTTTAGGAGAAACGATACTTCGCTTTTTGGGAGTAGATGTAAAATCATTTGCGATTGCCGGCTCGTTAGTCATCTTTTTTTTAGCCATAGAAATGATTTTAGGGATAAGATTGTACAAAGATGAGATACCGGAAACAGCCAGTATAGTGCCCATTGCCTTCCCTTTAATAGCAGGAACAGGAACAATGACAACTTTGCTTTCACTGCGGGCAGCATACGATACAGTGACCATAATTTCAGGAATTTTCTTGAATTTAGTACTGGTTTACATCGTTTTACGAAATCTATACCGATTAGAGCGCTTCTTGGGAACAGCAGGAATAAGCATACTTCGCAAAGTTTTCGGAATTATTTTGTTGGCTATTTCCGTGAAACTATTCCGAACAAACATCGGAATATGAGTGTTAATAAGGGGTTCAGCCCTTGAAATTTGAAAAATAAATACTACATTTGAAATAATAATTCCAAATTACCTATACTCTTATGAAAAAACTACTACTTAATGTTTTAGTTGTATTCGCTTTAATGCTTGTTGGTCAGAATACCACTATGGCACAAGGTGTTTATAACATTTGTGCTGTAACAACAGTTACAGACACTAGCGGAACTCTTTACGATACTGGTGGCCCGGCCGGTACATATCAAAATGCAGAAGACTGTTCCTTCTTAATTCAACCCGGATGTGCAACATCCATTACGTTGAACTTCATAACATTTATGACAGAGTCGAATTACGATTATTTTTATGTTTACGATGGAACAAGCATCACCGATCCATTATTAGTAACAGGAAATGGTCAAACACTTCCAACACCATCAACCGTAACTGCAACATCCGGTTCCATGTTCATTGTTTGGCATTCAGATGTATCAATTACATACGATGGTTTTGAAGTAAATTGGACATCAGTAATTGCACCAAGTATTGCACCTACTGCTGCCTTTACCATAGCAAACGTAAATCCTCCTCTTGGAGTTGGAGTTCAGTTTACTGATAATTCAACTGGTGGACCAACAACATGGTTATGGAATTTCGGTGATTCAGATACATCGCACCGTCAGAATCCGATGCATAGCTATGCGAATCCGGGAACATACACTGTTACCTTTATAGCATTTACTTGTAACGAATCAGATACAATTACACAAACAATTACAGTACAAGCGGCTCCACAAATTAGTGTAGCTCAAACAGGATTTTCTGTAAATGCACAGTGTGGCGACTCGGTTGCTTTTCCTTTAGACATAAGTAATATTGCAGGTGGACAATTAGTTTACAATGCAGACGGAACGAGTGTAGGAGCTATACAAGTTTTAGCAATGAGTTATGGGTCTGATGGTTTCCGTGAATATCCGAATACACTTACAGCATTGAGTCAAAGTTTTTCCGGTTATACATTAACAACAACAGGAACAACAAATCCGGGAGTACTTGCCGGATTATTGAATGGTAAAAATGTTCTATTGATTGCCGAGCAAGAATTAGGTGACCCTGCGGTTTGGTCAACACTTGCATATCCGATTAAACAATTTTTAAATAATGGAGGATCGGTGATTTTCTGTGGGTCATTCTCTTCTCAAGCAAACTGTATGTTCAATACAGGAATTTTCTCAGGATCATTTGCGCAAGATGAAAATGGAGCAACGTTAAAAGTTGTTGATCCACTAAGTCCATTAGTAACAGGAATAGGAGTAGGAACTTTTACAGCACCAAGCGCAACATACTCTATGGACATCACCGATGCAGATAAAATTCAGGTGGTAAGATCGAATATAGGAACAAGAGACATTGTAACTTATCGTTATTATGGATCAGGTAAAGCAATTTTTATTGCCTTCGATTACTATGATATCACAACAGAAAATTCTAAAATTCTTGCCGACGCAGTTCAGTGGGGAGGCATCAATGCGCTTCCATCATGGATTCATTTAAGCCAAACTACAGGTACAGTGAATGGAGGAAACACATCGAATGTGGTAGTTACATTCCAAACAACAGGCTTACCAGCCGGGACTTACTATGCTAATTTAGGAGTAACAAGCAACGATCCTAATACACCGGTAGTAAATTTACCATGTACATTAACAGTAGCAGGAAGTCCGATCATTGCATTATCCGATCAGTGTTTGAATTTTGGAAGCATCATGCAGAGCACCTATCAAACAGATACGTTCCAAGTAATCAACAATGGATGCGATACGTTAAAGATCACAAACATTACATCTAACTCAGCGCAGTTTACAGTAAATTCAAACGTGAATTATTTATTACCCGGAGGATATGCCGATGTTTTTGTAACATTCAGCAGCGGAACAGTAGGAACATTTAGTGGACTTATTACAGTAACAAATAACGCACACGATACCACAGTTTGTTTAACAGGATCAACATTCCCTGCGCCGGTGGT
>JAYTOX010000067.1:0-31108 GCA_043747595.1 Bacteroidota bacterium | reverse complement strand
CCGCTGGTTAAGGTATTCGCAACAGTTGGGTTTTACTTCTATATTTTTCCTACTTTTACCACAAACCACCGAATATGGACTCAAATTTACTAGCCAGAATTCACGGCATTTCCGTGATGTTATTTTTACTTACATACCTAATAAAAACGATTTTATTGTTTACCAGCAAATCGATGTTGGAGAGTTATTCCAAGAAAACAAAAGTACTTGAAATGATTGTCAGCTTTAGTTTCTTAGTAACCGGTATTTGGTTATTCGTAATAATAGGAGGAATAAAAGTTTTGCAGATTATCAAACTGGTATTCGTATTTCTCAGCATTCCATTAGCTGTAATCGGTTTCAAAAAACAACAGAAAGGTTTAGCACTCTTTTCACTTATCCTAATAATTGGTGCTTATGGATTATCTGAAGCAAGCAAGAACAAAGCATTTATTCCAGCCAATGTAATTGTAAGCGGAAGCGCTACCGAAAATTCGAAATTAGGAGCCCAAGTATATTTTCAGAATTGTGTTTTTTGCCATGGTACCGACGGTAAGAAAATGTATCGCGGGGCGAAAGATTTAACTACGACTCAATTTAACTACGACGACATTCAACAGATGGTTCGCGAAGGAAGCAAAGGAAAAATGCCGGCTTATAACTCAGTAATTAGCGATGCTAACATAACTGCAGTTTCAACCTATGTTACTTCCTTAAAAACAACTAATCCGGTTGTAGAATAATATTTAATAGATGACAAACGAAACACCAAAGGAAGCTGCAATTTTAGTTGGGTTAATCCACAAAAATCAAAGTGAAGAACAAATAACCGAATACCTCGATGAGTTAGCATTTCTTGCCGACACAGCCGGTGCTGATGTTATTAAGCGTTTCACGCAAAAAATGGATAGTCCGGATTCCAGAACTTTCATTGGTAGTGGAAAGTTGCAACAGATAAATGAATTTATGAGAGCCAACAATGTGAAGTTGGCCATCTTCGATGATGAACTGAGTGGGTCACAAATTAGAAACATCGAAGAAATATTAGAGTGCCGTGTGCTCGATAGAAATAATCTTATCCTCGATATTTTTGCCAATCGCGCTCGTACGGCGCAGGCAAAAGCACAAGTTGAATTAGCTCAGTACCAATATTTGCTTCCTCGTCTTACACGAATGTGGACTCACTTAGAGAAACAACGAGGAGGAATTGGAATGCGTGGGCCGGGTGAATCGGAAATTGAAACCGATCGTCGTGTTATTAAAGACAAGCTCTCGAAATTAAAACTGAAGTTAAAAGAATTCGACAAGCAAAGTTTAACACAACGTAAACAACGAGGCGAACTTGTTCGTGTTGCATTAGTTGGTTACACAAACGTTGGCAAGTCGACGCTGATGACGCTTTTAAGCAAAAGTGAAGTATTTGCAGAGAATAAACTTTTTGCAACGCTCGATACTACAGTTAGAAAAATAGTTTACGATAGAATTCCATTTTTACTTTCCGATACCGTTGGGTTTATCAGAAAGCTGCCACACGATTTAATAGAAAGTTTTAAATCGACGCTCGACGAAGTTCGTGAAGCTGATATACTCTTACATGTAGTTGATATTTCGCATCCGAAATTTGAGGATCAAATAAATGTAGTGAATCAAACATTGGTAGACATAGGAGCGAGCGATAAAAAAGTGATTTTAATTTTCAATAAAATTGATGCCTACAAATGGGTTGAAAAAGAAGAAGACGATCTTACTCCGAGTACAAAAGAAAATGTATCGTTAGAAGAGTTGAAAAAAAGTTGGATCAACAGAATAGAAGGCTTGTGTGTTTTTATTTCCGCTTCCGAACGAATAAATATAGAAGAGTTACGAACTACACTTTTGAAAGAAGTAAAAGATGTTCATTATCGGAGATATCCGAATGCGATAGATCTGTAATTGGAAAGTCGAGAATCGAGGATCGTAATTTGAGAATAGAGAATAGAGATTTGAGAATAGAAATTTGAGATTCGTAATTCGTATGAACTGCGAATTACAAATCTCAAATTACAAATTACGATTTACAAATTACCACTTACTCATCTAGAAATACTAAACGTTTTCGCTGTAAGTGCTTTTCCGTTGCCGTTAATTTTCAACACATAATTTCCTGTCGATAATTCGGCTACTTCTATTTCTTCTTTCGTGCTCGCCATTTTTCCTGAACGAATCAATCGACCATTGCTGTCGAAAATATCGTAACTCAATTTTTGTGCACTCGCCAATTCCACCTCTACCATCATTCGTTCTGATGCAGGATTCGGATAAACCACAAACGACTTCACTACATCGTTCGTTTCATCAATACCAACTGTTCCAATTGTATTTAACGAATCAACTATTAACTCACTGTTCAATGCTACGGTAGAACCGTTCAACGTTCCTTTACTCGACTGAATCAACATCAAACAACTGTCAGGTTGAATTGAAAAATTAAAATAGTTCATCATCACTAAAAATTGACTGTATGCGGTAGATTTTGTTAATGTCGCAAAACCAATTGCTAGCGTGTCGCGATTCTGAGTAATCGTGTTTCTCTTGTATAAGACAACAGATAAGTATGCCGAATCGCTCGTAGCCGCCGGATTGTATTTAAAATTTCCAGAGTAGTAGCGTGGGCGATTTACTTCCGGAGAACCTCCGCTAAATTCAAAAGCTCCAGCTACTAAATTTACAATTCCATTTGTTGCAATAGCAGGACCTGTGATAGGAAATCCCAAATAAGTAATTTGAGATGTCTTTAAGTGTAAACTATATGTACCTGCGAATGCATCCGTTCCTTTCCACGACGATTGCACACCACCGTTGGCTTTCGTTATACTATCAGTCGTTGTCCAAGTTGTAGGATATTCGCCTACTCCACCCGATGCTGCAAAGGGAGTCCAGTTTTCGAAACTTCCGTTTACTAAGCCTTGGCCGAAAGTTAAGGTTGCGATAAAAAAGAATGATAAAAGAAGTACAGATTTTTTCATGGGTTGGTTATTTAGTTGGATTCAAAAATAAAAAAAATAGACGAACTCTACGTCTTAAAAAAAGAAAAAGGCATCCTTTCGAATGCCTATATTGAATGCTTTAACCCTTTTGTGACAATATCAGCCTTGAACTAGCACTTTAATGCGCGTTCCGACTTTAATTTCATTCGATTCAAGGTTGTTTATCTCTTTGATTTGTTCAACCGTCATACCGGAATAGCGCTGAGCTATTTTCCATAACGTATCGCCGGGAGCTACTGTGTGGTAAACAAATTTAGTTTCTTTATCATGATTGTCCGATTTACTTGTAGCCGAAACATTCGCAGTAGTTGTTTCAACTGTTGCAGGAGAAACAACCGATTTGATTGTTATTTCCTCCGCTTTAGCCAGCTGCTTTACAGGAGTTTTTTTATCTTGAATATAAACCGTTAAATTTTGACCGGTAGAAAGTTTTGTACTGCGTAAATGATTCCATTTTTTAATCTCATTTACCGAACAAGCATAACGATTGGCAATAGCTTGAAGGTGCTCGCCCCTCTTTACCTTATGTGTTTTACGTATAAGATCGCCCTTGTCATTACTTGCTGAAGCCAGATCATCACCTGCATTCGACCCATTCATCGACGCCATATAATTATCATCTTCCGGTTTATAGATAGACGACATATTAGCTAAGTACGAATTGATTTTATTCGTTGGAAGTTTTACAGCCATTGGTACATCTGCATTCGGAACTACACCACGCTTGTAAACAGGATTCAGGTATTGAAGTAGCTGCAATGGAGTATTGGTTGCATCAGCAATTGATTTCAACGAAACTTTTTGATCCACCATTACTGTATCTGTTTCAAAGTACGTTAACACAGGTTGTACTGCCGACAAATTATGTTCGGCCGGATACGACATTAAATAAGTGATTGCGATAAAAGCCGGAACATAACCACGCGTTTCCCTAGGCAAATACTGACAAATTTCCCAGAACGTATGTTTACCTCCGCTGCGAGCAATAGCACGATTTACATTTCCTGCTCCACAATTATAAGCTGCAATAACCAGTAACCAGTCGTTATAGATTGCATACATATCTTTGAAATACTGACAAGCTGCAAGCGTTGCTTTCTCCGGATCACGACGTTCGTCGATCATCGAATTTACTTTTAAGTTATATAACTTTCCCGTAGCAAGCATAAATTGCCATAGGCCCGTTGCACCCACCGGCGAAACAGCCATTGGGTTCAATGCACTTTCAACTATACTTAAATATTTAAACTCCACCGGCAAACCTTGCTGATCGAGAATCTGTTCGTACATCGGAAAATATAAATTCGAAAGACCCATAACTTTTTCAGTAAGTCCTCGCTTTTTTACTCCATACATATCGATGTATTCTTTTACCTGACTGTTATAACAAAGAGGAATGGGAGTTTGAATTTTCGCCATCCGTTTTTGATAAATATCGGCTGAAAAAGTTGGAACTTCCAACGGGCGCTGGCCATTGCTATAAGCATACGCCGAATTAGTATTGGAACGTTGAAGAAAATTAAGATTCACTAAGCTATCGAGTGTTGCCGCAATAGGATCGTACGATTCAGAAATCACAGCCTTCCGATCGTTGATTAGCTGAGCCTTTACAGACGTAGCAGAAAATGCCATTGCAAAAAACAATGGAGTGGCAAGAATTAGTGCTTTTATTTTCTTCATTCGTCTATTTTCCCTCTTTTAATGCGTGAATACTACATAGCTTAAATTGTTCAATTTTAGGAGCGCAAAGATATGATAATCTGCCTATTGTCCATCAATATACGATGAAACAGAAATGAATTTACGCCTAAAACACTGATTGTCTTACCATTTCAACTTTTAAAGTCGATTCCCACATTAGTAAGAGCCTGCAAGATGGCATTCAAAATGGGATGTTGACTGAAGAATTCTGTTAAATGACATTTTAAGGAGAAATCGGCATTGTTCAATGGTGATTTTCTTTATAAAAATAGACTTTGCCAACCGATGCTGTTAGTGTTAACGGAAACCGGCGCCGATAAATTCTTAATTATTCGAAGAAATAAAAACCGTTTACCCCCTTGCATCGTGTCGTTCACCCTTCAAAAAGGGCGCATCTGCTTAAATAAATGGACTTGACCTGCGTGTTGAGGTATTTTCGAAGAGTCTTTCCAATCTATGTGTGGCACTGCAAACTCGCTACACGATTCCAAAAAAACCAATTTACTAATAAAGCGGCCGCCGTTGCGACTGCTCACTAAAAACCAAAACCGGCACATGGAAACTGCGCTACTGGGACTCGATTTGTCCGAAGTTTTAAACCGATTGAAAGAAATGATTCTCCGCAAGGGTTTTGTAATTCAAACTATGAGCAACAATGTTGTTGTGGCATACCAGGAAGGAAGTTGGTTAAGACGACCGCGACAAGTGGTATTTGAGATCAGCAGTCTCGATAAAAATATTACCAGAATCGACATCACTGCTATCATCAATAGCGAAAAAAGCAATCGTCAGGACGAAGAAATTATGGAAGAAAACTACGCCAGCGACATTTATAACAATTTTACTCCTGCACTACAGACCTATGGGATTAGATGATATTAAACCACATTTAAATAAAATAGCTACACTCTATTTAAAAAATAACAAACGAAAAGTTGGTTGGTTGTTTATCGACAAA
This sequence comes from Bacteroidota bacterium, assembly GCA_043747595.1. Classification (GTDB taxonomy): domain Bacteria; phylum Bacteroidota; class Bacteroidia; order AKYH767-A; family 2013-40CM-41-45; genus JADKIH01. Next base: position 25,444 of record JAYTOX010000067.1, on the reverse strand, counting down.
CTGAATAAATCGTCTGACAAATTTATGGAAACGATTTATTTTATAAGTGTACAGAATGGGAAAAAGTTAATTCCCGAAATAGAGAGCCTAAATCAAATGGCGCTCGAACCTTATCGGGAAGAAATTCCTGTTGAATTAATAGAAAGGATTAGAAGTTCGAAGTAATTACTTCTGCTCTTCGTCTTTTTTCTCTACGCCATCTTTCGCGTCTTTGAATTCTTTAATTCCTTTACCTAAGCCTTTCGCTAATTCAGGAATACGTTTAGCTCCGAAAAAAATAAGAATCACGACAACAAGAAGAAAAATTTCACCTCCACCGAGGCCGCCTAAAATTCCGAGAAGAATAGATGAGATCATTTTTTTATTATTTGATTGGCCGTTACGACCTCGACAAATGTACTACTATAAAAGGGAGAGCGCAAAGGTAGGTGTAGAAATTGAAGCAGTAAACACCATAATGTACGATTAAAAGAAAAATTGTACGTTTTAGTGAGAAGAAGAGGTAGCACAGCAACCAGAAATTCATTTAAATCACCGAAATGAAGTGCGTTTTTGCTGCAAGAGAAACATGGGTTGCCGATTGGCAGCAGCGCTTAGCGGCGAGCGGCAATCCATGTTTCAGGATCCATTTTATTACTGCCTCTCCAAATTTCTAAATGCACTTCCGTTTTATCGTCGTCGTCGTTCGTAACAATAAGCCCTAGCGGTTGACGAGTAATTACCTTATCGCCCGCTTTCACATACACTTGTTCGAGATTGCTATAGAGTGTAAAATATTCACCATGTTGAATAAGCACAGCGTACTTGTCAACCACCAGCAACACACGAATAACTTTTCCTTCGAAGATAGAGCGAGCCTTAGCGCCTTTCGATGAATTAATATTTACACCATTATTATTTGTGACTACATCTTTCCAGATTGGGTGCGCATGTCGACCAAAAGAGCTGGAGATAATACCTTGTTCAACCGGCCAAGGCAAGCGACCTTTATTACTTTCAAAATCGTTGCTTAGTTTAATTGTTTCCGGAGTGTTAGCGAGAACCGAAGCCACATTAGGCACTTCCGTTTTATGACGAGTAGCGTTTGCGGTAAGAGTAGAATTCGATTGGCGTTTGTTGGCGGCTTTGGCCATTTCAATTTCCTTACGAATAATATCTTCTATTTTGTTGGCAAGGTTTTGTTCCTGGCGCGATTTCTCTTTTAAGTCGGCGCGAAGTTTTTTCTCTCTCGACGAAAGGTTGTTGAGCATTGTTACCTGCTCTACTTTTTCCTTATCGAGTTGTTTCTTTTCTTTCTTTTGAGAGGTGAGTAATTGTTTCTTGTCGTTCTTCACCACTTGCAGCTGCGTTTTCTTTCCGGAGAGCGAGTCTTCTACTTGAACAATAAGATCGCGTTGTTGTACACGGTAGTTAGAAAGTTGGCGGAGGTATTCTATTCGTTTGAATGCTTGGTTAAAATTAGCTGACGAGAACACGAACATAATTTTAGAAAAAGCATTTTGATTTTTGTAAGCCGCGTAAAGCATTTGGCCATACTGTTGTTTTACATCGGAGAGGCGCATGTTGAGCGAATCGATGTTCATGCTTACGTGACCAATTTCATTATCGACCGACGATATTTCGGTATTGATAGTAGAAATAAGTTCGTTGCGGAACGTAATTTTTTTGTTGAGCGTAACGAGTTGGTTAAGCGAGTTCGATTTATTTTTTTTGGTTTGGCGAAGGAGTTGGTTTGTGTATTCGATGTCTTTACGAATAGCTTCGCGTTTTTTCTCCAGATCGCGTTTCGACTCACCGTAAGAAAAAGAAGGAATAACAGCCAACATACAAAGCACTGATAAAAAGAGAATTGCGCTCTTTTTTACAAGTGAATTTAATACAAACGAGATCGACGAACCCTTCAAAAACATGATATAATTAGGTAATAAGAGCTAATTGAACGTAAGATAAGTTAAAAAGTTTGCAGAAAAATGAGTTTTGTGGGGAGAGGGTTTGGGCAAGGGTTAGTGGGTCAAAGGGGCCATCTTTTTTACTTACCACTCACAACTCACTTCTTACTAAAATACTCACTAAAAAAGAATTTCGCAGCATATTATCAAAACAAATTAACGGCAGCATATTTAATTTACTGCCGTAATATAGTATTTATATATTTGTTTAAATATTGGGCACAATCGCAACTGACAAACTAAATATCGACAAATTAAGAAGTCATTTTAAAAGCGGAAAAAGCTTTGAAACGAAGGACATTGTTGCATTTTACAAAAAATATGATTCAGGTGTAAAGCAAACAACAGTCAATTGGAGAGTTTATTCATTAGTTCAAATGGGCTTACTCAACCGGATTGGTAGAGGAAAGTTTATCATTGGCGAAGGAAAAAAATTCATTCCTGAAATTTCATCTAAGATGAAAGCCATTCATACAAAAATAAAAAAAGAATTTCCTTTTTTAAAAGTGTGCATTTGGCATACTTCGTCCTTCAATGAGTTTATGGTACATCAACCGGGGCGATTCTATTTGCTTATTGAAGTTGAAAAGGAAGCTACCCAATCCATATTCTACTTTTTAAAGGAAGCAAAATATTCCGTTTTCATTGAACCTACAGCTGATCTCTTAGAAAAATATTTGCCAAGTGGAAATGAATCGTTAATTATAAAGTCGTTAGTTTCTGAGGCTCCAATACAAAATGTAAAGGGAATTATTACAGCTTCATTAGAAAAAATGTTGGTTGATGTTTTTTGCGATCGCGTGCTTTTTTCTGCACAACAAGGGGCAGAAATGCGAACCATCTTTAAGGAAGCATTAAATAAATATTCGGTCAATGAAAATAGAATGCTCCGTTATGCAGATAGAAGAAGAAGGAAAAAGAACTTTATTAAATACTTCAATTCAGCCCGATAGTTATAAATGCAAATTAACAGCAGCAAAAAAAATTCGCAAGTACTTTATAGAAAATGATTAATCAAAAAGAAACATCGATAGACTGGATAAACAATGTTTCTAAAGCAAATCGCAATTCTGATAAGATCCTTCTAGAAAAAGTAATACGTGCTCTGCTTTTGTTAGAAGGATTAGTAAAAGAGAACCTTCCATTTGTTTTTAAAGGAGGAACCGCATTGATGCTTCTATTAAACTCTACTAAGAGATTATCAATTGACATAGATATTGTTTTGCCAACCACACCTAAAAATTTAGAAGATATTCTTGATGCGGTTGCAAAAGAACAAGGCTTTATCCGTAAGGAATTACAACACCGCAATACGACATCGAAAATTAAAAAGGAACATTACAAATTTTTCTACACCCCTATTCATAGATCAAACAAGGAAGAAGAATATGTATTGCTTGATATTTTATTTGAAGAAATAAATTATGAAAGGGTTATAAAAATTCCAATTCAATCAACGTTTATCCCAATTAAAGGAGAACCCCTTTTAGTGGGTGTGCCATCTTTGGAAGATATACTTGGCGATAAACTAACCGCATTTGCTCCAAACACCACCGGAATACCATACTTCAAAAAAGAAGACAGTATGAGTATGGAAATTATGAAGCAGTTGTATGATATTGGTAATTTATTGGATGTAGTTAGTGATGCGAAAATTCTTAAATCCACATTTTACCGTTTTGCGGCAACAGAATTAATGTATCGAAATCAAAGTGGTATGAACGAAAAAAATGTGCTAGAAGACATTATGCAAACCTCGCTTTGTATTGTTACCAGAGGGTCTGATGGCAAAGGAAATTTTGAAGAATTAGTACTAGGAATACAACGCGTAAGTGGTTTTATTTTCTCCGAAAGTTATAATTTAGAAAAAGCAATACTACACGCTTCTAAAGCCGCTTATTTATCTGCGTTGATTTCATATGATGCAAAAGCAATTGAAAAATTCACAGACCCATTGGAATCAAAAGATTGGTTGATTAAAGAACCAATGAACACAAAACTGAATAAATTTAAAAAATCCAATCCGGAAACCTTTTTCTATTGGTATAAAATTTACGAAATTACTAAACAAGCAAAGCAGTAAGCCTTACCCAAAACGAATGAGTATATGAAAGAAGTAGAAAAGATGGTTCTAGCTCAAATCCGGTCTCAATAAAAGTGATGTATGTTGAGCTTAAAATAAGTTAAAAAGTTTGCAGAAAAATGAGTTTTGTGGGTGGGGGCGTGAGCAAGGGTTAAGGGTTAGAGGTCAAAGGTCATGGGGCCATCTTTTTTACTTACCAATTACCACTCACTTCTCACTAAATTACTCACTTCTCACTAAATCACTCACTAAAAAAAGAGACAATTTGGTTTTTTCACAACCGTTCACTATATTTGTTTGTTCACGATTACGTGAACGTATCTAAAATAGTGAACATGAATGAACGTAACGCAGCAAATATGGCTTTGGCAAATCTCCAAAAGACAGCCCAAATAAAGGGAAAGTGGAAGCCAATTATCAAAGACGGAATTGATGGGCAAATAGAATTTACCGTTGATAAAAGCCTGTTTAAAATGAACGCAAAGGTTAAAAACAACCTAAGAACAATCCACCTTCCCCAAATTTACAAATTGGCGAAAACTAATGCGCCACTAATGGTTATTGCGGAGCACATTTTTCCGAAAATAAAGGAAGAATTAAGAAATCACAATATTGCTTATTTAGAAGGAAATGGTAATATTTGGTTAAAATTCGGGAAAGGATTGTTATGGATTGATGCAAATAAAAGCCTTCTTGAAAATAAAGAAAAGATTAATCGTGCATTTACAAAAACAGGATTAAAAGTCTTGTTTGATTTTCTGCAAGATGAAACTTTAATAAATGCACCATACCGTGAAATTGCACTTAGGGCAGAAGTAGCTTTAGGAAATGTTAATTACATTTTAAACGGCTTAAAGGAAAAGGGCTTCCTTTTGAAAATGAATAAGGATGAATATAAATTCAATAATAAAAAAGAATTACTGAATGCTTGGATGATAAAGTATGCAGAGAAATTAAAACCCGAATTAGAAATTGGAACATTTAAATTCTTAAAGGATGAAGATTATATAAACTGGAAGAAACTACCAATTAAACCGGGAAAAACTTGGTGGGGTGGAGAACCAGCGGGGGAATTGTTTACTAATTATTTGAAACCGGTTGTTCTTACATTATACACTTTGGAAACTAAAAATGAAATAATAAAACATTATAGGTTAATTCCTGATCCAAATGGAAATGTAAAAGTGTATAGGAAATTTTGGAAATACGATGATGAAAATACTATTACTGTGCCTCAACTTTTAATATATACAGACTTAATGAATACTGGCGATTATCGCTGCATTGAAACAGCACAAAAAATTTACAATGACCTTCTTAAAGAAAAATTTTGAACGATTAAAAAATGAAGGTCTTAAAAAGACATTTGAAGTATTAGAACTAGCTTTTAAAAAGTACGGCATCGACTATTATTTAATTGGTGCACGTGCGAGAGATTTGTGGACAGACCATATTCCTCTGCGTGATAAGCGAACAACAGTAGACGTTGACTTTTGCATTTACATTCATGAGTACGAACAATATCAAGCGCTCGTAAAGGAGTTAGTCGAGACTTATGGATTTAAAAGAGATGAAGAAGAATCTTATCGTCTTTATTTCAATGGAACTATTGACCTTATACCATTTGGAAGAATTGAAAAAAATGGAGAAGTATTTTTAGAAAATCCACCTACCGAACTTTCTGTTTATGGAACGAAAGAAGTAGTTGCTCGCGCACAAATTGTAGAAGGTGAATTCAAGGTAATTACTCTGTCGGGATTATGTGTGTTAAAACTTATAGCATTTCACGAAAAACCAGATAGGCGAGCAAAGGATTTAGAAGACTTTTACTTCTTGTTAGAAAATTATGGTGAGATAGCCGGAGACCAATTATTTGAAGGCGTTGAACACGAAGATTTAATTAATGACAACTTCGATCTTTCAATTGCTTCAGCACGATTACTTGGCAGGCAAATAACAGTGATCGCCTCTTCAAACTCAGAACTATCGGCCATGTTGAAACAAATTTTATCGACTCGCTTGCAAGGTTTTTCTGAAAAAGAAATTGATTCAATGTACAAAGTAAGAGATCAAGGAGATAAAATTGTTGTAAGATTTAAATTGGTTTCCGAATTATTAAAAGAGTTATAGACATAAAAAATCAATAAATTTCAACAAATATTTTTATAGTCCGCCTAAGTATTAAAAGAGGGAAGTTAGAAAAATACGAATAAAAAATTGTTGAGGCCATTGAATTCATAGTAATTAAATTGGATGAGAAGCGGAGTTACAGCAGAAGAATTCCAAAGCCAATTACAAGTTATTCTTGATAGTAACTTTTCAAATAGAAGCAAAGAAGGCAATATAATTCCTAATCCTGATTGAGAAGTTTTACAAGATGGCCACATCGCAGAAAGCCATGATCAAAGATTTATAGCGTGCTTATTAGAAACAGAAAGGTTATTACAAAAATGCAAACAAATTATCGTTTAAATCTCGACATAAATTCAATTGTAAGAGACCAACTCACAACCATTGCACTATATACAATGGAGTTCCATACATGAAGAAGAAGAAGAAGAAAGAATAATGCAATTAGTTGATGTTGGTAGCGAATCAAACTAATCAGCTTATACGCAAAAAAAGAGAAGCGAAACTATTTTTAAAATTTATTATTGTTATTTTTTAATAGACCTGTGTAAATCTTTTTTGGCCGAGACAAGCACTATATTTGGAAATACGAGAGTAAAGGAGTAGTATTGTGGGAGAGTCTTTAAAGATTTGTTAAGAGGTTTAAATATGAATTGTTCGGGATCGGTTATACAATAAATAAACTTTACTATGCGCAATCAATTAGCAGAAAGAGAATCAACTTTTATTAACTTAAACAATAAAACACTAGCAAAATATTCATTTGTTTATAGGATTAACGATGCTTTTACTATTGATGATCTGAATAAGTTTAAAAGTAAGAGTCAGTTATTATTTCAAAAAATTGAAGATAAAAATCAGCAGCTCAATTTGATGTTTGTAGATAGTGCATTTGCAAATATATTGGCCGATGTTGCGCTTGAAGTATTCTTAAAAGGAATAAGTTCGTTTAGTGAATATCTAAATTCAAAAACCAAAATTAAAATACTAGAAGAAAAAGAGGAAGAACAATATTTCAAATACAAATTCAACCATTTCATTCATTTACTTTTATATACCGATATTTCATCGAGCAAAGTTTTCAATGGTGAGATACTAACCGACCGAGTATATTGTTTTAAAAATAATATTGGTGAACTAGACTATTTCACAATCTATGACCAATCCAAATTGCAATTAAAATTATTTAACGAATTAAAACTCAAAATAGATTTTGATCACTCGACAATTGAAGGGGGGATGGTGAAATTGGGGGTGGGGGTTTGGGGGTGAGAGGGAAAATAAAAATAAAAAATAAATATTATGGCTAAATTTTTAACGGGTGTTGACTTAAATGCAGAACTAGGAAATCTTTTTGAAGGTGCGAATGAACAATTAATTCTCATTTCACCATACATTAAGTTGCATGTTCACTATGAATCAATATTAAAAAGCAAGAAAAACAATCCTAAACTTAAAATCATATTAGTTTTTGGCAAGAATGAAACAGACATTAGCAAAAGCATGGGCTCTGAAGTGCTAAATTTTTTCAAAGATTTTCCAAATATTCAAATTAGACATGAAAAGCGATTACATGCAAAATATTACGCTAGTGAAAATTTTTCAATACTAACCTCGATGAATCTTTACGACTATTCTCAAGATCATAACATAGAAGCAGCAGTGAAGATGAAAGGAACCCCTTTAACGAATTGGGCAACTACTGTTTTTTGGGAAGAAGAGAGTTTAGATACTCAAATGTCAAAGGCTTTTCAAAGAGTAATAGAACAATCAGAATTAATTTATCATAAAATTCCACAATATGATAAAGGTGTTTTAAATTCTAACATTAATAAAAAATATTTGAACTCAAAAGTTGAAGTAGATAGATTGTCTGAATTTTTTACTGATAAATCAACTAATGAATCAAAGTCTTCCAAAGGAATTTCTAAAAATATAAACATTGAAGAACAGCATAAAGATTTTAATGGAAAATTTTTATCGACTTCTGCACTTGCCAAAGAATTAGGCATTTCAAACAAAGACTTGAACAATAAAATTGAAAAACTCAAATGGATTGAGAATAAAAATGACGAATGGGTTTTGACAGGTTTAGGCGAAAGCAAAGGAGCGCAATTGAAAAAGGGGCAATACGGGGAGTACATTGCATATCCTGAGACAGTTATCGCTCAACTTACTCGTAATTAATATTAAAAGAGACGTTCCTACACCACCTTAAAAGGCAATTCTGATATATAATAAAAACAAATTGACGAAAATAATCCAAGGCAATTGTGAAGGCGCATAGAGTAAGAATCAAATTATCTTTGAATTATTTTGAAAAGTATGATGAATTAATTGAAGTATTCTAACTGATAATCAGCAGCATAAAATTTGTCGATTTATTTATTTTTGTCTAGAAGAAAAATATTTCAAGATCGCCAATTTAATTTGAATTGTAAAAATTAAAATTTAGATATGGAATAAAAAACTTCCGATAAATTGAAAAAGAAAAAACAAGCTGATTATTATGGAAAATATTTTGCTCCGATAGAGAATCAATTATTAATTTCTCCACAAAGATATTTTCCTAAAAAGGAATTCATACAATAACATTTAGATGAAATTTTTAATAAACATAATCAGTAGTAAAAAAAACAACAAATAATTTACAGCTTGAATATGATTCTATTTAAAAAAAAATGAAGCAAAAAAAAATTAGATAATGAGCTATTATAACGAACTAAAAAAATTCATTGTTGTCTCTGATACACAGATAACAGGGCAAGGAACAGTTGGTGTTCAGGAATTCAATCAAGAAAGAGAATTAGTTTATAATGATTTAAAAGTTGAAGCTAAATTTGGTACGGGCCGTGCATCAGCTATTCCTTGGATAGCATTCTTGAGTGAAAACGACACAGTTCAAAATGGAATTTACCCAGTGTATCTTTATTATAAAGAAAAAAATATACTAATTCTTGCTTATGGCGTAAGCGAAACTAAAGAACCAAATAGAACTTGGAATCTTAAAAAAGGAATAAAAATAAATGAATACTTTTTAAACAATTATAGCAAGAATGCTGAAAAATATGGAGACTCATTTGTTTACAAAGTTTATGATCTTAAAAAAAAATTGGAAGAAAAGGAGGTTAATGAAGATTTAGATGCATTGATTGCCATTTATAAATCGACACTATTAAAGTCTAATGCCATGCAAGAGGAAAAAACATTAAAAAATGTAACCTTGAAAAAAAGATTTTCTAATCAAATTCCATTCGATATAAAAACATTTCAGGCAAAAACATTAGAATCTGGCTTAATTTTCTCTCCTCAACTTATTCAACGCTTTATAGCTTCTTTGTGTACCAAACCATTTATAATTTGCAGTGGCCTTTCTGGTTCGGGTAAAACAAAATTAGCACAAGCTTTTGCACAATGGATTACATCAGATGAATCTCAACATGTAATTGTACCTGTTGGTGCAGATTGGACTAACCGTGAACCTCTTTTAGGTTATCCAAATGCATTAAATAAAGAAGAATATGTATGCCCTGAAAATGGCGTTTTAGATTTAATGATTAGAGCAAAGCAAAATATTGAGCATACAGAAGAGCCAACAAAACCCTACTTCTTGATATTAGATGAGATGAATTTAAGTCACGTTGAACGTTATTTTGCTGATTTTTTAAGCACCATGGAATCTGGTGATAAAATACCATTACATAAAATTGAAAATGATTCATTAATTGTCCCTCCTTCAATAAAACTTCCAAAGAATTTATTCATTGTAGGAACTGTAAATATTGATGAAACTACCTACATGTTTAGTCCAAAGGTTTTAGACAGAGCAAATACAATTGAATTTAGATTAACTGAGAAGGATTTAGCAGATTTTATTGAGAGTGATCTAAAACTAGACATGGGGTTATTAAAGGCTCAAGGAGCAAATATGTCGGACAGTTTTATGACATTGGCATTACAAGAAACTGATAAGAATCTGAAACCATCGGAAGCAGATTTAAAACTATTCTTTTCTGAATTAAAAAAATCAGGGGCTGAATTTGGTTATAGAACAGCAAGCGAAATTGGAAGGTTAATGTATATGCTAAAAGAACTTGGCGAATCAGGCGACAACTTACTTGATATTGCCATAATGCAGAAATTACTACCAAAACTGCACGGTTCAAGAAACAAGCTTACAAAAGTACTTCCCATCTTAGGTGGTTTTTGTTTGACAGACAATTCAAAAATTAAAGAAGATTACTTGGATAAATTCGTAAGTAATAGTTTAACTGAGGCTGAACTTAAAGCTGACACAAACATCAAATACAAAATATCATTCGAAAAAATTTGCAGAATGTATAAAAATGCAGTTGAAAACGGTTTTGCAAGTTACGCTGAAGCATAAATTTTATTGAAATGAAAGATATTCAACCAATTCCTACTTCATTTATTGAGCAAATAAAGCAACTAATTAAAGATGCTCAAGTAGGTGTTTCCAAAACGGTAAATGCAATTATGGTTCAAACCTATTTTGAACTAGGGAAAAGAATTGTAGAGCAAGAGCAGCACGGAAATGAACAAGCAGGCTATGGTGGATTTATTTTAGATAGATTATCGAATGATTTAACAAGCGAATTTGGGAAGGGGTTTTCTAAAAGAAATCTTGAATTAATACGAAAATTTTATTTGACCTATAAGATTGCGAAATCACCGATTTCGCAAAGTATAAGTTGGACTCATTACTTACAGTTAATGAGGATTTTGAATGCGGAAGAAAGAAATTTTTACGAAATAGAAACAGTAGCTAATAACTGGAGTGTAAGAGAGTTGACTCGTCAAATAAATACCTCATTATTTGAAAGATTAAGTTTAAGTAAAGATAAATCTGCGGTTATGAAACTAGCTTCAGAAGGACAGATAATGGAAAACCCTACAGATATGATAAAGGATCCTTATGTCCTAGAATTTCTAAATTTACCAGAATCATATACATATAATGAATCTGAATTAGAACATGCAATCATAGATAAATTGGAACATTTTTTACTTGAGCTAGGCAAAGGATTCACATTTGTAGGTCGTCAAGTAAGATTTACTTTTGATGAAGAACATTTTAGAATTGACCTGGTTTTTTATAATCGTTTGCTTAAATGTTTTGTGTTAGTAGATCTTAAGATTGGTAAACTCAAACATCAAGACCTTGGTCAAATGCAGATGTATGTTAACTATTATGATAGATACGTAAAACTTGAAGACGAGAACAAAACAATTGGGATAATTTTATGTAAAGATAAAAAGGATACTTTGGTAGAAATTACCTTACCAGAAAACAACAATCAAATATTTGCAAGTAAGTATGAATTAATTCTTCCAAGCAAAAAAGATTTGCAGCAACTAATTGATAATAAAACGGATTAGAAATGTTATGAAAGAATTAGAATCTGTTATCATTTATTTGGATCAAATACAGAAGGGATTAGCATTAACAATTGATGCAAAGAAACCTAAATCTCTTTTTGATAATGAAAATGCAGATCAAGAAGGCGAATGCCGATACCAACTAACAGAAGGTTGTTTTTATGACTATGAATTTTCGGATCCTAAATATGCCTTTAAAAAAGCAGATTTTATTCAACCCCATGGCAGAAAGCCGCATATAGGAGTTATTTCGCCTAATGTTTATGTGGGGGCTTTAACATTTGAAATTTTGAATTTTGAAAAAACTAAACCAAGCAATAAAATTAAATTAGAAGTTCAATCAGTCAAGTCAGATTATAGAACAGATTATCGATTTATGCTTGAAGACATCACTGAAAGATGTACTGATTTAATCATGCAAATTGATTCACCGATTAATCAACATTTTGAAACCGATTTCAATAAGAACCCAGAAACTTTATATCAACGCTTTTCTTTTGTAAAATCATTAATTGATTCACTAGAATTTGAAGAAGCTATTCAAAAAATTGTGTCCAACCCTACTACCAAATGGGAAGAGGAACATGAGGTAAAAGACATTCGAAGAATAAGAAGATTTAATCAAAAAAACATAAAACAACTGGTTACCAAAAGTAACAGCATGGAACTAAGTAGTGATCATTTTTTGAATAAGTTTTATGGATTAACTTCCATTCCAACAAAAATAGATAGTACAAGGAAAACAGAATCTATAGACACAGCCGAAAATCGTTTTATTAAACATGCATTAGAAGAATTTCTTTTTTTCTGCGAAAATTGCGAATTGAAATTTGAAAAATATTCGACCGCAAAATTTGAATCAGGATTGCTAGCAACAAAAATATCTACTTTATTAAATCAATCATTTTTCAAGCAAATATCAAGACCTACCTCTCTAAAACTAAACAGCCCAGTACTTCAAAGGAAAAGCGGGTATAGAGAAGTTTTAAATGCTTGGCTAAAATTTGACTTAGCAGCCAAATTGATTTGGCACGGTGGCGAAAATGTTTATGATGCTGGCAAAAAAGATATTGCTACGCTGTACGAGTATTGGTTATTTTTTACTCTACTCGACTTGTTAAAAGAAGTGTTTGAGATTGAGCCAAAAAGCATTGCAGAATTAATTCAATACGATAAAGGTCAATTATCTCTTAACTTAAAGCAGGGAACGGCCATTGCAATGAAAGGCGTATACAAATCTCCCTCAAGAAACTTAAATATTCAATTCTCCTATAATCGTTCTTTTGGTGGCGGCAAAACTTTTCCGAATTCAGGCAGTTACACAACCACACTCCGTCCTGATTACACTTTATCTATTTGGCCTGAAGAAATAACAGAAGCTAAAGATGCAGAAAGAACAGAATTGATTACACATATTCACTTTGATGCAAAATACAAAGTCAAAAATTTCTATGAGCTAATTTCTAAATCTAAAGATGAGGAGTTGACAGAGGAAGAAAACATTGAACTAATAAAGGAAGAGGCAGAAGAAGTAAAGAAAAGAACATTTAAAAATCAGGATTTACTAAAAATGCATGCCTACAAAGATGCAATTAGAAGAACTGGTGGTGCTTATGTTTTATATCCAGGAGAAGGCAAGAACGATCCCTTTAGAGGCTTTCATGAATTAATTCCTGGCTTAGGTGCTTTTGTTATTAAACCCAATAAAGACGATAAAGACAAAGAGCATTTAAAAACCTTCATTAGAAAAGTAATTGCAAACTTTATTGACAGAGCATCCCAAAGAGAACACACAGCAATTAAAGTTTATGATATTCACAAAGATGAAAAGGACGATACCAATGTGCTAAATGAACCAATGCCTGAATATTTAGACTCATCAAAAAAAGAAAAGTTAATACCAGACGAAACATTTGTATTAGTTGGATACTGCAAGAATAATTTGAATATTGATTGGTATAAGAAAGAAGGAAAATATAATTTCAGAATGGATGACGACAAGGGGTCATTAAGTTTAGAAAACAATGTTGTAAATGCTAAATATTTACTTCTCAGAGAATCAGGAAAAGCTACCGCAAATAGAGTTTTCAAAATAAAAAGCAAAGGTCCAAAAGTCTATAAAGGAACAAGCTTGATTGGCTACAAAACCAGCGACCTTAAAGACTTTTATTTAGTAATTGAAATAGAAAAAGAAGAAAGCAATGACTTTAACGGAGCAAGTTTTAATTTTAAAGATTTAGAAAAATACAAAGAAATTAAAGCAAAGAATACTCATGTGACAGCAGCAGGAATTCCTTTTGCAGTAACCTTAACAGAATTAATGAAAGAGAAAGTAAAATAGCCCACGCAATTTGCAAGCACAATTAAAAACCGCACAAGCCGTCACACGACCAAAGCTTTGTCAAAGAGCTTGCAAAGCCGACCCAAAAGAAAAATTGTTTTAAAAAAATTTCCAACGTGACTATTCCGGTGATGCGCCTTGTATTCCCGGCTATCGTCAACGTCTGATTGGCGTGATCAAACAAATATTTTCCCAACACTATTATTTCTTGCTTGCACTCGCTCTTCTACTCTCCGGCGCATCATGGCTGTAATTTTCCATAACAACTCTTCGTCGTCGAATGGTTTATCGTCGGTTACTAAATTACAGCTAAATTGCTCTTAAAAGCAACTTATTGGTTCAAAATCGTCAATATTAAACATTTATTTGTATCATTACAGTCAGTTTTAACCTTACTTATATGCTATGAAAAATAAGTATATATCAACCCAATCTAGTGCTCTTCTCTCTTATTTCAACGGTCAGAAGAGAGCTTGTTTTTATTATTCCGAAGCATTTGCTGCATTACCGGAATCGAAAGAAGGAGCGGTGAAAGAATTATTAAGCGACATGACAAAGCGAGGTTTGTTGATGCGTTTGAAAGAAAGTGTGTACTATATTATTCCGTACGAACAAAATTCAGAATCGTTTATGCCCGACTGGCATGTGATTGCTGAAAATTTAGTGGGAGATGCAGAACATTATATTGGCTACTACTCGGCGTTGCAAATTCATAACTTAATTACACAGCCTTCTTTAAAAGAGCAAATTGTTGTATCAAAACAACTTCGACCGTCAACAATTGAAATTAAAAATATTTCATTCCAATTTATTTATCATAATAAGAATCATTTTTTTGGAGCAAAAAAAATATGGATAGATAATTTTAACAAAGTACAATGCTCTGACCTTGAAAAAACAATTATTGATTGCTTGTTTAAGCCAAATTATGCAGGAGGTATTGTTGAAGTGGCAAGAGCAATCTATATTTCAAAAGACAAAATAAAATTTGATATTCTATATGACTATAGTAAAAAATTCAAATCGCAAGCAGTAATAAAACGACTAGGATTTCTTTTAGAAATACTTGAAATAAAAAATGAGATTACAGATAAACTACAAAAATCAAAAAGCGCTTCTTATGTTTTATTAGATACAGAATTACCAAAAACAGGAAAAATGATTAGCCGATGGAGCATTCAACAAAATTTAGAGACGGAAACTATTAAGTCAGCAATTTATATATGAAACACCAATCCCATTCCTAAATAAAACCGCACTCCACTCTCAAACTACATTCCTTATCCTCTAAACACAAACCCCACCCCAAATACATTCTCTATACTTATACTCGGATCTTCTTTGAGGTACTTGCGTATTTTGGTGAGGAAAACATCGAGGCTGCGGCCGAGGAAATAATCGTTTGTGCCCCACAATGCTTTTAATAAATCTTCGCGCTTTATAATGTTGTTGCGATGCGCAACTAAATAATTCAAGATCTCACTCTCTTTTTCGGTGATCCGCTTGGTCTTACCTCCTATCGTTAAGGTCTGATTATAATGATCAAACAAATAATTTCCGATCGAAATAATTTCTTTTTTGCTTTCTGTTTTGTTCTCTCCACTTAGGCGTATCATGGCTTTTATTTTCCATAACAACTCTTCTTCGTCGAATGGTTTGGTTATGTAATCGTCGGCTCCTAAATTGTATCCTTTCAACTTATCTTCTTTTAACGATTTCGCTGTAATAAATAGTACAGGAACTTTTTTATCTGTTAACCGAATTTGTTTTACCAACGAAAATCCATCGAGCTTCGGCATCATCACATCTAACAAACATAAATCAAACTTACTCTTTTGAAATGCAAGCAACGCTTGCTCGCCGTCTTTGCAAAACATCACTTCAATGCCTTCTGCCTCGAGATAATCGACTAACAACGCCCCTAAATTAGCATCGTCTTCGGCAAGCAATACTTTAATTTTTTCTTTAAACATACGGTAACGCAATTGTAAATGTTGTTCCTTTTCCACTTTCACTCTGAAGTTCAATCGTTCCCCCGTGAAGCTCTACAATTTTTTTAATATACGCGAGTCCTAAACCAAAACCTTTTACCTCGTGCACATCACCCTTCGGTACTCTAAAAAATTTGTCGAACACTTTTTTCTGATATTCTTTTTCTATCCCTAAACCTTTATCTGCCACTACCACTATTAAATTATGATCGCTCGTCATGGTCTGAATATAAATATCAGGTTTTTCGTGCGAATATTTAATTGCATTGTCAATCAAATTACTAAAAGCATTTGTAAGATGCGTTTTATCCCCCAACACCATAACGTTTTCTGAACCGAGATTCAATTTCACATTCCCCTTTTTATTCTCAATTTGTATATTAATATATTTCAACGAGTCATGAATGAGTTCGTGAAAATTAATTTTCGTTTTCACCAATGGAATTTCTCCGCGTTCAAGTGCTGTCATACTCAACACTTGCTCTACTTGCAATCGCAGTTTTTCATTTTCCTCAAGAATAATTCCCGAGTAATGTTTTATTTTGTCTGAATGTTGAACGGTTGTTTCTTTTATGATCATCTTCCCGGCCAACGCAATATTGGTAAGTGGCGTTTTAAATTCATGTGTCATATTATTTAGAAAATCTGTTGTATGCTCCGAAAGTTGCTTTTCTCTCATAAGTGAAAGCACTGTTCGCCAAAACAAAACGAGTACGATCAAAATCAATAGCACGGAAGTAACGAAAAGTGTTCCCATCTCTGCTATAATGTATTGCTTTTTGTCAGGGAAAATAAGTTTTAACTCAAAGCCATTCTCACCGGCCGCATCTCGTAGCGATTTATTATAAACATAATTTGCATAGTCGCTTACGTTTACATCCGACGGTTTCTTCACTTCAAAATAATAATCGATATGAAAATTATAAAATTTCATATACTTATTGAACAACGAATCTATTTTGTGCGTTTCATTCGATCCCAACTTAGCAGGTAATTTTGATTCGCCGTTCTCATTTACTACTTGACCAATTTTCTGACATGTTGCTTGATCGATTCCTATCGCTTCGGTAGTTCTCGACAACACTATGTTTGCTTTTTCGTTAAAGAGTTGTTCTTTTATTTTCGCCGTTTGCAAAATCCAATTCACCTGAATAATCAGTACGACCACTAAGGCGATAGAAGAAACGGCGATAAATAAATGAGTTCGGTTCGGTGTCATTGGTACAAACAAAAATAATCCTTTTCGATGAATATAAATTGCATTAACAGGTCAATAACAAGTTAATAACGGCTTAATAACAAGATTCTGATAAATCATAGTTACTTTTGTATGGCAATCTAAATGCTTTACTATGAAAAAGTACATTCTCTTCTCCGCAACATTATTAGTACTGAGTACCGTTGCCTTTGCTCAAGTAGGAACCTTTGGTAAGAAGTGGTATATGTTCGACGATTCACCCGGAATGAATTATTCTAACCAATTGATGTATGAAGTTCGTGGAAAATATGCACGTCCCGTAAAAAAAGAATCGCTAAACATAGCCAAAACGCTGAGTGATTTTATTCCGGGCTATCCGAGCAATTGGATCTCTGATTATATTTCTGTAGGAATCTGGACAACGAACAACGGCAAAGCGATGAATGCAATGGGCAAGAATGATATTCTTACCACCGATCAAAAAAATCTAATTAGGACAGCCGATCTTTCTAGCAATATTGTGATAGAAGTCACTTACAATTTTAAAAATCCTGTAACGGATAAAGTCGCCGTCGATAAAACACATACTACAATGACTTTGATTCCCGATATCGAAGCGGAATATGTTGGTGGATACCAAAAGCTGATAAAATATTTAGAAGCAACAGTGATGAATAAAATTACTGAGTCAACTGACGTACGTTTTCAACATGGGATTGTCCAATTTGCAATCAACGAAAAAGGAGAAGTTGTCGACGCAAAAATATCGCTCACATCCGATGATCCAAAAACCGATAAACTATTAATGGATGCAATAAATAAAATGCCCAACTGGCGACCTGCAGAAAATTTAAAAGGCATAAAAGTAAAACAAGAATTTGAGTTTAGTGTAGGTAGAGGGGGATGTTGAAAGTGAGTGTGAGTGTGAGTGTGAG
This sequence comes from Bacteroidota bacterium, assembly GCA_043747595.1. Classification (GTDB taxonomy): domain Bacteria; phylum Bacteroidota; class Bacteroidia; order AKYH767-A; family 2013-40CM-41-45; genus JADKIH01. The sequence continues at coordinate 7,417 of JAYTOX010000067.1, read as the reverse complement.
TGTGAGTGTGGAGCATGAATAGTAATAGGTCAAAGGTCTTTTACTTACTACTCACTTAAAAATCTGCTAGCAAATTCAAAAGTTGTCTGTATCTAAAAGCGAAATCCCGCTTCGCTAAAGATTTCGCTTTACGGTAAATATTTTCTGCGGACATCTGCGGATTCTGCGGGAGAAAAAAATAGTAATCATGCACTTAAAAACGAGATTTCGCTTTGCGCAAAATATTTTCTGCGGACATCTGCGGATTCTGCGGGAGAAAAAAATAGTAATCCTGCACTTAAAAATCTGCTAGCAAATTTAAAAATTGGCTGCACTTAAAATCGACATCCCGCTTCGCTAAAGATTTCGCTTTGCGGTAAATATTTTCTGCGGACATCTGCGGATTCTGCGGATTCTGCGGATTCTGCGGGAGAAAAAAATAGTAATCCTGCACTTAAAAACGATATTTCGCTTTGCGGTAATTATTTTCTGCGTTCATCTGCGGATTCTTCGGGAGAGAAAAATAGTAATCCTGCACTTAAAAATCTGCTAGCAAATTTAAAATTTGGCTGCACTTAAAATCGAAATCCCGCTTCGCTAAAGATTTCGCTTTGCGGTAATTATTTTACTCACTAATCACCACTCACCTATTTAACAACTTCATATTTCTCAGGCACCGAATAAGGCATCTGTAATGAATCGGGAGCGATGACTTTGTTATATTCCAATTTAATAATTGTTGGTGAAACACCACTGATTGTTACTACTAATGTACTTGGAAAAAGTGAATTGTTTACTTCTATAAAATTTTTATAGGTAGCTTCTACCCACCGATCGCGTTTGTCGTCGGTAATCTTCGACTTAGCGATTCTAAAATTTCCATCGATCCAAAAATCTTGTATCACCGGTTTATTCGGATCTTTTTCTTCTGCTGCTCGTCGTATCTGTCGTTTGTTCATTGAACTCAAAATCATATACGGCTCTTCTTCGTATAACGACTTCAACTTTTCATTCTTCAGATACTGAAAATAATTACCAACAATCACCGACTGCATCATATCATAACTCACATTCGTTTTCAACAAGTCTTCGAAATAACTCAATCCTCTTTTTGAAAATGTTTTATGAACGCGGTCGAGAATATAGATACTGTCTTTAGTAACTAACACTCGAGCAGCTTCTATTCCCAACAATGGTGTAATTGAAATCCAAATTGTAGAATCGCGACGAACACGCAAATTAATGTCGAAGCTTTGTGTTTCGCCGGTTTTATCGGTGTAATCGATATTGGCTTTTGCGCTTAAATATTCGAAGCTGAATTGATGTGCCAAAACACTATCGAAAATTTGAATGACCTCCTGGCCTTTTAATTTAGTACTCGCACTGGGAGATTCCACTATTTTCTTCGAAGTTTTACACGCTGCAAATATAAGCAGCATCAAAAAAAATAAAACACGAAAGTCGAAGTAATTTTTTTTCAAATATGTATTTTTTAACTGTCGGTGAAATTCAATCATCGTGAAAAATAATTATTCAGACAATCGTTTTTCAATAATCTTTTTATCGATGAATTCCGAAGCGCCTTCACCGGCAGCTTTCGCTTTTTGCCAAAACTCAACAGCCTTTACCGAATCTCCCAACTTAAAAACTACATCGCCATAATGCTCCAGTACTGTTGCACTCTTATCGCTTCCTCCGGCCATCGATTTTTCGATCCAAATTTTAGCATCAGAATATTTTCCTTGCTTAAACATAATCCATCCATACGTATCTTCATACGACGCTTGATCTGGTTCTAACTCATTCGATTTTTTTGAAAGCGCTTCTGCTTTGTCCAGCTTTTCATTTCGCTCCGACAAATAATATGCGTAGTTATTCATCACGTTAGCATCTTTTGGATTAATAGTAAGTGCTTTTTCAAAACTCTCGTCACTCTTAGCAAATTGCTTCAACTCATTATAACCATCACCTAAGCTAGCATAAAACTGACTCTCCAAACTTTTATTGTCGACTACCAATTTGACTCCTGTTTGCAAAACACTTACAGCGTCATCGAATTTTTTATTCTGAAGTTGTGCCAGTCCATTAAAAAAATAAGGCAACGCTTGTTCCGGAAAAAGACTCAACGCTTCTGTGCTGATGTCTGTCAGATCTTTCCATGCTTGAATTTGCGAATTCAAGAACATCAGCTGACTATACACTGCAAATTCTTTTGACCCCAATGTTTTTGCTTTCTCGTATTCTACTTTCGCTTCTTTATATTTTTTATCTTTAATAAGAAAATCGCCATACACAGCATGAGCGCGCGGCTCGTTTTCATTGGCCTGAACCAACAACACACACATTTCAAGTGCCTGATCTTTTAATTCCGGATGAATTTCTATCAACGAATAATAAGAGCTAAGAATACTAATCTTGGTATCGATGTCGAGCTCTTTATTCAAGAATGCTTTTTTCAATTCCTCCACCGATTTTTCTTTCTCCCCTGCATTACGATAATAGTCGGCCAGCGACAAATGGATGTATGGATTCTCAGGATCTACTTCCAATATTTTTTTGTACGTAACAAGTGCAAGATCATTCTTTCCCATTGCTTGATAGATTTCAGCAATCATTCCATACGCTTGAGAATCTTTCGGATCAGCAGCAATTAATTTATTTAATTCTTCTAACGCCTTATCATTTTTATTTAATCGCTGATAAATGCGCGACTTCTGCATGATGATTTCGCGGCTAATACCAATTCTTGCTTCTAATTTATCGTACACCTTAACTGCATCGGCAGGTTTCTCGGCATACAATAAAGCAGTTGCCCATTCATAATAATAATCGACTTGTGAAGGATTATCTTGCACAGCTTTTTCTAGAACCGCAGCCGCTTCAGTAAATTTTTTATTTTTCTCTAGTATATCGGTGTACGTAAGAACATACCAGCTATTTTTTTTATCGATTTGATAAGCGCCTTTTGCGAAATATAATGCATCAGCATATTTCTTTTGACCGGAATAAATATTTGCGAGCTCGTACATTGCCGCAGCATTGTTTGGATCTTTTCTGATTACTTCAGAAAAAAGGTTTGCTGCATTATCAAGATTGCCAAGTATCTTTTCTTTATTAGCATTAAAAAAAGTGTATGTCACCTCCGCCTTCTGCGAATCGCTCATCGTAGTTTTAACAGGCGATGTACTTGTAGAAGTTTTGCTGCTTTTACATGCAACAAACGATGTGAAGACAATAATAAGTGCAAAAAATTTATTCATACTTTTTTCGGTCGCGACCGCTATTTATTAATTATGTGTTGAATAATCGCTCAGACTTAATTGCTCCGGTGAATTACAATATTCTGCTGCGTTACCAATCATCGAATTATCAATTACACTATTGGTAATTTTCGCATTCGATTGAATTATACTATTTGTAATTACAGAACTAGTTATTTTTGTTCCTGCGCCAATAGAAACATGCGGACCAACAACTGAATTGGTAAGTACCACATTTTCTCCTATGAAACAAGGTTCAATGATTATCGAATTTTCTTTCTTTACCGACTTGTCAATTAGTTGAGACGAACGATTGTTTTCGAGAACACGTTGATTTGTAAAAACCGTTGCATCTTTATTTCCACAGTCGAGCCATTCTATAACTTTCCCCGGAACAAATTTTGTTCCTTTCTGCTTCATATTTTCCAAAGCATTTGTCAATTGAAATTCACCTTTCTCTTTGATATTGTTGTCGATCAAATATTGAAGTTCTTTGTCTAAGTATTCGCCATCTTTAAAATAATAAATGCCGATAATAGCAAGATCAGAAACAAATGTTGTTGGCTTCTCAACAAAATCGGTGATTACACCGTCGTTATTTATTTTCACCACACCAAACATACGAGGATCATCAATTCTATTTACCCAAATCACACCTTCTTGTTTATCGTCGATTTTAAAATCGGCACGAAAAAGTGTATCGGCAAAAGCAACAATCACTTTACCTTTCAACGCAGACTTAGCGCACAATATTGCGTGAGCAGTTCCAAGTGGTTCTTCTTGATAATGGATAGAACCTTTTGCACCCAATTGTTCGGCAATACCAATTAATTGTTTTTCTACTTCAGCGCCAAAATCGCCGATAACAAATGCAATCTCTTCTACTTTATCGGGACAAACTTTCAAAATATCTTCCACCAACCATTGAACAATTGGTTTTCCTGCAACAGGGATAAGCGGTTTAGGAACAGTTAATGTATGTGGGCGCATTCGTTTGCCCATTCCTGCCATTGGTATAATAATTCTCATTCGTAAATTTTAATATTAATAAATTATTTTGATCCTGTCGATCCAAATCCACCTGCTCCACGATCACTTGTTTCTAAACTCTCAGTAACATTCCATTCCGCTCTTTCGTGACGAGCAATAACAAGTTGAGCAATACGCTCACCATCATTCACCACAAATTCTTCGTTCGATAAGTTCACTAAAATTACTTTTATCTCACCACGATAATCAGCGTCTATCGTTCCCGGAGAATTTAAAACCGTAACACCTTTTTTTGCTGCGAGTCCGGAACGTGGACGAACCTGTGCCTCAAATCCTGCCGGAAGTTCAATGAACAATCCTGTCGGAACAATTGCTCGAGCCAATGGCAATAAAGTAATCGATTCAGAAAGGAAAGCACGGATGTCCATTCCGGCTGCTTGTGCCGTTTCATAGGCCGGCAAAGGATGGTGCGAATTATTAATGATTTGGACCTTCATGTGAGAGTAGTTTTTGAAGTCGTATTAATGACTTCTTAAGCGTTGCGAAGATAATTATTTTTCTTCCTTACGTTAGCATAGGCCAAGACCATAAAAACGAATAATATGAGCAAATTGATACTAATTAATGCTGTTCGTCCCGGATGAAGCAGATCGTTTAAATATTTTCCGGCAAGCCATAGTACCACTGCTAAACCGATATAATAAAAGAACGACCCAATGCGATACGGCACCGGATAATGTTTTTGCCCAATAAAATAGGAAAGCAACATCATAGCAGCGTAGCAGATTAATGTTGTCCAAGCAGCGCCCATATAACCCATTTTCGGGATGAGTATAAAATTAAAAGCGAGCGTTATTATAGCGCCATAAATAGCGAGCCAAGCACCCCACTTTGTTTTTCCAGTAAGCTTATACCAGATAGATAGATTGTAGAATACGCCAAGACAAAGATTCGCCATAAGTAAGATGGGAACCACAGGCAAACCCGAACGGAATTTTTCGCCTATGAAATATTGAATGACGTCGATGAAAAGCATGATACCAAGAAAAATAAAAGAGCAAATGATAACGAAGTAATTCATAACATCGGCATAAGTTCGTTGCGGATTTTCTTTTGTAGAATGATTAAAGAAAAATGGTTCGGCAGCATAACGAAACGTTTGAATAAAGAGTGTCATTAGAATAGATAGCTTGTAGCAAGCGCCATAAATTCCAAGCTGTGCCATTGCATCAACTTTATTTTCGATAAGGATTGGGAGTAAAACACGATCGAACGTTTCATTTACCATTCCTGCTAATCCGGCAATCATTAAAGGCAAGGAGTAGATGATCATAGTACGCCAGAGCACTTTGTCGAATTTCCATTCGATGTTAAAAATATCGGGGAGCAAGAGAATCGTTGTGATGATAGAAGCAACGAGATTCGAAATAAAAACATAGCCGACACCAAAATCAGCTATGTAAAAATGAGAGACCCAAGACGAAGGATTTTCTTTTAATAAAGCAGGACAAAGTATAAGAAAAAACAAGTTAAGACCAATGTTGATAGCAATATTTGCTAATCGGATAAAAGCAAAACGTTTCGCTCTATTTTCCTGGCGAAGTTTTGCAAAAGGGATAGAAGTGATAGCATCGAAGGCAAGTATACCGGCAAAAAGCGAGATGTAAAAAGGGCGATTAGGATCTGGCCCGATGCCGGATTCATTTGCACTACCAATAATACCGGAAAGGTCGTGAGCAAAGAATATGATAAGCCCACCAAAAAATAGCGATGAAAGAATAACAGAGATAAGTGACGTACTGTATACTCTAGGGTTTCCTTTTTCAGATTGAAAATAACGGAAAAAAGCCGTATCGAGACCGTAAGTAAAAAGCACAGTCATAAAAGCGATGTAAGCATAAAGTTGCGTTACCACACCATATTCACCGGCCTCAAAAACGCGAGTGTAAATAGGCACTAACAGATAGTTCAGAAACCTCCCAACAATGCTGCTAAGTCCGTAGATCGCAGTTTGTCCGGCGAGTTTTTTAAAAGTACTCAAGTAGAAATTTATTAGCTTCCAAAAGTGGGTAAATCAGACAGACAAACGCAGGGGAAGTAAATTTATTTTTCAATAGTCGAACGTTTATATCCGTCGGAATATATTATGACTTAATGACGTGGAAACCGGTGAAAGACTCGAAAGGATGATCGTAGCTTAAAACTTGTTGAACCTTAGAACGCGGCGATCCAATTTTACACCATTCAGCCAGCTGCAGAAGGGAGTTATCGGCGCCACAAGCAATGACTTCGACGGTTCCATCAGCTAAATTTTTTACTTGGCCGGAAAGATGCAAGCGAAGGGCTTCAGCGACACAATAGTGCCTAAAAAAAACACCTTGCACCTTACCGTGAATAACTATTCGGATGCACTTCATAAATTAGGAATGTGGGATTCTATCTTTGTAAAAATAGGAAAAGATATGTCAAAACAAATAGTTAGTGAAAATATAGCATTTCAGGGAAAATTTATACGAATAACGAATTACACTTTAGCCAGCAGCCATTCGTCTGAACAACATGATTACGAATGTATGGAAAGAGGCGATTCGGTCTGTGCAATTGTTTATCATCCGGCAAAAGAAAAATATTTAATGGTGAAGCAATTTCGTGTAGGTGCAAAAAAGGAGTTGGTTGAGTTGGTTGCAGGGATGATAGATAAAAATGACACCTCGCATGAAGAAGCCATAAAAAGAGAGATAGAAGAAGAGTTAGGTTATGAGGTACTAGAAGGAAGTGTGCGATTGCTGTATGACTTCTATTCGACACCAGGTGCATGTGCAGAGAAAATGTTTTTGTTTTATGCAGAAGTGGGCAAGCAAAAAAATAATGGCGGCGGAGTTGACGATGAAGAAATAGAGATCATAGAATTTACGGCCGATGAGTTGCTCGACATTAGTCAATTTGAAGATGCAAAAACGATTATGGCAGCGGTGTGGGTTAATTGTTGAATTAAGTAATAAGTCAAGGGTTAAGGGTCAAAAGTAAGAAATAAGAAATAAGAAATAAGAAATAAGAAGTAAGAAGGTCAAGGTCATAGGTCACTGTTATTGTCAATGCCTGAAATAGGTTGACCGTTTTTAGGCCACTAAAAACGGATTAAAACCTAAAAAAAATGACAAACAAAGACAGCTTTAAAATGACCACTT
>JAYTOX010000066.1:0-10435 GCA_043747595.1 Bacteroidota bacterium | reverse complement strand
GCAGTCGAATTTAAAACGGCTTCATTATATATTGCCAATATTTCGGATTGATCTTCTAATATAGCTCGACGAATTTCTATCATCTTCCAAATTCCTTTTTTCTTATTATTAAACTGTGTTACAAAGTAAAACGAAAAGAAAAACCACCTGTGAAATACCCAAAAAATCCAGGAACGATATCAACAAATGGTTTCGCATCCAATCCTATCGTTATAGGCGCGTTTTGAAATTTATATTCTAAGCCAATTATAAAATCGGCTCCTAATGAAAATGTACTGTTGTAATAATTATCATTATAATAATAGACTTTATTCTTATTGTTATAGTAGCGATAATATCCATAAGAATAATCGGTCGGATAAAAACCAACATGGGCTCCGCCGCCATAGAACCAACTTAACCCTTCTGCATTGGGAAAGTTTTGATGTTTCTCATACAATCCTGTAATGGTTAACGCATGTCGACCGAAGCCAACAATTCCTTCTAGTGCAGTGGTACTTCCTGTAAAGTGTTTAATTGTAATCCCTGAATTGAATCCATCTAATCTGAATCCAATTCCTGTTTTGTATTCTTGCGCACTCATTGTAATTGTAGCTGCTACAAATACGATCATCATTACTATTTTTTTCATTTATGTTTTATTTTTATTAGTGATTAGTGATTAGTGATTATTGATTAGTGATTAGTGAGTAGTAATTGGTAAGTAAAAAAATGAAACTTGACCTTTGACCTTTCTTACTTCTTGCTTCTCTTAAGTGAGTAGTGAGTGGTAATTGGTGAGTGAAAAAATGAAGAGTAAACTTCTTATTTCTTACTTCCTAATTCCTACTTCTTACTTCTTACTTTTTACTTCTTTCCATAATCTCATCTATTGTTTCCTGTGTGATTGAATGATAGTTTTTTCTTGCTGTTGAGTAAATGTCATTTGCCATTTTTCTACCTGACTCTGTTTTTACCATTGCTAAAAATAAAGGTTTCACAAATTTCCTTCTTCCTATGTGATTTAAAAATTCTTTTAAGGCCGGATAAGCCGTTTCATAATTACTCGCAATACTCTTTTCCAGCCAAGCAAATAAGATCTCGGAATTACCTGATTTTGTAAAATGAAAATTTTCGTCGAGCGACTGCATTTTTCCTGCATCAATTTTTTCAGGTAACAATGCAAGAAATCTTAACCATTCGAAAGTAGAATAGTTTTTTGTATTCAGATCTTTTACATTTTCACCACTCTTCCAACGATCAACTTGCACTTGTACTTGCACAAATTTTTCAGAAGTTATCTGCGGACAATTTTTTGGCAAGCCGGGCTTATATACCCATTCTTCAATATTAATTCTATTCGCTGTTAAAGTATCTCCTTTCAAAAGATCATTTTTATATTCTTCAATGAACTGCTCGGTCGTAATTGTTCCGAAAGAATGGCGATGAAAATAGCTTTTTAGAAAAGCATCGAATCGTTCACGACCTATATTTTCTTCTATCAATCTCAAAAGAAAGTGACCTTTTTCATAGGCAATATCGTTCATACCGTCGTCGGGATCTCTTCCTGCTAAATCTAGTTTTAAATGTGTGTCCTTGCTAGTATCGCCTAAGTCTTGAATAGTATTTTTTAAATCTTCCAATCCCAACAGTGATTGCATGTCGGCAAAGTCTTTTCCATACATGCCTTCCATTATTCGCAATTCAAAATAAACAGTGAAACCTTCGTTCATCCAAAAGTCGTTCCATGTAGCATTGGTTACTAAATTTCCACTCCAGCTATGCGCCAACTCATGCGCCACTAACGAAGTCAATGATCTATCGCCTGCTAAAATAGTTGGTGTGGCAAATGTTAACATCGGATTTTCCATTCCTCCAAAAGGAAAACTTGGCGGAAGAACAATTAAATCGTAACGACCCCATGCGTAATCGCCGTACAATTTTTCTGCTACACTCACCATTTTTGGAAGTTCTGCGAATTCATACACAGCTTTGTCGATAGTTACGTGCTCGGCATAAACACCTGTGCGTGTATCTAAAGATTTAAATTCAAAATCGCCAACAGCTAATGCTAATAAATAGGCAGGAATTGGTTTGGGCATTTTAAAATGATAACGACCCTCTTCATTTTTAGTTTGAGGATTTTCAGCACTCATTGCCGCCATTAAACTTTTTGGAACAGAAACATTGGCTTCATAGGTAAATCTTATTCCCGGACTATCCTGAATCGGAACCCATGTTCTTGCTAAGATTGCTTGCGATTGCGTAAATAAAAACGGCTGCTGCTTCCCGGCTGTTTGCTCCGGTGTTAACCACTGTAATGCCGCTGCACCTGGCGATGTTGAATAATAAATCGTAATACTTTTTGTTTCAGGTAAAAGATCTACCACTAATTCGCTTCCTAAAAATTCTACCGGCGATTTTAATTCATAGTTTAATTTTATTTTTGACTCATCTGAAATAATTGACTCGATTTTGAGATCACGAGTGTCGAGGTGAATTTTTGTGGCACCGACTTTTTTGGTAATGGATAATTGCGCACTTCCTTCAATAAGTTTTTTATCAAAATCAACTGAAATGTTTAATGCTAAATGCGAAACGACTGCTTCTTCCGGTTTGGCAAACGAGTGTGGATCTTTGTTCATTGAAATAATATTTTTCCCTTTTTCAGATTTGTTTGCACACGACCACCAGCTCAAACAAAGCAATAGCAAAGCCGCAAGCATTCTTTTCATTCGACGAAGATACTAAAAAAGAAAATGGTGCTTATTAACCAAAAAACGATTCAGTTTTTTGGTTAATAAGCACCATTTAGAATTTGAAGCGATGTATTTAAAATTTACTCTTGTTTGCGCATGAAAACTTTTTTTGTTGTGGTTTGATCGCCTTCTGTAACCGTTACGACAACATAAGATGTAGCTATCTCGCTTAGTGTTCGAGTAAATGTGTTGCCTTTAGAAAATACTTCGCTCACTAAAATTCTTCCTAACGCATCAACAACTCTTATCTTAGCCGCCGCTGCGCTATGATCAAATTGGATTGTTAACTGATCGTCTTTTCCTGAAATGAAAATTGGGTCTTTAACAATTTCTATTAATCCATTTGAACTGATAGTTATTGTTTGTGCAATATCTGCTGTACAACCATCAACTGTTACGATGTGCAATATGACAGCATATGTTCCATCTGCACTATATGTATGAATCGGATTATTATCAGTCGATGTATTTCCATCACCAAATGTCCATGTAGTTGAAACAATATTTCCAACTGATGTATTTGTAAAACTTACTGTTAATCCTGAGGCTGAAAGTGTATAGCTAGCAGTCGGATTCGCAACGGAAATAGTTACTGTTGCCGGTGCACTGCTACAAGGCAATACTTGAACCTCCCAGTCATAACAATAGTAATAAAAAGTTAATTGATTAGATGTACTATTGCTCGAAGTAATACTTACTAATCCTGCAAGTGTGTAAGGGTAACTTGCTCCTGCATTATTTCGGTATAAATTACTTCCTGCCGTAACTCCTAATTGATAATCGCCAACAGTTGGAATATCAAAATTCAAAACTACACGACTTTGTCCGTTTGGAACGGAAATCGTTTTTGATTGGATTAATGTTCCTGTACCGGTATATAAATTAAATGTTCGATCAGTTGCTCCTGAAGCATCAACTAAAATAGTTTTCAATCTCATCGGCGCATACGTTGTAAAATATTCTTTCCCTTCAAAGGATGTATTATGATATCCGCCTGTCCCAAATGCTGATGTCGCCGGTCCCACATTCTGAACTGTAGTAGGTGCAATTTGTTTTACTGTGTATGTTGTATTCGTATTCAATAATGGTGTTGTAAATACTGTTGAAGTTGATACAACATTATTTGATGCATCATACCATTCAACACCATTGCCTGGAGCGCTATTTGCTGTGAGCGTTGTTGAATTTCCCGGGCAAACTGTAGTATTACCTATTACACTAGGTGCCGGATCGTTTGTAATTGTGATGTAAGAAATTTTTGTCATTACATCTGTTCCAATTGTATTCGTTACTGTAAGGACTACTGAATACGTTCCGGGATTTTGATAAGTATGTGCAGGGTTTTGAAGTGTTGAGGTAGTGCCATCGCCAAAATCCCATGACCATTGTTGCGGAATGTTTGTCGACTGATCGGTAAAGTGAATTATTCCAAAACATGTTGTTGTAACGTCTGCTACGAACTGTGCTATAGGAGATGAAGTCGGACTTTGGCATTGTGGTGGAATTGAAAAATCTTCGGTCTCATCGCCAGCAACATTCGCATCACCCTGGCTTGCATTATAACCCATTCCTCTTCGTGCAAATGTTTCCCATATTAAACACTTATGAATTCCTCCATAGAGATTATCGTCGGCAGCAAGAATTGCATCGCGACCATCTAGATAACCGGGGCCACATGGCTGAAGTTTTAATCCTTCTATTACTAAATGCATTGCAATATTATTTCCACTTGTGCCATTTATCCAATCGGGGTTAAAACCATTTAAGTTAATAAGCGCCCAATTTAAATCCCATAACACTGTACACCACACTTCACCAATATCGTGCACTTCTGCACTCTGTGCTAATAATCCATATGTCTCAGGATTCACCGCCATATTGGTTGAATAGGGATAACGACGTATACCGGCACCAGTAGTTGTTTGTCCTAATGCAAATGTTCCAACACCTCTGGCATCTGTTCCTTGATCGCCTGTTTCAGTCGTAAACATCAAAGCAAACCAATCGCTCCAACCTTCGCCACCTTGCTCACCATTGCTTAAACAATTTGTATTGTTTGGTCCGCCTGTTAATCGATTTGAAACACCGTGACCAAATTCATGCGATACAATTCCGTTGTCGAGCGATCCATCAATTGATACCGGAGCTGTTGCAGGAGGATTCAATGTTCCGTTTACTGTATTTGCACCTTGTATTGAAGCACGAAGTAAATTCCCATCTGCTTGCGAAATCATTACTGCCGGAATGGTAACTGATGCACCATTTCCATTGTCGCCCATTGAAAAAGGAGCAGCAGCTGTATTGTTTATAACGATCACTGCAACAGCGCCTGCATTTTGAGCTTGTAAAACTTTGTCGACGAAATTACAAACGCCTCTATCTAATAAAGCGATATTTCCTGAAACAGCTGCGCCGTTAATTAATGGTTCACATGCATCGGAAGTTGGTGCTGTGCCATCGTCTACCAAAATAATATTTCTTGTAATGCTTGTTGTAACACCGGGACCAAATCCTGCGCCTACAACTGAATACGTGCCTGCTATTCCTGCCGGACTGTTTACTATAAAAGTAGATGCAGTATTTCCACTCCACAAATACATTTGCATTCTTCCGTTTGTTCCATCGTTGGGTGTAGAAAAGTTTGCATTATTTGTTCCTCCGCCATCTTGCGATTCAGCAACAACATAATCAGTACCTGCACCATTTCCTGAATAATTTGTTTCTTGAAAATTACCACTCGCTTCATCAAAACCATAGTGAGCAAGGTAATCGTGAACCATATTGTTTACATAAAATAAATTCACATTAGCAGCATCGGTGTATGTGCCGGGTGCTTGCGTAAAATTTGTTGGAAAATCGAATGTCAATGAAGCTGTACCATCGGGAGAAGTTCCGGGTGCATCCACATTGGCTGCATCGTCGTAAGCAAAAACATTATTTCCACGTGTGATTGTATATTCAGGACCTGTAATTCCGTCGGTATCGTGCCATCCAAAAGGAGAAGCAACTGGATCAGAAGGGTCATTGACCAAAACAGATGGGCCGAAAGAAGGAGCTTCTAATGGAAAAGGATATACTCTGTAGGAAGCAATGCTGTTAGTTGAAGTACTTGCTGCATTTCGAAATGGAACTGATAATGATTTAGCAGGAATATTACTTTCCGGCTGACCGAAATCGCAACTTACTGTCCAATCGTTTTTCGATAAAAAATTTCCGTTAACAGCATCGATGCGAACATTCCACCAATGACTTCCATCTTTCAAACGTAACTCAACATTGTATGCTAAGCGTAACTGATTGTGCACCGGTTGAAAAACAAGATCCACATTAATTAATCCTTTTGATATTCCTCCCGATGAAAAAACATATTTATGTTTGCTTTGATTGGAAGTTATTTGTTGAAACTCTCCACTTGCATTCAATCCTAAATGTAATGCTGTATTTTTTATTGCTACAGTGGGAGTAATTCCGGTAGAAGTTGTGTTTGAATTTCCTTTTGCATTCGAAAAAAATCTTTTGGCGAAAGAAATAATTTTACTGTCTTTTATTGCAACCGAACTGACCTCATTGAATATTTTTATTCCGTTTACTTCTTGCTGCACATAAGCATGTGTGATACCGGAATAATCATTTGTATAAGAATCACTAAAGCTCCAGTTCGAAACATCATCATCAGTCAGGTTTAATGTCTCCTGATTTTTTTTCAGATAGTCGTTGATCAAAACACGAGCATCTTTCTGATTAATTGAAACAATGTTTGGAAGGCTTGCAATTAAGTGCGAAGCAAAAAGAAGCATTAATATAAATGCAGCGTAGATTTTTTTGTGCATAATGTTAGATTAATTAACAGAGAGTATTTAGTACGAATTAAGGTTGTTGCCGACGGAATTTTGTCATTGAAAAGCAAAATTCAATTTTGACCAAATGTATAGAATCACTCTAATAAAAGAAGAGTGTAGGCAACCTTTTCAGTCATAACTACCACATTTTTATGCAATCTTCATAAAAGACTGATTAAAATTGAATTTTACTCCTAATTTACAAGGAACAAAGCAGGACAATTAATTGCAGTTGTTTTTTTAAAATAGAAGGATTGAAACGAGAGCCGACTAGTTATTTCGGTCGAAAAGCGCATAAAATTACCTTCTCTATTTACAATAATTTGGGATTGAAAACAGAAGTAGTTATCGACAAAAAGCTATCTATTCTGACTATCAGCTTAAAAAATATTGGAATGGAGGTCTCAATGCCAAAGGCGATTTTGCAAGTGTGATTTATAAACAAAAATTGTTTAAAACGCTTGAAAGCCTTGCCTGACAAGGGGTTTGGAGCATTAACACAATTTACAAACACGTACAAGTTTATAATTGTCGATAAAAATTTAACATAGTCCTTGCATATGTATTTTAAAAAAGGAATTTTTGTTCAGGTCATCGGCGAGTAAATAAACCGATAAATCATAAAAATTTAAGACTAAAGGGACGGTTATCTCTTCGGTTCGATTAAGGAGTCTTTAAAAAATCGAAACGAACGAGAGTGGGAATTATCACCTCTAATCTCAACCAACACTAGTTAAAACATTGTTTTTTTAATCAAATATGAAGAAAGAAATTTTATTAGAAGAGAACAAAGATCGTTTCGTCCTTTTCCCGATCAAATACCCAAAAATTTGGGAGATGTATAAAAGAGCAGAACAAAGCTTTTGGACTGCCGAAGAAGTAGATCTTCAGGCCGATCAAAAGGATTGGGAAAACTTAACCAAAGACGAACGTCATTTTATAAAACACGTTTTGGCATTTTTTGCTGCCAGCGACGGAATTGTAAATGAAAACTTGGCAATCAATTTCATGAATGAAGTTCAACTGCCTGAAGCTCGTTGTTTTTACGGCTTTCAGATTATGATGGAAAACATTCACTCTGAAATGTATTCGCTTTTAATCGACACATATATAAAAGATGTAGCCGATAAAAACCATTTACTCCACGCAATCGACACAGTTCCTTGTGTAACTAAAAAAGCACAATGGGCATTGAGATGGATTCAAAATGGATCTTTTGCGGAAAGACTAGTTGCTTTTGCTGCGGTTGAAGGAATATTTTTCTCCGGTTCTTTCTGTTCAATCTTCTGGTTAAAAAAACGCGGATTAATGCCGGGCCTAAGTACATCGAACGAATTTATTAGTCGCGACGAAGGAATGCATTGCGATTTTGCTTGCCTTCTTTACGGCATGCTCGAAAATAAACTCAGTGCCGAACAAGTGAGTGAATTGATTCGTGATGCTGTTCGCATTGAACATGAATTTGTAACGGATGCACTTCCTGTTTCATTAATTGGAATGAATGCAAAAATGATGTGCCAGTACATTGAATTTGTAGCTGATCGTCTTTTGGTTTCTCTTGGCTATTCTAAAATTTACAATAGCACCAATCCGTTCGATTTTATGGAAATGATCTCGCTTCAAGGAAAAACTAATTTCTTCGAAAAACGAGTGAGCGAATATAAAAAAGCATCCGTAGGTCAACATCAAACAGAAAACTTATTTAAACTCGATGAAGACTTTTAAATAATTAATAATTAAAAATGATTAATTAATAATTTTTAATGAAAAATTGGTTAACGATAAATTACTAATTTTCTTAATTCTTAATTCTTAATTCTTAATTACCCATTGTCCATTATTCATTAAAAAAATATAAATTAAAAATTATTCAAGTATGTACGTAATAAAAAGAGATGGAAGAAAAGAAGCTGTTCGCTTTGATAAAGTAACGGCTCGCATTCAGAAATTGGCTTACAGTCTTTCTGAACATGTAGACACTTTCGCTGTCGCTCAAAAAGTGATCGAAGGTATTTATGATGGTGTAACTTCATCGCAATTGGATAGTCTTGCTGCCGAAATCGCCGCTTCTATGACGACTCGTCACCCCGATTATGCAGTTCTTGCAGCTCGTATCGCTGTAAGTAACTTACATAAAAATACAAAGAAGTCGTTCAGCGAAACGATGAAAGATCTTTACGACTACATCGATCCTAAAACAGGAAAGAAAGCGCCACTTTTGGCCGACGATGTTTTCAATATCATCTGGGAAAATCGCGACTTCCTCGATTCGACTATTATCTATGACCGCGATTTCGGTTACGAT
This sequence comes from Bacteroidota bacterium, assembly GCA_043747595.1. Lineage (GTDB taxonomy): Bacteria > Bacteroidota > Bacteroidia > AKYH767-A > 2013-40CM-41-45 > JADKIH01. Next base: position 1,553 of record JAYTOX010000066.1, on the reverse strand, counting down.
TACTTCGGATTTAAAACGCTGGAGAAATCGTATCTCCTAAAAACGTACAATAAAATTGCCGAACGTCCTCAGCACATGTTGATGCGCGTTTCGATTGGTATTCATAAAAACGATATCGAATCGGCTGTCGAAACATACAATTTAATGAGCGAGCGTTGGTTTACTCACGCCACTCCTACATTATTCAACGCCGGAACTCCAAAGCCGCAGTTAAGTTCTTGCTTCTTGCTGCAGATGGAAGATGATAGTATCGATGGTATTTACAACACACTTAAAAACTGTGCGAAAATTTCGCAGTCTGCGGGTGGTATTGGTGTAAATATTCACAACGTACGTGCAACAGGATCTTACATTCGCGGCACAAACGGTACTTCGAACGGAATTGTTCCGATGCTGCGTGTGTTTAACGACACTGCACGTTATGTGGATCAAGGTGGTGGGAAAAGAAAAGGTTCGTTCGCAATTTATTTAGAGCCATGGCATGCCGATATATTTGATTTTCTTGAACTAAAGAAAAATCACGGTAAAGAAGAAAATCGTGCGCGCGATCTTTTTTATGCTATGTGGATCTCCGATCTTTTCATGGAAAGAGTAGAGGCCGATGGTAACTGGAGTTTGTTCTGTCCTAATGAAGCACCCGGACTTTCTGACTGCTACGGCGAAAAATTCCGCGATCTATACACTACTTACGAAAATGAAGGTCGTGCTCGTCGCACAGTAAAAGCACAGGAATTATGGTTTGCAATTCTTGAATCTCAGATTGAAACCGGCACTCCTTACATGCTCTATAAAGATGCATGTAATGAAAAGAGTAATCAGAAAAATTTAGGAACGATTAAAAGTTCTAACCTGTGTACAGAAATTATCGAGTACACAGCACCCGATGAAATTGCTGTTTGTAATCTCGCTTCAATTGCTTTGCCTCGTTTTGTGATCAACGGAAAATTCGATCATCAACGTCTCTTTGATGTGACGTATGTGATCACTAAAAATTTGAATAAAGTTATCGATGTAAATTATTACCCGGTAGAAGCCGCTAGTCGCAGTAATTTCCGTCACCGTCCAATTGGAATTGGAGTACAAGGATTAGCCGATGCATTTATTTTAATGCGCATGGCCTTCGACAGTCCGGAAGCAAGCGAGTTGAACAAAGAAATTCACGAGACAATCTACTATGCTGCTATGACGGCATCGAAAGATCTTGCTATTAAAGATGGAGCGTATGAGACATATCAAGGTTCTCCTGTTTCTCAGGGAATATTCCAATACGATATGTGGAATGTAACTCCAAGTAACCGTTGGGAATGGGATGTGTTGAAAGAAGAAGTGAAAAAATTCGGTGTAAGAAATTCATTGTTGTTAGCACCAATGCCTACGGCAAGTACGTCGCAGATACTTGGTAACAACGAATGTTTCGAGCCATACACATCTAATATTTATTCTCGTAGAGTGTTGAGTGGAGAATTCCCGATAGTAAATAAGCATTTACTGAAAGATTTAGTGAAGCTAGGACTGTGGAATGATTCGATGAAGAATAAAATTATTGCAGCGAA
>JAYTOX010000065.1:0-78742 GCA_043747595.1 Bacteroidota bacterium | reverse complement strand
GCGCTATAACCCACTTGGTTAAAAAGGTTTTGAAATTCAGCCTGGGTTTTTGTAAATGCCAAGTCTGTAAATCCTATTAATACACAAATAAGTTTTCGGTTTCCTGTAGTAGGAAATGCTGTAGTGGTGGTGGGAGTACTGTTTCTTATTATCTGTTGTACAATATTAACTTGCGAACGGTTGTAAGTAAGGTTCTTTGCAATAGTCGTTATAAAAGCACGTTCACGCTGTGTCCGATTTGAAACATCATGTGCTTTAACGCCTGAAGGAACTAGGTCGCCGGAAGCATCTATTTTTCCATATTCATAAATTCCCATGCTATTAAACACAAGAGTGTAATTATCCATTGTCTTTGCCCACTTTAAATGTTCATCACCTTGCAAAAGGACTGTGATCATAGTTTTGTCCTTTTGAGTAACTCTTACCGGATAAGGAGCGGCACTAGAAGCGATAGATTTTTCGACGGAAAAAAAAGCTAATAGAAGTAATAGAATAACTAATAGTTTATTAGGTATCGTTTTATTTGTTTCCATTTTATTGAGGTTTAAGGGTAAAAATAAATTCATTGTTCCCTGTTTTACTAAGCCTTGGGATGCAGGCTTGCTCAGCAACTTTCTATGAAAGCAACTGCGCATTGTTTTTTGATAGCAGTTGTGTTGTGGTTTTTTGGTTTATGTTTTAAGGTTTTAGTTAGTAAAAAAAAATTATATTGATCGTTTGGTTATTTTATTAATAAAAAAATTGTAGATATCAATGAAAATTGATGATTGTAAATGTATCCGAATTTCTTTACCAATTCCTTTAAAATTTTTATTTTTGTTCTTCTTTTGATTTGTTTTTCAAATTTTAAACTGTACATTACTTCGTTCTTTTGTAAATAAAGGTTGAATTTTACCCTTAAAGTTCTTTTTCATCTTACTATGATTAGAACTTTCCTGGGAATGTTCTAGGTATATATGAAATCATTTTGCGTAGGAAGATCATTTCAAAGAAAAAACGTCCATATTTTTTATTAACCTGAAACAAAAGATGAAGTCATATTGACCTTCGCAAAAACAACTTCACTTCGTCTTTGATTGGCCTCTGATATGGTGCTCCTTTGTGGATGATTGATCAATCCAAGATGTTGTATTCGTTGTTCCCATGCTAAAAGGCCTGTTGTTACTTCCCTTAAGGAATCACAAATTATTTTAAACAGAAAAAAGCAGGGTAACCAAATGGTCATAGGTAGTAAAACGCTTACAATAGCGATCGGAACGTTCTTCTTGACTGGTCTGGATAATCAGTGAACGAGGAATAAAGTTTAGTAATTGATTAATGATCGGCTGTCCGGTAAAAAATGAACTTTTGTTCATGGTAATTTATGTTTCGCGACTTAAAACTACCAAAAAAAGGGAGACTTAACGCCTCACTTTTTTATAAATAATTATACTTTTATCATACAGTAGTGATTAATGATTCTCCGTTCTATCAACTCGAAATATCAAACCTTAGTTTATCTCTTTTCTGTAAAAAATAAAAGCAGTTGTCCTAGCACCATTTGCCAAGGTAAACCAAGCTCAAACGAAAACATACTGTTCATTCTGGTTTTCTACTCTTAGATCTCCCGTGTTTCTTAATGACGAAATTATCACAGCAGAGGGGCAACGCAATATTTTTATAACTATTCATTTCAATAGCAAACAATTTAGTTTCTATTAGTTTTTTTCTGTTAACTTTGGGTCTCCACGTCATTTGGAGTGCGGTATCTTTTTTAACTTTATAATAATGATAAAAAATCTACTTGTTGTTGTCTTAATTTGCTTTTCAGGAATTCTCTTTGCGCAAGACAGTATTTACGTGAGCAAATGTTTTCAAAATGAAAACGGAGTGGGTGGCGGCGGAAGTAATATTGAAATTCGGAAATTTGATAGTAACGGGCATTTAATATCTTTAAGCAATATCGTTCATTATGATGAAGACGGAATTTCCGGCTCTTATGGATCTTATGTTGATTATGCCTATGACAATTCGGGCAATCTGATTCAGCAAATTTCTTATGCTTCTACAGATTCAGGTTCATATATTTTGAATAATAGTCATTCCTATACCTATGATCTCTTTGGGAACCGCATTAGCGACACTCTTATTGCTCAAACCTATGGAACGGTTACAACTTGGGATTGGGATTCAAATAATAACATCGTAGGTATTACTACTTACAATTTAGACAGTGCCGGAATGGCAATTAATTTACAACAAACTATAGTTCGAGATGGAATGGGCAGACCCATTGAAAATTACACTGTGAACTTTAGTTCGGGCCAGCCTAATTATCAAAGTCGGTTTCTAACTAGTTATGATTCTTTTGGAAATGTAATTGAAGTTATAGAGCAAACAGGTTCTGGAACAACATGGGTTAATTCTAAATATTTGAAACGAAGTTATACTCCTGATAATTTAATTGAAGCTGTCGGAAATAGACTCTTTGTGAATGGATCTACATGGACCAATGTAGATTCAAGTTATTTTCAGTACAACGCTAATCTGCAAAATATTTTACAAATACGTTGTAACTATAATGGTTTTACAATAAGAGATTCTACCATTCTTCAAAATGTTTTTGATGTTGGAAATAGACTGATAAAAATTGATTATGTACATTATTTTAATGGAAACATTAATGATGGGTATAGAATATTTATAAACAGAAATGCAAGTGGGCTTGCTACTGATTCTTTAATTCAAAATCTAGTGCAAGGAGTTTATGTTGATCAGAGCAATTACTTATTTGATTATTCTAATTACCCGATTGTCACTAATATTTATGAAGTAGCATGTTCTGGTGGTTCGTGCTCAGATACAATCTCACTTCAGCGAATTACGATTAATACTTTGAATCATTCTTCGTTAAATGAAACCTATGATGTTTATCATAGTGGTATTGCCTTGCTGTCAAATTCCTTCATCTCATTTAATTCATCTGGCTTGCCACTTTTGTCATATAGCAACTATTTGGAACCAGGTGAACAAAATCATGCGTACAATGATTTCACGTATGATATAAATGGTAATAAACTTACGAGTATTTATATTAGCAGTGGTCACGCCGGAAGTCCTGTTCATTCTCAATATTGTTATTATTCATGGATCATTGATTCCGGAAATCCATTAAAGGTAGATTTGTATCTTACCGATACTGCTTCATGCACGCGAACTTATTATTATGGATCACTTCTTATTACAGGAGGAACTCCCCCGTATACGATCTCATGGAACGATACCACTAACATTTTTAATTCAACAACTCTATTACCAATTTTTTATCCCGATTCGAGTGCAGATTATATTCTTACTGTTACTGATTCTGTTGGTATGCAAATTATCGATACTGTTTTATTAGGCCGTATAATCTATTCTGCGCATCTTCAAGCGAGCACATCTTGTATTCTGGATACTATCAGGGCTTTTATTTCGCCTGTAACTCCTCCTTATGGAGGATATTACCTCTACAAGGATGGAGTCTTTTTAAGCAGTATCTATCCGTTGGAATACATTGCGCAAAGCAGTGGGCTATACACTATGCAATTCTATAATTGTGGATCAACTATATATTCTGACTCAATTATTATTAATAGTAGTCCAACTTTAAATCTTGGAGCCGATCGTTTTCTATGTCGTGGAGATTCAATACTGCTAAATGTGAACTCTACAGATTCACTGTTTTGGGATAATGGATCTTCAAGTCATTTATACCTTGTCAATTCACCGGGAACTATTTGGTGTACGGCAATAAATGGAAATAATTGTCGCACAACTGACAGTATAGAAATATTGAGCGATCAAAGTTCTTTACTTTCATTGGGTAACGATACAATAATTTGTGTAGATCAGACTCTTTCCATTGATGCAGGCGCATTTTTTACTACTTATGAGTGGCAAGATGGCAGCAACAATCAGTTTTATTCGTATAGCTCTTCGATTGCTGATACGATAAGTGCACATGTTATTGTAACTGCAAGTAATGGATGTATTCAGACCGATAGTATGATTATTGTTGTTGACAATTGTGCAGGAATAAATTCAGCGTCAAATATTCTTGAAACAATTGGACCAAATCCGTGCAATGATTTCATTAATATTTATGTGAAAGATTTTAATAAGGAATGTTTAGTAACGTTGACAAATATGTCAGGGTTGTTACTACTTGAGAAAAGAATATTTTCTGAAAGCAATAGAATTGACATTAATCTACCTTCCGGAATATATATCTTAACGTTGAATGTCGACGGAAAAATTCGTCATCATAAAATTATTCGCAGTTAAAATTTCGCTTTAAACAATTTCTTCCAATTAAATACGCACAAATAAATTCTTTGAGAAATAAATTTTCTAAATAGATTCAGGGTAATATTCAAACCTTGAAAAATTAAAAGATGGAAGACGTCTAGCGAGCTTTTGAGTTGAAATAGCATTTCACAAATCAAAAACCGTCCACCACGCAGACCTCCAAAAACACCAAAGCCTCGTAACATCATTTGCTACTAGGCTTTAATCTTTGTGTTGGCCGACTGGACGGGACAAACTATTCATCCCATTTTACCTATGTAAATGTAATTATATGGGTTTAGAATATTGAAATTTAGGTTAAGTATTATTTTGTATTTTTAAGATGTGTTCTACTTATATATTGCTCACAATTGCATTCAGTTTATTAATTATTTTTTTATATCGAACCACTTGTGTTTCATAAAATAGGTTGGCTATGATTGCCTCTTGCAAATCGCTATCACTTAATATAATCTTAAATTCTGACTTTAAATATTGTTTTACATCTCTCGGGGAATTGATAATTTGTTCAATTAAGTCCACTCTGTTGTCAAGAATGTAAGAGATATCTTCGAAGTCTTTACTTGTCCGTGGGTCTTTTGCTCCTCGATTTTCGCAGTTTTGTCAAAGCTGATATTTGAAATATAAATTTGTTATTTATGAATTCAAAATCTTTCAGACCTGCTAAATTTCTTAGGTTTGTTGTAGCTTTTAGATAAGGACGAAAAAAATGAATCAGAAAGATTATAACTCCCCTATAATTCCAAATTCTAATTTTCAAAACGTAATTGGAGCTACTCCTGAAATTCTTCTTGCTGTCATGCAAAACAACATCGATTTTAGTTTTAAAAATTATTCTGAAGTAATCAGTAAGTTCAATCAAACTCAAAATAATTCAGAGAGGAGAACATTTCTTGAAAAGAAACTATTTGAAGTAAGGGAAGTCATCACAAATCAGAAGCCGATAGTTAAATTATTCCTTTTGGCATTTCCATCAGACCGAGAAAGAGTTTGCGATCTCATCTTTTCACCACTAACTAATTTCAAAGACTTTATTGAGGAGAAAATTGAGTTGGTTGATGAGTTTCATTCCGACAAATCAAAAAAGTCATTAAGCAAGGCAAAAAAATCGAGCACATTAACTCCTGATGTCTCTGCCCTAGATGAACTAAGGTCATACATAGATGATAGAATGAAGAGTTCAGTACAGAGCACTGCTGAGGCACCAAAAGTCGATCATGAAGTACTTCTAAGGCGATCAGATGTAGCCAAGCTTTTTTCAGTTAGTGTTGTCACCGTTTCCGAATGGTCAAAATCTGGTCGATTGAAATCTTACCGTATTAATTCACGAGTGTTTTTCAAAAAGGATGAGGTGTTGGCGGCGATGAAGGAGCGGGGGAAAAGGGGATAAACTTCGAGTTTATTTCTTGAATGAAATTTTCGAAATTTCAGCTACTTGAAATTCACTTAAACGAATATTATTGATGATTTTAATTGGTTAGTTCTAGAAAAAAAACAAACGTATTTTCTTGTAAACAAGAGTTTACATATGTTTACATTGGTAATCGAAAATTCTTCACAAAATTGCATGTAAATGGCGTTTTTTGCTATCCTGTAAACGTGTGTAAAATTGGTTCAGTTTATTCAAATCAGCTTACTTTTTTTCTTTTTGGACTATTCGGTCCAAAGTGTATATTTGTTTTCAGCTATTTCGAAATTAGTGGCAGACAATTCTAATTCTTTATCATTTCATGGCAGGCTTCATTTTTATTGTAATCATCGTATTCGTTCTAATTTCTTCTTTAGACAAGAAAAAACAGGTAAACCGGAATCTTTCGTCGTCTAGGCCAGTGAAGAATAGTATTGCTCCAAACGTGACTGTTATATCGAAAACAATTCCGACTTCAAACACTATCATTAAAGCAATTCCGGTTGATGGATCTCCAATTAATAAAATTCAGAATGAGGATGCCGTTTCCCATTCTACGGTGAATACGGTAATGAGTAAATTAAATAAAACAAATTTGAATTCTAATCCGGTGAAACCAAATATTGATTTAGATGATTCTATTATTGATGTAACCAATGAGGTATTTGCAATCTCGCCCGAAAAGTTGCCGACTGAATCAAAGATTAATGTTATTCCGTGGCCACACCGGTATATTTATAATTATTATGATTTGGAAAGTGCAACATATGATCAACGTAAATTCTATGAAGTCTTTCGTCAAAATTTTCTAAAAGGAAGGTTTCTGGACATAGAAGAGAATGATAATTATACATTCGTTTTACTGTTTCATCTGTTCAAAGATTATGACCAGCATGGTAGCATTGAAAAGCTAAAGGATGATTTATATATTCTTAGTGAAAAGTATCCTAAAACTAAACCTTACTGTAGTTCATTATTAGCAAAAAAGTTGGCGCCTGTCACAATTAATGAACAGGGAAGTAGTTATGGCAATTCATATTATTCTAATGAATGGTATCTTGGTAATAAGTATAAGAACAAATTAAAATTGGACAATGAGAGTGTTGAGCTGTTAAATAAAATATATACTCCGCATAATAATTTTTGTGATATTGAATTTTGTTTGATAGAAGTACTCAAATTATTTTTAACTGTGGTTTCGGAATTGAAAAATAAGTATGTTGGCGCAGGAACAAATTTAGATACAGAGTTTAAAGCCGTGGGAGATGTTGTTGCCAAAAGACAATTTAAATACAGGGATGGTAGCTCAAATTATAAATATTGTATTGAGTCCACATCGAGAGAAATGTATCCACTTATATTTAAGTGCACTGAAAACGCAGTACGAGAGTTTTATAGTCACAAAAGGAAAATAAATGTTGACATCTATTCGAATGAAGAAGCTGCCCTTATTCTAGAATCTAAAGTTATTTCACACGTTAATACAATATTGGCTTCTTTAAGAGATAAGATTGCAGAAATAGATGAAGCAACTGACATGGAATTGTATTCAAAGAATACAAGTAGATGGAAAAATAAGTTTGAAGTTTTGACAAATGAATTTAAAGGAGATGTTGAAAAATTCTCAAAAGAGATTAATTCACTTGCAAAATTAAATGCAAAAAATCCTTCAATTGAGAATATTTATTTTGAAGCGTCAAAATTCATTTCCAAGAGCGACAAAAAGTCGGCATTGGTATTCTACATTCAATATCTTTTTCATGACCTTGGATCAGATAATTTCGACAATAAACAACTTACTAAAACCATTCAAAAAAGTCTGTTTAAAAATAGTGGACAATTGCGTGAATTTGAAGTTATCGTAAGCGAATTGATAAAAAATAAGAATTTAGAAAAGGCAATTCAATCTGCTTCTGAAATTTATGAAGTAAAACGAAAGAAGATCAAACTGGATACAATTTCTATTGTAGAAGTTCAGGAGCAACATTCTGAAACAGTTGAATTATTGAATACATACTTACAAGATGAGTTTGAAGACGAAGAGAACAGTATAAAGTCAACGGAATTAGGGAATAATGAAATACAAATCGAGATCATTTCGAAAGCACCACATACTAACAATTCTGTTTATCTAGATTCCTTGATGTTAGAAGATATTCATTTGTCGACCCTTGATATTTTTGTGAAAAGTAATTTTACTGTTCCGACTCTTGAGTTTGCAGAATTCTCAAAATCGAAAGGTGTTTTGAAAAACCAAGTAATTGATAGCCTGAATGAGAAATGCTTTGATTGTTTAGATGACGTTTTAATCGAAGAAGAACCTGAATACTACACAATAGAACCAAATTATTATAAAAAACTTTTACGCTTATGATTGAAAATATTAAACCTAAAGAGGCAACATCTATCATTAATTCATTGATCGGGGGCGTAGTCCCTAAAATTGGTGTTCAGCATATCACCGTAGGAAGATCTGAAGAGATTGCTGCATTCGTTTCAGCATTGGATGATGTGAAAAATGGACATAGTATGGTGAAGTTTTGGATCGGTGATTTCGGGTCCGGGAAATCGTTTATGTTGCATCTGCTGAATACTGTTGCTTTGAAACAAAAGTTTGTTGTAGCAAATGCAGACTTTACTCCCGATAACCGTCTGTATTCAAATGACGGTAAAGGAGTGGCTTTGTATTCATCCATAATGGATAATATCTCAATCCAAACTAAACCTGAAGGCGGCGCATTGCCAACTTTGTTGGAAAAGTGGATCGAACATGTTATTGGAAAGACTGCGGAGGAAAATAAAATTGATTTGACTGAAATTCGAAAAGAACAATACTTAAAACTTGTTCAGACAAATATTATGAAAACAATTAACGAAATCACAGATGTTGGTGGTTTCGACTTTGGAACAGTTGTAATGAAGTACTATGAAGGGTATATAAAAGATGATGAGCTTTTAAGAAGAAGTGCTTTAAAGTGGCTAAAAGGTGAATATCGAACAAAGACTGAAGCGAAGCAAGATCTTGGTGTGCGTGAAGTGATCAATGATTTGAATTATTATGATATGCTTAAGAACTTCTGTAAGCTATTTGTTAGCATTGGTTATAGTGGATTCATGATTAATCTGGACGAAGCGATTAATCTATATAAAATTTCAACCTCTGTAATGCGTGAAAAGAATTACGAAAAGATCCTGACTATTTATAATGATTGTTTTCAAGGAAAAGTTACAAATCTGTTTATCAATTTTGCAGGCACGAAAGAGGTTTTGGAAAATGAAAGGAGAGGTTTGTTCAGTTACAACGCATTGAAATCAAGACTTGAAACAAATAAATTTGAGACAGCCGAAATAAGAGACTTCGCACAACCTGTAATTCGTTTGATGCCACTTGATCACAATGAAATTTTTGTATTGCTTAAAAAACTCAAATCAATCTTTGATTTTAATTATAAAACTGAAATAAAAGTTTCCGATTCAGATATTCAACAATTTATGGAAGAGTTGTTTAATAAGCCGGGCGCTTCTGAATTTCTGACTCCAAGAGAAGTAATCAGAGACTTTTTAAATATTCTAAATATAATCCGCCAAAATCCGGAAGTGGATAAAAGTAAATTATTTGGAGAACTTGAAGTGTCTGATGAGAGACCCAATGAAATGGCAGTTGATAATATCGAAGAAATATAATGTCATTTGATCAGCTTTCAGAACCAATACGAAGGTTTATACGAGATAAACGTTGGGAACAATTGCGACCAATTCAGACTGCTGCAATAAATCGAATACTTGCCTCAGACGAAAATTATATTTTAGCATCTCGAACTGCATCGGGAAAAACTGAAGCTGCATTTCTTCCTATTCTATCTAAAATTGATTTTACCGAAGGAGGAGTTCAAGTACTTTATATTTCTCCGCTAATAGCTTTGATAAACGATCAATTTTATCGAGTAGAAGAACTTTGCAAATATCTTGATATACCGGTTACAAAATGGCATGGAGAAGCTAATAGGACTCTAAAGGAAAAACTCATCAAAAACCCTGACGGAATTGTTCTTATTACACCTGAATCGATTGAAGCAATGTTTGTAAACAAACCTTTTAATTTAAAGCAATTGTTTTCGAATCTCAAGTATGTTGTAATTGATGAGATACATTCCTTTCTTGGTAGCGATCGTGGAACACAATTAAAGTCATTGCTCTCTCGATTGCAATCAGAATGCGATAAGCCTTTCTCTATTGTTGGTTTATCTGCAACAATTGGTGATTACAATCAAGCTAAAAAATTTACAGGAAACGAAGCTCATACTAAAGTTTTGTTAGACAAAACAACCAAAGAAATAAATGCAGTATTTCGATATTTTAAAGAAGATGGAATAGAATTGCCTCCTGATCTTTTGGAAGATCTTTATAATGAAACAAAGGATAATAAAGTTTTGATTTTCCCAAATAGTAGGGGGAGAGCAGAAGAAGTAGCAGTTAAGTTGAAGAAAATTTCTGCTAGAAAAAAAGGGCACTCTAACTATTTTTCCCATCACTCCTCTGTAGACAAGGAAGTTCGTGAATATGTAGAATATTTTGCAAAAAATAACATGAGGCAAAATTTTTGTATTTCATGTACTTCAACACTCGAACTCGGAATTGATATAGGTTCGGTCGAGGAAGTTGTACAAATTGATGCTACTCATAGTATAGCATCTTTAATTCAAAGGTTAGGCCGAAGTGGCCGAAAAGAGGGGGAGAGTAGTAATTTGTTTTTGTATGCAACAGGCAAATGGAGTTTATTGCAATCGCTCGCATGTTGGTTGTTGTATAAAGAAGGTTTTATTGAACCGCCATTTGCAAATGATCGTCCATATGATATTTTGCTTCATCAAGCATTATCAATAGCAAAAGGGCATTCGGGAATTGCAATTGATAAATTAGTGAAAGAATTAAAAACCAATTTTGCATTCAATGAAATCGAAATTTCTGAGATTCGCCAAATTGTTGACCACTTGATTGAAATTAATTTTCTTGAAAAAATCCAGAATGAAGTAATTATTGGAATGGATGGAGAGCGGACAGTTAACAGTCGAGAATTCTATAGTATGTTTCGAACAGAAGAGAATTTTAAAGTAGCTAGCGGCGGAAATAAAATTGGTGAAATTCCTTTGACACCTCAGATTGCACCAGATCAAAATATATTACTATCAGCAAAAATTTGGAAGATTATAGATGTTGATTTTAAGGCAAAAAAGATTGAAGTTATTCCGGCGAAAGACGGAAAGAAACCGCTCTTTTATGGTGGTGGTTCAATGATTCACCAAAGGATTCGCGAAAAGATGTTGGAGGTTCTATTTAGTGATGTTAAGTATGATGTTTTGAATGAAGCGTGTGACGATGAGATTGCTGCAATGCGAAAAGAGTTTTCGAAATTTAAGATTGGTAATATTGAAAAAGAGCGCCCTTTATTAGTGTCGGATCATAAAGTTGAATTCTTTACTTTCACTGGAACAAAGGTGAACAGAACTCTAGGAATGTTGTTTGAATATTACGAAATCAAGTATGAGTTTAATGAATACCAAAGCAAATTTGATTTAAAAATTTCGGAAATTGATTTTTTGAAATTTTGGAAAAAGCTTGCTGAGCCTTTGAAAAATATCGATGTATTTGTTGAGAAACAACATGAAGAAAAACCGTTTCTCCTCGGTTTTTCGAAGTGGGGCGCATACTTGCCAGTCAAGTTTAAAGTTGAACTTTTAATAAGCACGTACTATGATCTCGAAGGAACTAAAACCTATTTGAGTAAAATAGTTCCGATAATAAATAGTGTTGAAATTCCGGAAGTTGATTAGAAGTTGAATTGACTTAACAAATAAATAATACTTTCCCAATGGAACAAAATCAAATACTTAAAAACCTTGATGAACTAAATTTTACAGCAATCGATTTTGAAACTGCAAATGAACAACGTAATAGTCCTTGTTCATTAGGCATTGTGAAAGTTGTCGGTGGAGAAATTATATTGAAGCGTGAGATCCTCATTCGGCCCAAAGAAATGAGATTCGCTAAAATTAATGTCAGTTTTCACGGCATAAGTGCAAAAGTCGTAGAAGATGCATTAGAATTTGATGATGTATGGGATCAAATAGCTCCTGAGATCGACGGACAGATTGTATTGGCGCATAATGCCGACTTTGATATTGATGTCCTTAAACAGACTCTAAATGCTTATTCCATTGGTCATCCTAAAATGAAATATCTCTGCACACAGAAACTAGCTCAGGAAGTATACCGTGATCTCGAAAGATTTCGTCTTGTTGATTTGGCTGAATATTTCAAGATGGATTTTCTACATCATAATTGTTTAGCAGATGCAATTATCTGTTCTGAAATTGGCATTAGAGCAATTCCTGTTTATGATAAGAAATCATTTCGTTTTAGTAACGATGACTTGACTCATCGAATATCTAAAAACGATTCCGGAAATAATAGCGGAAAAGATTTCTCAGTTTTTGAAAAGAAAGTAATAGATAGTGCATTACTCAAGCCTAATTTAATGGCAGAGAATAAGGAACATATTTTTTATTCGAAGAGAATTGTTTTTACCGGCGATTTAAAGTCAATAGAACGACATGATGCAGCTGCTAAAGTTCAAAATCTTGGTGGTGATATCAATACAGGGATTAGCAAGAAAACAGACATTGTAATTGTCGGTAATTCTGCCGGACAAGCAAAGATGAGGAAGGTTGAAGAATTACGAGCAGCAGGTTTTAATATTCAACTCATCTATGAGACTGAATTTCTAACTTTGATTTCTTAACTGAAATCATTTTTCTTCTTTGCCCTTAATTTTAATTGGCATTAAAGTGGTTTTATTTTTTATTAAACTGATTGTACCATATGCTGCAAGTCCAAGTATGACAGCAGCAAACAAGTAGTGAACCTTCGTAAATCTAAATGGTTGATATGGAACCGGAATCTTTGATACCGGCGTTCCAAATAATTTAATAAGTTCTGGATAAGTTTGCAAGCACCGATGAAATTGACCACCCTTTGTCGATTCAAACTGTGATCATTCCGTTCGGGAATCAGTAATGGGCTTCTTTACAAATGGTAGTGCAGATGGAATGGTGCTTGACAGGTTACGCAATTGAAATTGTGTCCTATTTTCCATGTAACATTCTCCTTAACGGAAAGGTATTCGCATCAACAACCGTTCAAAGGTTATATGAAAGGTCCTGTTGATCTTTTCGGTTTTAACTGTTATTATATTTCAACAATATCAAAGTTCAGATCATTTATTCCGGCAATAATATGTAAAGTTGAAAAAGGATATACACCTTTCCGTATTTCTTCAGAACTGTACTTAAATAAAACATCAGCTGTATTCTCTATTTCTTGATTTAGTATTTTAATGTTGTTAATAAGTTGATGAAGGTTTCGGGGCTTACTGTTTCATTATGATATTTATTCTTAGCGCCTTTTCCATTAACTGAAAACCTTTCCGCAACAAAATTAACCGCGCTTTTAAAATGCATACTTTGCCAAGGTGAATGAAGGAAGGTGTTTCGCACTTTACCTATTTCGCCTAATTTGGAATAAACCTTTTCAATGAAAGTGTGAATTACCCTTTCAGTTTCTAACTTTTCCTTTTTGTCTATCTTGTTTTTTTCTGTTTCTGATGGTAGCCATTCAGGTATACATGGGGCCAAATAAAACTTTAACGTGGCACAATAGTAATCTGTAAGATTTTTTGTTGTTGAATCATGCATTAAAATTTCACTATAGAAAGTTTCTTTTAATCCTTCCTTATATAGAACAGTTGAAATTGTTGTACGAAGATTATCCATTAACCTTTCAAACTCAATTACAAATTGCCCTAAGTATTCTGAAAGTACTTTATCATCATAAGTTGATTCAGGAACTGGAAGAATTGTTCTTTCTTTTTTGATATTAGATGCCATAGATAATATTATTATCAAATATATTTCATTGGTGCTTTATCCTTAACCTTCACACGAATAGTTGATGTTGCAAGAGTAAAAACTCTGTGACCTTGTTGAAAGTTATGTAATTCAAATGAGGTAAGATATACCATTCCAATTTCTTCACAACGAATGTCTGATTTGTCATCTATTATATGTCCACAAATCGCTGCTGTTTTTGGATAACCAATTGGTTCAATCAAATGGGTATAAGTGTGTTTATTTTGGTTTAATGGTGCATGCTCTGCACATCTGCATATTGCCATTGGTCTTTCTTTAAATTTATTTACAATCACATAATTCTGAAATTGAACTTAGACCAAAATGCTTCAACATTTTGTCCTGACCCATATGATACCGATCATCTGTTATGTCGTAATAAGGTATATTTTTTTTATTAGCGATATTTTCTGCTTGTGAATCATTATCAATAAAACCTTCGCCAAGATATTTATAAATTGAACCTTCGCCTGCTGCTATTAATTCCAATGAAGTGTGAACAGTATCAGGTGTGATTGCTATATTTAGTGTCTTACCTTCGACTCTTACGCTTGGATACAACACACCTTGAAATCCTGATTTAACAATAGTTTCACTGTACAAAGCAGACAATAAATACAAATAGTCATGATCACTATCAGCATCATCACGCCCGAATTGGTCGCTAAAGAACTGTGAAATAAGATTAGTCTGAATTTCGATGTCTGGATATTTCGACATAAAATCTTTATGCGCGTTATTTAATTCAGTTGCATATGGTGTACCTTCAATAAATTTGGGATGATGTACAATGCCTACTACAGTAATAAGTTTTTTAACTAACCAACGGCTATATGTAATTTTTTGATAACAGCAAGAACGTTTCTCTCTAAACCATTTAAAAGTTTCAACTGCGCATGCAAGTTGAGCTTTCACAATCTCAGTTCTATTCTCCAGGCCTTCAGGTGTATTGGCTTGAAGACATGCATAAAACATGGTGGCATCGATGGTGCTTGCACGCTGGTATGTGGTATTATATTTTTGTGGTCGATACCAAAGTTGATCATCTGTATTATGTCTTTGACCATTATTATTTGGTCGAAGCCGCATCATGGTTTTGCCGGGTTTTAAATCCACGAGCACTACACCTAGTCTAATTAATCTATTGATTAACTTTTGAGCATTATCTTTAGGGTAAGTGTGTAATTCAAGATTTCCGAGCTCTGCAAGAATTTCCTGAACTTCTGAAACTGGTATTGATGAAATTGACATATTAAAAGTTTAAATGTTCTATTATTTGCTGGTTACCTAAAACCAGTATTCTTATTTACAATATCTGAATTGAAAAGTAATGGTTTGTTAATCCATATATTATTTGAGATATTTAAAATGTTATGTTTTAAATTTAGATTTAATTCACTTTTCTTTTTCATGTCCTTTAGATGCTTTTGTTCGAAAGATTCAAATCTATTTTTCAAACCGTCTTTCATTACTTTGTGTTTGTCAGCAAATATACCAATGCCAGTAGCACCATCTTGATCATATTCATATCCGGTAAACCAATATGCATGTGCAATATCATTTCGGAATTCCATTGCTTCCTGAATTTCTTTCCATATTTTACTAATATAGTTTTTTGTATTCTTATCTGAAAGTTGATCTTTTTTTAGATGTATCAGTAAAGCTTTGAAATAATCAAGTAAAGATTTTGCTGATGAATCATGTATTATAATTAATCCAACAGCTTCATCTTTCAATCCATATTTTTTCAGAATAACAAGAACTGTTTTCCTTATAGATTGGAGCATCCCCTCAAAAGTGTAGATATATTCGCCGATTGATTGCTGTACTAAAATTGTTAATTCGCCTTCTACATTCTTTGATTTAACTAGCATACTAAAAGGTTTAAGCCACTAATCTATGAAATAATTCTCTTTTTGAAGCTGGTCAGAGATTAAAAATGTATGTGACAGAATTCAACTGAATAAGAATTAAAATATAATTACAATTCATAAGCTCTTAGACCGGAAAAGAATGCTTGATACATGGGGCTTCATTGAATTCATAGGTTGTTTCAATGATGAATTTAAACAGATATCCGCACATGCAAAGCGAATTGCTGTTAGCCGTATTCGTTATAAACTAAATGAAATTGTACTTATTAAGAAATTAATTATGGCTGATGATAAGCTGAATTTAATCGAGCTTAATAAAATTGGTATTGGTGATCTTTATTTCTGACGGAATTAGTATTACCTCACTTCACGAATACCAACGCATAATTAGGGAGCTTGACGGAATTAGTAATTAGAAATTGCGATAAATCTACTACTTGGTGTTCCACTGGCAAGTTATGGAGTGTTTAACTGCCCTTCGTTATTCAGTAAAAAATAAAAAAACTGTCCCCCAAAAACAACAAAGCCTCGTAACATCATCTGCTACAAGGCTTTAATCTTTGTGTTGGCGGTCCGGACGGGACTCGAACCCGCGACCCCATGCGTGACAGGCATGTATTCTAACCAACTGAACTACCGAACCGTTTTCCTTTTTTACGAGGACTGCAAAAATAGATAAATCATTCAAAACCCCAAATTTTACGCTGTTTTTATTTGGAATTGTTTGTGCTTCATTGTTAGGATATTAGAATGAACGGCCGGAACAATTGTGCTGATTCATCTTTTCTCCTCTCTATTCTGCTCGCTTACTCCCTGCCTTATCGCTCCCGATCTAAAAATCCTTTTAAATGCACCATATCGGCAAAACGATGAAAATGAATCTCCGGATGAAGCCTCCTAAACTGTGTTACGTCGAAATTAAAAATGCCGCCGCTCCGCTGCAACCAACACAATGCGGCAAAACCGGATGCATGACCGCCTATTATGTCTTTATACAAATGATCGCCCACCATACAACACTCATTCGCCTCTACATTCAGCTTCTTTCTTATCTGTAGAAATCCCTGTGGATCGGGCTTTTCAAAACCACTCTCTTTTGTAAAATGCACAGCATCGAAATAATCGCCCAAACCTGTCGACTCCAATTTCTGCTTCTGAGAATTTGGGGGATTGTCTGTCAGCAGCCCGATCAAATATCCTTGCGACCTCAACTCATTCAACACCGGTTTTACATCGGGATACTCTGTTGTATCGGGAATTAAATTTCGATAAGTCGATATCATTTTATCTGATGGCAACTTAAATAATTCTGCTAATCGATCTAACAAATCACTGCGATGCCCTTCTTCTAACAATCGTAATCCGGTATCAACAAATTTATCGACGGTTACTTTTTCAAAATTTAATGTCTCATGTAACATCGCCAGCTTCTTCAAGATCCATGGCTTTTGAGGAAACAATGTTTCATCAAGATCAAAAACTATTGCTTTCAACGAAGGGACTTTCGCAGGCACAATGCGATCTTTCAAATACACAAACGATCGTGTACCATTCGGTAACAATGTACTTGCGCTATTACTCTTTCCTGTAATCATCCACTTGCAGAGATTGTCGCCGATGCTATTTCCTAAATGCGCTGTTGATGTTAAATGCTGCTGTACTCTATTCACTAGTAATTTTCCATGCATTTCCAGTAAATGAACACTGAAAAATCCGCAACCATTATTTTTTACAAAAAGCGAAATCAAATTATTAATTGTTTCTCTTATTATTTCATTGTCGTATTTCTCACTCACAGCAATCGTAGCTTCTTCGATCGAAATAATTTTTCTAGTCACTACTGTACTAGCATTTCCAGAAAAGTCGATTGCAAATTCTGCTATATAATGATCGATATCTAATACACCCGATTCCATAATCTCTACTATGTCGTCGTCGGTGTTTGTCGTAAATCCGTTGTTTGCCAAAAATACTTCTGCAGGCTTGCGTGTTTGAAGTGTTTGTGCTAACGATAATTCAGATATGGCAATTTTAAAATTTACTTCGCTTTTTAATTCTGCTAATGTTATGGTATCAATTTCGGAGGAAGGAATAACTAAATCGATTTTATTTTTTATACACGCAGCCTTCAGTTCTGCCTTGTAGTTTTCTTCGTTTGCATCTGGAAGTTTAATAAAACTAGGCGATAAAAATTTGGAAGCTATCAGTTCAAATTCATCGGAAACAAAAATATGTACATCATTGATTATTTCAAGTTCTTTTATCAACGCGCTTGCGTTAAAATTTCCGGCTGAGGTGATGAGTATGTTCATAAATAGAAATTAAAATAATTGTGTGATGTTTTAAACTTCGAAAGTTATTGACCAGTTCAAGATACTAAGAAAACCAATGGGGTCAAAATGATAATATTCATTGGTTGTACTGTTTTTTCTAGCATAAATGATGGTTAATCAATTCGGCAAACAGCTTTTCGGCGATACAGAAAAGCAATTGTCACTCTATTTTTGAAAAAAAATATTATTATGAAAAGAACATCTAAGTTAACACACGAAGAAATAAAAATAGGCAATGAGATTTTGAAGATGCAACTGAATGCAGAATTCGGAATGACTTTTAACGATAGCATGTGCGACCTTCCGGTAGACATAGAAAGAGCTTGGTTGAAATCGGTTCAACGTTTTGAAAAAGCGTATGCTGAGAACAATACCATCCTTTGCTTCGACTTAATCGGTCGCCCCGATTTTGCACCTGCCGAAACGATGAATCCTAAAATGTTGAAGTCGGAATTAAAGAAGCTCACAGCGCTTCTCGAAAAACACAATATTATTGTTGATTGTATCAGCGCTCTTTCTGAATACGAAATCTACAAATTCATTACTGAAAAGTTATTTATGGAACATCTTCTCCACATTCCAAATAGTAATATGATTACTCATTTTACATATTCAGAATACTATCCGGAAGACGACGATTTCGATTTGCCTTTTTAAATGCAAAAAAAAATGGCCGGATATATTTATCCGGCCATTTCTATTTATTCTGAAAGATGAACTATTCGTTCAACTTAATTTCTACTCTTCTGTTGATAGTACGTCCGGCAGCTGTTTTATTGTCAGCAGCAGGTTTTGTATCTCCATATCCTTCTGAAGAAAGACGAGAAGCATTGATTCCTTTGTTGATGAAATATGTTTTCACCGCAGCAGCTCTGCGCTTAGAAAGCTCTAAGTTTGAAGCAGCATTTCCAACATTATCCGTATGACCTTCGATTGACCATGTAGTTGCTTCATATTGTTTCATGATGTTCACCACTGTATCAAGTTTTACAAACGATACCGACTTAATTACATCTTTTCCTGTTTCAAATTGAATTGATTTAGCAGCGAAAGAGATCTTCTGTAACACTTCTTTCTTCTTCGATTCATCGATAGCAGGACAACCACTATTCGATTTCAATCCTTTTACATCAGGACATTTATCGTCTTTGTCTGCAACGCCATCGCCATCTTTATCCGGGCAACCTTTTGTTTCAATAGTACCTTTTTGATCAGGACAAGCATCATCTTTATCAGCAATTCCGTCGCCATCTGTATCAGGACAACCATCAAATTTAGCTAGACCTTTTACATCCGGACATTTATCGTCTTTGTCAGCGATACCGTCACCATCTTTATCAGGACATCCATGTAATTCTTTTGTTCCTTTATCATTCGGACAATTATCGTCTTTATCTGCTATACCATCACCGTCAGTGTCAGGACAACCGTTTAACGATTTCAATCCTTTAACATCAGGACAAGCATCAACATTGTCAGCAATACCATCGCCATCTTTATCAGGACAACCATCAAGTTCAGCTAAACCGAATACTGTAGGACATTTGTCAACGCGATCAAGTACGCCATCTTTGTCAGTGTCTTTTCCGCCAAGACGAATAACCACACCAATTGAGTGGTGGAAGTAATCGCCAACAGCCTCAGAAGTTGCAGTGTTTAACAATGTTTGAACATTGAAGCCAACATTTTCGCTAAACCACAAATTTATTCCGACACCTACGTTTAGCGCAATTGATTTATCGCTACCATACATACTTAATCCCGGACCAGCCGCGATGTAAGGATCAAACCAACAATCAGATTTCAAAATATAATCATTCGCAAAAAGATATTTTCCTAAAAGATCGAAGTCGCCGAAGAATTTTTTATCAGTACTTTTTAATCCGCTGTGGCTTGTTTTAGAAGCAGCGAAAGAAAGTCCAACCGCAAACGAGCGATTGATATTTTTAGCTGCATCAAATTTTGAGAATGCCGGAATAGTTTGAAAATGATCGATGTCGTATAATCCTTTGAACATTGGATCAACTGAAGTATAATCAACACCATGAAATCCGATTCCGAATAACCAAGGGTGATCAACATTTTGAGCATTCGACTGCGTGATGAATATGCAGCAGGCAATGCTTAGTGCAGTAATTAGTTTTTTCATAATATAGTTTTGTCTGAAATTTTTGGAGTGTTTATCCGCGGCAAAGAAACGATAAAAGATTTTGGAAATCAAAGAAATGAGGCATTAATTTGAAGTAGAATTGGGCTGAAAAGGGGGATATGTCTTTATCTAAGTATTTGATAAACAAAGGAAACAGGACTAAGAATTTCTTCTGTCCTGTTTCCTTCATCTTTAATTCAATTAATGTCCGGCCATTTGTTGATCGTAATCGAGCCCTTGAGTTTTCAAAATATTTTTCGTTTTCGTTGCATGCCAAACCAAATAACTGAAACAAATAAATGGAACGATATAAGAGAAATGTGTGAATGTTAATCCGCCAATTCCTCCTGTACTAATTTTATCAAAGTCGCAAATTACACCTTGAGTCGGAGGAATAATAGCGCCACCAAGAATCATCATGATTAAAAACGCAGAACCTTGACTGGTGTATTTTCCTAATCCGGTTACTGCAAGTGCAAAAATGCATGGCCACATTACTGAGCATGCTAATCCGCCACTAATAAATGCAAATGTACTAACACGTCCAGTTGTCATAAGGCCTATAAGCATGGCTAGCGATCCCATTAATGCTACAGTGAAAAGCATTTTTGCCGGACGTTCATTGGCAAAGAAAAATGCTGCAACGAAAAACAGCACAGCGATAATATAAATATACATTTCGCTAACATCATTTCCGCGAAGATGATTTACTAACAAAATTACAGCAAAGGCAATAATAGGAACGATAACCGTCAAGAGTTGTTTCGTCGATTTTTTCAGATCAAAAACTGCAATAGCTCCCGTCCATCGGCCAATCATTAAACTTCCCCAATACAATGAAATAAATTGCGAAATAAATTTTTCATCGAGTCCGCCGAACTCGGCTTGTTTTAGCAATGCTCCCATATTACTTTGCACGGTAACTTCCATGCCTACGTAAATAAAGATTGCGATCATTCCCATAACCAATTGCGGATATTGCATTGCGCCCCATCCTTCTTTATTTTTTTGTGCAGCGAAGAGCGCATAAAATAATAAGCCAAGAATAATAACAAGCGAGCCGAGTACTAAATAAACTCTTTGCTCGTCGCCAAACATTGTATTAAAAAATAATAAGATGATTGTTGGAATGGAAATTAAGAATAATGTTCGCATTGCTTTACTGCTGTTTTCTACATGTTCTTCCATTTTTATTGTAGGAAGTTTTTTGCTCGTGAAAAAGAAAAAAGCAACAAGAAAGAAAAGTCCGCCAAGTATGAGGTATAAAGTTTTTATTGATTGAATAGTTGCGACACCGGCATTGTTGAGATCGCCGAAGAGAACAACACTCACAGCAATTGGACCAAGCAGAGTTCCCAATGAATTAATTCCTCCTGCCAAATTGAGACGGTGAGCGCCAGTTGCCGGACTGCCAAGTGCAATCGCAAAAGGTTGGGCGGCGGTTTGCTGAAGTGAAAATCCGAGCGCGATAATAAAGAAGCATGCTAATACCATTCCGAAAGTAGCGCCTGTAACGGAAGCAACAAATGCTAAAGAGACAGCACCTACTACAGACATTGTTAAGCCGAGAATAATTCCGTTTTTATAGCCGATACGATTTAGTATATCAACGCCGGAGAAGGAAGAAAGCAGATACAGAATTAAAGAGCCGAAAAAGTAGGCGCCATAAAATGAAGTGTCGATTAGCTGCGACTGAAACTGATTTAGGTTGAAATGTGTTTTGCAAAAAGGAATAAATATACCATTCGAGGCGGCTACAAATCCCCAGAAGAAGAAGACGGTTACCAGTGTTGGTAAGGCACCTTTACTGATAGCTTGTGAACTTTTTTCCATATTTTTTAAGTGATAAGTGAACGTTTATTTTTTAGTTTCTTGATGCATTATAGATTAGCAATATACTTTTAATTACTAATCGACTATAGTACTAGTGAATTTATGTTGTTAACCATTTTATCATCATTTTTCAAAAGGCGGAAGGTGGTTTTGTTTTAGTGGTTGTTGATGACGATTCAAGTAATTTCAGTATTGTCAATGTTGAATTAAGATCTAGTTATCAATTGAAATATTTGCAAATTAAGTTCTTTGCAAGTATTCTGTTTAAGGGAAAGAGGGTTGAAGGAAAAGTTAAGCCTTCCTCGTGCAAAATAATCGCTTTTTTATGTTAGAGTTCGAGAAATTAATTGTTTGAGAAACAAGAAGATTTAGCTACTTTTACTTCATTAGTTTTCAAGTCAAACCTCAATCAGTTAAAATGAAAAAAAGTCTACTACTCACCACGTTTTTAAATTTATTGACCATAGTGGGTTATGCTCAATATAATCTAACGATAACCTATGATGCTACACAAGGAGCTTCAACGTTGCAAGGAGCACAGAAAGTTTATTTTCATTCCGGTGCCAGTGATATTGTTGGACCATTAGACAATTCAGCTTGGAATTATAATGTTGGTAATTGGGGAGCTGATGATGGCATTGGTCAAATGACTGATCTTCTCAATAATGTTTGGACAATAACTTTTGATCCAATTGTTTATTATAGTCAAGCTGCTAACGGCCCTGTAAGCGGTTCTCAGATTTATAGAATTGGAATGGTTTTTAGAGACGCTACTGGAGCAAATTTCGGAAAAGATGTAAACAATAGCGAAATCTACATGAACCTAAGTTCTGGCACGCCGGAAATTTTTAATTCAGATGGAAGTCAGTTTTTCGGAGTAACAGCCGGAATTTCTTCGGTAGGAATTCAAGGTTTATCGAACAGTACTGCTTCAATTAAAAACTACCCGAATCCACTTTCGACTCATACAATATTTGAATATAATCTGGAGAGCAATCAGAATGCAAGCCTTTCGATTTATGATGTAACGGGTCGATTGGTTAATACTTTATTTAATGAGTTGCAATCGTCAGGCAAGCATAACTACTATTGGTTAGGCGATGATTCAAAAGGTGAAAGTCTGAAAGGTGGAATTTACTACTACACACTTACTACAGAAACAGAAAAGGTGACTGGAAAAATTAGTATCGTACGCTAATTCGTTTTAAGAAATATATTTCAATGGAATCACTCTAAGTGTTTCCATTTTTTTTTGTAATTGATTTTAGTTTTTATTAGCTGGAGAAATAGTAAAGTAAATTGTGGAGTTTAGAAAGTCGCTCAACTATAAAGACGATTCATTTTAAATTTCAAAGTTGAAACCTCTTTTCTTCAGCTGCACATATTTCTTTTTATTAAACTTGTAAAGTTTTGCTGCACGGTGAGAAACGCCGGTTTGTTTTTTTGCAAACTCTTGAAGAAAACCATACGCCAGCATTTTTTTTCTAAAATTCCTTTTGTCAATACTCTTCTGACCAATGGATTCATACACATGTTGCAATTCTGTTAAGGTAAATCGTGACGGAAGTAATTCAAAAGCCAAGGGTTCAAAATTAATTTTGTGTCTGATTAATTCGAGTGCTTTTGTTGCAATTTCGTTGTGGTCGAAAGCAAGTTTAGGAATTGTATTAGCCGGCCACCACAATGCTTTTTTAGCAAATGAAGTTATTGGATGAAGACCCTCATCAGTTCGTTTAATAATAGAGTAGTAGGCAACTGTAATTATGCGACCTTGCGGGTGACGATCAGTTTTTCCAAAAGTGTGAAACTGATCCATATAAATATTATCAAGTCCGGTTAATTCATATAAGATTCTCTGAGCCGCATCGTCAAGGTCTTCATTGTCTAATACCAAATTCCCGGGTATCGCTTTCCATCCACTAAAAGGAGATTTATTTCTTTCAATGAGCAAGATTTTTAATTCGCCTTCGTCAAATCCAAAAATTACACAATCGACTGAGAAGTCGGAGTGAAGTTTCGGAAGATTGCTTTTAGTCATCGGTTGTGCAAATTAAAAGAATCGATTTCTATTATTTACTTTTTTTGAAAATATATTTTTATTTTTTTAATGACTAATGAGTTTTTGTTTTTTTCTCTTAAAAGAGAGAAAATTGTTAATTATTTCATTTAAAGTTTGGAAAATTGGATCATATATTTACCTTAGTGTAAAATTTACACTATCAATTCTTGTATTAAATGACTAAACCCAAAATAAAACGCATTGGATTACTTACCTCAGGAGGAGATGCTCCCGGCATGAATGCAGCAATTAGAGCAGTTGTAAGAACTGCAATCTATTACAATAAGCAGATTATGGGTGTTACAAGAGGATATGAAGGCTTGATCCTAAATGCAATCAAACCCATGAATTCTCGATCGGTGAGCAATATTATTCACAGAGGTGGTACAATTTTAAAAACAGCACGATGTCTTGAATTTAAAACGGAGAAAGGTATGGCTAAGGCCTATCGAAATTTCAAGGCAAATAAAATTGATGGCTTAGTGGTCATTGGCGGTGATGGAACTTTTAAAGGAGCGGAAGAATTTTCTAATCGCTATGATGTTCCAGTTATTGGTGTTCCGGGTACGATTGACAACGATTTATACGGAACAGACTATACCATCGGCTTCGACACAGCTACTAATACTACGATTGAAGCTATTGACAAGATAAGAGATACAGCAGCATCGCACAACCGATTATTTTTTATAGAAGTAATGGGCAGAGACTCCGGCTGCATTGCGCTTTGGTCAGGGATTGCAGGTGGATCGGAAGCAATTTTATTACCGGAGCGTCAAACGAACTTTGAAGATTTGATTAAAATATTAAAAACGGGAGCGAAAAATAAAAAAGCCTCAAGCATAGTAATCATTGCTGAAGGAGATAGAAGTGGTGGTGCACTCAAGATTGCAGAAAAAGTAAAAAAGAAATTTAAGTTCTACGACACAAAAGTCACCATATTAGGGCATCTTCAACGTGGAGGTAGTCCTTCTTGTTTCGATCGTGTACTTGCTAGTCGATTAGGAGCACAAGCAGTGGAATCTCTTATAGCAGGCGAATCGAAAAAAATGGTTGGGCTAATGGATAATAAAATAAAGTTAACTGATTTAAAACTGGCAACAACAAATCAATTTGAATTGGATAATAATCTCATTAGATTAGCATCTATTTTGGCTATGTAAAAATGAGTAGATTGAATTAATGTACCTTTACTTAAAATATTAGAATGATAACAAACTCCGCAAGCAATTCGAAATTAGAAAATATTTTTCCTAGCTTAAAAGATATACCCGATAATTTGAAGATCAAAGCTGAAATCGAGCAAACTGAATATTTGATCAATGGTGAAATATTAAAATGGAACGGACCTGTAAAAGATGTTTACTCACCTATTTTTGTAAATGAAAATGGTGTTACTAAACAAGTTCGTTTAGGCTCACAACCAATTTTGAATAAAGAAGCAGCGCTAAAAGCTTTGGATGCTGCTGTAACTTCTTATAATAATGGAAGAGGTGAGTGGGCTACCATGAGTATCAGAAAGCGAATAGAACACATGGTGAATTTCACAAAGCGAATGAAAGAGAAGCGTGATGATGTTGTGAAAATGATTATGTGGGAAATTGGTAAAAGTTTTTCTGACTCTCAAAAAGAATTTGATCGTACCATTGATTATATTCAAGACACGATAGATGCTCTGAAAACGTTAGATCGTGATAGTTCACGCATTCAAAAAGTGCAAGGTGTTTATGCGCAAATTCGTCGAGGTCCGCTTGGTGTTGTTCTGTGTATGGGCCCATACAATTATCCGCTAAATGAAACCTACTGTAATTTGATACCCGCGCTTATCATGGGTAACTCAGTAATTTTTAAACCTGCTAAATATGGTGTTTTATTACATAGGCCGTTGCTGGAAATTTTTCGCGACTCTTTTCCCAAAGGTGTTATCAATATTATTTATGGTGAAGGAGCAGAAACAAGTGGAACTCTAATGGCTTCGGGAAAAATTGATTGCCTGGCATTTATTGGTACTAGTCGTGTTGCAAACATATTGAAGAAGCAACATCCATTTCCTAATCGTTTGAGAGGTGCGCTAGGACTTGAAGCTAAAAATCCTGCTATCATTCTACCTGATGCCGAGCTTGAAATGACAGTGAGTGAATGCATCACCGGATCTTTATCGTTCAATGGTCAGCGATGCACAGCATTGAAAATGATTTTTGTTCACAAATCGATTGCTAAATCTTTTCTTGAAAAATATTGTCAAAAGTTGGAACTTCTAAAAGCAGGCATGCCTTGGGAAGAAAATGTAATGTTAACTCCTTTGCCGGAAAAAGGAAAAACCAACTATTTGAAAGATCTGATTGATGATGCTGTTGCAAAAGGAGCAACGGTAATCAATAAAAATGGAGGCGAGGTAAATGAAAGTTTCATGTATCCGGCTGTTTTAACAGGCATACTTCCATCGATGCGCATTTACAACGAAGAGCAATTCGGGCCGGTAATTCCTGTCATTGAATTTACCGATGTAAATGAACCAATCGATTACATTGTTAATTCGAACTATGGACAACAAGTAAGTATTTTCGGGTCTAATGCAGATGAAATAGCTCAGCTGATTGATCCATTGGTTAATCAAGTTTGTAGGGTAAATATCAATAGTCAATGTCAACGTGGCCCTGATGTATTTCCATTCAATGGAAGAAAAGATTCTGCCGAAGGAACATTGAGCGTGAGTGATGCGCTTCGTGTTTTTAGTATTCGTACATTGGTAGCGACTAAAGACAATGACTTAAACAAAAGTATCCTTACTGAAATATTGGACGAACGAAAATCGTCTTTCTTAAGTACCGATTTTATTCTTTAGGTATTCTCTATAAAGTTAATTCTAATTTTAAAAATTAATCTATGATATTGGTAGCCGACAGTGGATCTACAAAAGCTGATTGGGTCATTGTTGAAAGTACAGGCATTGGAGAAAAAGTTAGTACAGTTGGATTTAATCCGTACTTCCACGATGAAAGTTTTATATTCAATGTTCTTCAAAAAAGCAAAGCGCTATCGGAAATTGCAGAAAATATAGAAAAAATTTTCTTCTTTGGTGCCGGTTGTTCTAGCAATGATAGAATCCAAATTGTAAGCAAAGCGTTGGGTAAATTTTTTATTGATGCTCAAATTGTAGTTGATCATGATGTGAAGGCAGCTGTTCTTGCAACTTGCGGTGATGAAGCCGGTATTTCTTGCATCTTAGGTACAGGAAGTAATTCGTGTTATTTTGATGGAAAAAATATCCACAAAAATAATTACGGACTTGGTTTTATTATGGGCGATGAAGGTAGTGGATCATATTTTGGTAAAAAACTTATAGCTCATTATCTGTATAATATATTACCGAAAAATTTAAAGGCGAAGTTTGAAGAAGAGTCTGTAATGAGTAAAGAGATTATGATTGCTCATGTTTACAATAACCCGAATGCAAATGTTTGGTTAGCTTCTTTTGCGAAGTTCTTTACAGAGAATAAAAATGATCCGTGGATAATTCAACAAGTAACAAAAGGGATCGAAGAGTTTTTTGATTTGTCGGTTTGTGGCTATGATAATTTTAAAAAAATAAAAATTCACTTTGTCGGAAGTATTGCTTTCTATTTTCAAGAGATTGTTCGCAAAGTTGGAAATGAAAAGAATGCTCAAGTGGATAAAATAATTCAACATCCTATAGGTAATTTGGCTGAATATTATTGGAGGAAGGAATATAATATATGAGACTTGAAAATTTCGGATTTTCAGGAATTTTAATTAGTGTAAGTAATTAATCCGTTTTTATTTAATTTTATATGAACAAATTATTTATTACAAATACCATCGTTATTAATTCTGATCTCGCTAAGGTTTGGAAAACTTTAACAGATCCGGAGGAAACAAAAAAATACATGTTTGGTTGCGAGGCATTATCGAACTGGCAGGATGGTGATGCGCTCACTTGGGAAATGATTTATGAAGGGAAACCGTTTACTGCTGTTAAAGGGAATATCGTTTCTATCATCCCAATGAAACATCTTTCCTATACGGTATTCGATCCTCACTCTTCTCTTCTCGATCTTCCAGAAAATTATTTAACTGTAACGTATGACTTGGCTGAAAAAAGCGGTGAGGTAACTTTAGTCGTAACTCAAGGCGATTATAATTTGGTTGGCGACGGCCAAAGGAGATATGCAGAAGCTTACAATGGAGGTGAAGGGTGGAATCCAATTCTAATTAAAATCAAAACCACAGCTGAAGAGAAGTAGAATTTTATTTTTTCTTATTAATCATTTAAAATAATGAACAGTAAACAAGCACTTATTGAAGCTGAAAAGAAAGCTGAAGAATTATTTCATGCCATTGAAGACAAATCGTTAATCGTTGCCGGGAAAACAGAAAAACAACTCAACGAAGAAATCTACGAATTGGCTTACGATGACTTCGGAATTGAAAAATTTTGGCATAAAAGAATTGTACGAGCTGGAGAAAACACATTGCATCCGTACGATGAGAATCCGCCTAATCGAATAATTCAAGAAGATGATATTTTGTTTTTTGATTTCGGTCCTGTTTTTGATGAATGGGAAGCTGATTTTGGACGAACATACGTTTTAGGAAATAATCCGGTAAAAATAAAACTGAAAGAAGATGTTGAACGATTATGGTTTGAAGTGAGAGATTGGACTCATCAGCAAAAAAATCTTTCTTGTAGTCAGTTGTACTTGCATTGTTTTAAAAGAGCTCAACAATTAGGATGGGAGTTTGGTGGTGAAATAGCAGGACATATTGTTGGTCAGTTTCCTCATGAGCGTATCGGGAAAAACATAATTGAACTATACATTCATCCGGAAAATAACGACCTCCTTTCTTTACCCGATAAAAACGGTAATCAACGTGATTGGATTTTAGAAATTCATTTGGTTGATAAAGTCAGGAAAATTGGCGCCTTCTTTGAACAATTGCTTTAGTAAACTAAAAGATTGTTCGACTACTGCAAATTATGAGTTAGTACTTAGTCTTCGTATTTAAGAAGCTGAAAATCTTTTCCGTCAAATACTCCGTAGGTAAAATATTGTATCCAATCGCCCAAATTTACATATCGGCTATTTTCATTAATTGTAATGTCTAATGGCAAATGTCGATGACCAAATATTAAATAATCGAAATGTTTTTTAGCGAGAAGTTCTTTCGAGTAAATAACAAGCCATTCTTTTTCTTCGCCTAAATATTTTTCATCGGTAGTGCCAGTCGCAACTCTGCTTTTTTTAGAAAAATAATTTGCTAAGCCAATTCCAAAATTAGGATGAAGGCGTGCAAATAGCCATTGACAAATAGAACTGGCAAATATTTTTTTTATGAATTTATAACCATGATCACCCGGCCCTAGTCCGTCGCCATGACCAATGTAAAAGTTTTTCCCATTGTAATTCTGTTCTATAGGTTCCCGGTAAATAGTAGCATTAAGTTCTTTTTGTAAATAATCGAACGTCCACATGTCATGATTTCCGGTAAAATAAAACAGTTTTATCCCGGCATCCGATAACTCTGCAAGCTTTCCTAACAGTCGAACGTATCCTCTGGGAGCAACGGTTTTATATTCAAACCAAAAATCAAATACATCGCCCATTAAATACAATTCTTCGGCATCAACTTTTATTGAATCTAGCCACTTGACAATCTTTTTTTCACGCACCAAACTTTTTTCATAGGTAGGAACACCAAGGTGAAAGTCTGAAGCGAAATAAATTTTTTTTCCGGGAATCACTATTTATAAATATTACGGATGTAAGTTAATGGATTTAGATTCTGCAAATGTAATTCAAATCGAATAGTATTTCCAAAATTCAAATTTTGAGAGTCAATGGCGTATTGGATGTCTTTACTGTAAGCAAATGGGAAGTAAATTGTAAGAACGTTCTTTATTACCGGAAATTCTACTCCAAGTTCCCATGATATTCCTTTGAATCCGATAAAACTCAATTCGGTATTGTCGAAAGTTCCAACATTTGCATATAATTTGAAAGGAATAAGTCCGGGAAGTGTAGTGGAAGCGTTTAGTCCTGTAATCCATTTCTCTGCCTTCCTGTAAAAAAAAGTAGGTGCTGTAAATCCAGCGCCTGTTCTACTAAACTGTTGTGACCAGATGCCATCGGTTTCTGTGCGTCCTATAAATATATCGTCATATAAATAATCTGTTGCGCCTGTTGTTCCGCTTAAGTTATAACGATAATCAACATCACGTTGTATCTCATTGTTAATTTTTGTGAAGCCTGCAAAAAATCGAATGCTTGCACCTTTGTTCAGCTCGCCATAGCAAAAGAATTGTTTTAACTCTGCATTCAGTTGTATAAAATCTTTATTCATTAAAGCAAAAAATTTCTGGCTACTAGCGTCCAGAGGATTGTTATTCACTCTGCGATATTCTAATTTCAAATAATTGTAATCTATTTCCTGCGGTGCATAAAATGAATTGAATGGAATGTCGCGTCTCACAAAAACATCTCTTACTTCAATTTCTTTTCTAATGTCTTTTTGTGGATGAGGTCGCTTTAGTTGAATGATTACTCGAGTATCGAATTTTGTGAATTCTTGAATGTGATGGTAGTTGTATGAATTGTCGAGCGGAGAGTAAAAATCTTCTGCATACCCATAATGTCCAATTGTTTCTTCGAATGTTATTTTTCTGAATGTATTATTGTTAAGGTAAACATGATATTGCAAATTTAAACCGCCTGAAATATCTTTTGTTCTACTTCCATACAAAGGCATTATTGCGTACTCAAATTTTTTCTCAAAGAAATTAATATTGTGGACTACAATTCCCGGCATCACTGAATTATATAAATTATATCCAACAACAGGAATGAAATAGATTGTTGTTCTATCGGGATTTTCAATGCCTGATAAAAATTTCAACTTTAACTTTTCTGTCTTTTTAAATATTCCACTTGAACGGATTGTATTGTTTCTCCTTTCTAACTCAGGAATTTCATTTTCGCCATCGATCTTATAGCTATAGCCTGTTGTATATCCCGTTTCAATTTTTTTCAAGCCGGAAAATCCTTCGATCAATTTGTTGTTTAGCTTTTTACCCTGAAAATATGTACTAACCCAAAGTGGTGAATTTATTTGTTCTTTATTTTTAATAGATAGTGTGATTGTATCATTCCGTTGAGTTAATTTTTTAAATGAATAATCAATTTTTTTACTAGAGCGCATTAAGTTATCGAAAAACCAATCTAAATTTTTTCCTGAAGCACTTACAAATGCATTTTTTAAATCATCCGGATCAGGATGTTTAAATTTCCATTGATCAAAATAATTATTCATACAACGATCGAATAAAGAATCGCCTAAATAAGCTTTTAAATAGTCGACAGATACGCTTGTTTTATAGTAAACATCGCCTCTGTAATTGGCTCTCGATAAATTTTGTGCTGCTTGATCTTGCGATACATCACTGTGTTTCCGAGCACCTGCTAAATAACCTAAGTACTGCAAATCTTTATGATTCAACGCCGACAATGAAAGAATGTTTTTCAATTTCTTAAAAGTTGATATGTTCTCTAATTGCTTAATAGAATCATTTTTATAGTACGTATAAACATATCTTGTTTCACAAAAATTTGTAAACCCTTCGTCCATCCATGGGTGATAGCGTTCATTGCTTCCCAAGATTCCATAAAACCAATTATGCGCTACTTCATGCACAATAGTAACGTCTAACTCAAATGGATCGCCATAACTTCCAATTGCTGTAATCGTCGGATATTCCATCCCATCACCTGAAGCTTCTGTTACATCAACAGCTGTGCAAGTTGAATAAGGATATTCACCAACCCACTGTGACATGTATTTCAATGTACGTGAAATATATTCCGGACTCATTTTCCACATAGCTGCTTCTGCATTGGTAAACATCGACCATGTAGTTACTTTTCTTTTACTCATTGGTAATTCTACTTCTCCTTTTAATACATGCCATCTTTTATCGGCAAACCATGCAAAGTCGTGAACATTGTCCTGATGATAATGTAATGTTTTTCGTTCTTTAACTGATGCAGGAAATTCCATCGTTGTAGGGAATGTAATGATTGAGGCAGTTTCTTTTGCCTTTTCATTTAACCATATCAATTCTTCTTCGCCATCAACTAATTCACCTGTGGCACCAACAACATAGTTCGCCGGTAAATTGATCGTCACGTCGAAACTACCAAACTCGCTGTAGTATTCTCCCTTATCTAAATAGCTAAAATAATTCCAACCATTTTTATCAAACACTGCCGGTTTAGGAAACCATTGTGTTATAAAATAAGCCTGCCCATTATGGCCAAGTCGTGAGAGTTGATCTGAAGGGATTTTTATTTTGAATGGCGTACTGACAGTAATTTTTTGTCCAGGCAATAGTGGAGTAGCTAGTTTAATTTTTCCGATATCTATTGTGTCTTGCAGTAAATTCCAATTGGCCAATTTTCCATCGACTGAAAATGAAAGTGAATCGATGTAGCCCAAATCGTTTTCGGATGCAAGTAACATCTTATCTGATCCAGTGTTGAAATATTCTTTTGCTAGAAAGGTGCTTGTATTCTTGTAAGCATTCGGATAAAGATGAATGTAAATTTCATTTAATGATTCTGATGAGTTGTTCGTGTAAACGAAAGTTTCATTAGCCGAAAGTGTGTGATGTATATCATCAAGTGTAACGTGAATTTTATAATCTACCTTTTGTTGAAAGTAATTTTTTGCTGTTGACTTTATAGAAATAAAAACAAAAGCAATTAGTAACAGTGTCTTATTCATATACAAGTTTCGAATAATCAATTTTGTTTTATTGCGGCCGATATTTTAGAAATGAGATCTTCGCCTCTTATTCCTTTGGCAATTACTCTTCCTTCACGGTCTATCAGAACGTTTGTTGGAATCGCTTCAATCTGGTAAGCTTTTGCAACTTCGCTGTCCCATCGCTTTAAATCGCTTACCTGTATCCAACTTATCTTGTCTTGATTAATTGCATTTTTCCA
This sequence comes from Bacteroidota bacterium, assembly GCA_043747595.1. GTDB lineage: Bacteria > Bacteroidota > Bacteroidia > AKYH767-A > 2013-40CM-41-45 > JADKIH01. The sequence continues at coordinate 45,773 of JAYTOX010000065.1, read as the reverse complement.
AGCTGCAACATTATTGTCTAACGATACTCCGTATATTTCAAAATCTTTTCCCTTTAATTGATTGTATGCTTCTACAATCATTGGGTTTTCTCTACGACATGGAGCGCACCAACTAGCCCAAAAATCAATAAGTACAATTTTCCCTTTTAATGAAGAAAGTTTAATCGTTTTTCCTTCGGGAGAGTTCAGTGAAATTTCTGGCGCCAAACTTCCTGCCGGTAATTTCGATAACCCTGCTATCAACGATTTGAAATCTTTTACATACCTGTTATTGGGTAATATTTCGGTGAGATTTTTTTCTAACTCTTGCATCAATCCTAGTTCGGCTTGTTGATTTAAAAATTTCGTAGCCGAAAGTGAAACGATGCTCGTTAAATTTTCTTTGATCAAATTTTTGCTGAACTCTTCCATCGTTCGGGTGTAATAACCTTGCAACTCCATTCCAATTGAATCTGAAAGTATGCGATCTGAATTTCTTACCGATGCATAAACGGTATTTAAAGAGTCGCCGAGTAGTCTATCGTACGACCTAAGCTTCTGAAGCAATTCAGAATCTTTGGATCCACTTACAGTATATGAATTTTCCAAACTATGTGAATCGCCTGTCAGTTCTACTTTTTCTCCGGGATGTAACACAAGAAAAACTGAATTGGAACTGTCAACTTTTAATATAAAGTAATCTATTTCCTTCGCCGGATTTGCAAGTTCAAATTCACCTTTTCCATTAACTTTTACCGAGTCAATTACTTCATCGCCGCTTTCGCCAATTTTTTCTAGATAAACAAAAGTGCTGTTGAAGTTTTTTAATTTTCCTTTAATTGAACCGCTTTTATTCTGATTGGAACAAGAGGAGATAATTGCACAAAGAACAAATAGACTGAGGAGGTTTTTTATTTTCATTTTTAATGAAGTATGTTTATTCGATTAGTTAAATTTAATTTTTCAGTTTGAATGTTAAGTATGTAAATTCCGTTCTCTAACATGCCTGTTTCAACAGTCAGTTCTGCTTGATTGCAAAATTTTTGCTTTATGATTATTCTTCCCTTCAGGTCATATAAAGTCAGTATTCCATTTTCATTGTCATTTTTTATTCGAACAGAAAATTTGTCATTGGAGGGATTCGGGTAAATTATAAATTTATTGTCGTTGTTTGCTATGGTAGTTATTGCTGATGTAATTATAGAAACATCAAGAATAAATAAACCTAATTGCATATCGCTTGCGAGAATAATTCCGCTTGGTAAATCGGTATATGCTGCCCAACAACCGGCATAGGCAGGAGAAGGATACGTTCCTACAGGATTCTGTGGGTGAGTGTCAAAGTATCCTGACAATAGTGGTGTAACAGGATCCGAAATGTCATAGACATATAGGCCATCTTGATAAGCGGCTACATAAAGTAAATTGTCTTTCACGTATGGGTTGTGAGGTGTGGCTCCAATATTTGTATTGTAAGTGCCAATAACAGTGGGATTTGAAATGTCATGAACGTCAACAACACTGAATGGCATTCCTGACGGAACTTCATCGCACATATATAAATATCCGTGATCGGGCGATAAAAAACTACTGTGATTATATCGTGTCGTAGGAAAATTAGTTAACGAGCCAAGAAGCACAAAATGATTTGCTACACTGTCAAAGTGAAAAATGTACAAGCCGGAATTGCCACAACTTGCATAGACCGTATCATTCACCACATACATGTCATGTACTGAATTAATTGATGGGAAATCACTGTCGAGCCTGCGCAACAAAGTAGGAACTGTTGGGTCATTCAATGAATAAACATTCATACTCGAGTAATTTCCGCTGGCATTCACCGAAGAAATGTACAATTTATTTCCATCTACATAAAGCGCATGGGCATGTGTAAATATTGAGTTGCTGTCGTAGATTACTGTTGCAGTAGTAGGCAAGGTACTCATATCAACAATTTGTAAACTATTATTTCCTGCATCATCGCTGATAATGTATAAGTAGTTGCCAAAGGTTTTGTATTCATGCCAAATGCAGTCTGATTGACGGTGTGGGATATAATTGATTTGAGTTGGTGATGTTGGTATTGAAACATCAATAATATATGTGCCGGCTGTCGATCCAATAATTGCGTATTCTTTTTGATCAACAGGATTCACCCAACCCCAGCATGATTGATAGCGAATTCCATAAACAGGTTCGGCAACAACGGTTGAATCATTGAACTGACCAAGCAACGAAATATTTTGATGGCTGAATTGCGATTGAGCAGCTATGCTCATAGTCATTATTAGTGCAAATGTGTAAAGTGATTTCATTTTATTCTAACTTTTAGCTATTAGTACTTTTATTATTGCAGTCATTTTTTTCTCTGCTGAAACTGCTACGTGCAACACTTCTTCGTGAGTCACTTTTTGTGCAACAGCAAATCCTCCAAGATCGGTAACAATAGAAATTGCAAAGCATGGTATATTCGCATGTCGTCCTACAATCACCTCAGGAATTGTCGACATACCAACAATGTCGGCTCCAATTGCTCGCAGGTAACGATACTCTGCCGGTGTTTCAAAGCAAGGTCCACTCACCGCAGTATATACACCAACGTGCGAACGATAACCAAGTTCATCGGCAATAGATTTTGCAGTGGCAATCATAGTCGGGTCATACGGCTCACTCATGTCGGGAAACCTTGGACCTAGTTCGTCATAGTTTTTCCCAATAAGCGGATTAGATGGAAGAAGATTAATATGATCATTGATAATAACAATGTCTCCAATTTGGTAATTAGGGTTCATACCTCCGCTGGCATTACTCAAAATTAATTTCTTTATTCCAAGTGCAATCATCACTCTTATAGGGAAAGTAGTTTCTTGCATCGTGTATCCTTCATAGAAATGAAATCGACCTTGAAGAGCAACAACATTTTTGCCTCCGAGTTTTCCGAAAATTAGTTTCCCGCCATGACCTTTCACCGTGGCAATAGGAAAGTTGGGGATTTCAGTATAATCAATTGAGTGTTCAACTTGTATTTCATTTACAAGTCCACCAAGCCCGCTGCCTAAAACAATTCCAAACTCAGGAGAAAATTTTGTTTTTAATAAAACGAAATCAGTTGTTTCTTTGATTTTTTCTAACATATTCTTGAATCAGTTGGTTAAACTTTTCTTCTTCTTGATGAATGTGTACTTGAATAGGAAGAAAGAAAAAGGGAAGTTTTTGTATAGCAGGATCCAGATTGGGATTTCTCAATCGCATCGCATCTTTTTCGGTAGTCACAATAATCTTACTTTGGTTGGCGATATTATTAAATGTCGCCGATATTTTCTCAATGTCTTTCGCATCAAATTCATGATGGTCGGGGAAAGTCAATATTTCTAGCTTGTCGGTTAATCGTCTTAAATATTCAATCATCCCTGACGGATTTGCAATTCCTGTTACAAGTAAAATCGTAAAACGCTTTTCCATGTAGTAACTAGCACCCATCTGCATTGGAGACGGTGGACCAAATACTTTATTGAATTCACCATATTTTAGAAACGAGAAAAATACTGTTTGATTCGTTTCCGGTTTTATTTCTTCTAGTATCCGTTTTTTTTCTATCGGAACTAAAATTGCCGGCGATTTAGAAATGATAATAACATCCCCTCTTTTTTTCGACGATAACGGTTCGCGTAAATTTCCTCCCGGCAAAACGTAATCTTTTTTAAAAATAGTATCGTATTCTAAAAGTAAAATATTTAATCCGGCTCTCACATAACGGTGTTGGAAGGCGTCATCCAAAAGGATTACTTGTGGGCGATGGAGCGCCTGCATCAATTGATCAATTGCTTCAGTTCTTTTTTCAGCAACAGTCACAATGATGTTGTCAAATTTGCTGAGATACTGCATCGGCTCATCGCCAATCTCATTCGTAGTAAATTCTTTTTTAGCTAAAAGATAACCTTTTGTTTTTCGGCCATAGCCTCGACTAATTGTTGCAACTTTGTAGTTGTGTTTTAATAACCTTATGAGATATTCAATGTGAGGAGTTTTTCCGGTTCCTCCTGTGGTTAGGTTCCCGACAGAAATAATTGGAACGTCATATTCATTCGATTTAATAATTTCTTTATCGAATAAGACATTCCTTACTCTAACAACAATGTTGTAGAGCGGGGAAAAGGGTAGTAAAAGTTTTCGCCAATTTTGCACCGTGGCAAATTACAAAAAAACGGTTAACCACAGCGGTAAAATCTGTTCCTAGTGCTGAATTATGTATGCTCTTTTAGTTTCTTGTTGGGTTTAAGTCGAAGAAGGTAGTTTCGTTATGAAGTTATAAATGAATAAACAACGAACAGGCGTGAGTCTGAAAAAAGAAATTGTTTTGAAATACGCTATTCAACGTCGTTACTTTTTTGTAGTATTGAAGATTGAAATTCATGTATGACAAAGATCAAAGAAGTAGTTCAATATTTAGAAGCAATTGCGCCGCTCACGTTACAAGAAAGTTATGACAACTCCGGACTTATAGTTGGGGATTGTGAGAAAGAGATTACCGGTGTTATTATTTGTTTGGATAGTACTGAAGATGTTGTTAAGGAAGCAATCCAAAACGGATTTAATTTGATTATTGCACATCATCCAATTGTTTTTTCTGGATTGAAAAAATTTACAGGAAGTAATTATGTTGAGCGAACTATCATGTCTGCTATCAAAAACGACATCGCTATTTATGCTGCACATACCAATATGGATAATATAGCCGATGGTGTAAACAAAATGATAGCCGATAAATTAGGACTAGTGAATGCAAAAATCTTAGCTCCCAAAAAACAGTTGCTTAAAAAGCTCATTGTGTTTTGTCCGTTCGATCACGCATCGAAGGTAAGGCAAGCATTATTTGAAGCTGGTGCAGGTAGCATCGGCAAGTACGATGAGTGCAGCTTTAACACCGATGGAACCGGAACCTTTAGGCCGGGCCAAGGAACAAAGCCATTTACTGGTGAGGAAGGAATTACTTCTTTTGCCGAAGAAACTAAAGTGGAGGTAATTGTTGAGTCTCATTTGCAGAACAAAATTTTAGCAGCACTTTTCAAAAGCCATCCGTATGAAGAAGTGGCATATGATCTTATTCCGCTAGAAAATTATCATCAAAATATTGGAAGTGGAATGTTGGCCGAGTTGACCAATGAAATGGAGGAAAAAGCCTTTTTAGACCATGTCAAAAAGGGAATGAAGGTAGAGTCTATGCGATTTACTCGCTTTGTTGGTCAAAAAGTTAGAAAAGTAGCAATCTGTGGTGGGTCTGGAAGTTTTTTGCTTAATGAAGCAAAAAAGGCTGGTGCTCAAGTATTTATAACAGCAGATTTCAAATATCATCAGTTTTTTGATGCTGAAGACAAGTTAGTTATTGCAGATATCGGACATTTTGAAAGCGAACAGTACACAATGGACTTGTTTAAGTCGTTAATTCTGAAAAAATTTTCTAAATTTGCCGTCCGTTTAACTGAGGTGAATACTAATCCGGTAAATTATTTATGATTGGTGTACATTTTATTAAATGAAGATTGATTGACCCGAATTATTTTCGGAAAACAATAACTCAAAACAAAACAACGTGAGCTTATCAAAAATTGCCAAAGCGAAAATTAAAACTAAAGAGCAAGTTGCATTCAAACCTCGTAAGGTTGAAAAGATCATAGATGTAAACCGACTGGAGAAAAAGTTGGAAGAAATTATGGCAATGGATCATACAGAATTTTCTGTTGAGGAACGATTAAAAGCATTGTATGTACTCCAGGAAATCGATTCTAATATCGATAAGATCCGTACTATTCGTGGTGAGCTTCCAATGGAGGTTGCTGATCTAGAAGATGAGATCGTAGGATTGAATACGCGCATCACAAATATCAATACCGAAATTGCAGCGTTAGAAGATTCGGTAAACAAAAAAAAGCAGGCTGCCAAAGATGCCAAAGAGCAGATTAAAAAATACGAAGGCCAGCAAGACAAAGTGAAAAACAATCGCGAATTTGATTCTTTGAATAAGGAAATTGAGTTTCAAAATTTAGAAATTCAATTATCTGAAAAACGATCGAAAGAATTTGCTTTTGAAGTTACCAACAAGAATACAATTTTAGAAGAAACTCAGAATATTCTAAACGATCGCGAATCTGTTCTTAAATTGAAGCAAGCAGAACTTGCAACGATTGTAGAAGAAACTCAAAAAGAAGAAGATCATTTGGTGAAAATTGCAGTAAAGGCAAGAACAATTATCGACGAAAGGCTATTGACAGCATATACACGTGTTCGCAATAATTCTCGTAATGGTTTCGGAGTTGTTGCAATTCAACGTGATGCATGTGGTGGTTGTTTTAATAAAATTCCACCTCAACGTCAGCTAGACATTCGTCAGCACAAAAAAGTAATCGTTTGTGAGCATTGCGGAAGAATCCTTGTCGATCCAAAGATCGCAGACGAGGAAGTAGCCGCGGCAGATGCAGAATAATTAAGACGTTCAACGAATATATTAATGGGATCACATTTGTTGTGATCCCATTTTTTATGATTTATATTTTTTACTTTGTGTCAACTTATTTTTTTTCGAATGTTGCGTTTATCACTCATAATTATTTTGACGTTTATCAGCTCTTGGGCATGCGCCTATTATGAGTTAGACCCTTCTTTAAAGTCAGTTTACATTAGTACACTCAGCCTTGATTTAGATCATGCTGAGCAACTTTTGAAGCGTGAGAATTTAGAGAAGCCCGGGAATGACCTCGCCGTTCTTTATGCGAATAATATTTTTTTTATGAAAGCATTTATTTCTGAAGAGCAAGTTTATTTTGATGCATTTAAAAAAAACTCGAATTACACTCTAAAAAAATTGGACGAAAGACAAGAAAATTTTTCGTCGCCATGGCATTCGTATGCCAAAGCAGAAGTAATGATTCAGGAAGCAATTGTAAAAGTAAAATTTAGAGAATATATTTCAGCGGCCAATGAAATAAGGAAAGCATATCGACTCATTGAAAAAAACAAAATAGCATTTCCTGAATTCCCTCTCAACAATAAACTTTTAGGGCTACTCCATGTGATTATAGGTTCGGTGCCTCGTGAATATCATTGGTTGGTAGAGATTGCAGGCATGGAAGGTTCTATGGCAACTGGTACACAAGAACTAGTAACTTTGTTTGCTGAAATAAACAAAACAAATTTTGAATGTTATCAAGAGGAAATCGTTTTCTACTTGTCAAATATTTATACGATTTTTAATTATAAAGACACAGCATTAATTTCTTGTTTGGAAATGCTTCAGAATTATTATTCGTCGAGCCCATTAATGAACTATTGCGCGGCTTCTATTTTTATTAAGCTTGATAGAAACGATGAAGCGATCAAGTATCTTTCAAACTCACTCGATTTTACAAATAAGTTCCCTTTTTATTTTCTCTATTACAAGTTGGGATTGTGTAAATTGCGCAAACTCGATTTCCATGCTGAAGCTGATTTTGATTTTTTTCTCAAAACATTCAAAGGCAAGAATTATATAAAATCGTGCTATCAGAAAATTTCTTGGTTAAGTTGTCTGACGGGTGATACGACGAATTATCAAAAATCACTATTAAATTGTCGTAATAGCGGAACATCGTTTATCGATGAAGATAAGGAAGCCATGAAAGAGGCTTCAAGTGGAACGGTGATTAATAAGATTTTATTACGTGCGCGATTGTTATTCGACGGAGGATATTTTGAGAAAGCGCAAGCAGAACTCATAGGAAAGTCAATCGATCATTTCCCGTTTTATCGTGATCAATTGGAAGTCACTTATAGACTAGCAAGAATTTATGAAAAGGTAGGTCAAACAGAAAAGGCTGTTTCTCTCTTCGAACAGACAATTAAAAACGGAGCTTCTGCTACCTTTTATTATGCAGCTAACAGCTCATTAATACTTGGAGATATTTATGAAAATAGAAGTGAACTTGGAAAAGCAGAATATTATTTCAAAAAATGCCTATCTATGAATTCTCATGAATACCAGAATAGCATCGATCAAAAAGCGCAAGCCGGATTAGATCGGTTAAAGCTATTAAAAGAAAAAGAGTAAGGCCGATTTGACCTTACTCTTTTTTGTTGAACCAAAGAATCGTTTAAAATTTTATTCCGAAGGTAATCGTGAAATTATGCGTTGATACATTTTGCTTTACACCGGGAACGTCGGATGTTGCTAATGCGTAAGGCTGATAATATTGATTGCTTTGATTAAACAAATACCCAAAGTCAATAAAAAAGTCTTCGTCGCGAATTCCTAATCCTGCTGAATATCCGATTTTACTATAGTCAGAATTAGCAGAAGAGTATTTACTTTGAAGAGGAGAGCTGGAGTAAGCTACGCCGCCTCGTAAACTTATATTGTCAAGTCTCCATTCAGTTCCAACTTTCAATGTATGCATCGCAGTATACTTATTTTCAATCAATTTATTTGTTTCGAAAAATGAAGAGTTGGATGAACTAAATCGTGCTGTACCATAATCTGTCAATTCGTAATCGACACCTAGTACTCCATTTTTTCCAAATACAAAACCTAAGCTTCCTACTGCTTTGAATGGTGTAGTCATGTCATAATCAAAACTGCCGTCTTTCGATTCTGAAGAATATTTTTGACCGGTAGTGAATTTACTGCTGACAATCGTTTTGTATTCATCATGCATCGTGTACCAACTTGGAGTATGAACTGCAAAACCAAAACGAAATAGATCGTTGACTTTATAGATAAAACCGAACTTTAAATTAATTCCATTTCCATCTGTTGTTAAATTTTGGTTGAATTTATAACTCTGAAGTGTATCGTAAACATGCGTTGCTGTAATTTCTTCGTAAGCGGCTTCTTCCGAATAACGAATTGATTCAAACCCAAGTGTTGCACCTAAATATAATTTATTGCTATAATTTCCACCGAATGAAAATAATGTTTCTCCTTTTGCGCCACGTCTTTCAACATTCCTGCGTTGCGTTTCACCATATTCAGTAATAGCTGGAATATATTGGGTAACAGGATTATCAGGGTTTATTAAGAATGCTGCGTAAGCTTGGTACTCATAAAAATTATCTAAGTCTGAGTAGTTAGTATTGCCGGCTGTTTGAGCAAAATAATCTAGCAGTGAATTATTCGCATTCTTTCCTTCATAACTGCTTCTATTGTGGTAATTGTCGAGGCGATTATAACCAAATGCAAAATTCCAACTTTTCCATCCTTTCTGTGTATCGTCTTTGCTTATGATATTTGTAAAAACCAATCCGGCATTACCGAAATTGAAATTGAACTTTGACTCGTCGCTTGTATTGCCTTGAAACGTCGATGAAGTGGCTCCTGCATAAACAGAAGGAGTAAAAGTAATTTCCGATCGGCGATAAAGTCCGATACCGGCCGGGTTAACGGATAAGCCGGAGAATTCGGCACCTAACGATCCAAACGCACCCGACATAGCTGTGAAACGTGCGCTCCCTGTTATATTAGTTCCGGAATAACGAAACGCATCAGCATCGGTTTGTGCTTTACTCGCTTCAGAAATGAAGAGTAAACAGAAAAGTGCAATAAGTGAATGAGATATTTTTTTCATGTTTTTTTAAATTGAAAAAAGCCCGTACGAATGCTGTTCTCTCTGAAACGTACGGGCTTTAGCACTAACAATTAACCTATTTTCTTCTACCGCCTCCGCCATTATTGTTGTTCGACCCACCTCTCGATGGCGACGGACTTGAGTATGATGGTGCGGAACTTCTTGGTGGTGCAGAGTAAGTTGGCTCTGAACGTTGAGGTGTACTTTCTTGTTTAAATTGTTTTGGCTCATTCCTCGGTTGGAAAATTGGTGTGCGATTTTCTTGGCGCGGCATTATTTGTTCCTGACGTGGCTGCTCAAAATTTTCTTGTCTTTGTTGTTCTTGACGTGGTCTGTTATTTTCAATTCGTGGTTCTTGCCTTGAATTATTATTGTCATAATTATTATTCCGTTGCTCAGAGTTGTTATTCGGCTGAGTAATTACAGGAGTTCCATTATTTCTAGGGTTAGAATTTATTTCAGGACGAGAATTATCATTATAGTTTCTTGGCTCAACATTCGAATTATTATTTTTCGGAGTTGGAGTAAAATCTGGACGCGTATTATTATTTCTTGGCTCAGAATTATTATCTCTTGGTGCCGGTGTAATGTCAGGCCGAGAATTATTATTTCTAGGGGTCTGATTTATTTCCGGTTGTTGGAGAGGTCTCGTGTCATTATTGTTTTTACCAGGCTGAGTATTCATTTGAGGAGACGTGTTTTGATTTCTTCCATCATTGGTACCAGGTGATTTTGTTCCCGTTCCGGAATTCTGCTGTTGCATCTGATTATTTGTCGGGTTTTGAATTAAGCCACGATCATTCAGGTTTTTACCTCCAACACTATTTGGGTTCGTATTATTAATTTGATCTGGAACATTGCCTCTAGAAGGAGTTGTGTTCTGAATTCCATTTACATTCGGTTGTGTACCATTATTTTTTCCATCCTGTGGACGATCATTAGTAATAGTTCGTGGTGGATTTGGAGAATTGAGATTTGGAGATGTTAAGTTTCTTCCTCCACCCAAAGAAGCAGGCGGACTAGATTTTGGTGTACGACCATCGGCAACTGCTTGCTCGTATTTTTGTCCTAAGGTTCCTGTAGATGTTCGGCCACTACCTCCACGTGGAGTGTTATCGCCTACAGATCCGCGTGGACCGTAGTAAGTACTGTTATTATCGTAGGAGTTATAATAGTATGGGTTCGTATTTCCGGCATAGTAACCATCATTGTATCCATGATTGTAGCCATTATAATATCCACCTCCATAGTATCCACTACCGTAATAACCTCCACCATAGTATCCTCCTCCATAATAACCACCACCATACCATCCTGAAGAATAACCCCAATAAGAATGCGGGTAGTAGCCGTAACCATAACTTCCGTAACTTCCATAACAGAATGGCTGATAATAATAGAAAGAAGGTGCCCACCAGTTGTAACCTAAGTAAATGCTTACACCATACGATGCAGGTGAGTAATCGTACCAGTAACTGTTAGTATAAAATGGATCGTAATAGCTGTATCCGATTGCCGGAGAATAAAAACGGCGGATTCTTGATGAGTATTGATAATCGTAATAGTCGTCGTAGTAATTATTGGTTACATAAGTATTTCCGGAACCATCAGAATATTTTGAAGATGACGAGTTTCCGGTCGACTGATTATTGTCAGAATTTGTATTTTGATATTGATCTGTAGTTCCTTGATTTTGGTTGGAACTGTATTGAGATTGATCAGTATTTTGGTTTGAAGAATTGTTTTGATTGTTACTATTATTTCCTGTGCTATAGTCTTGAGCCGGAGCGGCAGGGGTAGTAGGATAAGTTTGTTGTTTTTGGGAGTTGTCTTTACTTGAATAGTAAACATCGTCTGATGGCGAAGATCCTGCATGATAGGTTGATGTACATGCAGATAACGAGAAAATAAATGCTAATCCGAGGACAGTTGTTATGTTTTTCATTGGATGTTCCCTTTCAATCTTTTGAGTAATATTTCTGTAGTAATTTTAACGTCCTATTATAATTATTACTTTTGTTACTGACGATTTACAAACACCGTACCAAACATATTATGAGTAAAGAACTTCCTTCACGAGCCGAGAATTATTCTCAATGGTATCAAGACCTTGTTGTTAAAGCCGATTTAGCCGAAAATTCTGCTGTTCGCGGATGTATGGTTATAAAACCTTATGGCTATGCTATCTGGGAAAAAATGCAAGCAATTCTCGATCTGAAATTCAAAGAAACGGGTCATTCGAATGCGTACTTCCCACTCTTTATTCCGAAGTCGTTTTTTGCTAAAGAAGCTTCGCATGTTGAAGGCTTCGCCAAAGAATGTGCCGTTGTAACTCATTACCGATTAAAAAATGACGGTAAGGGAGGAGTCATGGTTGACCCTGATGCTAAATTGGAAGAAGAATTAATTGTTCGTCCTACATCTGAAACAATTATCTGGAATACTTATCGAGGATGGATAGAATCGTACCGCGACCTTCCAATTTTAGTTAATCAATGGGCTAATGTGGTTCGTTGGGAAATGAGAACACGTCTTTTTTTACGCACTACTGAATTTCTTTGGCAAGAAGGACATACGGCTCATGCAACTTCTGAGGAAGCGGTAGAAGAGACTAGAAAAATGTTGGATGTATATGCTGAGTTCGCTGAAAAAACCTTGGCAATACCTGTTATCAAAGGTCTCAAAACAGCGAATGAACGTTTTGCCGGAGCGCTAGATACCTATTGCATCGAGGCAATGATGCAAGATGGAAAAGCGTTGCAAGCCGGTACATCACATTTCCTCGGACAAAATTTCGCCAAGGCTTTCGATGTAAAGTTTATGAGTAAGGAAGGGAAACAAGAATTTGTTTGGGCAACTTCATGGGGAGTTTCAACTCGTTTAATGGGCGCTTTAGTGATGGCTCATAGCGATGATGATGGATTAGTTTTACCTCCTAAATTGGCACCGATTCAAGTTGTTATAGTTCCAATTTATAAAGGAGAAGAACAGCTGCAGAAAATTTCGGAAGTAGTGAACAAATTGATTACAGAACTGAAAGCAAAAAATATTTCTGTAAAATTTGATAGTCGAGATACACACAAGCCGGGATGGAAATTTGCTGAGTATGAATTAAAAGGTGTTCCAATTCGCATCGCTATTGGTCCTCGTGATTTGGAAAATGGTACCGTAGAAGTAGCTCGACGCGATACGAAAGAAAAATCGGTTATGCAACTCACCGATCTTGCAATTAAGATTGAGCATTTGCTCGAACAGATTCAGGATAATATTTATCGTAGAGCATCTGATTTCCGTGATAATCATACTTACAAAGTAGATACGTTTGATGAGTTTAAGTCAAGACTCGATGAAGGCGGATTTATACTTGCTCATTGGGATGGAACAGCAGAAACAGAAAATAAAATCAAAGAAGAAACAAAAGCAACAATCAGATGTATTCCTTTGGATCAGACAAAGGAAGTTGGAAAATGTATTTACACCGGAAACCCATCGAGCGGGAGAGTCGTTTTTGCCCGAGCCTATTAAATTGTCATGTCAGATCAAAGCAAAGAAGCTATTATAGAATTGTTACGTCAGAAGGTAATTCTGAAACAACAGGTCTATGAAAAAACAAAAGATGTTTTTAATTCTTTGCGTGGGCTTCTTAGTCAACTAAGTTCCGAACTCGCCATTAAAGTTAAGGGGCTTTCAGGCGATATGATAGTTTCATATAGAGACAACGGTGAATTCGAAGCTGAGTTTACAATAGGCGATGAAACTTTATTGTTTGTGATACATTCAAATATTTTTACGTTCGATTCAACACATTCAGTTTGGAAGTCGCCCTATGTTCAAGAAGATAAAGACCGAGCATATTGCGGAAAAATATTTATTTATAATTTTCTTGCTGATAGTTTCAAATACAATCGAGTAAACGATCTCGGGTATTTAATTGGACGAATATTTATTAATAAAGAAAATCATTTTTTTGTGGAAGGAATGAAGCAGATTGGAAATCTTTACAACGATTTTTCGTCATTGGTGGTCAATGAAAATGTGCTTTACGAAATAATTGAAGCTACTGTTATTTTCAGTATGCAGTTTGACTCATTTACTCCGCCATTCGAACAGCAAGATCAAATTCGAGTAGGAGATGTAATTGACGCTTCGTTGCAATCGAGAATTGCAACAGGAAAAAGGCTTGGATTTAAATTTAAGACAGACGGAAATATTACTTGATTTTTTTGATAAGACTCGAAGGCGTGCTTTGCGTTTTTTTAAAAAAAATAAATCGATTTTTTTATTCCGATTCGATCAAAGATATTTCATAGTCGCCTAAGAGAATTAATCGGTCTCTGTAAAGCCCTCCAATTGTTTTCTTGAAATTTTTCTTACTCATTTTTAATTCAGCATAAATTGCTTCTGCCGGACTTTTATCGCCTAATGAAATTTTTCCATTATTTGTTTTCAAATAATGAAGAATAAGAAATTTACTATCTTCTACCTGTTCGTACCCTTTTGGCTGTAAGCGTAAATCTATTTTTCCGTCGTCGCGAATGGCTTTAATGTATCCTCTTCGTTTATCGCCAAATTTAAGTTCGCCGAAAATTTCATTTGCAAATATTAGTCCTTCGTTTGTATTGTTAATAATTGCACGCATTCCCAATTCCGTTTTTTCTGCAATTAGTAATTGCACTTCATCATCTTCCTGAAGAGTATGTTCTTTTGAAATGTGTTTATGCCATTTTGTAGTTGCAGCTATTCGCTGAGAATGGTCGTCGATAAAAACATAAACGAGATAATTTCCGCCAACTCTCATATCCATTCGTTGCTCTGAAAACGGAACAAATAAATCCTTCGCAATTCCCCAATCTAAAAAAGCACCATGCTCATTTACTTCTTTAACAACCATAAAAGCGAAATCGCCAACTACTGCATTTGGTTTAAGAGTTGTTGCAATAGGTCGATTGTCATTGTCGAGATAAATGAAAACGTCCATGTGGTCACCTACCTCCGGCATTTCATCGATGTATTTTTTAGGTAGGAGAACATCGTTTTCGCCATCCGTTAAGTACACACCAATTATTGCTTTCGATTTTACTTCTAATTCATTGTACTGACCAATTTCCATTCTAATTTTATTTAGCTGCAAAGGTACGAAAGTGCAGGTGTTTATTGGTATACTAAGGCCATTAAGTGGTATTTTTCCTAAAATAAAGCCGAGTTTCGAGTAACTAACAAGTCTCATTCCTTTTTAAATTGTCCTTTTTATCATGATATGTAGCAGTTTTCACACTAGAAGATTTAATAATAGCGGACTGTTTCTGCCGAATGTTTGATAAATGAGATTGTATTTTTTGTTTATTCTCGTCAATATAAGTGAAGGCCATAATACAAGTACAAAAAAGTGCTTCAAATCGAGAATTTTTGTCGAGAATTTCAATATACATTGCCTTTACATCTCATTTACCTAAGTCTGTTTTGTACCTTCGCGGCCATTAATTGATGCTGCTTATATGGAATTAGACAAAGAAATAGCAAAGAGAAGAACATTTGCCATTATTTCTCACCCCGATGCCGGGAAAACAACGTTAACCGAGAAGTTTCTGCTATTTGGTGGTGCTATCAATACTGCAGGAGCGGTAAAGAGTAATAAAATTAGAAAGTCGGCGACTTCCGATTTTATGGAGATTGAAAAACAGAGAGGAATTTCTGTGGCCACTTCAGTGATGGGTTTTGATTATGCCGGAAAACGAGTAAACATTCTAGACACTCCCGGTCACAAAGATTTTGCGGAAGATACATATAGGACCTTAACTGCAGTTGACTCCGTTATACTTGTAGTCGATTGTATAAAAGGAGTAGAAGAGCAAACAGAAAAATTAATGGCTGTTTGTAGAATGAGAAGTACGCCGGTAATTATTTTCATCAATAAAATGGACAGAGAAGGAAAAGATCCTTTCGACTTACTCGATGAATTGCAAGATAAATTAAAAATACATGTTCGCCCATTGACGTGGCCCATTAGTCAGGGTGAGTCGTTTCAAGGTGTTTACAATATGTATCACGAAGAGCTAAATTTGTTTGAAGCGAATAAAACCGGAATCTCTGAAAACAAAGCAACGATTGTTGAGTTAACCGACACTTCTCTCGATAAACTTATTGGAGATAAATTTGCCAATAAATTGCGAGAAGATATTGATTTAGTTGAAGGCGTGTTTGAACCGTTCAGTAAAGAACTTTATCGTGATGGTTTAATTGCACCTGTATTCTTCGGAAGTGCTGTAAATAATTTTGGAGTTTTAGAATTATTAAAAACATTTTTAGAAATAGCACCGGAGCCGGCATCACGAGAAGCGGAGGAGCGAGAAGTAATTGCCACAGAAAATAAATTTAGCGGATTCGTATTTAAGATCCATGCCAATCTAGATCCGAATCATCGCGATCGAATTGCTTTTCTTAGAATTTGCTCGGGAAGATTTGAACGGAATAAATTTTATTTCCATACACGCATCGATAAAAAAGTTCGATTTACGAATCCGACATCCTTCATGGCCAATGAAAAAACGTTGATCGAAGAAGCATTTCCAGGCGATGTAATTGGATTGTACGACAATGGAATTTTTAAAATTGGTGATACTCTAACTGAAGGAGAAATGCTCCACTACAAAGGTATCCCTAGTTTTTCGCCTGAAATATTTAAAGAAGTAGAAAACCGCGATCCTTTTAAAGCGAAACAATTAGAGAAAGGTATTCAGCAATTAACGGAAGAAGGAGTTGCACAGTTATTTACTCAGCAGCCCGGTAACAGAAAATTAGTTGGAACAGTTGGTGAACTTCAATTTGATGTAATAAAGTTTCGATTAGAACATGAGTACGGTGCAAAATGTGATTTTCGTCCACTGAGCTTTACAAAAGCATACTGGATAACCGGCGATACCGACACGCAACTCGATCAGTTTATTAGTAACCGAAATAGTCAAATTGCCTATGACAAAGAAGAGAATCCTGTTTATTTGTCAGAGAGCGAGTGGATGCTAAAAATGATTAAAACAAGTTTCCCTGCAATTCACTTTCATACGACTTCTGAATTTAAAAATGCTAAAACTGAAGTGCTGTAATATTGAAGTAAAAATTATTTGACAAACTGAACGAGTATGATATTTCGCGAAGCGCTACTCACAGACATCGAGCAGATTTTCAAAGTGCGATTTGCAGTAAAAGAAAATCGCTTAACTGATCCTAGTAAGGTAACAGTGAAAGATTGCGAAATTTATTTAAAGGAAAGAGGCAAAGGTTGGGTTTGTGAAATTGCCAATCTGATTGTAGGTTTCTGTATTATAGACTTAGTCGATAATAATGTTTGGGCGTTATTTATTTTACCTGAATATGAAAGCACAGGAATTGGAAAAAAACTCCATCAGTTAATGTTAGATTGGTATTTTAAAGCTACCGACAAAGCTGTTTGGTTAGGAACAGATCCAGGTACGCGAGCGGAATTGTTTTATCGAATGCAAGGCTGGGTCGAAGTAGGGCTGCATGGGCAAAGAGAAATAAAATTTGAAATGACCAAAAGTGATTGGCTGCGAATAACTAAACCGTAGTGAGTCTCGATTTATAATTTAACGATTAGAATTAATACAAGGAACATTATGCAGAGTAAACAATTTGAATTGATCAGTGAGCAGTTTTCTCCACTTTTCAGAATCATGAGTGTTCAAGATTCAAAAGATCCGCAGAGGAGGAAATTCGAAAATAACATTTGTGCTTTTCACATAGGTAATGGATTCGTTCTTTCAGTAGCGCATAATCTCCGTACCATGACTCCTTTGTTTAAATCGATCGATAACACAATTTATATGAGCGAGATTTACCCTCATTTAAATCCTGCGCAGATTCAGATGTTTGATAATTGTTTTCCGTTAGATACGCTTTCAAACAAAAGATATGAGCGTTTCAATAATCCGAACGATGTATCCATTATGAGAGAAATTCTTAAACAGATTAATTATGATTTAAGGTGGATTACACTCATGGAAAAGGAAGTTGTGAAATCTAAATTACTAATTCAGTTTAGTTTTCCGAGTTTCTATATGAATGAAAATTTGACAAATTATTTCAATGCAAGCAATTCGTTTTATGAAGAGATAATTAACAAACATACATTTTTATTGGATGTGGAATTAGTAGAAGCTTTTTATGCCGATGATATAGCTCTGTATAAAATTGTGAATACACCTCTTGAAGTTATTGCGAGCTTGCCATTCTTGGAACCCGATTATTCTGTTTTCACTGACGATAAAAAGGATTTCTACTGTTTGCAAAGCTCAACGACTAATGAAATTGGGCGAATGATAAGCAAAGCGCAAATTGAAGGCTATGTTGACCACTTCAATATGTTCAACGATCCATTTGGAGGCAATTATAGAATCGAAGGGATTAGGTATCTTATAAAAGGATATTTTCGATTTGGATCTTCAGGTGCGCCCTATGTATTCTATGACCATCTTTCTGGCAAGTTTAAAGTAAATGGCGTACAAAGTGAAGCCTGTCCAATCCAGCTTTCAATTGAAAATAAACGGGAAGGCAATTACCAATATGTAAATGCAATAGCATCACCGCTCAGTATTATTGAAGAGAGAGTAAAGAGTCACATGAAGTCGATGACGATTGCTTGAGTTTAATCGTTGAAAATGAACATGGAAGGGGAAAGCTGTTCTTGGAAATTCGGCTATAGTTCTGCCTTGTTAATTTAGGTCTTTTTTTTAGCTTTGTGCCCCCGATTGCAATCAACAAATCTTTAATTTACGGAGTGAAATGGGTTGGGAACCAAAATCTGTTAAAACTAAAATGATACCGGAAGAAATAAATAAAATTATTGAGATTCCGGAATGGGACACCTATTCCGCAGTTAAAAAAGAGGAAGCTAAATTCATTTATGATTTTATTATCAAAAATAATTTAAAGAATACATTGGAAATAGGGTTTGCTTTTGCTCGTTCTGCATCGCATATTATGTCTGCCACTCAAGCAAAGCATATTGCATGCGATCCTTTTCAAAAGAATTATGGAGAAATGGGGTTGAAGAATATCGAGAAATTAAATCTCATCGATAAATTAGATTTCCGTCCCGACTTTTCTCATAATGTTCTACCAGCATTGCATAAAGAAAATAGAAAGTTCGATTTTATTTTTGTTGATGGCGATCATAAATTTGATGGAATTTTGGTGGACTTTTACTATGCAGATCTTTTGTTAGAGTTGAATGGTTATGTTTTGCTTCACGATACATGGATGAGAAGCACACGCTTGGTAGAGAAATTTATAAAGAGCAACAAAACGAATTATAAGTATGTGTCTACTCCATTAAGAAATTTCTCTTTATTCCAAAAAACGAAAGAAGATAATCGTGATGGTATGTTTTTCAAGGAATTTTATACTTGGAAATCGATAGTGCCTCATTCAATGATTACTTGGATGACGAACGGAAAAATGACATTTACGAAAAAAATATTTTTTAAGATTAAAGATTTGGTAAAATAGTAGAGCAAAATTAAATTGGAAGAGCAATGAGAGATCCTTGCTCTTTTTTTATGTATAAATTTTAAAATGTTATTTTTACAAAATATATTTTGATAAACAACAACAATGAAAAGCGAGGCTATTACTGTTATTGAATATATAGAATCTCTGGCGGAAGAGCGGCGAGATGCAATAAAGTTGCTTCGAAAAACGATAAAAACTAATCTTCCAAAAGGATTCAAAGAGGTGATTGAGTTTGGCATGATAGCGTATGTCGTCCCTCATTCACTTTATCCGAGAGGCTACCATGTAAATCCGAAGCTGGCATTACCATTTTTATGTATTGCTTCGCAAAAAAACTTCATTGCCATGTATCACATGGGAATTTATGGAAGTCCAAAATTACTCGAGTGGTTTGTGGGCGAATACGAAAAGGCTGAAGTAGGGAAGTTGGATATGGGAAAAAGTTGTGTGCGTTTTAAAAAGCTAGATAAGATCCCATTTCGATTAATTGGAGAATTGGCTGGTAAAATAACACCGGAAGATTGGATTCAAATATGTGAAAAGCATTTGAAAGGAAGAAAAACCGAAATTAATAATAGGTAATCGAGATTTAAAAATATGAATAGATTAATTTTTTTAGTACAACATCTTCCGACTTTTTAAAAATTATTTAATACTATTACGGAGAGAACAATATCCCATCAATTTACTTTAATAACCTGAATTCATTATTTTCGTTTGTATAAATGACGAATTTGATAGCAAAGAGAAAATGTAAATTCCATGTTGTAGAGACGGTGTTTTAATTACTAACTGATTTATTCCCACAAAGGCATTTTCTTCGTATTGATAAATAAGTTTTCTAACAAAATCATGAATGAAAAGCGATTTTTATTCTGAATTTGAACAGTGAAAAAATCTTTTAGTGTTTTTGTTGGTCGTGAATACAGCTAAAATTTAAGCCGGATTATTTTCATTTTTAATATTACTGGTTTAAAACAAGCGAAAATGAAGGTTTAGAAACAATGTAGATCATTTACATAAAACAAATTCTCAGCTGTAATTTTAAAAAAACTATAACCATTCATCTGCAGAAAAAGTGACATTCTCATTTATTCGAAATTTTAGTAGTTCAAAATTTAGTTACGCCTTAAAAGATGGTTAATGAATGTATCGCTTATCTTTAAGTTCTTTGTCAACCTTCATTTTTTCATTCTATCGGTTGCAATAAAATTATCATTTTTTAAAAATACAAACATTTACTAGTTTAATTGAGAGCTAGGTATAGGTTCTCATTTTCCTTGCTTAAACAAGAAAGGTGACGAATGTCATCTCTTTTACTGTTCGTTTTTGAGTCAAGTCATAGTCATCATTTTCCTTCCGCTTTACATTTAGTTATTAATTCATTGTTTATAATCTACTAATTACAGAAATTAGAATTTCAAAATTAAATTGCATGAAAAATTCAAAACTAAAAATATGTTATTTTTTTAAAATTCTTTCTATTTCATTTTTCATTCTTATTAATACTTCGTTTAAAATGTTTGCAGGAGATTGGCTTGCGCCGGCATCCTCTAGTAGTTTAATTAACCCATTTAAAAATGATGCAAATGCTACAGCAGAAGGCAAAAAAACATATGTCCATCTATGTGTAGTTTGTCATGGTGATAAAGGGAAAGGCGATGGAATGGCAGGATTGGCATTAACTCCTCGTCCGGCGAATTTGACAATATCTAAAGTGCAATCGCAAAGTGATGGAGCTATATTTTGGAAATTAACGAATGGAAGGCCCCCTATGGCATCATACCAACAAACGTTGTCTGAAAGTCAAAGGTGGCAATTGGTTGATTACATAAGAACTTTTGGAACTATAAATAAACCTAAAAAATAATACTATGAAAATCTTGAAATTGAAAATGGTGAAATTGAGACGTTGTATTTTGCCGTTGGTACTCGTATTTCTTTTTGGAGGGTATAATAGTGCCAAAGCCCAAGACACTTCATCAACACAAACTCAAAGAAACGAAGTGAAGCTTTTGTCGCTTCAAGGCAATACTAAAAGCCTAATAACAGGAAGTGCAAATTTCGATTTTTCTTATGACGATAAAGCACCTGTGAAAGGTAATTTTAATAGTGTTGGATTTAGCCCAATTTTTTTGTGGAAGTTGTCTGACCGATTGTTTTTTGAAGGCGAGGTAGAAGTAGCGATAGACGGTGGTGAAACCGGAGTAGATTTAGAGTATGCTAAATTTTCATATAGGATAAATAAATATATGACACTTGGTGCGGGAAGAATGCTCACTCCATTTGGTACTTACTTAGAACGGTTGCATCCAACTTTTATAGAGCGATTCCCCAATGCACCTCTAATGATTCACCATGAAGATGGGATGCATTCCATAGGGCCCAATGGCGCAGAGATGGGTGTTGATCTTCGCGGAGGGTTTCAATTAGGAACAGCAAAAATGAATTATGCAATATATGTTTCTAACGGTCCGAAATTAAATGGAGACGAACCAGGGTCAAACCCGGAAGGGACTTTAGAGTATGAAAACTTTTATGATAACAATAATAATAAAGCGATAGGTGGAAGAATAGGGTTCCTACCGTTTTCAAACTCATCGTTAGAGATTGGCTTCTCCGGAAATAGTGGAAAGGTTGGTTCGGCAAATTCTATCTATGAAAAAACAGCTGCGACAGCTTATGCGATAGATTTCTCCTATGTAAAGTCAATGAGCGAATTGAAGAGCATCATTAATTTAAAGGGCCAATATAATTCTGTGAATGTAGACGATGCCAATTATGTAGATCCCGGGGATAGCACAGGTACAGGTGAATATACATTCAAGAATCAGAGTAGTGTGTATTATATACAGCTTGGAATTCATCCTGCGTTTGTCGAAAATAATTTTTTCAAAAATATTGAGATACTTGGTCGATACAATTCAGGTACATTGCCAAAAGAAGCAGCATGGGGAGGAGGAACAACGACTCGTTTCGATATTGGTGCTTGTTATTGGTTAAGTTGGAAGTCAGGTTTACGTTTTGCTTATGAAAATCAAAAGTCGCCTGATGGTTCCACAAGCGATATATTCCTTGTTCGATTTGCTACAGGATTTTAACTCTTCAAAAAACGAAAATTATGAAAAACAAAAAAAATATTTTACTGGTTGTGGCAGCCACAATTTCAGTAATCCTTATGAATATAGGATGTTCAACAACTTCAACTTTGATAGCTGATAAGAGTGGGGCAACACTTTGGGGTGAAAATTGTGTTCGTTGTCATAATGCACCATCGCCAACAGATTATAACGATGATCAGTGGTCATTAATTGGAGAACACATGAAAGTGAGAGCGAATATTACAGATGATGAACAAAGTAAAATTGTTGAATTTCTAAAATCTGCCAATTAAAATTATGAAACAACTTTTGATAGTTACCATCATTTTATTTTCTCTTCAAGTTTACAGTCAATCGGAGGGGGAGAAATTATTTAATCAATCCTGTATTGCTTGTCACTCGATTGGACAAGGGAAGCTAGTCGGCCCCGATTTAAAAGGAGTAGAGAGCCGACATTCCACGAGTTGGCTGAAGTCGTTTATTACCTCGTCTCAATCCATGATTAAGAAAGGAGATTCGTCAGCTGTAAATCTCTTTAAGCAAAACAATGGAATGATTATGCCCGATCATAAATTGTCAGGGAAAGAAATAGAAAGTTTGCTTGCCTATATAAAAGAAAAAGGTAGTGCGATACAGCCTGAAGTGACTGCTGTTTCTGTAATAGTAAAAGCGCCAACAACAGACAATAATGTCAATGTAGAAAAGCCTGGAAATAGTATTTTGAAGATCTTTAGTGCGGTTCCATGGGGTGCTATTTTGATAATCGTTTTGTTGCTGGTTGTTATTTATGTAATGGCAGATGTGATTCGAGCATTGAATAAATTGATCATGCCTAAAAAGGAGTAGAACTAGTTCTGATCAATGCAAAAATGAGTTGTGAATTAAGATTGGATACAAATTTCGGCTAAAGATTTGTTATACAATTTTATATTTACATGTATTAAAAATAATTCATGTACGCAAAAATTGCCTCACTTGTCGAAATAAATGTTCTATTTCTTGTGTTGTGTATTAATAAATTGTAAATTGTAAGAACAATTTAATGCGAGAAATAAAAAGTGATAATTTTAAGAATCCGATTAAATTATTCGATTGTCAATATGTTGTTCATAGGTAAAATTTAGGTGAAAGTTTTAATTTTAAATTAATTATTATGAAAAAAATAAATATTAGGAAAATACTTGTTCCTATTGATTTTACGGAGACCTCAGATATAGCTCTCGCCGAAGCAACTTCACTTGCAATTGGATTGAAAGCGGATATTTTATTGTTGAATGTTGTAGAGTCGACCGGTTATAACTATTCAGTATTTGCCGCGACCGAAACAATTCCTCCATCACTGAATGATCTTGAAAACAGGATTAATAAGAAAATGGAAACAATGAAAGACCAAATTGTAAAAAAGTTTGGAATAAAATGTACCACATTTGTTGTATCAGGGCATATCCACACAGAGATTAATAATTTTGCGAATAAGAAGAAAGTCGATTTAATTGTAATGGGAACACATGGAGCTTCAGGTTTTAAAGAATATTTTATTGGAAGCAACTCGCAACGCGTTATAACACTATCAGACATTCCGGTTTTAACCACTCAAAGGAAATCGAATAAAACAGGGTTTAAAAATATTTTGATTCCGCTAGATAATTCAATTCATAGCAGAGAAAAGGTGAACATAGCAATGATTATTGCAAAATTATACGATTCAAAAATCCATTTGTTAGGCTTGCCTGGTTCGCGCGATAAAAGTGACATAGCTAAATTCAAAATTAAAATGGCTTCTGTTGAAAGATTGATCGAATCAGATGAATTACAATACGAATCTAATTTGGCTTATGGAACTAATTTAGCAGAGACAGCAATCAAATATGCAACTAAAAATAAATGTGATTTGATTGTGATTAACACTGGCCATGAATCTAAAATTACCGGAGTATTTATGGGAGCATTTTCTCAGCAAATTGTGAATCATTCATTGATACCCGTGTTAAGTTATAAGCATACATACGGGCAATATTCAATTGATACGCCAGGATTTGGGATTATGTAATGAAAAATAACCATTAGATTTTAAAGAAAAAAACGGCGATTTGCATTGATGGCATTATTCGTTTTGAGGTGTTTTTGTGTATCAACTTCACGGCGTTGTAATGGCAAAAACAATAGCTAAATTTTATATTAGACTTTATTTATATTTAATTAGTTTAAAATCAAAACTTTAATTCAAAATTTTATGCGCACATTTCCGGCCATGTCCATTTTTTAACAAATCTGACATTAGAGTTTCTATTCTCAATTTCCTTATTCTTCTTCCTGTTTTACTGTAGAATTCAATCACTTTTTTTTGTACGTTTAAAGAAATAACCTTCGTGTTGTTTTCATTACTGTGTTCTCACTTGTAAGTTGAGTTTGTTGAATTACAAATAATACAAATAAGTAAAACTGAACAGGTAAATAATGGTGTTAGCAAAGTTTACTTACTTGATTTATTTATAATTTTTAAGAGAAATGAAAAGCAATAGTTTTGAAAAAAAAAGTCGTGAAAAGGTGAAAGTAGCAAAGAAAAATAATAAGTCGCTCGCCATAATAGCAGTTGAAGCAAGAGGAGTTTCAACTTTGGCTATTAAACAATTTTTAAAACAGTTGCCTGATTTGGAAAACGTATGTCTGCTTATTAATACTCAGCTGAATGATAAAAGCAGAAGAGAGTTAGTAGAAACAGTTGAAAAAATAACCGGTATAGAAGTAGAGGGGAGTCGATCGAGGAAAAAATATTTATCAGGTTCAATTTCGATTCTTACAGATAACAGTTCATTGAAATTGTCAGTATCGAATTCAACAAATGGGAAAAAGAAACTAGTCAAAACGAGTGGACAATTGGAGTTTTTAAAATCTTGTCAGAGTAGGAGTAAAAATTTTATTGGAGTAATTTTGAAAGGTACCAATGATTTGGATGAAATGAATGTTGCGCCATTTTTTAAAAATGGGAGCAAACTAATTATTCAAGATACTGTTTTTAAGAAAAATGATGGATTAAAATTGAATAAAAAAGTCAAACAAGAAATTATTGTACCTATAAATAAAATTGGCGTACATATCAATGAATGTTTAGTTCGTGCTTATGCAAAATCAAGGGTTAAAAAAACTTCGAAGAAAAGAAAGCCGGGAACATTACCGGAAAATTATTTTGATATATTAGAGCATACGATTTTACCATTTATAGTGAGTAAGCCGGATGGTACTTTATTGGAAATAAACAAAGCAGCTTGTGAACTTTTCGGATATTCAAAATCGGAATTTGTTAAGAAAAAGAGAAATGATATTATTTTAATCAATGATGATCTGAGATTGAAGTTGAAGGAAAGAGAAGAAAGTGGGTTTGTGAAGGGCGAATTGATTGGAATTAAAAAAGACGGAACCCGATTTCCTCTTGAATTTACCTCGAAGTTTTTTTCCGATAAAAATGGAGAAGTAAATGTATGCAATACATTAAGTGATATTTCGGAGCAAAGAAATTCGGAGTTAAATAGAAATTTACTTATGAGTAATACTGAGGAATCGTTTATTCTTATAGACGAGGAATTAAAAATTATTTCATACAATACAAAAGTAGAAAAGCTATATGCGAATTTGTTGGGACTAAATATTAAAATCGGAGATTCGATTTTGGATTATTCCATGCCAAACAGAAAGTCGATTTTGTTGGAAAATTGTTTAGCGAGTTTAAAAGGAAATGGACGTCAAACAGAATTTAAAGTAGATCAAAAAAATGGAAAATTTAATTATTTTCAGATTAAATTTAGTCCGGCAAAAAACAAAGAGAATAAAATAATTGGGGTTGTTTTGACTGGAATGGACGTCACTGAAATTCACATCGCTAAGGAAATTTTACTTGCTAATGAACGAAGGTTTAAAGCTATTGTAGAAAATGGTGGAGAGTCAATAATTATTCTCAATAAGAAAGCAGTGCCAATTTTTGTTTCACAAGGAGTGGATTTGGCGTTTGGAAAAGCTTTGCATCCAGAGCCTAACTATACTATTTTTAAAATGATTTATGCTGAAGATTTGAATTATGTAAAGACTAAATTTAGTGAATCTTTGGCTTCTCCTTCTAAGCCAATATATGGTATTAAATATCGAGTAAAAAATATTGAAGGTAAATTAGAGTGGATTGAAAGTACATTTACAAATTTTTGTGATGATCCTGCTGTTGGAGGTGTAGTAAATAATTTTAAAGACATTACAGATGCTGTTAATTTGGAGAATAAGAAAAATGAGTTGTCTGATGAATTGAAAAAAAGAAATAGTTTTATTGAGTCTGTTCTCTATAATTTGCCTATAGGAATTGTTGTGAATAATATTAAAAACAAAGAAGTTACTTTTGTAAATAGACAATTTCGTAAAATATTTGGTTTAGATGTTGCTGAAATTGCTATTGAGGATATTCCGGGAAATAGAAATCTTAAAAGCGAACACGGTTCGAACGAAATATTAAGTAGGATTGATTCTATGCTTGATTATCCTGTTGAAGGAATTGTAAAATGGGATAAACTAGAAGTTGCTACGAAAAATGATGGACAGCGATTTGTAGATGTGAAGTCAATGGCATTGGAAGGGCAAGGATTACTTATTTCCACCATTTTAGATGTTACAAGAGAGTCTCAACAGGCAGAAGAAATTCAGTTAGCAAAAGCAAATTATGAATCACTCATTAATGGAACAAGCGATTTAATTTGGTCTATTGATTCGTCTATGAATGTTATTACGGCAAACAAGGCTTATAAAGATTCTATTAGACAATATATAAATCGTGAACCTAAAGCAGGTGATTCTGTTTTAATTGATGATTTTTGGCCTGAACTAGTTTCAAAATGGAGGAATTATTACAGTAGAGCACTGAATGGTGAATCATTTTTGATTGATGAACAAATTTATAGTCCTGTAGCGAAGAGAATTAATTACGCAAGGATATCATTCAATCCTATTTATAATTCGGATAATTCTTTATTTGGTGTTGCATGTTTTTCGAAAGATGTAACAGAGGATATATTAAATTTATTAGAATTACAGAAGGCAAAAACAGACTTAGTAAATATCATGAATTCGTCTATTGATTTTATTTGTACAATTGATGGGGATATGAATTTTGTTAAGTTGAGTGCTTCTATGGAAGAAATGCTTGGTCTTGGTTCAGATAAGTTGGAGGGGATTAATATTTTAAATTTTATTATTCAAGATGATCATCAAAAGACGATTCAAGTAGCAGAGGAGATCATTAAAAGTTTAGAGATAACAAATTTTGAAAACAATGTAATAAATAAAGAAGGCAGAGTGGTGCCTGTTGTTTGGTCGGCAAGATGGGATGATGAAGACCACCTTGTATATTGCGTGGGAAGAGATGTAACAGCTGATAAATTTAAAGAGAAAGCATTAGTTGAATCAGAGAACAAATATAAAAAGCTCTTCGAGAATAATCCTAGTCCAATGTTTATTTGGGATTTTACAAGTTTGCAAATATTAGATGCCAATGAAGAGGCCTTGTCAAAATATGGGTATACTAGAAAAGATTTTCTCTCGCTATCATTAAGGGAATTGCGTCCTATAGAAGATGTGCCGATGATAGAAGCAATAACAAAGTCAAAGGAGATTTATATTTCGACAAATAAAAGTGTATGGCGACATAAAAAAAAGAATGGAGAAATAATGTTTCTTGAGATTAGTTCGCATTTAATAGAGGACAGTGATAGGACATATACATTAGCACTTTTGAACGATGTAACTGAAAATTTGAAAATAGAAGAACAATTAAAGTTGATGGAATCGGTTGTAGTAAATGCTTCAGATTCTGTAGTCATTACAGAAGCAGATCCATTTGATGAAAATGGACACAGGATAATTTATGTGAATGAAGCGTTCACTAAAATGACAGGATATACTTCTGAAGAAGTAGTAGGTAAAACACCTAAGCTATTACAAGGTCCAAAGTCGGACAAGATTGCTCTCTCGAAGTTGAGTAAAGCTTTAAAACGTTGGGAGAGATGTGAAATTACTTTGGTGAATTATAAAAAGAGTGGTGAGGAATTTTGGATTGAATTGTCTGTTACTCCGGTTGCAAATGAAAAAGGGTGGTATACTCATTGGATAGCAATTGAGCGCGATGTTACTGAACGAAAGAATTCTGAAATAAGATTGGAGCAATTGAATGAACAATTGCAAAAGCATTCTCAAGAATTGGCAATATCAAATCAAGAATTAGAGCAATTTGCATATATAGCTTCGCACGATTTACAAGAGCCTTTAAGGATGGTGAGTAGTTTCCTTACTCAGCTTGAAAATAGATATAATGAATTGTTGGATGCTAGAGGAAAGAAATATATTCACTTTGCGGTTGATGGCGCATCACGGATGAGACAAATTATTTTAGACTTGTTGGAGTATTCAAAAGTAGGCAGGGGAGTAGATGAGTTGGAAATTGTAAACTTTAATCAAATAATTGAAGATGTAAAATTTCTTTTTAGAGAACAAATTGATGAATTGAATGGTCAAATTGAAGCCGATGATTTACCTGAGTTAAAAACTCGACGATCAGCAATCCATCAGGTATTCCAAAATTTAATTGGGAATGCTTTGAAGTATAGCAGGACCAATGTTCTTCCTCAGATTAGCATTTCAATTATTGATTTACCAAATGTGTGGAGGTTTTCGGTTAAAGACAATGGTATAGGTATTAATAAAGTATATTTCGATAAAATATTTGTTATTTTTCAGCGCCTTCATGGCAAGGGAGAATATTCTGGAACTGGTGTAGGATTGGCAGTTGCAAAAAAAATTATTGAACAGTTAGGAGGCTCAATTTGGGTTGAGTCGGAAGAAGGATTCGGAAGTACATTTTATTTTACTATACCAAAAAACTAACAAATATGAATGATGTGCACATTTTATTAGTTGAAGATAACGAAGGCGATATTTTCCTGACAACAGAAGCATTGGAAGAAGGAAAGATCGTAAATAAAGTAAGTGTTGCTAGAAATGGAGAAGAGGCAATTGATTTCTTGATGAAGAAAGGAGGATTTGAAAATGTCGAATTGCCTGATTTGATTTTGTTGGATGTAAATTTACCACGAAAAAATGGCCAAGAAGTATTGCAGTTTGTAAAAGCAAATCAGCATTTGAAACATATACCGGTAATAATGCTTACAACTTCATCTTCTGAAAATGATATTGTTCAGTCATATATGAATCAAGCAAATTGTTTTATTACCAAGCCTGTTGAGGTTGATAAATTTCTAAATGTAGTTAAGAGCATCGAAAACTTTTGGATATCAATTGTTACTTTGCCAACAAGTAAAAATGGGAAAGAATGATAAAAGATAATGGAAAATATGAAATATTAATTATTGAAGATAATCCTGGCGATCTTTTCATCGTAGAAGAATTTCTTTGTGAGAGAATGTCTAATATGAAAATAACACATTTCGATAATTTCAAAAGTGCCGAAGGTGAAATAGAAAAAGGTTCGCGATTCGATGTGATTCTTTTAGATCTTACTTTGCCGGATTTAAGTGGTCAAAAGCTTATTACTTCGGTACTTGCAATTGCTAATGAGTGCCCTGTTGTAGTTTTGACAGGCTATCAAGATGTTGATTTTAGTAAATTATCAATATCACAAGGGATTTCTGATTATTTATTAAAGGATGAATTGAATTCTGCGATTTTATTTAAAAGTATTATTTATTCCATTGAACGAAAAAAAACAATATCGCTTTTGAGTGAGTCTGAGAAAAGATATAGTAACCTTTTTCATTTAAGTCCACAGCCTATGTTGGTCTTTGATTTGAAGACTTTAAAATTCATTCAAGTGAATGACGCTGCTTTATTACTTTATGGCTACACTGAACAAGAGTTTTTAGAAATGACTATTTTACAAATCAGACCTGAAAACCAAGTTGGGATGGTGCTAGATTTATTGGAAAATACGAAAACCAATAATGAGCCGGTTAGATTTTCTTCCGGGGCCATTCATCGTAAAAAATCTGGCGAGCTAATAGATGTGGAGATATTTGGAACTCCAGTCAAAATTAATGATACGAAATACAGACTTATTATTGTAAATGATGTGACTGAGAAAAAATATTTCGAGTTGAAACTTACTGAGGCAATTATTAAGACGCAAGAAGATGAGCGATACGAAATAGGAGGAGAGTTGCACGATAACGTTTGTCAGATACTTGCTACTAGTCAAATGAGCTTGGGTATGATAAAGAAATTACTAGATCCTGATGGTTTAAAATGGTATGAGCAAAGTAAAGAATATATTAAGCTAGCCTCTGAAGAAATTAGAAATCTTTCGCATCGTTTAGCGCCAATTTTTATTGATCAAGGTACTCTTCAAGATTCCATTCATGTTTTAATTAATACTTTTAATGGCGATGAAAAGTATGTCATTAATGAAAAGTACGATACTTCTGTTAACAATTATTCTTTATCAAGGGAAACACAATTGAATTTATACAGAATAATTCAAGAGCAATTAAGAAATATACAGAAACATTCAAATGCCACAACTATAAATTTATCAATATTCAAAAAGGACGGTAGCTTGTTATTAAATATTAAGGATAACGGTTTAGGCTGTGATCCAGAGAATACTCGGGCGGGAATTGGAATTGCAAATATGAAACGTCGCGTAGAACTATTTGCCGGCGATTTTAAACTTTCAAGCATTCCGGGAGTAGGATGCGAATTAGAAATTAGTATTCCGGTAAAGCATCTTGATAATTTTTTTCTTGATAAAAATTAGATTTGTAACTCAATTCATTTTTTTATTGCTGTAAAAATAAATTGTCGCAAAATTTTGAGAACGGATATAACTAAAAACTCCATCAATTAGATTGATGGAGTTTTAGATTTATAAAAAGAGATTGAAGTTTATTATTTCAAAACATTTTCGTTAAAAATTTAGAGCCAATCGAGCATACATTCTCATGCCGTTAGATCCCATCTGAACTGCATCCCATGGTCCGGCAGGCTCGTTATTATATGCCCAGTATTTGGCGGTTGCAACAGCACCTAAATCAGGATGTACTCCAAATAAATTGTCTGTACCTAATATCAATTTAGCCGCTTTACAAAGTTTGTAAGTAACATATAAGTCAGTTACAGTTTTTCCTCCGTAAACATACTTGTCGGCTACATACACATTGGGATCAGCATCTGTCGGAACTTTAGGATTAATACCTAATGCGTCTTCACCGTACCCTAAAATAGTTACGCTTCCAAAATATGTTAAACGTAATCCGAATGTAATTTTATTTATTCCATATTCTAAATTCAAACTAAATTTTGATGAAGGCGCAGAGGCTAAAATAAAAGCCTGCTCTCGGTCGCTAAGGAAAGTTTTTCTATGTTGTTCTGTATCGTTTAGTTTTGTGGGCACATTGATGTCATCGATCGTCATCTTTTGTAAATTGCCCGAAAGAGAAGCTCTGAAAGAATGTTTTTCTGTTATTTTTTTATAATCAAATACTATATCAATTCCTCTGTTAGTAGTATTTACTGCGTTTACAAAAAACTGTGCATAGGATGCATGGTAATTATTTAATGCAGCCAAAAATTCCGGATCAAGTGTATTATCGCTTGCGTCAAATTGGCCTGAAAGTACAACTCTGTCTTTTATTTGTACCATGTAGCCATCAATAGTTATATTGAAATTTTTTATTGGTGTATATGAAAAACCTAAGCCGGCATTCACAGATTGTTCTTGTTTTAGTTCAGGAATACCGGCAGCTTTGGTAATTGGATTATAATTTGGAGCTATTTTTACTTCTGCCACTAGGCCGCCTTGAACATTTGTAAATGTGGAGCTAAAATTAATTTGTTGAAGTGAAGGTGCTCTGAATCCTGTACTAATAGACCCTCTTAAGTTTAATTTATTTGTAATCTTATACCTCGAGCTCATTTTGTAGTTACTTGTAAAACCAAAATCGCTATAATTTTCAGCACGTATTGCACCAGTCAACAACCATTTTTTTGTTATGTCAAGTTCTGCATCTAAATAAGCACCTATAGTTGATCGATTTGCTGTTACAGCATCAGCCGGTTGATATCCCGGAAAACCCTGTGCTCCCGATGCTTTTATACCGGACGTATCGTAGTTTTTATACGATGCTTCCTCTCCTGAATATAAATTGTAACGTTCTATTCTTGATTCTGCTCCTGCGGCAAGATTAAGTCCTTGAGCAATATTTTTAAATGGTTTGGAGAAATTCAAATTTGTAGTGTTTTGTAAAAATGAAAATCCACCATCGTCAAAATGTGTTTGGCTTGTTCCCAATGAAGCATTAAATGTTTTATCACCATAAAAATGGAAATCATTTTTACCAATGTTATTTGATAAATCCCACAGCCATCCTTTTCCTGCCTCACCATTAGCCCCAACAGCAATTGAAAAGTCGGTTATATTGGTTTGAATATGTGGGTCGAAGTAGACTTCGCCATCAGGAGTTCTATGCATTATTCCGTCAACAAAAAGTAGATTTCCATTTACATCTGTAGGGAAACGTTCGGGACGAGCAGAGAAATTTCTGCTGAATGCAAATGCATCACTCTTGCTGTAATTATATCCACCAAAGGAATAAAGGCGGGTTGATCCACTACCAATTGGTGTTTCAAGATTATAGAACGCCCCTATTGCTTTTACTGAACCGTCACCATTTGCACGCCGGTAAATATTAATAGGCAAAGCGTCGGCATTTGTAAAAAGGTTGGACGTATCTGAAATTTGTCTAAATGTTTTTTCTTGGTTCAAAGCACTCAAAGAGAAATTGACGAATCCGTCTTTTTTACCTAGAGGAATTCCATAATTCAGATTTAAAGTTCTAGTAAGTCCATCTAATTTATTTTCGTGCTGGTACTGTTGAAACTCAGGTTTGAATGCAGGATTGTATTTACTATCTGAATAGCCCCCAAAGCTGAGATCGCCACTAAATTCTTTAACATTTTTTTTAAGAATAATATTCATAACTCCGGCAATAGCATCTGATCCGTATTGAGCAGATGCTCCATCACGAAGAATTTCTACTCTGTCGATGGCAGAAATCGGAATTGCATTCAAATCCGTTCCTGAATTTCCTCTTCCTCTTGTACCAAACACACTTACAAAAGCTGTTTGGTGTCTTCGTTTTCCATTAATTAATACCAATGTTTGATCCGGACCTAACCCTCTGAGTGTTGCTAAGTCTATATGATCAGCACCATCTGATCCACTTTGTTTATTAGAGTTGAGTGACGGAGCAGAATAATTCAGAAGTGAGGTGATATCGGTTCGGCCCGTTGGAATAGATACAGCTGAAACAGAAATGACGTCAACAGGTGCAGGAGTTTCTGTTTTTATTCTACCGGCTGTTCTTGTACCAACAACAACAATGTCGCCTAATTCGAGTGGAGAAGTTAAAAGCCCGATCTTTATTTCTGTCTGATTATTTATTCCAACAGTTTTTGAGATATAACCAATCATTTGAATTAGTAAGCTGTCTGTTCCATTCGCTTTTATGACAGCATTACCATCGGCATCAGATGAAACCCCGTTCGTAGTGCCTTTCACTACTATCGATACACCGGGTAAAGTAGCTCCTGATTGGTGGTCACTAACATGAATTTTAATTGGAGATTGCGCATAGCCTATTGAAGCAATAATGCTATAAAGGAAAATGAGTGCTATTCTTTTCATTTGTCTGGTAGTTTATTGAGTAAATTTATTAAAATATTAATATCATTACTAAAAAATGAAATATTTATTGAACGTCTTTAATAAAAGATTCTAATTCTAGGTTGTCAATAATTATTTAACTAATGTAACCCGGCCAATATAATTGTGTGTTTGATTGAAAATGTCTCTAACTTGAATTATCCAATTGTATACATCATTCTGTGCAATTGTTTTTCCATTGTCAACTTTTCCATCCCAAGGAATAGCTAGATTATTAGATTCGAAAATAAGTTTTCCCCAACGGTCGAAAATAGTTAAATTGTAAGTCGAGATCTCAAGTCCGTATGCTCCAAATGTGTCATTGATTCCATCACCGTTAGGCGTAAAAGAATTTGGGATAAAAAATGTGTATTCAGGAATTATTTCAATCGTTTTATTTAACGTGTCTTTACAGCCATTAATATTCTCAACGATCAATGAAACTAAATAGGTAGAGTATGGAGTCGGATTGTATAAATTCAATGGATCAGCTTTAGAAGAATTTTTTCCATCACCAAAATCCCAAAACCATCTGATTACGTCAGGCGAACAATGATTTAAAAAAGTTACTCCCGATTCCAATGTAGTTGGCTGATCCGGAGTAAAACTAAAATCAGCTTCAGGATTTGCGAATACATTAATGAGATTAGAAATAGTATTTGTATTTGAACAACCACCTGAAGAAATTGCAGTTAATGAAATGGAGAAAGTCCCTGAATTTTCAAAACAGTAGTTTGGATTGATGTTCGTAGAAGCCGCTCCATTATCTCCAAAATTCCAAACATAGCTAAGCGCATTCGCACTCGATTGATTGGTGAACTTCACACAAACAGGAGCACATCCTGAATTTATATCGGCTGAAAAGTTTGCTATAGGCAATGACAAAATGGCGATATCGACTGAAGCGCTCTGTGAATTTGCACAGGCATCAGTAACCGTAACGGTATAAGTAGTGCTAGCTAAGGGTGAGACAAGTGGACTTGAAATAAATGAATTGTTTAATCCGGTGGTCGGAGTCCATGAATATGAGTACGGTCCGTTTCCATTCGAAGCTATAGACGACAATGTTGCAGTTGCTCCATCACAAATAGATGTTGGGCCATTCGCATACAATGAAAGTGGAAGTGTTGGTCGAACAGTAATCATTTGTGGTGACGATGTACAACCGTTTATATCGGTTGCAATAACAGAATAGTCGGTTGCTGATATTGGTTGAGAAATTGGATTTGAAATAATTGAAGAGTTTAAACCGATTGATGGTGACCATGAATAATTGTATGGGCCATTTCCACCGGAAGCTTGAGTAGATAAATTAGTTCCAGAATTACAAGCTGTCGTGCTCACAATTGAACTTAGGCTTACAGGAGGTGGTTGATTGATTTGTACGGACGTAGAATTTAAACAGCCATTCGAATCTGAAACCTTGCATAAATAATTTCCTGCACAAAGTCCGCTTGCTAAATTTGAAAGTTGAAGTGGGACAG
The DNA here is from genome assembly GCA_043747595.1 of Bacteroidota bacterium. GTDB lineage: Bacteria > Bacteroidota > Bacteroidia > AKYH767-A > 2013-40CM-41-45 > JADKIH01. The sequence goes on along the minus strand of JAYTOX010000065.1, from coordinate 10,342 downwards.
TATTCCAAATGTAAGTGAATACGCCAGTTCCTCCGGATGCAGAAAGAGTTGCTGTTCCGTTGCAACTTGCAAAACATGTAGTCGGCGAATTGTTTATGGTTGTGACTAGAATTGGGCTCGGTTCATTTACAAAAGTACTTGCGCTTGAAGTGCAACCAAATTTATCCGTCACTACTACAGAATAAAATCCGGAAATAAGATTGGTGCATGTATTCGCAGCACAACCATTCGACCAAGCAAAATTATATGGAGGATAACCACCCGAAGAAGTAACTGAAACTTTGCCACTTGAATTTCCATTGCAAGTTAGATCTGTTGGAGTAACAGCAACGGACACTATAGGTTCAATGTAAACAGTGATCTGGTCGCTTCCTGTGCAACCATTTGCATCAGTCATGACAACAGTATAAGTAATTGTTGAAATAGGGGTTGCTATGGGATTTGATGCAGTTGAATTGTTCAGACCAATAATTGGTGACCAAGAAAAAAGTGTTGCAGATGCGTTTGAGTTAGCACTAAGTTGTGTTGAATTACCGGTGCAAATGGTATCATCAATTCCTGCGTTAACAATTAAATTTGCCGCAATAGTAACTATTGATGTTGCTGTAGCAGAACAGCCCAAATCTGTACCTGTTACACTATAAGTTGTGTTTACTATAGGAGATACATTTATTGAATTTGTTGTTGCCCCATTTGACCAGAGGTAAGTTGTTCCACCTTGAGCAAGTAAAGTTGCTTGTTGGCCATTACATATCGATGGAGAATTAACTACAATTGTTGGTGAGTTATTTACAGTTACAGTTGTTGTTGCTGAACTAGAACATCCATTTGTAGAACCGGTGACAGAATACACCGTTGTAAATAATGGAGCAACAGCGATTGAGCTGGAAGTTGATCCGTCGTTCCATAAATAAGTTGTACCACCATTTGCAGTCAGCGTAGCTAGTTGACCGGAACAGACCGTTTGAGAATTTACAACAATGGTTGGTGTAAGATTTACGATAACAGAATTTGATCCTGTTGCTGTACACCCATTAATCGAATAGGTTACTGAATAACTTGAAGTGCTATTCGGATTTACAGAAATGAAATCAGTAGTTTGTCCTCCGGGCGACCACAAATAATTTCCACCTGAGATGGATGGTGTAGCGGTGAGCGTAGCAGAAGATCCAGAGCAAATAGTTGAAGAGTTGACAGTGACTAATGGAGTTTGATTTACAGTTACACTTCCTGTAGCGGCAGTTGAACAGCCGGCTGTAAAATAAGTGCAGGTATAAGTTGAAGATAAAGTAGGGGTAACAGAAATTGTTTGTGTTGTTTCTCCACCTGGAGCCCATAAAAATGTTCCGCCGGATACAGATGGTGTAGCTGTAAGATTTGTGGTAGCTCCCGAACAAATAATTTGTGAGTTCACAGCAAGTGTCGTAGTACTTGTTGATGTCAATGTAACCATTGCTGTATCTGAACAACCAATGTGAGAGGTTCCGATTACATAATAATTTCCTCCACAAAGGCCGGTGGCATTTGCTCCGCTTTGTCCAATGGGGTTAAAATTCGAATCGTACCATTCAAAAGTATAACCGGCAATGGAGCCGGTAGCAGTTGCAGTAGCACTTCCATTGCAAGTACAACCGGCATTAGTACTACTTGCGGTAACAATTAATGGAGTAATAGGCTGACAAAAATTATTGAATTGTCCTATGTAATTTGCATTAGCTGCATTGTTAGGAGCGCCCGGAGTTTGGTCGCCAGGATTTGTACTTGCACTTCCGCTAGTCCAGTTAGCTTGATTGGTTGGATCTACATCATTGAAATAATAAACTCTCTGCGATCCTGATCCAAAGAAATAAATTTGTGTATTCTGATTGTCTGTTCCGTAGCAGACGGAGAATACTTCGCATCCGGCGAGATTTACTATTCGTGCACAATCTCCTGTATTAGCTAAAACTGTATTTATCCAATTGCCTCCCGAAGTCCAACCTGTTGCCGGATAGGAGCAAGCAACAGCACCAGGCGTAGTTAAGTTAGTTTCAAAGAGGGTGCTATTCAAAGGAGCTATGATGCGACAGTTGTTATCGCTCATTGTTATATCGTCAGGTGGAATGGCCGGATTTCTATCTCCATCATTATAAATTAAAATAATTGTTCCAAGAGGTACGCAAGCCCAAATAGGGTTTTGTGAAAAACGAACTGCACCAACCGCAATACCTGAAGTTCCATGGTAGCCACTATTATCGTCAAAGATCCATCCTCGAATATCAATGCATGGAGGAATATTACTAGTACAACTGTAAGTAACAGTATTACTTACTACAACAAATTCAACGTATTCTTGATTACCCGTTGTCCCATTTGAAACTTCATTCATGATTAATGATTGAGCATTCGATTGCTTCAAGCAAAAAAACAGGAATAATAAAATGAAGAAGTGTTTACTGAGTCGAAACATTTAACCTAAAACTTAATTGAATTAGAGTGTCATTTTTTGCTTCCAGAGGCAACGGCTCTGTATAAAAATAAAGCGGATGTGATGTTACAAAACTAATTAAATCTACTCTATTAACCCTAATTAATGTGGGAAATATGAGTTCAAAAATCCAAAATATACCAATTTTGTGCAAAATTTAACGATTTGGTAATATGTTAAAAGCAGCTTTCTATTCATAAAGATTTGATTTGGATTTATTGGGCATTTGGAGTATTCGGAATTTGAAATGTTGTGCTGTTTAATAAATCAATTACTAAGAGATTAGTAGTTGATTTTGTGAATTGTTGGACGTGAAATAATCGGATGTGTTTAATTACTCACAACCGCTCACACATTCTACTTTCATTTCTTTTTCTAACTTATTCTTGTGAAATAAAAACACTTTATCTTTTTGTCGATGAAATTCAATCTCAAAAAAACCTTCTTGATTCCAAATTACGCATTCGTTTTTATTTTGACTATCGCCAATTGTAATATTGTCTGTTTTGCTCCCGGCCCCACTAATAATGTAACGAATATTATCTTGAAAAAAATATTCTAATGAATGTTCATGACCACTTGCATAATACATGGATGGTTTTTTACTTTCCTTTAACAGACTATCGATTTTAGTGACTGCTTTTTGATAGGCGGCAAAATTTAAATTGCTAGTTCCAAATCGAAAGAATAGTTTTTCAATAAATGAAGGTTCCATAGAATGTTTTCCTTTAGAAACAAGAGGATGATGAGCAACGACAATCAGCTTTTGATTTGACTTCGCTGCTTCGAGTAATTGATTTCTTAGGTCGGTATAAAATTTTGCTGTGATCAGAGAATCTTTCTTTTTTATCTTCCCTTCTTCTATGATCAATCGATAGGTGTCAATAAAAATTATGCGTAATTGATCATTGACAAATTGTTTTGAAACCGGACCGATCATTCCATTTTTAGGAAAAAAATAATCCGAGTTGCGATTAGATAAGTTGCGGAAATTGGACAGCGTGTTTTCTATATATTTTTGTTCGCACAACAATTTTTTTTTCCCGCCTTTAATATTTGTCTTATTCCACCAGTCGTGGTTTCCCGGAATAAAGTATGCACTTCCTTTGTAGTTTTGAAGAATATTTAGTTGCGACATCATTCGCTTAACCGACTTTTTATTGCCGTTAAATCCACCAATCTCAACCGGTAAAAGGAAAAATGGTTTTAAATAGCAATTGTCACCAAGAAAAACAACCACACTATTGGGGCTTTTTTCTAGTTGTAAGCGCAATTGAGTAAGCGTTTCTCCGGTTGTATCATTTTCGCCGGCATCTCCAATTAGAAATACTTTAAAAGCAGAAGTGTCCTTGTTCTGACCATTCGATTGTTGAAATGATATTACACTCAGAAAAAAACAAATTAGGAGTGGTAGTTTATTCATAGGTGTTTAATATCTTTTAATTTGTAAGCTCTGAGCATTCTAATTTTTCAATACTTCTCGATTGAAAATTGTTTAGGAAGGAATAGTAATTTTGTGAATTGTTATTGCTATGGAATCTCTAATTGATTGTTCTTGTATTATAACCTGATAATATGGAGTAATTAGTTTGAGTAAAGAGTCAGCTGTTATTTTATTTGCGTTTGGATTATTCTCAAGTTTATACCAAGGAGGAGGATTATCAAAGTCGTAGTTTCCATAGATGATCACAGGTGTTCCATTTGCAATTATTGTTCTGCCATTGTTCTCTACAATCCATTGGTCAGCCCAAACGTAAATAAATTTTGCGTCTTGTTCTCTCAGCCGAATGCATGAATGACTAGCAGGATAACCCGGGAGTTCGTATTCGTGCATCGATATACCATCAAGGTTTACGATATTAAAATACCAATTAAGTATCCATTCTTCGTTAACAGTACTGATGGTTTTCTTTGCTTTCCAATTAGTATGAAAAAGTCCTATTGGAGTAGGAGTGCTTTTTTTCCCCATACTTGTAGGTCCCCATACAATTAAGTGACCACTTTCGTAGAGTGCGAAAGCTTGAATTGGATATGAAATTACAATTAATTTTTTTATTTCGACTAATTCAGCAATGTCACTTGGGAAAGGAGCATAATCCATGAAATTAGTATAAATGGAATCAGGTATAATGAGCTTTTTTACTCTATGCATTCTGTTAATGTCAATTCTGTTCAACGCAAGAATAGTGGAGAGCTCCTCTTCCGAAAAATGTTTCTTTGCTTTTTTGAAAATGGAATTGGAAGAATAAATAAAATGGAAACGACCTTGATAGGATTGTTCGTGTTCAATTTCTTTTATTTGAATGGTGTCAATAGCAATCTTTGCAGGTGGTATTTTACTTATAGAGCGTCCTGTTTTCTCTTTACATCCGGTGAATATAAAGTAGATGGATATTAAAAATAAAGTAACAACATTTTTACTCATTAATGAGCCATTCTGAATGCAGTAAAAAGTTAATAATTGTCATGCTTTAAAGTGGGAAAGTTAATTTTAAAAAAAAAGTAAATTTTGTTAGCAAAGTTCTCAATTTTTTTCTAGTAATATCTATACAACTATTGTTTAAGTTGCTCGATTAGTTGATTTGCAGGTGCAACTCCTGATTGTCGCCAAACAATTTTTCCTTTTTTAAAAATCATTAATGTTGGGACAGATTGAACGCTGTAATGTTGAGCTACCTGTTGGTTTTTGTCAATATCTATTTTTAAGATTACAACATTATCACCAAGTTTATTTTTAACTTCATTTAAGATAGGAGGCATCATTTTGCAAGGTGCACACCATTCAGCATGAAAATCAACCAGTACAGGTTTTTCTCCGTTAATTATTTCTTGGAACTTCGACATGTTTTTTATCTTTTAAAATTAGTCATTTTTTGCATATAAGCATGCTGTTTTTCCTATTTGAAATGTGATAGTTATCATAGATATTAAGAAACTTTTTTTTGATATTTATCTTCAAAATTTTGTGCAACGATTTGGATTTATTTTTAAACTTAAATAATAATCATTACCTTTTAAAAGTTTACTAATAAAAACCATTAATTCTAAAATTTATGAAAACTAAAATGAAGCCTGAAAGTTTAATGATGTCCTATGGTTATCGTCCTGAACTTTCTGAAGGTGCAATTAAGTGCCCTATATTTCAAACTTCAACATTTGTATTCAAATGTGCTGAAGAAGGGAAAGCGTTCTTCGAAGTGGCCTATGGTCTACGTAAAAAGAAAGAAGGGGAAGAAATGGGACTGATCTATAGTCGAATCAACAACCCTGATTTGGAAATATTGGAAAATCGTTTAACCCTTTGGGATGAAGCAGAAGAATGTGCAGTATTTGAAAGTGGGATGTCTGCCATTACAACAGTGTTATTGGAATTTTTAAAGCCTGGCGATTTACTATTAATTAGTAGTCCGCTTTACGGAGGCAGCGATCATTTCATAAAAAAGATTCTTCCTAAATTTGGAATACAGGTTCTTACATTTAAAGTTTCGCACTCACATCAAGAGGTCATTCAGTTAATAGAGGCAACGGGACATGCTTCAAAATTGGCTATGGTCTATATTGAGACACCGGCAAACCCAACAAATATTTTAATTGATATAAATGCAAGTAAAAAAATAGCCAAGCATTTTTCTACAGATGAAAAGGAAGTTTATTTGGCTGTAGACAACACATATATGGGCCCGGTTTGGCAGCATCCTCTAAAGCATGGAGCTGACCTTGTTTTATACTCTGCTACAAAATACATAGGAGGCCATAGTGATGTAATTGCCGGAGCATGCTTAGGTTCAAAAGTTCTGATAAGTAGAGTTAAAACGTTGCGTACATTTTTAGGGAATATGGCAGGGCCATGGACAGGTTGGTTGTTGCTTCGAAGTCTCGAGACATTAAAAGCCAGAATGGATATACAAGCATTCAATGCGAATCGTGTGGCAGAGTTTTTAACAGGCCATCCGCTAGTAGAGAGGGTTTATTTTCCGGGCAATCTGACCGAGAAAGATGGCGAACAATATGAGATCAAGCAGCGTCAATGTTTAACGAATGGGGGTATGATTTCATTCGATATTAAAGGCGCAGAGAAAGATGCATTTATGTTTCTTAATTCTTTGCAGCTAATTAAATTGGCAGTGAGTTTAGGTGGTACAGAAAGTTTGGCTGAACATCCTGCTACTATGACGCATAGCGATGTTGACCCTGATTTGAAAAAAGAACTTTTTATAACTGAAAAAATGGTTCGGCTTTCTGTTGGCGTTGAAAGCTATATTGACATAATAGCCGATATTCAACAAGCACTTGATCAGGTGAAGTAAAATAATGTAGTTGCTATAACTATTTTGACGAAATTATTTCTTCTTTTCTTTGTCCTGGTTTTTAAAAAACCCGCGAAGAAGAAAACTATGTTTTAATGCTTCTAATTCTTGGTCAATTTTTTCTGTTGATGTTCTTAAGTTGATAAGAGTTTGTTTGAGATTATTTTCTGCAGCGGAGTCGTTTAGTAAAGTTCCAACTGTTCCTTTGCCATTATTTACATCAGTTACTAGTTGACTAATATTTTTACTGATAATTGAAAATTTTTCACTGCTTGTTTTTATTTCGGAGATAACTGAATGTAAATTATTAGTGATCGTAGAATCATAAATGAGGGCATTTACGACACCATTTCCTGTTTTTACATCATTCACAATTGAAGAAAGTTTCTCAGTTATTGTAGTTAAGTTTTTGCTAGTGATTTGAATGTTTTCAATTGTAGTTTTTAAGCTTTGGGAAATAGTTGTGTCCATTAATACAGTGTAAAGAGTTCCTTGGCTTTTAGTAATATTATCAGTAATACTTTTAAGATTTGAGGAAACAACTTCGATATTCAGATTGGTTGATTCTAATGTTCGCATCATTTTTTCAGTGTCAACACTTTTTTTGGAAACAATTTCATCGCCGTCTTTGATTAAAGCAGACTCAAGTGTTCCTGGTACAATGTTTACTAATTTGTTTCCCATTAATCCATCGGTTCCGATTGTTGAAGTCGAATTTTTTCGAATGTATTTTTGTAGTGATTCGTCGATGATCATAGTCACAACAATAGATGTGTCATTCATTATTTGTATGTTGTCGATTGTTCCTATGTCAATTCCGGAGTAACGGACATTATTCCCAATTTGTAGTCCACTCACATCATTAAAAGTACTATGGATTGTGATTGTTGAGCTAAACATATTTTTATTTTTCCCTATTACGTATAGAGCGAAAATCAGCATTAGGATACCTGCGAGTACAAATATGCCTAGATTAATTCGTTTGATTATTTCTTTGTTCATCTATTCAAAAAATTGTTTAACGTTTATATCGGTCGAAGAGATTAATTCATCATAACTGCCTTTTGCATAGTCTATCCCATTTGCCATTAGTATAAGTCGATTAGCAGTTAATTGAGCACAATGCATATCATGCGAAATTATGATTGACGATGTGTGATATTTCTCTTGCATTCGAAGCATGAGGTCTATGATTTCTCTACTGGTAATTGGATCGAGCCCAGTTGTTGGTTCGTCGTAGAGCATGATGTCCGGTTTTAATATAAGCGATCGAGCTAAACCAATTCTCTTTCGCATACCTCCCGATAATTCAGATGGCATTAAGTCTATGGCGTGAATTAATCCTACATTTTCAAGAGTTTCTTCAACAAGTTCTTTTACTTCTGCTTTTGTTTTATGTTTCCCATGACTTCGTAAAGGAAATTCAAGATTTTCGCTAACCGTCATACTATCATATAGTGCACTGCTCTGGAACACAAAACCAATTCTAGCTCTAATTTGATCGAGATCTTTCTGATTTAATTGGTTGATTTCATTTCCAAATACTTTTATAGAACCCGCATCATACGGTATCAGTCCAACTATGCATTTTATCAAGACAGATTTTCCGCAACCTGATTTCCCAAGCACAACAATATTTTCTCCTTTTTTAACAGTGATATTAAAGTCTGTGAGTACATTATTATCGCCAAATGATTTACTCAAATGACTTACTTGAATAATAGCTTCTCCATAATTTTCAATTGAGGAGTTAGAAGCAACTATATTTTCTTTTGCCAAGATCATAAGAATCCAAAAAATTCAGTTATTTGTACAGCAATTAAATCGATAATAAAAACTAAAATCGATGCAACAACAACAGCTGAATTTGCAGATTGTCCAACACCTTGAGTTCCTTTTTTGGAATAATATCCTTTGTAACAACCTACCAAGCCAATTGCAAAACCAAAGAAGAATGATTTAATGAATGAAGGCACTACATCACTAAATTTTATCGATTCAAAAACTTGATGGAAAAAAAGTATAAAACTCACGGAACCTTTTATTTTCACTGCAAGATAAGCTCCGTATAAGGCGATACCATCACCAATAATAATCAATATTGGGATCATCAATGTTGTGCTAACAATTCTGGTCACTACAATGTATTTGAAAGGATTGGTGCCACTTACTTCCATTGCGTCAATCTGTTCTGTTACTTTCATGGAGCCTAATTCAGCGCCAATTCCTGACCCAATTTTTCCGGCACAGATCAATGCAATTACGACTGGGCCAATTTCACGAATGATACTTATTCCTACCATAGCAGGGAGCCATGCTTCAGCACCAAATTCTACTAATGTTGGTCTTGATTGTAGTGTTATTACCAAACCGATTATGAATGCTGTAAGTCCCACTAATGGCATTGACTTCACGCCAATGTCGTAGGATTGTTTCATTACTTCTTTGAGCTCGTAAGGGGGGAAGAATACTTCTTTAAAATAACGAGCAGCAAATTGTGAAATCTGACCTGTTTCAAAAAGAAACGTTGTCAAACTCTTAGGCAAATAAGAGTAAAAAGTTTTGGTTGAATTTTTAGTGTTTGATAAAATATTCGACTTTTCTCCTTCCATAAGTTCTCGCTTTAACTGCAGGGTGTTCTATATTGCCAAATTTATTAGTTGACTAAAATAATTTAATTAGCAAGTTAAGAAAAATTAATGGAAGCTAGACAGCAATTATTCAGTCGCCATGATATGATTTATCTCATACTACGTTTCAACACACTTTACAAGCCACTAAAAAGCGAATAATTATTGTGACAAAACTCAAACGGCAGTTGATTATTTCTTCTGTTTTGGTTTTTCGTAATAATAATAAATACGAACCACAGCGGCATCAATCAGAAAATCAACTTTTACAATACGTGCTTGATGAACTTTAAATCCGGTTCGTTTCCGTAAATCGACAAGCAGTTCTTCGTATCGATCCGGATGTATGAGTGCTAAATTCTCATATTGAACATCGTAATAGAATTCGTTTTTCATTAAAAGATTTCCATCTAATAAAAAAGTTAAAACTAAAACGATGCCGTTGATGAGAGTTATTTCGAACCATGTTGCATGGCTTACAGCGTTGATCAAACCTAAGGCAATACTAAGAAACAAATAGGTCATTTCTTTGGCAGAGATATCTTCTGTTCTGTAACGAAGCAATGAGAAGACAGCAAATAATCCAAAAGCTGCTCCCATACTCATATCAACTTTGTTGAGAAGGTAGGTGATGATAAAAATTAATGTGTTGAAGAGAAAATAAGTGAAAACATATTCTTTTCTCCGATAGATGGGATAATAAATAGCTCGAACTAAAACAAGCATAAAAAATAAATTCATTCCATAGCGCCAGAAAAATTTATCAGAAAGCTTGTCGAACAATTCAGATTGTGCAATTTGTAAAAGAGTCATTTTGAGTTTTTGTATTTAGTTAATAATCGTTGAGTGGGTTTGAATAGGTTGGATTTATTTTCGGGGTAGAGTTGTGCTACGCCCGTAGTATATTTACTCATGGCACCGGGTCGGCATCCGTTAGC